>CAVREN010000024.1:0-43724 GCA_963720115.1 uncultured Alphaproteobacteria bacterium
AAGCCGATATGGCTGTCGGAGATTTGCAGGAAGGTCAGTCCGCGCATTTCCTGCGCCGACGCCCGTTCAATCAAGCCGGCCGAACGCGGCACGCCGCCGGCAATCGTCCACAAAACCCCGGTGCCGACCCAGGTCATGCATTCGAGCACCTTGCGGCGGTTTAAGCCGTCTTCTTCCACATCGCGCATGTTTTTCTCTCCTCGACGCCAAGCATTGTGGCTTGCGAGGATGAGACCGGGCGGTACGGCTGTTTATTCCCGGAACTTTGAAAAATTCGCGAAGGGAGAATTTTTGGTGAATGCACTTAGAGCATGATCCGGAAAAGTGGACGCCGGTTTTCCGAAAAGATCATGCTCAAACAAAACGCTAGAGAGGGATGCCGATTCGAAGAAAAGTCGTCCCGCTCTAGTGCGCCAGGGAGGCCCCTGCGGCGCGCGCAGCCGGCGCCTTCACCTGCCGCACGGTCGCCGGCGCACGCGCCGCGCAAAAATCCGTGACCGCGGCGGTGACGGCCTTGGCGATCGCAAGCCGGCGCTCGGGCGTGCCGAGCTCGAGCTCTTCCTGCCGGTTGACGATCGAGCCCGCTTCCAGGAGCACCGCCGGCATCCGCGCGGTGCGCAGCACGACGAGGTGATCGTAGCGATACACACCGGCCTCGGAATCGAGGAGCTCGTGCCGGAAACGCTTCATGATCGGGAAGGTGTAATGCGGCGTATAGTGCAGGCCCTGCTTCTGCAATTCTGTGCCGAGCAGATGACCGAAGGCGAGACTGCCGCTCCGGTCGCCATTGGCGTTTGAAACAAAGATCGCGTAGCCGCTGAACCGGTCGCAGTACTGGTTCTTCTTGCCTTCATATTCCCAGGTCTCGGCGAGAGAATCCGGCACCGAATCGTGATGGATGGCGATGAAGAGATCGGCGTGCGCATCGTTGGCGCGCACGGCGCGCTGGAAAAGCCCGCGCCATGGCGCGGCGGCCGTGATCAGCTTTGTGGTTTGGTCGAAGCCCGCCTCCAGCAGCGCCTGCTTGATTGCGTCCACAAGCTGCATGTTGAATGAGTATTCCGTGACGCCGCGGGCGCTGAGCGCGCCGGGCACGGCGGCGGTATGGCCGACATCGAGGACTACCCGGTAGGCCGACGGCACACAGGCCCCGCCTTTGGCGCCTTCCGCCCAGGCAGGCAGGCTCCATGCCGCCAGGCAGGCGGCGGCCGCGAGAATGGCGCCGAAGCCCGTCGTGTGAGGATGCGCGAATATGCGAAGACGCGGGAGCGTGGTCATGGCCCGTTCATCATGCCTTAACCGCCATAGCGAGCTTCGCCCGTTTTGTCCACGGACGAGTGCCGCTGCAATGCGGCGAACCAATGTCGAAGGTATACTTGTCCCCCGCTTGGGCCTGTCGTACCAAACAAACGCAGGCGCCATGCGCGAAGCATCGGAAACTCAGATAGGAGCGAACTGAAATGACCGTTCGCGAACCAGTCTTAACCACTGTTGCGATTATGGATTTGCGCCCGACTCAGATCACGGTCGGCATGCGCGAGGTCGAGGCCAAGCGCAAGCGCTGGCGCGAGACCAGCGGCAAGAAAGGCGGGAAATTCCTCGGCTCCCACATGATCCCGGTCGTGCTCGGGCCGAAGCGCCGGCATTACGTCGTCGACCACCATCATCTCTCGCTCGCCTTGCATGGAGAGGGCGTCAAGCAAATGGCAGTGACGGTGACGGCCAATCTGAGCACGCTCGAGCCGGATGAGTTCTGGACCGTCATGGACAACCGCAACTGGATGCATCCGTTCGATGTTGACGGCCGCCGCCGCCACTATGACGACATTCCCAAATCGGTGACCGGACTCGTCGACGATCCGTTCCGCTCGCTTGCTGGCGAGTTGCGCCGCGCCGGGGGCTTTGCCAAGGACACCACGCCGTTCAGCGAATTTCTCTGGGCGGACTTTTTGCGCCGGCGCGTCAAGCGCAAGGTGGTCGAGAGCGACTTCAATCGCGCGCTGGAAAAGGCGCTCGAACTCGCCAAGAGTGACGCGGCGACCCATCTGCCGGGCTGGTGCGGCCCGGCGCCTGAAGCGTAATCGGCTCGCCCGCCCCAGAAGCGTCGTGGCCGGCATCGCCGCGATCGCTGCGGCTTGCTGCGATGGAATGCCGGCCTTGCGGTCGCGCCGGATGGTCCGAACGCATTCGCTGTCTTATGCTGCGGGCTGCGCGGCGAATGGCGGCGTGTCGGAGTGTCCTGCGATCGATTTTTCCCGATGTAAGCGCGCTTTGCCTTTTTGCCGCCTTTCGTTCATAGTCGTTATATTCTCAAAGATATAACGGCGTTTCGCGGAACGTGAACATTCACGGAAGTGAGCCTTCGCGGAACTGAAACGCACACAGCGATTGAGGAAAACACAGCATGGCCCAAGCTAAAACCATTCCAATGAGCCGCCATCCCTATGCGGACGGCTCCTACAAAAAGATGCTGATCGACGGCAAGTGGGTGGATGCCGCTTCCGGCAAGCACTTTGAAAGCCGCAATCCCGCGACCGGCGAATTGCTCGCCACGGTGGCGGAGGGCGACGCCGAGGATATCAACCGTGCGGTCGCCGCGGCCCGCAAGGCGTTCGAAGGGCCGTGGAGCAAGTTCAAGCCGTACGAGCGCCAGCAGATTCTCTTGAAGCTTGCCGATCTGGTCGAGCGTCATTTCGACGAGCTGAGTGCGCTCGACACCCTCGACATGGGCGCACCGATCAGCCGGACCCGCGGCACGCGGCTGCGTGTGCTCGGAATGCTGCGCTATTACGCCGGCCAAGCCACTGCTATCCATGGCGAGACCATTCCGAACTCGCTGCCCGGCGAGATATTTTCCTACACGCTGAAGGAGCCCGTGGGTGTGGTCGGCGCGATCATTCCCTGGAACGGCCCGCTCGGCGCGTCGGTCTGGAAAATCGGTCCGGCGCTGGCCACGGGCTGCACGGTCATCCTCAAGCCGGCCGAAGAGGCGCCGCTGACGCCGCTGCGGCTCGCCGAATTGGCGGTCGAAGCCGGCGTCCCGCCCGGCGTGGTCAATGTCGTGCCCGGCTACGGCGAAACCGCCGGCGCCGCGCTCGCGTCCCATCCGGGCGTCGACAAGGTCGCCTTCACTGGCTCGCATGTCACCGGCCAGTCGATCGTGCGCGCGTCCGCCGGCAACCTCAAGCGCGTCTCGCTCGAGCTTGGCGGCAAGTCGCCCGACATCGTCTTCGCCGATGCCGATATCGAGGCGGCGGTGCCCGGCGCCGCCATGGCCGTGTTCGCCAATTCCGGCCAGATCTGCAGCGCGGGCACGCGGCTGTTCGTCGAGCAAAAAGTCTATGACGAGTTCACCGACCGGGTGGCAACGTTCGGCAAGAACCTGCGGGTCGGCAACGGGCTGGATCCGGAAACGCAAATCGGCCCGCTGGTATCGGAACAGCAGCTCGAGCGCGTGTCCGGCTATCTCAGCCTCGGCAAGCAAGAGGGAGCGCGCGCACTTGCCGGCGGCGAGCGATTGACTGAGGGGCCGCTGGCGAAAGGCTATTTCGTGCCGCCGACGGTGTTCGCCGATGTGCGCGACGACATGCGCATCGCCCAGGAAGAGATTTTCGGTCCAGTGATCTCGGCGATCCCGTTCAAGGACATGGACGAATTGGTGCAACGCGCCAATGCCACCATGTTCGGCCTCGGCAGCGGCGTCTGGACGCGCGACGTCAGCAAGGCGCATCGTCTGGCGAGCGCCATCCGTGCCGGATCCGTCTGGGTCAATTGCTATCAGGCCATGGACCCGGCGATGCCGTTCGGCGGCTACAAGATGAGCGGATATGGCCGCGAGTCCGGGCTCCAGCACATGGAGGAATATCTCAACGTGAAAGCAGTTTGGATCAAGACTGCCTAAAGCGGGTTCGCCAATCTCGCAAAGACCAAACAGTATTCCGGAGATAACTCCGGACAAAGGTGTGGCGGCAGATTTCCGCGCCTCGCGCTGAAGCGAGGAGTCGGCCGCTGCCGCCGCGCCTCAACGCCCTCGTCTGCGAGAGCCGACAAATCGGGTGCCGCCAAGACGCGCCCCCAAGACGCGCCCCCAAGACGCGCCCCCAAGACGCGCCGCCAAGACGCGCCCCCAAGACGCGCCCCCAGCCGCACCCCCAAGGCGCGTCCCAAGACCAAGGACGGCTCAGAGCCCCTTGAAAAGAGCGGGCGCCTGACCCGCCGATAAAAGGACTTTCTCACGGCGGGCTCCCAGGGCGTGCGAATATGCTCCTGCGTGCACCCAATTTGGTAGAATAATCTTCTTTTTCGGCGGAATTACGCACTCTATATAGAAGATCGTTCCGCAATGTCGGCCGGCCCGCAACAATCTACGCCCCGGCCAGCCCGCCATAGCCTCCATCGAGGGACCCAGAGGGAAATATGACCTCGCCGCTGCAACAAAAAATCAAAATCACCGGCCCCGTCGTGGTCACCGCCAATCGCGTCGGCGACGGCGCGGTGATCTATCGTAGCGCTGCCGGCGACTGGACCACCGAGCTCGACGAGGCCGTCGTCACCAGCGATGCCGCGCAGGCGCGGCACCTGGTCGATGCCGCGGCCACCGACGGCTTGCGCGCGGTCGATCCCTACATCGCGCCGGTCAAGCTCACCCGCGATGGCGAAGTCTTGCCGGGCAATTTGCGCGAGCGCATCCGGCGCGGCGGTCCGACCATCGATCTGCCGGTGATATTCGGAATTTGATCGCGCCGCGATGGGGAGAACGCTCCGATAGAGAGCTGAAAGTCGTCTGACATGTACCATTACGACGAACTCGACCGGATCTTGGTGAAGGAGCGCGTCGCGGAATTTCGCGATCAGGTCGCGCGCCGCCTCTCCGGCGAACTCAGCGAAGACGAATTCAAGCCGCTGCGGCTAATGAACGGCGTGTATCTGCAGCTGCACGCCTATATGCTGCGCACCGCCATTCCGTACGGCACGCTGTCGTCGGCGCAGCTGCGCATGCTGGCGCATGTGGCGCGCCGCTACGATCGCGGTTACGGCCATTTCACCACCCGGCAGAACATCCAATATCACTGGATCAAGCTCGAACAATTGCCGGACGCGATGGCCGATCTCGCCAGCGTCGGCATGCACGCCATGCAGACCAGCGGCAACTGCGTGCGCAATCTCACTACCGATCAATGGGCGGGCGTGGCGCCCGACGAGATCGAGGACCCGCGCATCTGGGCCGAGCTCGTCCGCCAGCATGTCACGCTGCACCCGGAATTCTCATTCCTGCCGCGCAAGTTCAAGATCGCGGTCGGCGCCTCGAGCCACGATCGCGCGGCCTTGGCGATCCACGATCTGGCGTTGCGGCTGCATCGCAACGGCGCCGGCGAAACCGGCTTTGAGGTGATGGTCGGCGGCGGGCTCGGCCGCACGCCGTTCCTCGCCAAGACCATCAAGCCGTTTCTGCATAAGCGCGATGTCTTGAGCTATGTCGAAGCGGTCTTGCGCACCTACAACTCATTCGGCCGGCGCGACAACATCTACAAGGCGCGCATCAAGATCCTGGTGCATGAGCTCGGCGCCGAGGCGTTCGCCAAAGAGGTCGACGCCGAATGGCAGAGCACCAAAGACGGCGCGCTGGCGCTCGACCCGGCGGTGTTGGCCGAGATCGCCGCGCGCTTCACCTATCCGGATTATCTGGAGCTCCAGGATAGCCCTCCGGCGCTGGCGCAGGCCCGCCGCGCCGATCGCGGCTTCGATGCCTGGATGGGCAATTCGGTCGCTAATCATAAAGTGCTGGGCTATGCGATCGTCACGTTATCGCTCAAGCCGGAAGACGGCACGCCGGGCGACGCCACCGCCGAGCAGATGGACGCGATCGCCGATCTGGCCGACCGCTATTCGTTCGGCGAAATCCGCGTCGGGCACGAGCAGAATCTCGTTCTGCCGCACGTCGCGCAGCGCGACCTGCCGGAGCTTTACCGCGCGCTCGATGCGGTCGGCCTTGCCATCGGCAATGTCGGGCTGATCACCGACATTATCGCGTGCCCCGGCCTCGACTATTGCAGTCTCGCCAATGCGCGCTCGATCCCGATCGCGCAGGAAATCACCCGCCGCTTCAACAAGCCCGAGCTGGCGCGCAATCTTGGTCGCCTGCACATCAATATTTCCGGCTGCATCAATGCCTGCGGCCACCATCATGTCGGCCACATCGGCATTCTCGGCGTCGAGAAGAACGGCGAGGAGTTTTATCAGATCACGCTCGGCGGCAAGGCCGACGAAAACGCCCAGCTTGGGGCGCTGGTCGGCCCGGCGGTGCCTTACGCGCAGGTCGCCGACGTGATCGAGGATATCGCCGCCGCTTATGTCGAGCTGCGCGCGCGGCCGGATGAACTATTCATCGAAACCGTCAAACGCACCGGCGTCGAGCCATTCAGGGAGCGTATCTATGCCACTCGTTAAAGCCGGCCAGATCGTCGAAGACCAATATGTGCGCGTGGAAGACGACGCGCCGTTGCCCGATAGCGTACCGGTGCTGTTGACGGCGGCGCGCTTTCTCGCCGATGCGCGCGAACTCGTCGAGCGCGATGCTCCGGTTGGCGTGATCTGGCCCAATGATCGCCGCGTCACCGAGCTTGCGCCGTGGATCGATCGTATCGGGCTGATCGCGCTCGTCTTTCCGAAGTTCAAGGATGGCCGCGCCTATAGCCAGGCGCGCTTGCTGCGCGAGCGTTACGGCTTTCGCGGCGAGCTGCGCGCCGCGGGCGAGGTGTTGCGCGATCAGTTTCAGTTCCTGCTGCGCTCGGGCTTTGACGCGTTCGAGGTGAAAAAACCGGCCGACGCCGCGGTGTTTGCGGACGCCGCTGCGCGCTTTTCGGTCTTCTATCAGCCGAGCGCCGACGGTCGGCCGCCGGCGCTCCGCAGGCGGCTGCTGACCGGCGTCGCACAGGACGCGCCTGTTACGGTATGACTCTCCGCCGTCATTCCGGGGCCGAGCGATAGCGAGGAGCCCGGAATCCATAACCGCGGTCAGCGCATATGGATTCCGGGCTGACGCTTCGCGTCACTCCGAAATGACGCACCGCTCAGCACCAGCTTGCGTCGTCGCTCGCGGGCGTGCGCATCAGGCCTTGCACATTGGCCTCGATCAGCCGGAAGCCGACATTGCCGTAAAGCTTCTGCCGGCCTTGGTTGAGCACCAGGCTCGGGCTGCCTTCGATGCGCAGCTTCTCGGCTTCCTGATAATCGGCGGCGAGCGCGGCGAAGGCCGCGCCCGAGTGGATACGCGCCTCGATGGCGCCGGCATCGATGCCAAGCGCTGCCGCGATCTCACGCTGCTCGTCGAAGCGCGAGATGTCGCGGCACTCTTTGAAGAAAGCGCGGCGGAACGCCCACATCGCCTGATCGAAAGTGTCGTTGCCCTCGGCAAGCTGAACGGCTTTCAAGAAGAGATGCGCGCTCATTGAGCTTGCTGGCCGCGTCTGGAGCCAGGCATCCTGATGCACCTCAATATGAGGGAACTTGCCAGCCGTTTGCTGCAGATGCGCATTGAAGCCGGCATATCCGCCTTTGTCTTTCCATGCGGTGTCGATCTTGGTGGCGGTGTCGCCGAACACCGAGCAGAAATGGTGCTCGATGCGCACGCCGTTACCGAATTTTTCTTTGATGGAGTTGATGCGCACCTGCGAGATGTAGGCCCAGACGCACAGCACGTCCGAAAAATACTTGATCTCGACGACGTTCATGTTCGCGGCCTTGCCATCTACGGTCGTTTGGGCGCAATGGCGGCCGGCGGCATTGATCTTGGTCAAGCGCGGCCGGCCAGTGGTTGGCGGTCGGGCAATGTCGGTGCTATTTCGGCTCTTGCGTCCGTCGTCGTTTCGACCCGGGCGTCGCCTCCGCCGTGGGCAAGTGAGGAAGCATGACCATTGCTGTTGCCATCATCGCTCCTGGCGCCATGGGCGCCGGCATCGGAAAGCGGCTCGCCAGTCACGGCGTGCGTGTGCTCACGAGCCTGGCCGGCCGGAGTGACGCCACCGCCGCACGGGCGGGCGAGGCCGGCATGGTCGCGGTGAGCGACGAGGAAATCGCCGCCGCCGACTTTGTTCTGTCGATCCTGCCGCCGGGCGATGCGCTCGCGTTGGCGCAGCGTTTCGCGCCGGTCCTGACCGCAAGCAACGCCAAACCGGTCTATGTCGATTGCAACGCCATCAATCCGGCGACGGTCGAGAAGGTTGCCGCGGCAATCGCGCCGACCGGCTGCGCGTTCGTCGATGCGGGCATCATCGGCCCGCCTCCCGCTCCTATCCCTCCCGCGCAGCCGGGGGAGAGTAAGGTGGGGGTTTCAGGCCCGCGGCTCTATGCGTCCGGCGCGGCGGCCGCGCGTTTCGCGAGCTTGCGCCAATACGGGCTCGACGTGCGCGTGCTGGAAGGTCCGTTGAGTGCGGCGTCCGCACTGAAAATGTCCTACGCCGGCATCAACAAGGGCACGCAGGCGATCGGCGCCGCCATGATACTGGCGGCGATGCGCGCAGGCTCCGCCGATGCGCTGTTCGACGAACTCTCCTTCAGCCAGAAAGAGATGCTTGCTCAGTTCAAGCAGCAATTGCCGAAGATGCCGGCCAAGGCCTATCGCTGGATCGCGGAGATGCAGGAGATTGCCGGCTTCGCCGGCGACGATCCGGCCGCGCGCGAGCTCTACCAAGGCGCCGCGCGCTTCTATGAGAAGATGGCCGAGGATTTTTCCGGCGACCAAAAGGCTGCCGCGGCGCTCGAGCGTTTTCTGATGAAAGACGGCGAGCGATAGTTGTCGTCATTGCGAGGAGCGAAAGCGACGAAGCAATCCGGTTTCCTGCTAAGCGTCTGGATTGCTTCGCGGAGCCTGACATCGGGCCGGCCGCTTCGGGCCGGACCTCGTTGGCTCGCCATGACGAAGCCAAAAGAGCATGCGTTTCGGTCACGTGCTCTTCTGCGCGCGCGTCTCGTGCTGGAATTTCGGCATCACTTCGGCGGCAAACATTTCAAGCGAGGCCAGCGCCTTGTCCGCGCCGTACCAGGGCGGGAAATGCAGCATGAGCGAAGCGTTGTGCGCCTTCGCCTGCAATTCTTCGATCTTGCCGAACACGGTGGCCGGCGATCCGTGCAGGATAATGTCGCGGGTCAGCGTGTCGTAGTCGCGCATGGTGGCGCCGACCGTGCCGAGATAACCCGAAGCGTGGCCGCTGCCGAAATGGGCGAGGTTGCGCATGATGCCGGCCTCGCTGTCGCTTTTGGCCTTGGCATCCGTCTCGGCGACATAAACCCAGCGCGCTACATCAACATGGCCGCGCGCCGGATTAGCGCGCAGGCTCTGCGGCGTCTCCGCGAGCAGCGCGCGATAGTGCGCGCTCTGCCGCGCCAGTTCGTCGAACGGCGTCCAGCTCGACAGAAAAAGGCCGAGCCCCATGCGCGCGGCTGTCCCGATTGAGCGCTCGGTTGCACCGGCCAGAAAGATCGGCGGGTGCGGCTCTTGCAGCGCGTGCGGAAACACTTCGTAGGCGCCCTCGACCTGAAAACTAAAATGCTTGCCGTCGTGATCGATGCGCTTACGCCGCAATAGCTCGAGCACCAGCGGCAGCGCCTCTTCCTGAAGATCGCGCCGGCCGTCGAAATCGACGCCGAAGCCGTCGAACTCGTATTTACGGTAGCCCGAGCCGAGACCGAGCGCGAACCGGCCGTCGCTCAGAATGTCGACGAACGCGGTGTTCTCCACGACCCGCAGCGGATTGGCCAGCGGCAACGTCACGACCGCGGTGCCGATCTTGATGCGTTTGGTCAATGCCGCGAGATAGCCGGCATAGACGAAGACGTCGGGCATGATGCCGTATTCGTTGCTGAAGTGATGCTCGGCGATCCAGGCATAATCGAAGCCGAGCTGATCGGCGCGCACGATCTGCCGGGTGACCCGTTGGTGAACGTCGCGGTGCGGATAAGGCTCGGCCTCGGTGTTCGGATGCGACGTGAAAAGAATGCCGAATTCCATGAATCCCCCGCGCGGCCCCGCAACGTCGCCAGTGTTCATAGCAACACTGCGACATTATGGCGAGGCGCGGGCGAGGTCCGCTATGGCAGGAATTTGAAAAGCGCGGCGGTCAGGCAGTCGCGGCCGGCGCCTGCGACAGCGTATCCACGAGTTCCGCGATCCGCGTGATCGAGCGGAAATTCGTCGGCGTCATGTCACGCTCGGGGATTTTGAGATCGAATTCGGTCTCGACCGACAGCATCAGATTGACCAGACCGAGCGAGGACAGCCCGCTCGCGCGTAAGTCGTCGTCGGTTCCGACGGCTTTGTTGATCTCTTCTCTGTCCAGGACTTTGCGCACGAGCGCGGCCACGCGATCGGCGACGTTTTCGTTGGTGCGGTCGAGCACGGTGGATTGTTTCTCCGAATAGCGATGTCTGCAGGCTCTGCTGCGCCCTGCATTTCGAATAGCATTTTCTGATTAACCGCCAGTAACGTCCTTGTTAGGCGAAGGGTTTGCGATTGGTAACCTTGATACGAAAGAACAAGGGCAATTTCGGTCTATTGCCGCTGCCTTTTAGCTACTTTGGCAGTACCTGCCTCTTAGTGGGATCGCGGAAAGCGAACCATGGGCATGATCCGGAAAGTGGAAACCGGTTTTCCGAATTGATCATGCGGCCCTTGGGTGAGGTATCGGTGAGTACATCTATGAGCGCGCGGCCGGCGACAAAACATTCCGCTTCCGCGGCCCGCGGGCCGGTCCGGAACTTGCACGTCGCAGGCAGCCCTTCGGGACCGGAAGAGAGCCTGGCGGCGCGCGCCGAACGCGTCGCGGCCGTCGCCGCCAAGCATGCGGCCGCTGTCGATCATGACTCCCGCGTGCCGGCCGAGGCGATCGCCGCTGCGCGCGCCGAGCGTCTTTTGGGCGCGGCAATTCCAACTGAGTTCGGCGGCGAGGGTGCGAGCATCGGCGACATCGTCGATGTCTGCTACACGCTCGGGCGCGCCTGCGCCTCGACCGCGATGATCTTCGCCATGCATCAGACCAAGGTGGCGTGCATCGTGCGGCATGGCCGCGGCAGCGCCTGGCACCAGCGGCTGATGCGGCACATTGCCAGCGAGCAGTTGCTGCTCGCCTCCTCGACCACCGAGGGCAATCGCGGCGGCGATCTGCGCAACAGCGCGGCTCCGATTCAAACGCATGAAGGTCGCATCAAGCTCGAACGCATGGCGACGGTCATCTCCTACGGCGAGGCCGCCGACGGCATTGTCACCACGGCGCGGCGCTCGCCGGACGCGGCGAGCGGCGATCAGGTGCTCGCGGTTTTCCTCAAGAACGACTACAGGCTCGAGCGGCAAATCGGCTGGGATGCGCTCGGCATGCGCGGCACCGCGAGCTCCGGCTATAAGCTCGTCGCCGCCGGCGTGAGCGAGCAGATCCTGCCGGCAAGTTACGATGAGATCCTTGCGCACACCATGATGCCGGTCGCGCACCTGACGTGGAGCGCGGCGTGGGCTGGAATCGCCGCGGCGGCCGTGGACCGCGCCCTCGCCTTCGTGCGCAAGGCAGCGCACCGGGCGGATGCGACCATGCCGCCGGGCGCCGCCCATCTGACGCGCGCCGGCGCCACCATGCGCACGCTGCGCAGCCTGATCGGCGGCGCGTTGCAGCGCTTCGAATTGGCCGTCGACCCGGTCGCGCTGGAATCGGTCGATTTTCAGACCGGCATGAATTTGCTCAAGGTGCAGGCTTCGGAGCTTGCGGTCGCGACCGTCATGAGCGCGATGCAGGCTTGCGGGCTTTCAGGCTATCGCAACGACGGCGAATTCAGCGTCGGCCGTCATCTGCGCGATGTGCTGTCGTCGCCGATCATGATCAGCAACGACCGCATCATCGCCAATGTCGGCACGGCGTCCTTGCTGAGCGGGGCTCCGGCTTCGCTGCGCGAACAGGTATGAGTCGGCGAGCGATGAGGCGGCCAAGCAGGCCGCAATCTTGCGATCCAACAAGAGCGGGGTTGCAGGACGCTCGACGGAACCAACAAGAAAACCAATCGGACGATGAGGCGTGAAGCGATGAACGTGGCATTCAAGGACCCGCAAGCCAACCGTTCGTTGGATGCGCTCGCCGAGGCATTGTTGCTGCCGTCGGGCATCGACGGCGTTTATGCGCGCACGGCGGTTTTTGAGGATGTGGTCACGCGCCTGGCGGCCTTCGTCTCGCGGCACCGCGAACCGGGCACCGAGGTCTTGCGCTTTCCGCCGGTCATGAGCCGCCGGCAGTTGGAGCGCTCCGGTTATCTGAAAAGCTTCCCGCATTTTCTCGGCTGTGTGTGCTGCCTGAGCGGCAGCGAAGCCGACGTCCGAGGGACTGTCGAGCGCTTCGAAGCGGGCAAGGAATGGACCGACGCTCTCAGCGCCGCCGATCTCGTGTTGACGCCGGCCGCATGTTATCCGGTTTACCCGATCGTCGCGAGCCGCGGCGAAGTGCCAGCCGAAGGGCTTTTGTTCGATGTCGCCAGCGACTGTTTCCGCCGCGAACCGTCGCGCGACCTCGACCGGCTGCAATCCTTTCGCATGCGCGAATATGTCGGCGTCGGCACGGCCGAACAGATCGCCGATTTCCGCGAGCGCTGGATGGTGCGCGCGCAGGAACTCGCGAAGCTATTGGGCTTGCCCTATCGCATCGATCAGGCGAGCGACGCTTTCTTCGGCCGCGGCGGCAAGCTCATGGCGATGAGCCAGATCGAGCAGGCGCTGAAATTCGAGTTGCTCGTTCCGGTGCGCTCGGCCGAACAGCCGACCGCATGCATGAGCTTCAACTATCACCGCGATCACTTCGGCACGGCGTGGAACCTGCACAACAAAGCCGGCGCGGTGATGCACACCGGCTGCGTCGCCTTCGGCATGGATCGGCTGGCGCTGGCGCTGTTCGCCACCCACGGGCTGGAAAGCGCAAGCTGGCCTGAGGCGCCGCGCAAAGCGCTTGGCCTGTAGCCCATTGGCATCGTTGAAGATCATGCCTCGCCGAAAGGGTAGAGGGCCAATCGATTCCCTCCGAAACGATTGCGCTCTAGATGTTTGAACCGTCGTCGACCTGATCTTGCAGGCTGTGCAACTCGCGCTGAAATTCCTGCGGGGTCTTGTCGATGCAGGCGAGCTGGAAAACAACTTCCGAGTTCTTTTCGCCGGCGGCATCGGTTACGGCGTTCATGAAATCTTTCGCCTCTTTTGCCCTCTGCTCCAATTCAGGCAGCGTCTGTTCACAGACATCCTGGTCGGTGAAGGACTTCACGTCGTGATCGTAATAGAGCGCGGCAAATCCCGGGCCGAGGGCAATGACAACCGGCCAGAACAGCATGGCGGCCTCCTCAACATGCGGGTTGGTCAGAGCCAACCGGGGCCCGGCGGAATTGTTCCGGAGGTTCGCGAATACGTCTCGATCTGCAGGTCAGGTCTGTCCTAGACGCCCATCACCGCATGTTCGGTATAGGCGAGGTCGCCGAGCCGGGGGCGCTGCGGGCCCTTGAAATATTTCGGCATGTTGCCGCGGCTGTACCAGCCGACCAGGCCGGGTATCGGCGCGTTGGCGTCGATGATCACGAACGGCAGGCCGCGGCGCGCCAGCAATCGTCCGATCGGCCCGGCGAAACGCACGAAGTCGGCGACGTCGCTACAATAGATCAACTGCGCGCACGGCACGATGCCGCGCACGAAGCGCCGCCGGAACACGAACGGATAGGCGCGTTCGGCGGTGATGCACCAGAGGCTGACGCAGCCCAGCGCCGCATGCTTCAACAGCATTTCCTGATCGCGCGGGTCGAAGCTCGCCGGCGGTTTGCGCGTTCCGTCAAACATCTTGACCTTTGCAGCGCCGAACACGCGGCTCAGCATCGGCACGGCGATAAAGACGCCGTCGCAATAGCGCGAAAAGCCCTGCGCCTCGATGATCGGCCAGGTGTGCCGCGCCGGCGAGACGTTCACGTAGGTGACGTCCTTGTGCCGCAGCGCCTGCGACACCAGCATCGGCGCGTAGGCGCGAAAGGCGGGATCGACATACCAACTCGAGAGATTGCACCGCGGCGCATCCTTGTCGCCGGCGCGCACCAGCGAGCAGATAAGCAGGACGGCGCCGACCGCGCGACCCTCGCTCTCCAGCAAGTAACCATATTTTGGCAGGCCGGGCGGCGTCGCATGCCGGCGCAATTGCGCGAACGCTTCGAGCCAGAATTGACGATCGTGCGTACGGAAGCCGCCCGCCAACAGCGAAGCGACCGCCTCGAAATCGCGTTCCTCGATCTGACGGCAGCGCAGAGATGGCGCGGCAGAAGCCATTGTGTTGACCGCGGCAATGCGTGAACTTGATCGTAAGTGTTGGGCGACTATACCGGGCGCCAGTGAACAAACAGTAGGCAGGCGATGTCGATAAAATTAACCATAGTCGAACAGATGGAACAGATAGCGCGCGAGCACGGAAAAATTCTCGCGCCGCTGAAAGAAGATCTCGTGCTTGCGGATTGCGGCCTCGATTCGCTCGGCTTCGCCGTTCTGGTCGCGCGTCTGGAAGACCGATTGGGCATCGATCCGTTCTCGGCCGCCGAAGAGCGGTCTTTCCGGTCACGCTCGGCGATTTCGTGAAAGTCTATGAGCATGGCCGGCGTTGATGCGCCGTCGCTGCGCGAGATCGTCAGCAAGGAAAGCGCGCCGCGCAGTTTCTACGATCGCGATGCGGCGCTGCGCTTCACCGATCTCGCGCGCGGCACGAGTTTCGGCGGCGGTCTGCGCGAGCTCGCCGGACGCTCGGCGCTGCTGGCGACGGAAAGCCAGCTCACCAGCGCGCTCGCGTTGATCGAGCTGGAGGGCGTTGCGCGCCGCATTGTCATCCTGCCGCCGGACGCCGATCCGGCAAACCTCGCCGCCATCATCTCCATCGCCGGTATCGACGCCGCCGTGGTTGACGAGGGCACGCCGGCGCACGCGGCGTTTGATCGTCTCACGCGCGCCGTGTGCAAACCCGCGATCGAGCCTCTGGCGGACGATCCGCCGCCGCGCATTCACACTGAATGGATCATGATGACCTCCGGCACCACCGGCGTGCCGAAGATGGTCATCCACGATCTTGCAACGCTCACCACCGCACTGTGGGTGCCGAGTCCGGCCGATGGTGCCGACGTTTGGGGTACGTTCTACGATATTCGCCGTTACGGCGGTTTGCAGATTTACCTGCGTGCGGTGTGCGGCGGTGCCTCGCTTGTTCTTTCCAGCGCCGGCGAGCCCGTTCCCGATCATCTCGCGCGGCTTGGCGCGCATGGCGTGACGCATCTCTCCGGCACGCCCTCGCAATGGCGCCGCGCGCTGATGATGATGATGCCGGCGAACGAAGCGATCGCGCCGCGCTATGTGCGGCTTTCCGGCGAAATCGCCGATCAGGCGGTGCTCGACAGTCTGCGTGCGGCGTTTCCCGACGCGACCATCGGGCATGCTTACGCCTCAACCGAAGCCGGCGTCGTGTTCGACGTCAACGACGGCCTGGCCGGCTTTCCCACCGACTATATCGGAACCGTGCGCAATGGCGTCGCCATGAAGATTCTCGACGGCACGCTGCGCATCCGCTCGTCCGGAGCGGCGAAGGGTTATGTCGGCGGCGAACCGCTGCTCGATGCCGCGGGCTTCGTCGACTCCGGCGACATCATCGAGCGGCATGGCGATCGCTTTTATTTCGCCGGCCGCAAGGGTGGCGTCATCAATATCGGCGGCTTGAAAGTGCACCCGGAAGAGATCGAGGCGGTGATCAACCGGCATCCGTGCGTGCGCATGTCGCTGGTGCGCGGCCGGCAAAATCCGGTCACCGGTTCGATCGTGGTCGCCGATGTAGTACTCAAGGGCGAGGGGCAGGTGCCGGATAAATCCCCGCAGCAGATCGCCTTGAAAGACGATATCCTGAAGCTCTGTCGCGAAACCTTGCCGCGTCATAAAGTACCGGCCGCGATCAGCTTCGTGCCGGCGCTCAAGGTCGCCGCCACCGGCAAGCTTGTGCGCCGCCACTAAAGCACCGCGGCGGACGAAGGGGGACGCAAGGAGGGGTGCATGGCCGCGAGCAAAATCAAGAGCGCGCCCAAAAGTGCGCCTACGAGTGCGCCCAAGAAGGCGCGCAGCGTGCTCGTCACCGGCGGCAGCCGCGGGCTTGGCCTTGCCATCGCGCAAAAGCTTGCCGCTGCCGGCTATCAAACCATCACGCTGGCGCGCAGCGAGAGTAAAGAGATCGCGACGGCGATCGCGCGCGCCGAGCGGGAAGGGCAGGGCGCGCTTTCGTTCGTGCCGTTCGATCTCGGCAAGATCGACGACATCCCCGAGCTGGTCCGCGGCCTCCGCGAACAATTCGGCCCGCTCTACGCTCTCGTCAACAACGCCGCGCTCGGGCTGTCCGGCACCTTGGCGCTGATGCATCATTCCAAGATCGAGGAGATGGTGCGCTTGAACACGGTGTCGCCCATCGTGCTCACCAAATACGTGCTGCGCGGCATGATGGCCGACGGCGCCGGACGCATCGTCAATGTCGCCTCGATCGTCGCTTCGACCGGCGCAAGTGGTGTCGCCGCTTATGCGGCGACCAAAGCATCGATGGTCGGCTTCACGCGCTCGCTTGCGCGCGAGGTCGGTCCGCTCGGCATCACCGTCAATGCGATAGCGCCAGGTATCCTCGAAACCGACATGACCCAGGTGCTGACCGACGAGCAACGCGCGCAGGTCGCACGCCGCAGCGCGCTCAATCGTCTCGCGGAAGTGGGCGATGTCGCCGACACCGTGGAGTTTCTGCTCAGCGACAAGGCGCGTAACATCACCGGCACGGTCATCACCGTGGACGCCGGCGCTACCGCGTGACGCGTCGTTGCGCAGAGGCAAAGAAGCGCGGTTAAAGCCTCTCAGTTCGGGAGTGCGCCCGGCAGTTCAAGGCTCCGAATCTTGATCATCGTCAGGCCGTCGAGGCGACGCTGATACGCGCCGAGGCAATCGGCCGAACAGAATCGCATCCGGAAGTAGCGATGAAGGATCAGGCCGAACGATTTCCGGCAGTGATCGCACCGCATCGGTTCATGCGAACGTCGTCCTTTTTCATCGGCCATTGAACCGTAGGCGCCATTCGACTGGGTAGCCATCTCACGCCCCGCCCTTAAAATTCCCCGGTCGATTTTGCGCGCGGCTTGCGAGTCCGTGCCAGCCCTTTCTTGTCATCAAATTGTTTTATCCGAGAGTGTGTCGCGGAAGCCACAGTGCCGGAAATTGCCAGTTGTCCAAAGCGAAAGCGAAAGGGCGTGAAAGCCGTTGTACGGTAATCCACTGCCGCAATGTTTACGCCACATCGAATGGCACGCCGCGCGTGGCGCTGTGACGCCAGTCCGATCTTCAGTTCGGTGCAGCCAAACGCAAGCGCAGGAGTGAGCGATGACGATAATTCCATTCTCGGTAATTGTGATCATCGCAGTCGTACTCGCCGTCTTCGGCGGCAGAGCCATTTCCGCGCAGGACAAGTACACTGTGCAAGTGCCGAACGGGCTCGCGTTCTCCGAGCTCAGGGGATACGAAGACTGGCAGGTAGTCGCCGTCAGCCAGGCGGGAGACCTGATCGAGTTGATCGTCGCCAATCCGGTATTGATCGAAGCCTACCGAGCCGGCGGCCTTCCCGGCATTGGCAAACATTTCCCGGACGGCTCCAAGATGGCTAAGATTCATTGGAATGCAAAGAAGAGTGAGGAGGCTCCGGCTCCGACGACGGTGCCGGGCACCTTGCACGATGTTGATTTCATGGTCAGGGACAGCAAGAGATTTCCGGACACCGGCGCATGGGGATACGCGCAGTTCAACTATGACGCTATATCCGACGCGTTCACGCCCGAAGGGACCGGCGTGGATTGCGGATTCGCGTGCCATACGATCGTGGCGGCAAAAGACTATGTTTTCACCGCGTACCGAAGAGGTAAACGGGGGCGGCCGTCACCGTCGCCGTCCGCTCTGACGCCGGCTGCTTGGTCGCCGGCGTCCGTAGCAAATTGGGGCTGATGACAAAAATCGGCCACTCTTTTGCCAAAGGTTTTACTGCTGCCAAGCGCATGGGTAGTGCGTGACTGAAACGTGACTAAAGGTGGCTTCTTGGGCCCACCATGCCGCAACTCGATGAGCTTGAGCGCTGACAGACAAACCGATGCAGACGATGGCGGATAGTTTGTCCAGAGACGAATTGCTGGCGGAAGCGTTCTCTATTGTCGCAAATATCAAAGACATGGACGGCGTGGTCTCTAAGCTGAGAGACCTTCTGAAAGTCGATCATGTCGTCTACTACTCGTCCAAACTGGAAGCTCCGACCGTTCCCTACATTCGCTTGACGTATCCCGGTTCGTGGGTGAAACGCTATCTGCAAATGGGATATGGAGAGGTCGATCTGGTTTTGCGCGAGGGATTCAAGAGAACCCTGCCTTTCGAATGGAAGGAGCTGCAGTTCGTCAGTCCGGCCGAGGCCGCGTTTCAATCAGACGCCCTTGCGCACGGGATTGGCCCCCACGGATACACGATCCCCGTCGCAAGTAGACACGGCTACCGGGGCCTCTTTGTCGTTTGCTCTTCGCAATCCGATGAAGCTTGGGCGAAATTCCTGTCGAGCACGAAGTCCGAATTGATAGAGATCGGCAACCGGCTCCACAGCCGGGTGGTGGCCGAGGTATTCGGCAAAGACAGACCTCATCTCACCGCCAGGGAGGTTGAGTGCTTGCGCTGGGTGGCGCTCGGCAAGGATGCGACGGAAATTGCCGCCATTCTCGAGATCTCTCCCCATACGACGCGGGACTATTTGAAATCCGTTCATTATAAACTCGATTGCGTCAGCTCCGCGCAGGCGGTCACCAAAGCGATCAGACTGGGATTGTTGACGCTATAGATGGCGCTCTAAATGGCGCCGGTGCGATAGCTGGGCGCTGGCGGACGTCCAAAATTAGATAGTGCCCTGCGCCGATAAACTTCGATTCATTTCCTCAACCAGCCTGAAACCCTCACAGTGGCTAATCGGCAACCAACGGGTGTTGCCGATGGTACATGAGTACCTGACCGCAGAACCAGCAGGCAGTTTTCATCATGATCTTCATCGTTGAGCCGCATAACGCCGAAAAGCATGCTTATTTGCTCGAGCAGATGTTCCGCCTGCGAGCTCGAATCTTTCACGATCGCTTGGGTTGGGACGTCGCGGTAAAGGATGGCAAGGAACGTGACAAATACGATGACCAAAATCCAGTCTACATTATCTATACGGACGATCACGGACATAAAATAAAAGGCAGCCTGCGTCTCCTGCCGACGACCGGGCCGACCCTTCTGGCTGATTTCTTTTCCGATACCGTTCCAGATGCGGCGCAGATCATGGCGCCGACCATCTGGGAATGCACTCGATTCTGTCTTGATGACGACGTTTGGCAAAAAGACAAAGAAGAAATTCTTTTCGCTGCCACTGTGCTGCTCGTCGCCTTGGGCGATCTTGCTCTACAAACCGGAATTGAGTCGGTTATCGGAAATTTCGACGCTTCGGCGCTCCACCTCTGGCGTCGCATCGGCTGCGAGGTTGAAGTACTGGGTTCCACCTCAAGGTATGGGCGGCCCGTCTATCTTGGCGTTCACCCCATTTCCGAAGCGATTGTGAGCAGGATAAAGAAAAAGCTGAGGAGCGCTCGATCCGCATTCGCCGAGGCGCGTGTAGTGGCCGCATAGTTCGCTCCACGGAGTTGAGGGATCGCTCTCCCGGGCACTTCAGCGTGGCGCAATTTCAGGTTCGGCCGCTTGAACACTTCAACCCCGACAACGCGGCTTCCCGCAGCCGGTTTACGTCCCGCTCGCCTGCACGAGCCGCATCGATAATTCTTTTGGCCATGACTTCGCGCGCCAGAGGCGGCTGCCCGGCGACACGAACTTCTTCGCAGGCGGCGTCGAACGCCTCACCCATGATTCGGGTATCCGCGTCGTCAAAGACGACTCTCGGCACAAACGGCAGAATCTGTCCCACAGTCCCTCTCCCCAGGCAACATACGACGGGAACTGTGGCCAAGAGCACCCCCTAACCTGGGGGGCTTGACCCGGCCGGAATCCGTCACGCCGGCAGCGCTCGCACGAGCGCGCCGAGGGGCGCGCCCGCTGCTTTGCGGCCCGGCCGGCAGGCGATCGCAAATATCCGGCAGTAGCTCTTAGCCGCTAGCCGGCAGCAATCGGCGGCCCTGGCGTCGCGCCAGGATCGAAGCCCAAGCGTCGAGTTTGCCGTTCGCCGGCGCTACTTGCACACATTCCCCGCAGCCAATCCCATAAAGGCTATCCAGTCGCCGCCGTCCTTGTTGCTGGACGGCTTGCCGCCGGTCGCCGCCTCGATGAATTGCAGGATGCGCAGTCGCGCCGTTTCCGGAGTCATGTCCGGAAGACAGATCGCCATGCCTTTCTGCTGCATCGATTTCTGAACGTTCAATCCGTACAGCAGGCCTTGCAGATAATAGTCGCACTTCTCACGAGAGGCCGTGTCGTTTTGCGAGCACATCGCATAAAGATACTCTGTCGTGAACGGACCGGTGTAATCCTTCACATCGTTGCTCGGCACGGGCGGCGGATTGCTGGTTTGCTGCTTGTCGAGCAGCGTGACCTTGATGAAGGGGCCGCTCGCGCCGCGATAGATCTCGACGCGGATCAGCGGCGTTCCATTGACGATGCGGGCGATGACGCCGGGCTCGGCGCGCCCGCGCTCGAGCATTTGTTCGAGCGCCGCCCGGTTGCCTTCATCCGCGAAGAAGGCGTTGCCTTCGTCCTGCGGATCCTTGATGCCGAAGCGATGAAAATTGGCACGGTCCTGCCGGATGATGGCGGCGGCCGAGGTCAGCCGCTGCCCGCTCGAATTGAAGTGGTCCGCCTCCGACAAGAGCGCCTCATAGCTTCCGATCAATTGCTGCGCCTGCGCCCGTGTCGGCGCGCCGATCGCCAAGCCGATCGCCAAGCCGATCGCGATGCCGATCGCCAGCACCCGAATGAATTTTGCAAACATCATCGCCAGCCCTGTTATATCGTCAGCTTGTATCGCGAACCCATCGCCGCCGTTTTTGGTTTCAATGCGGCATAGGCGCGTTCGGTAATAATTCCGGTCTGTATTCGAAATGCATTGTATCAAAGTGATACCAATAGCCACCCCAGATGAAGCCGTGCTGTTCGAATGTACGCACGATCTCGGTCGGTATGCGGTTCTTCCAGGTCGGGGCGTTCATGTCTTTCGACCAGCGCCAATAATCCGCGTAAGTGACATTGAGATCGATGGCGGCGCCATACGCATGCATCGATCTTACGCTTGAGCCGGCAACTCCGCGGCAATTGTAGGTGCCGGCCGTCGGAGTCAGAAACCTCATGAACTCTGACGGCAGTTGGTCGAGCGCGCGCGACACGGCCACAAGCGCCTGATCGACACCGTTCACCGCCGTGATGGCGACCCGCCCGCCGCTATGCGCCGGCAGCCATTCGATCGTTCTAAGTTTCGGCGCGACTTCGTTCTTCCGGCAATCGCCATACATGCCGACGAACAGCGGCTCGAACCGCACCCGGCCCGGATCGACATTTGTCGGCGGTGGTTTCGGTGCACTTCCCGCCGGATAAGGCACATAGAACATGTCGTCGATGTCCGGATGCTCGATAAGCTCGTCGAAGGATTTATCTGTTCGGTGATCGGAAATCGGCAGGCGCGTTCCGTTCTTCAAGATCACGTCGTCGTCGTCGGCGCGCGCAATCCAGTCGGGATAGGAACGGACCAGCCTGTCGAGATAGAGCCGGAGATCTGGCGGCGGCGCGCCATATTTGTCGTCGGCCAAAGCCGGCCAGACGGCTATCCATAGAGCCAGACCGCAAACAGCTTTGGCAACAGCCCTGGCGACAGCTTTGCGATCGATCGCGCTCTTTGAACGCACGCTCTATTCCTTCGATTTCGCCGGCCCTGCGCGGTGTCCTGGCGCTTCAACGCGCGACGATGAGCCTATGTCCGGCACGGAAGGGGGGCAATTGTCCCTGGCGTCAAGGCACCGGCGCGGAAACCGCGCTGGTCAGCCACGAGGACTGCTTTATGGTTGGGACAAAATCCGGGGAGGGGTGCCCATCATGGCGGCGGGGCCGGCATTCAATGTATCCGATTTGATCGACGCGCGCCCGCTCGGCGCGCTGCAAATTCGCATCGTCATTTTGTGCACGCTCGTCGCCTTGCTCGACGGCCTCGATTTGCAATCCATCGGGCTTGCGGCGCCGGGCATCGCCGCCGACCTTCATATTCAGCAGTCCTGGCTGAGCGCGGTGTTCAGCGCCGCATTGGCCGGCCTTGCTCTGGGTGCTTTCGGTTTCGGCATGCTGGCGGATCGGGCCGGGCGCAAGCCCGTGCTGATCGGCGCGACCGCTTGTTTTGGCATTTTCACCATCTGCACGGCGCTGGCGCCAAGCTTCACGGTGCTGCTCGTGTTCCGCTTTCTCGCCGGGCTCGGGCTCGGCGGCGCCATGCCGAGCTTCATCAGCCTCACGTCGGAATATTGCCCGCGCCGGCTGCGCGCCGTGATCGTCGCGCTGCTCTGGGCCGGCTTTCCGCTCGGCGGTTTTGTCGGCGGGCTCCTCGCTTCCTGGATCATTCCGGCCTATGGCTGGCATTCCGTCTTCTGGGTCGGCGGCGTGCTGCCGCTGCTCGTCTGCATCGTCCTCATCGTCGCGTTGCCTGAGTCTGTCGGCTTTCTCGTTGCGAGCGCGGCGCCGGCCGAGCGCATAGCATCCCTGCTGCGGCAGATGTTTCCATTAGAGTCCGTTCCGGCGGGCGCCACCTTCGTCCTCAACGAAGAGCGCGTGCGCGGCGTGCCGGTCGTGCAGCTCTTCGCCGCGGGCCGTGCTGTCGGCACCGTTCTTCTCTGGATCAGCTTCTTCATCGCCCTCATGATGCTGGTGACCAACTCGGCCTGGGCGCCCACGTTGCTCAAGCGCGAGGGCATCGGCATCAAAGACGCCTCGCTGGCGATGGCGATGTTCAACCTCGGCAGCGTCATCGCGACGTCCTTTGCCGGCTGGCTGATCTCGCGCGCCGGCGCCGCTATCATTCTGCCGCTGGTCATGATCGGCAGCGCCGCGTCGGTGGCGCTGATCGGTTTTGCGGCGCCCTCCGTGGGCATGGTTATCCTGCTGCAAGCCTTGTTCGGCGCGTTCATGGGCGGCGGCTCGTCCGGCCTCATCGCGCTTGCCGCGATCTACTATCCGACCGCGATCCGCTCGACCGGCGTCGGCTGGGCCATGGGCATGGGCCGTGTCGGTTCTTTCATTGGTCCGCTTGCCGTCGGTTCGCTGGTGGCGTTCGGCTTATCGACGGCGGGCATTTTTGTTGCCATAGCTGCGCCGGCGCTCCTTGCCGCGGCGACCACGGCGGTGGTGGGCCGCGTCAAACCGGCTTGAGTTGCGGAGACGAAAAAACGGCATGGCCTTCACGATCCTGCTCATCCTCGCCGGGCTGATGGGTGCGGGCGGCGTCATCCTCGCCGCCGCCGGCGCGCACGCCGCGCCCAATGGCGGTCTCGACAGCGCCGCCTATCTGCTGCTTTTCCATGCGACGGCGATCCTTGGCGGCACCGCGCTGACGCAGCAGGGCCTGCTGTGGCGGCCGCTGTCGTTCGCCGTGCTGATCGCCTGGGTGGTCGGCGCGACGCTGTTCGCCGGCGACGTTTCCGCCCGCGCTTTCATCGGCCATCGGCTCTTTCCCATGGCCGCGCCTGCCGGCGGCACGATCCTGATCGCGGCCTGGCTCGCTTTGGCGATCGCGGCGCTCGTCGGCGCATTTCAGCGCGGCTGACAGCCTTTAGGCTTCGGCCTCCAAAAAGGCCTGAAAATTGCATGGCCCTGCGGTGCACGGGAAACTTGCAGCGCGGGAATGTCGCAATGAGCGAGCCAGTCCGAAGCGAGCCGGTCCAGAGCAAGCCGGTTCATCCGGTCGATGAGATATTGCCGCTGCCCAAGCTGTTTGCGCTCGGGCTCCAGCATGTCCTGGTGATGTACGCCAATGCTGTAGCCGTGCCGCTGATCATCGGCGGGGCACTCCATCTGCCGAAAGATCAGATGGCGATGCTGATCAATGCCGATCTGTTTGCTTGCGGCATCGCGACCCTGATCCAGACCGTGGGCTTCGGGCCATTCGGCATCAGGCTGCCGATCATCATGGGCGTGACCGCGGTGTCGATCTCGCCCATGCTGGCGATGGCCGCGATGCCCGGCGTCGGCTTGACCGGCATCTATGGCGCGGTCCTGGTCGGCGGCATTTTCGGCCTGTGCGTCGCGCCGTTCGTCAAATACGTGCTGCGCTTCTTTCCGGCGGTCGTCACCGGCACGATCATCACAATGATCGGCGTCGTGCTGATGCGGGTCGGCGTGAATTGGGCGGGCGGCGGCGCCGGCAAGGCCGATTTCGGCGCCGCCGGCTATCTGGCGGTGGCGGCGCTGGTGCTGGCGATCATCGTCTTGGTGATCAAATTCACCCGCGGCTTTCTGCAGAACGTCGCCGTGTTGATCGGCATCACCGTCGGTTATCTCGTCATTATCGCGTTCGGCTGGACCGATTTCAGCGGCATCGCCGAGGAGCCGATCGTGCGCGCGGTCATGCCGCTGCAATTCGGCGTGCCGCAATTCTATCTGATCCCGAGTCTGACCATGTGTCTTGTGGTGATGATCGTCTTCATCGAGGCGACCGGCATGTTTCTCGCGCTCGGCGCCATGACCGGCCGCAAGGTCGACGCGGAAGACGTCAAGAGGGGCTTGCGCGCGGATTCGCTCGGCACTGTCATCTGCGCGATCTTCAACACCTTTCCCTACGTGTCTTACTCGCAGAATATCGGGCTCGTCGGCGTCACCGGCGTCTATAGCCGCTGGGTGTGCGTCGCCGGCGGCGTCATCATGCTGGTGCTCGGCCTGATCCCGAAGCTCGCTTTCATCGTCGCTTCGGTCCCGCAATGCGTGCTCGGCGGCGCGGGCTTCATCATGTTCGGCATGGTGGCGGCGACCGGCATCAAGATTCTGGCGACGGTCGACTACGCCAAACAGCGCCACAGCGTGCTGGTGGTCGCCATCTCCATCGGTTTCGGCCTGATCCCGATCGTGTCGCCGACCTTCTTCCACGTCTTTCCGGATCAGCTGAAGCCGATTTTCGGCGACGGCATCATCCTCACCTCGATCG
The DNA here is from genome assembly GCA_963720115.1 of uncultured Alphaproteobacteria bacterium. Lineage (GTDB taxonomy): Bacteria > Pseudomonadota > Alphaproteobacteria > Rhizobiales > Xanthobacteraceae > BOG-931. The sequence continues at coordinate 25,227 of CAVREN010000024.1, forward strand.
CCGCGGTCGGGCTGAACGCTTTCTTCAACCGCACCAGCCGCGAGCAAGCCGAAGCCGAGACATTCCTCGCCGCGCAGGCGGCCGAGCATATCTGACCCGCGTTCGCCGCAGGCGATCAACGCAGCCGCAACTGCCGCGCGCTGTTGTCAGGCGCCTCCGGCTGAGCCTATCCTCGCCGCCGTAAAACCACGGGGGGAGAGGCTCGATGGCATGGCGAGTTCGGCGGGTTGTGACCGGTCATAGTGCGCAGGGCCGGTCCGTTTTTCTGACGGATGGTCTTGCGCCCAATATCAAAGAAATGGAGTCGATGCCCGGCGTCGCCCTCACGGACCTTTGGGAGACCACGACGTCGCCCGCCAGCAACGAAGGCAATGCCGACGCCGCCGCCCGGCCGGTGAAGCTCGAGCCGCCCAAAGCGGGCACCATTCTGCGCATCGTAGAATTTCCGCCCGAACTCGCAATGGCGCGGGCGCGCTGATGCCGGCCGCGCCTTCGACTCGATCGGCGCTGGTCATGCACCGGACCATTCGAGCGACGATCCGATGCGCCACAAGACCAGCACGGTCGATTACATCATCGTGCTCAAGGGCGAGATCTACGCGCTCATGGATGAGGGCGAGACGCTGCTGAAGGCCGGCGACATTCTCATTCAGCGCGGCACCAATCACTCCTGGAGCGTGCGCGGCAACGAGCCGTGCATCGTCGCCGCCGTGCTGGTCGGCGCCTATCCGGTGTGATGGCGCGCACGCTTCGCGCTTTGCGCTCGCATTCTGCGCCCTCTCACCGGCGTTCATAATCCTCGTCGCGCCGAGTGGTCGTGACGCAGATGGCCGGGCTTGCATAGCCGTCGGCTTATCGGCGCCACGCCTGCGCGTTCCGCACTTGACGAAAAGCGCACATAGTTTTGCGCGTTAGCGCACTTCGGCGGCACAGTCGTTCTCAATCGAAAAAGCCTGTGGCAGTTTTTACGCAAAGCGCCGCATGAACGCGCGCCGTGTCGGCGGAGGCGCGGCGCCCGGTAGCCGGCCGCCGGATTGCAGCAGCTTGTGAGGACGCAGATGAAACTCGGTGTCTTTCTGCCAAACGGTCAAAACGGCTACGTCGTCTCGAATTCAAGTCCTCAATATGTGCCGACGTATCAGCACATGCTCGACATCACCAAGGAGTGCGAGCGGATCGGCCTCGATTTCATCCTTTCGATGATCAAATACCGCGGCTTCGGCGGGACATCAGGATATTGGGAGTCCTGTCTCGATTCGATCACGCTGGCTTGCGGGCTGGCCGCCGAGACAAGCACCATCGAACTTTATGCTACCGTCCCCGTGCTCGGGATTCACCCGGCCGTGGCTGCGCGGCAGATTTCCACCTTCAACGACATCAGCAAGGGGCGCGCCGGCGTCAATATCGTCACCGGCTGGAACCGGCCGGAATATCAACAAATGGGCTTGTGGCCCGGCGATGACTATCACGACCGGCGCTACGAATACACCGAGGAATATATCAAGATAATGCGGACACTGTGGCGCGAAGGCCGCATGACCTTCGACGGGGAGTTCTTCAAGCTCGCGGACTGCACGTGTTATCCGACGCCGAACCGCGAAATCCCCATCGTCTGCGCCGGGCAGTCGCCGCGCGGACAGATCTTCACCGCCCGGCACGCCGAATTTAATTTCGTCTTCGGCGGCCGCGAAAAGCTGCGCCGGATCGCGCAACCGGTCATCGAGGAGTCGCGGAAGCTCGGCCGCAATGTCGGCACGCTCGCACTTGTGACGGTCATTGCCGAGGAAACGGATGCGCTCGCGATTGAAAAGGCGCAGTCGATCATTCGCGGCGCCGACGAGGAGGCGCTGGCCAATATCGCGCGTAGTGCCTCGATGGACACCAATCCGGACGGTACCAGCAGGCATTTCCTCGACGGTCTGTCAGCGCCGATTGAGGAGGGCAATCTGGCTTTCATGGGCTTTCCGGTCCTGCACGGCTCCTATGAGACCGTGGCGGAACTGATCGCGACGCTCGAGCGGGATACCGGCATCGGTGGCTTGCTGCTGACATTTATCGATTTCGTGCCCGACATAAAGCGCTTTGGCGAGAAGGTCTTGCCGCTCGTGCGCGAAAGGTATGAGGCGATCACCAGGGCCGCGTAACAGGACTTGTACCTCGCCTCGGGCCGCGGCGGCCGCCGTTTTCAGTTCGCCCATCGCATTCTCGACGCGAAGCCGGATCGGTCCGATCGCGGCCCCGCGCTGGCTTGCTTTTTGCACGGCGCTGGATGGAAGCTTCGATGAGGGCTCGAAGGGCACGGGCTTTGCCGCGATAATAGGCAGTAGCGAGGCTGTCATGACCAGATTCAGTGTTGTTCCGATACTGCCGCAGCAGCGCAGCGCCCACTGGTCGAGCTTTGTTTCCGGAATATTTTTCCCCATGAGCGCGTCCTTTTCGGCGCCCGAGAAGTTTTACGGGACCATCGACAATTGGGAGCTGGGTCAGATTTCGCTGTCACGTTTCGAACTCGGCGCCGGTCTGCTACGATCGGGCCAAGCAGCATCTGCGCGGCCGCTCGGAAAACGATCTGCTGATAACCTTCGCCACCAAATCCAGCGCGCGATTCATCCAGGGTGACAACATCCTTCATTGCAAGAAGGACGGGTTCTTCATCCAGCGCGGTGACCTGCCGTACCAATTCTCTCACGCAGAAAACAACGAGCTCTGGGTCCTGAAGTTGCCGGCGCAGACGCTGAAGAGCCGGATCAGGGTTTTCGATCGCTACCTAAGCTATGTCTATGACTCCAGCCGCGGTGCGGGCGCGCTGTTTCTCGACACCGCGCGCGGCATACCACGGCGAATGGAGCAGCTGGGCGCTGTCGCCAGGGAGGGTTTGGGGCAGTGTTTGGTGGAGTTGTTGTGTCTGGCGCTCGAAGACGATGACAGGGCGCTCGGCAGCGGCATGAGCTCCGTGCGGCTCGGACACCTCGCGCGTATCGAGCGCTACGTCCGCAAGAATCTCGCCAGTCGCGCGATAACGGTCGAGGACATTGCCCTCGCCAACGGCATTTCCAGCCGCTACCTGCATGAGCTCTTCAAGGGAAGCGACCGGACCATCGGACAATGGATCAGGACGTTGCGGCTGGAAGCGGCGCTCGCTGACTTGCAGGACCCGCGCCGCGGTGAAACCGTGGCGGAAATCGCCTTCCGCTGGGGCTTCGGCGGTCAGGCGCAGTTCAGCCGCCATTTCAAATCGCATTTCGGCAAGACGCCGCGGGAGATTAGGCCAACTTCGCCGCAAACTACGGAGCGGTAGCGGCCGCATGCAACCGGCTCAAAACCGCACGATGCCGGCTTTGATCCGCTCGTACAGCGCCTGGTCGAGCCGCACGAAAGCGTCGCTCGCCGGATCGTCGAAATAGATCGCGTCGCTGGTCGCGGCCGGATCGAAGCCGTCGCGCTGCAAATCGTTCTTCGTGTGTTTAAAGGTGGAGGTGGTCGTAAGTTTCTTTGCGACGCGCAGGAATTTCGGCCGCGCATAGGCCGGCAGCCGCTGCGCCAGATGGGCGCGCAGCGCGGCGACATCCAAAGAGCCGTCCGGCACGATCGCGGCCATGCCGGCGGCGCCTTCGGCGCCGGGCACGCGCACGCCATAGACGTTCGCTTCGGTGATGCCGGAAAAGGCCATGATGGCGGCGGCGACTTCCGAAGTCGCGACATTCTCGCCTTTCCAGCGGAAGGTGTCGCCGACCCGGTCGACGAAATAGTAGAAGCCGCTTGCATCCATGCGCATGAGATCGCCGGTGCGAAACCAGCTGTCGCCATGCGCAAACATGTTGTGCAGGATTTTTTGCTCGGTGTCCTTGCGGTCGGTATAGCCTTCAAAGCTTTCGCCGCCTTGGGCGTCGGAAGGGATTCGGCCGATCGCTTCGCCGAATTCGTTCACGTCGCAGCGGATGCAGAAGCCGTGGGCGTCGCGCGCCGGCCGTCCGGTGGCCGGGTCGAATTGCACCAGCGCCAACGGAAAGCGCGAGGCGAGGAACGGCGGAACGCGGCCGATCGAGCCGAGTTTCCCCTCCACATTGTAGAGCGAAACATTGCCTTCGGTTGAGGCGTAGAATTCCAGAATGCGCGGAATGACGAAGCGGTCCTGAAACTTCTTCCAGATGTCGGCCTGCAATCCGTTGCCGCAGCAAAGCCGCAGGCGATGGGCCCGTTCGTTTGGATGTTCCGGCGCGTTGACCAGATAACGGCATAGCTCGCCGATATATTGAAAGATCGTGCAATTGCCGGCGAAGACGTCATCCCAGAAGTGCCGCACGGAAAACCGGTCGCGGATCAGCACCGAACCGCCGCGCACCAACAGCGCGCCGGTCGCGACCACGCCGCCAACGCTGTGATAGAGCGGCAGGCAGTCATACATGCGGTCGTGGGGTGTGGTGTTCATTAGCCCGGCGAACCAAAAACTCCATTGCAGCAGCCGCCGGTGGCTGACATGTGCGGCTTTCGGCAATCCGGTCGTGCCCGAGGTGTAGATCAGCAGCGCGCGGTCGGCGATGGTCACCGGGCGGCGGTCGGCCAGGGCCGGCGGTTCGGGTGAGTGGCGCTCGATCGCCTGATCGATACGCTCGAAGCTGCCGCTGTCCTCGCCGTGTGCCCACACCTTCGGGCGGCTCATGAGCTGCGCGGCGGCGCTTTCGAATTGCGCGGCGCATTCGGCGGCGACGATAACGTGCTCAGGCGTGACAATGTCGATGCAATGGGCGAGCGAATGCCCGCGTAGCTCGGTGTTGATCAGCGCGACGACAACGCCTGCGCTGGTGAGGCCGAGCCAGATCGCCAGATACTCCGGCCGGTTCGGCATCATCAGGCACACCGTTTCGCCCTTGGTCAGGCCGTGATCGAGCGCCCAGTGTGCGTAACGGTTGGCGCGTGCGATGAGCGCGCGATAGGTCAGGCTCTCGCCGCCGGCCGCCGCGATCAGCGCCGGCGCATCGCCCTGCGCGTGGGCGAGTTCCGCGACCACGTGATAGAGCAGCCGTTGCGGACTGGCGGCGACCGGTGCCGTGCCTTCCAGCGCACGGATCCAGTCGCGCAGCGCGCTGTCGTTCGCTCGCACGGTCGGCCTCGCCGGTTCCGCTTCGATCGTCGTCATCAGACAATCTTCGCCGAACTAAATGAATCTTTCGCTGCGGCAGCTCTTGGCTTTGAGAAACAGCGCTATCCGCGCTTGTTTGAAGCACGTTCCGCGCAAAGCGCCGCCATTAACCTTACTATCGGGTTGTCCGCCGCGGTCACTTTGTCAGCTTTTCACGCCACGGAAAAGCAACGACATCCAGATAGAGCATGATCCGGAAAAGTGGAGGCCGGTTCTCCGAAAAGATCATGCTCCACCAAACAGAGCATGGTCCGGAAAAGTGGATGGCGGTTTTCCGAAAAGATCGTGCTCCACTAGAAAGCGCTGGCGTTCTGCGCAAGGACAAGATCGCGTGACGGGCGGAATGAAAAGCGACACGATCGCAGTGCATGGCGGTTACGAGACTGAGCCGACGACGCGCGCCGTTGCGGTTCCGATCTATCAGACGGTGGCCTACGAGTTCGAGAGCGCCGATCACGGCGCCGCCTTGTTCAATCTGGAAGTCGAAGGCCACCGCTATAGCCGCATCAGCAATCCGACCACGGCGGTGCTGGAGCGGCGCATCGCCGAGCTCGAGGGCGGCGTCGAAGCGCTGTGCACGAGCACCGGTCAGGCGGCGCTCAATTACGCGATCCTCAATCTCGCCGACCTGGGCACCAACATCGTGTCGGTGCCGCAGCTCTATGGCACGACGCACACGCTGTTTGCGCATCTCCTGCCGAGCCAGGGGATCGCGGTTCGCTTTGCCGAGTCGGATGCGGCCGAGGCGATCGAAAAGCTGATCGACGACAATACGCGCGCCATCTTCTGCGAGAGCATCGGCAATCCGGCCGGCAACATCTGCGACATCGAGGCGCTGGCCAAGGTCGGCAAGCGGCGCGGCATTCCGCTCGTCGTCGACAACACTGTGGCGACGCCGATCCTGTTGCGCCCGATCGACCACGGCGCCGATATCATCGTCCATTCGCTGACCAAATTTCTCGGCGGCCATGGCACCACGCTCGGCGGCGCCATCGTCGATTCCGGCCGCTTCCCCTGGCGGGCGCACGCCAAGCGCTTTCCGAAATTCAACGAGCCGGACGCCTCCTACCACGGCCTGATCTACACCGAGCGTTTCGGCAACGCCGCCTACATCGCGCGCTGCCGCAGCGTGTTCCAGCGCACCACCGGCGCGGTGCTGGCGCCGCTCTCGGCGTTTCTGCTGCTGCAGGGCATCGAAACCGTGGCGTTGCGTATCGAGCGTCATGTCGAGAATGCGCGCCGCGTCGCCGAATTCTTGCGCGCCGATCCGCGTGTCGCCTGGGTCAACTATGCGGGCTTTGCCGACAATCGCTATCACGCGCTGGCGCAGAAATACTTGAACGGCCGCGCTTGTTCGCTGCTCACGTTCGGCATCGTCGGCGGGCTCGAAGCCGGCAAGGCGTTTTACGACGCGCTCAAGCTGTTTAAGCGGCTGGTCAATATGGGCGACGCCAAATCGCTCGCCTGCCATCCGGCCTCGACCACGCATCGGCAGATGTCGGCAGAGGAGCAGGAGAAAGCCGGCGTGCGGCCGGAAATGATCAGGCTCTCTGTCGGCATCGAGCACATCGACGACATCATCGCCGATCTCGATCAGGCACTCGCCGCCGCGCAGGCGCGGCGCGGGAGTCCGCTGATCGCGGCCGAGTAACTCGGGAAACGCTTCAAGCTATGCCGCTACTTCTCGATACCTTGCGACCCGGCCCGGCCGTCGATCTGCGCGGCCGCAACTGCCTGACCATCGGGTTTGTCAACAACATGCCGGATGCCGCCTGCGAGGCGACCGAGCGGCAATTCCTCAAGCTTCTGCGCGCGGCCTCAAGCGATGTCGTCGTGCTGCTCAAGCTTTTCTCCATCGCCGCCGTCCCGCGCAGCGAGACCACGCGCACCGAACTCGCCGGCCGCTGCCGTGATATTTCCGAACTATGGAATGCGCCGCTCGACGGCCTGATCGTCACCGGCACCGAGCCCATCGCCGCTGATCTGAAAGACGAGCCGTATTGGAACGCGTTGTGCGACCTTGTCGATTGGGCGTGCCACAACACCATCTCCGCCGTCTGGTCGTGTCTCGCCGCGCACGCCGCCGTGCTGTATGCCGACGGCATCGTGCGTGAGCGGCTCGCCGGCAAGCTTTCGGGCGTGTTCGACTGCAAAGCGGTAGGGGCTCACCCTTTGCTCGCCGGCATGGCGCCGCTTTTGCGCGTGCCGCATTCGCGGCTCAACGACCTGCCTGCAGCTGGTTTGGTTGAAAACGGCTATCGCGCGCTGACCCGTTCGGCCGCGGCGGGCGTCGACGCCTTCGTGAAGGAACAGGACGGCGGCTCGCTGTTTGTCTTCTTTCAGGGCCATCCGGAATACGACAGGGATTCGCTGTTGCGCGAATATCGCCGCGATGTCGGCCGTTTCCTGCGCGGCGAGGCGGGCGCCTATCCGGAAGTGCCGCAGAATTATTTCAGCAGCGCCGCGACGTTTCTGGCGGACGATTTCCGCACGCGCGCCACAGGCGAGCGGCACGGCGATCTGGTCGGCGACTTTCCCATGCGGGCCCTGGCCGCCGGGATTGAATACGCCTGGCACCCCGGCGCCATCGGCGTTTACCGGAACTGGATCAAATATCTGAAAGACCAAAAAGAGAACCGCCGGTCGTCGACGGCGCTCGATCGCACGCAGCGCGTATCGGCCTGAGATACCAAATATATCCGAAAAGGCACCTCTTGTCCGCACCAGCCGTGGCATTCGCCGCTCCCGCCGACGTCGAGCTTGCGCCGAACCCGATCAATCCCGATTGGATCGTCGAGGGCAATCCGCACGCGCGCGCCAAGCGGCTCGCCGAAAGCGCCGACGGCACCTCTTCGGTCATGGCCTGGTCGTGCACGCCGGGCCGCTTCGAATGGCACTATGCGGTTGACGAGACGGTGCACATCATTTCGGGTGAAGTGCTTGTGACCGACGAGAACGGCAAAATCCATCGCCTGGGTCCGGGCGACATGGCTTTCTTCCCGGCCGGCAGCCATAGCGTCTGGCAGGTGACCAAGACCGTGCGCAAGCTTGCGGTCTGCCGCCACAGCATGCCGCGGCCCTTCGGTTTCGTGCTGCGTGCCTGGAACAAGCTGTTTCACCGCCTGACCGGCTTCCCGACCGGCAGCGGCTTGGGTGAGGGCCCGGTGCCGAGTGCCGGCGGCCGGGAAATCGCCGCGGCGTAAGCCGTGTCCTCGTAAATCGACCGGAGCTTATGCGGGCTTCACTGTCCGCTACTCCGCCAATAGCGGCAAGGTAGCAGAAATCCAATTAGCTCTGTTTTGTGCCAAAAGCGACCGCCTCCTGGGTCACTTGATGGCGCTATCGGCCGGCAACTTGATTTGAGCGCACTCCGCGCACGCCGGCGACTTTTAGGTGAGGCAGTCAGCTATCTCTTCGCTCGTTGGAAAGCGACCGGTCGCCTTCTTTGAAAACGCGAGTTGGTCGTCGACCCGGATTTCGAAGACGCCGCCACTTGACCGCCGAACGCTTATTTGCGCTGAGGGTCGCAGCTTGAGGATCAGTTCCCGCACCTCACGGGCGCGCGGTTCGTAGCCTCATTGACCGCAGTATTCGATCTCGATTTTCATGGATTTGTCCTCGCGACCTGAACCCATCAATGCACGCGGTTCGGGGATTACCCTAAGAGCGCGATTTCATTCGATACCAGCCGCCCGGGACTGGCAAGACGCAATTTCGTTATCCGTCCGAACGCTGGCTTGAATACGCGCTATACCTCAAGCTTCACGTGTTTCCATCATGAGCGCGCATGGGTGAGTGGCCTCGGATCGATGCCGGATGGGCAAGAAACACTTGAATCTAAATCCTTGCCCTCAAATGACGGATTGAAGACGTAGCGCTGGTTGCAGACAGCGACCTTCGGCGGCACGCCCGCTGCGGAAAAGGCGTCGCTGCCTGTCTTGAGCATTTCCCAAAACGGCGCATGAGGGTCCTCTGCATGCCGGATCAAATTTTCCGCGGTCATTTGGAAGGGAAAGGCCTGCAACTGCACTCTGTCCTGGCCGCCTCTGAACGCCTCCTCAATGAGCCCGTAGATCTCTTCCATTTGATAATCTGTCATGGCGTAACAGCCGACCGATCGGCATCCGCCGTGCACCATAAGAAAACTGCCGGTGCGCCCCAGAGATCGATCAAAGGCGTTCGGAAAACCAATGTTGAATGAGAGGTATTCGCTCGATTGGGGATTCATCTGCGCCGGGGTGATGTCATAAAATCCCTCAGGCGCTTGGTAATCCCCTTGAACGACCTTCGGACCAAGTTTTCCCGAGAACTTGCAGATCGGATACGACTGCAGCAGCGTAAACTTGCCGGTACGATCTTGCTTCCAGACCTCTAAGGTTCGTTCCTCTTTGTAGATGCGGATGAGGACTGGCGCTGCCCGATCCATATTGTAGTTTTCCATCTGCTGCAGCGTGGGCGTGTGAACAACGCCCGTCCTTACTTGGTAAGTTACGGTGGAGCAACCAGCGATGCTCACCGCCGCAAACGCAAGTATTGCAACGCCCACAAGGTAACTCGCGATCCACTTCAAATACGATCCCTACCCATCGTTTCAGCGGCCGCATCGAGCAGCGCCTGCCTGCACGATTAGGGCTAAGATGCTTTAAAATTCAATTTAAGCCGTTCCCCGGAAATGCGGACGTCGGGAACGACTGGAAATTTTGTGCCAGACACGACTCGGATATGCTCGTGAACACCAAGGGGGCGCGTGCCGATCAAGTCAGACTGAACACCGACGGAGGCTGAATCTCACATCTGCGAAAGTTTCGTTGAGTAGTGCCGACGGTCTTCACGCATGAGCGCTTTGGGGACATCGCTTGGTTTTTGGGCCAGGCGGAGAAGCATCGTCGTGGCTTCGTCGCGGTGGACTGCTTTGGAGAACAGATGGCCCAGTTTGCAACCGAACGCGAGGAGTTGCGCAGCCTGACGCTCGGTTTCCACGCCTTCAGCGACAACGCGGATGCCTAGCTTGCGTGCGATGCTGATCATGCCTTCTACGATGACCGCGCTTTTGTCACCGCGAGTTAGCCGGTCAACAAAAGATTTGTCGATCTTGATGGCGTCGACGGGTACGGTAATCAGGTGTGTGAGAGAGGCGAACCCGGTGCCAAAATCATCGAGCGCGATCCGCAGACCTTTGGCGCGCATGGCCCTAATGGTACGCGGAACGACCGGATCCTGCCGCGTCATATACACCGACTCTGTGACCTCGAGAATGACGTGCTCAAGCGGGACGTTTCTTTCCTCGAACGCCTCGATGAGTTGTGCGCAAAGCTTGCCGCTGTGAAAATCAGCCGAGCAAACATTGATGCCGACGTGTGGTAAGGGGATTCCCAAGTCGAGCCACTTGCGAACGTCAGAAGCGACGATATTCAACATCGTACGGGTGAGCCGCGACGCAATCCGAGCATCGGAGGTAGCCTCATAAAACGATGCTGCGGGCACGATTTCTCCGTCCTCACTAATGAGACGGGCCAGCGCCTCGACGCCGACGATCGCACCCGTATCGAGCCGGACGATTGGCTGATAATAGGCATCAATGCGCGCCGAGCCGAGCGCCGCCGCAACGTCACGGATTGCCGCTTCACGCCGCATCATGCTGCTGGCAAGACGCGGAGAATGCCAGACAAAACCGCCTCGGTTCGTCTCTTTGGCATGGTAGAGAGCTAAATCGGCGTTCCGCCGCACGGTCTCCGCGCTGTCTCTGGCCGCGACAGCGGCAGCTCCCATCGTAGCGATCGGCTCGACAAGGTGGCCATCGCAGGCGGCCGGTTCGGCCATAACGGCACGCACCCGTCGTGCAATTTTGTCAATGGCCTCGATTGTACACGCGTCTCGCACGAGAATGGCGAATTCGACACCACCCAGACGGAATACGAGATGAGGCGACGCGGCTTCGGCTAGCCGACCAGCGACTATCCTCAGCAGTTCGTCTCCGGTCCGATGGCCGAAGGTGTCATTGACGATTTTGAGATTGTCGAGATCGAGAAGAAGGAGCGCCCACGATCCGGATTGGTCGCAGGCCAAGCCGGACAGCGCGATATCAAAGCTTGCTCGATTGGGAAGATCCGTCAACGAATCGGTACGCGCCAAACGCTCGCGCTCGAGCACACGCTCATGGCGTTCGAGGGCTATGGCGCACAGGTAGACGCAGGTGTCGACTATTCTCTGTTCCGCGGCGGTCGGGCCCCTGTTCTCGCGATAGTAGAAGGCGAAGGTGCCCAGGACGCGGTCGTCGCCACCGCAAATCGGCGTCGACCAACATGCTTTAAGGTTCTTGCTGAGCGGAAGCCCCCTGTAGTCGGCCCACCGGGGATCAGTTTGGATATCGGTCACCGCGACCGGGGCGCGCAAATAGGCGGCGGTGCCGCAGGAACCGACCATCGGGCCGATCGCCGCGCCGTCAATGGCGGCAGAATATTCTTCCGGCAAACTAGGACCTGAAAGAGGATGGAGAAGCCCGCTGCGGTCCAGCCACAAAATTGAACAGACGATGTCCGGAAGGAGCTTCTCGATTTCGACGCACAGTCGATCGGTTGTCGGCTTCAACGCTTCGCCTTTGGCGACCATTTCCAGAATGGTGTTCTGAAGCTCAAGCACGCCAAGGCTTTCGGTGGAAATTACTTCGGAAACCATCTCCTGTAACGTTGCAGCTGTGATTTTCGTATGAGTTCAATCATTAAAATTTGACTCTATGCCCGCCAGTTGAATAGCGAGGTGCTGTCGATCACGAGTGTCCCTAATTGCCAATGTCAGAATTCGTTTCCTTGCGACGCGCGCCCGGTGGGCAGCCGGTGGTATAGTTGTTCGGGCCGATCGGGCCGGAGAGCGTAAAACACCTGTCGGCCGCAGTCGGTGACTGGAATGAACGATCGGGGCATCAGCCTCCATGATCGCAGCCGGCCTGGCCGAGCCCAGCGCGCCCTGGAAACCCAAGTTCCCGTCGGAGTTTAGTCCCGGACCCGATCGGGCACCGGGATAAGCCCAATACCGGCGCCGATCATTGACATTCCGCCGCCCCGTCCTTAATCAAACCGCCAACAGGCAGGAATTCCGATGAAAGTCCGTAACTCGTTGAAATCGCTGCGCGGGCGTCACCGCGACAATCGTATCGTGCGCCGCAAGGGCCGCGTGTACGTGATCAATAAGACCCAGCGGCGCTTCAAGGCCCGCCAGGGCTAATCCGCTATTTTCGTCGCCCGATTGGGCCGAAAGCGGCGCAGGTTTCCTGCGCCGCTGCTGCTTTATCACGCGCCTGTGAGCATATTTCGGCCTTGCTGTGCGGCAGGCGGTGACTAGACTCAAATCTATGGCTTCGCGATTCATCTTAGGCCTGGTGCTCGGCGCCGCTCTTTGTGCGCCGGCGCTTGCCGCCGAGCCGGGACCCGCGCAAAAGGGTCCGGACGTCCCGCCGCAACTTTCGCCTAAACCCGATTGGGTCCACCCGCCGGGCGAAACGCCGCGATCAGGCCGCGACCGGGCCTACAATCTCGATACCTTGTTCGAGGCGCTCAAGATCGCGCCAGACAACGAGAGCGCCCGTGCCATCGAGCAGCGCATCTGGGCGATGTGGATCGCGTCCGGCAGCGACACCTGCAATCTTCTGATGGGCCGGGTGAAAGCGGCCACCGAGCAGAAGGACCTCGATCTCGCCATCAAGCTTCTCGATGCGGTGATCGAGCTCAAGCCGACTTACACTGAAGCCTGGAACAGGCGTGCCACCATCTATTATCTGCAGAAGGATTACGGCCACGCGCTCTCCGACATTCGCGAAGTGCTGGCGCGCGAGCCCCGCCATTTCGGCGCGCTGTCGGGTCTCGGTCTCATCCTGCAGGAGATCGGCGACGAGAAGCACGCGCTCGAAGCCTATCGCCGTGCGCTCGCCATCGATCCTCATCTCGAGAACGTCGACGAAGCGATCAAGAATCTCCGCGAGAAGGTCGAAGGCCGCGAGATCTAGCTTTCGCGCACGACCGGCAGCCTGATCAACATCTCCATTCGTCGTTGCCGGGCTTGACCCGGCAATCCATCTTTGTTTGGCATTGAGCCTGATCACCGGGTCTCGGCGCATTCGCGCTGGCCCGATGATGATGCTCAGGGAGCCGCAATGACCGACATCGCCGCCGACAAAGTCACCATCCGCGAACTCGTGGAGAATTGGGCCGTGTATCGCGACGCGCGGCTGTGGGACCGCTTCCGCACCGTCTGGCATGCCGAAGGGCGCATGATGGCGACCTGGTTTCAGGGCAGCTTCGAGGAATTCATCAAGGTCAACGACGAAGGCTGGGTGCGCGGGGTGCGCATTCTGCATTTCCTTGGCGGCTCGGCGATCGAGGTGTCCGGCCATCGTGGCGTCGCGCAAACCAAGATGACGATCTCGCAGCGCGCGCCGGTCGAGGGCGTGATCTGCGACGTGCTCTGCACCGGCCGCTTCTACGACTTTTTCGAAAAGCGTGAAGGGCGCTGGGGCCTGGTGCTGCGCCAGCCGATCTACGAAAAGGACCGGCTCGATCCGGTCGATCCGTCGGCCAAGCTTTCGCTCGATCAGGACCTGCTCAAAAGCTATCCCGAAGGCTATCGCCACCTTGCCTATCTGCAGCACAAGATCGGCTACAAGGTCAAGACCGACATGCCCGGCATTGAGGGGCTGGAGCTCGACGCGCTTTATGCCCGCGGCGCGCGCTGGCTTTCCGGTGCCGCTTGATCTTATCCTCCCCGCGTGCGGGGGAGGTGGCGCGCGAAAGCGCGCCGGCTGGGGTAAGTGTCAGGTCCGCCCGGAGCAAGCCAGCCCCTTCCATCATGCTTCGCATGGTCCCCCTTCGCCGCTGTGCGGGGGAGGATATAGGAAGTGCCATGACCACCCTCATCATCATTGTCGGTGTCTTCTGCGCCGGCGCTGTCATCACCTTCGTTGGCACGCTCCTGATCGAGCGGGCGCATCGCCCGCGCGGCCGCTTCATCGATATCGGCGGCTTTCCGCAACACGTCGTCGAGTTGGGACCGCGCGACGCGCAAGATGCGCTGCCGGTAGCGGTGCTCCACGGCGCCGGCGCCAATCTGGAAGACATGCATCTGGCCCTCGCCGAACATCTTGCGGCGCGCCGCCGTATCATTTTAGTCGACCGGCCCGGTCTCGGCTTCAGCGCGCGCAGGGCGGAGGAGGGCGCCTCGCCGGCCTATCAGGCCGCCGTGTTACGCGATGTGCTGGACCGGCTCGGGGTCGAGCGGGCTATTCTGGTCGGTCATTCCTGGAGCGGCGCGCTGGCGCTGACGTTCGCGCTCGATTTTCCCGAGCGCACCGCCGGCCTGGTGCTGGTCGCGCCGGCGACGCATCCGGGCGTGTGGCGCATGAACAAGCTCAACGCGCTGCTCGCCGGACCGGTCGGCTGGCTGTTTGCCCGCACGTTGGCGTTCCCGTTCGGTGCGATCCTGATGTGGCCGGGCTCGCGCACCGCCTTCCTGCCGCAGACCATTCCGGATCGCTACGTTCGCCGCAGCGCCGCGATGCTTGTCCTGCGCCCGCCGACCCTCATGGCCAATTGGGCCGATGTCGGCTTCTTGGAAACATTTCTCGAGCGCCAGGTGGAGCGCTATGCCACGCTCACCGTGCCGACCATCGTGCTCGCCGGCGATCGCGATCCGTTCGTGCCTTCGGCGCGCCATGGCGAAAAGCTCGCCGCCGCCGCGCCGGGCGTGAAGCTCGTCGTGCTGCCGGGCTTCGGTCATATGCTGCACCACGCCGCCGCCGACCGCGTGGTTGCGGCGGTGGACGAATTGGCCGGCGCGCTTTGAATGAAGGTCGGGTGAGCAAATTCAGGACTGAGCGGAAGTATCAGTCGGATCGGCTTAAAAAAAGCCGGCGATCCGCGTTTGGTCTTAAGTCTTAGCTCGCGACCTGCGGATTTTGGCACGTTTCATCTCCCTTGGCGAAGTGCCGCCGGCAATCTTGCAGAGTGAGATAGTGTGATCGCGGTCACTTCGACATCGCCAATCGTCAGCGATTTTGCCCGCCATTGCGTGATTGTTTTGCCGCCTCGTTTGCTCTGAACTGATCGACCCACAACTTGGAAAAGAAACGTCGTGCGCGACATCAGCACTTTCCGCTCGTCCGCGAGGCCGCCAGCGCCTCACGCCGCAGCGTCGGCGATGATCGTTCTTCTTTCCGCGATCGTGGTGTCGACGGTCGTGACGACCGTGCCGGCTTGGACACAAACGCTGAAGCAATGGAAGTGCACGGGCAGGCCAGATGTCGCCTGGGACGAGCAAATCACCGGATGTACCAACGCGATCAAATCAGGGAAGCTTGGCGGAAAGGATCTGGCCGTTGCATTTGCGATCCGCGGCTCCGCCTATCGCGCGCGTGGCGAGCTTAAGCTTGCTATCCAGGACTACGATCAAGCCATCAAGCTCAATGCCAAAGACGCCGACATCTTCTTCCGTCGCGGTATTGCGCACGGCATCTCGGGCGACGCCGACCTTGCCATCGACGATTTCGATCGGGCGATCAAGCTTGCGCCCGACCACGTCGGCGCGCTCTACAGTCGCGGCCTTACCTATAGCAACAAGGGCCAGTGGGAGCGCGCCATCAAAGACTATGATCAGGCCATCAAACTAAGTCCGGACAACGTTATGGCCATCACCAATCGCGGCAACGCTTACTTGGCGCTGAAACAATACGATCGCGCCATCGACGACTACGACCAGGCGATCAAGCTTGATCCGAATGAAGCCATTCCACTCAACAATCGGGGCGATGCGTACTTCCAAATCGGCGAAGCCGCTCCCGATCAACGTGGCCTCGCTTACCTCGGTCGAGGCGCATACGATCTGGCAATAAAAGATTTCGATCAAGTGTTCAAACTCAATCCGAATGATGCCGATGCCATCAGAAATCGCGCTGATGCGCTGGCGAAGAAGAGCAAAATAACCGTCACGGCGGGCGATTGCGGAACTAACCCGCTCGAAAGCAGCGCAGTCTCGAGCGGCCGTTGTCGCCGCACGAGCATGGCGGCGGCCGACGGCTCATCAGCGGCAATTGTTAAAAAGTTTAAAATATAAAAATAAATTTAGTAAATTAATAATTATAATTAAAGTTAAAAATATTATATTAAATAAATAATTAAAATTTGAAGAAGTGATATCATTATTGGAATTTTCGCTTTCGATGGCGGCGCTTTATGTACGCAGATAAGCGGGCGGCGCGCGACTTGTTGCGGAAATCACAGAGGTTAGCAGGCGGGCACCGTTAGCAGGTCGATGGCAGTGGTTTCGCAGAAGCAATAACATTTTGAAATCCGCGGGGCTCGGCGGCACGACGTTCTCGAGCGTGGTCTCCGCCGATCCGAATTTCGCTATGAGCTTGAGCTACACCAACGCCAACGTGTTGCTGAACCTGACCGCCACGCTCGGCGCCGGCTCCTCCTTGAACGGCAACCAGCAGTCCGTGGCCAATACGCTCAGCAGCGCTTTCTACAGCAACGGCACATTGCCGGCGAACTTTGGCTCGCTGTTCGGATTGAGCGGCACCAGCCTCGGTAACGCGATCACCAACTCGATGGCGAAGCCGCGACCGGAGCGGAACGCAGCGCCTTCCAGATGGCGACGCAATTTCTCGGCCTGATGCTCGATCTATTCGTCGTCAGCAGCGGCAGCGTCGCTCCGAACGTGCATGCATCGCCTTTGCGCCGATGACGGCGGCGAGCATGCCGCGCGGACGTTGCGCTCGCCTATGCGTCAGTGCTTCAAGCTAAGCCGCCGACCGTCGATCTGCGCTGATCGTATGGTGCGGCGAGTATGGCGGCTGGAAGATCGCTGACATCAACGCGTCTACCGGATCGAGCAAATAGAGAGTTATTCGCCAGCGGCAAGAACGATATGGCGCGTCAGAAAGCTCGTTATTCGCGCTTGCCGGCGGGAAAATAACGGCTTGGACAGGTGGCTTGGCAGCGAGAGATGAAGTTATATTAATATATATGTAGGCTGTTAAATATTTAAGAGATGTTATATTAGAATTTGAAAATAAGGATTAATTATTTGATTGAGTTTAGTAGGGCTAGAAATTTGAGGATAATTAAGATTATTATATTAGGATAAGAAGAGTTGAGAATAGGGTTGAAATGAGATATTAAATGTATTGGGATGTGAATTTTGTAAAAGTAGGGTTAATTGTTATAGATTGAAATGTAGTTATTTTTTTTTGCTGGAAAGTCGACGACATCATCGCCCGCGGTAAAAACAAATGGCCGGTCCGAAAGCTCATCCGCGGCGAGGACGGGAAAATAGCGGGTCGGGAAGGTGATCTCGCTGTGTTGGTTCACGCCTGCGCGCCCGCCGGCGATCCGACAAACGCCACCCGCATCATGTTGGTGGCGCCGGGCGTGCCGAGCGGCACGCCGGCGACGATGATGACGCGCTGGCCGGCTTTGGCGAAGCCTTCGCGAAACGCGATCTGGCAGGCGCGCTCCACCATGTCGTCCTGATCGCGTGCATCCTCGGCGATGACGCAATGCACGCCCCAGACCAGCGACAATTTCCGCCCGGTCGAGACCATCGGCGAGATCGCGACCGTCGGCGG
Source organism: uncultured Alphaproteobacteria bacterium (assembly GCA_963720115.1). Lineage (GTDB taxonomy): Bacteria > Pseudomonadota > Alphaproteobacteria > Rhizobiales > Xanthobacteraceae > BOG-931. The sequence continues at coordinate 42,980 of CAVREN010000024.1, forward strand.
CTTCGGCCGCTCGCGCGACACCCGCATGCCGGTCGAGCCCGAGCTCGTCCAGCACACGATCGCCGCGAGATCGAGCGTCTCGGCCACCTGCCGCGCCGCCGCTGCGATCGCATCCGCGCCGGTCGCTTCCGGCTCGGTGCGCAGAACGTGCAGCGAGGGCAGATACATCCCCTCGTTCTCCACTTCCTCGGCGATGCGGTTCATGGTCGCCACCGCCTCGACCGGATATTGCCCGGCCGCCGATTCCGCCGACAGCATCACCGCGTCGGCGCCGTCGAAGATCGCGGTGGCGACGTCGGAGACCTCCGCGCGCGTCGGCACCGGGCTGGTAATCATGGATTCCAGCATCTGGGTTGCGACGATCACCGGTTTACCGGCTTGGCGACAGGCGCGCGTCATTTCTTTCTGCACGCCCGGCACTTTCTCGAGCGGCATCTCGACGCCGAGATCGCCGCGCGCCACCATCAGCGCGTCGGCGAGATCGAGAATGTCGTTCAATCGCGTCACCGCCTGCGGCTTTTCGATCTTGGCCATCACCGCAGCGCGCCCGCGCGTGATCTTCTTTGCCTCGGCCACGTCCTCCGGCCGCTGGATGAAGGAGAGCGCCACCCAATCGATGCCGGCATCGAGCGCCGCTTCGAGATCAGCAATGTCCTTCGCCGCCAGCGCGGCGACTGGAATGACCGTATCGGGCAAACTCACGCCCTTGCGGCTGGCAATCTTGCCGCCGACTTTCACGCGCGCG
>CAVREN010000025.1:0-92906 GCA_963720115.1 uncultured Alphaproteobacteria bacterium
TTTCCACGCGACAGCGCATGAAATTCATCGCCGGCGAGCCGATGAAGCCCGCGACAAAGCGCGTTTTCGGATGATGATAAAGCTCCTGCGGCTTGGCGATCTGCTCGATCGAGCCGTTGTTCATGACCACGACGCGGTCGGCGAGCGTCATCGCCTCGACCTGATCGTGGGTGACATACACCGTCGTCGTCTTCACCATCTGGTGGACGCGCTTGATTTCGATCCGCATCTGTACCCGCAGCTTGGCGTCGAGATTTGACAACGGTTCGTCGAACAAAAAGACTTTCGGGTTGCGCACGATGGCGCGCCCCATGGCGACGCGCTGGCGCTGTCCGCCGGAGAGCGCTTTCGGCTTGCGCTCTAAAAGTTCGGTAATGTCGAGGATGCGCGCCGCCTCGTCCACGCGCCTTTTGATCTCGTCCCTCGCCACTTTGCGCAGCTTCAACCCGAACGACATGTTCTCGAAAGCCGTCATGTGCGGGTAAAGCGCATAATTCTGGAAAACCATGGCGATGTCGCGATCCTTCGGCGGCAGATCGTTGACGACCTCGCCGCCGATCAGAACGTCGCCTGAGGTGACCTCCTCGAGGCCCGCGATCATGCGCAGCGTCGTGCTTTTGCCGCAGCCGGACGGGCCCACAAGCACGACCAATTCGTTGTCGGGAATATCGAGATTGATGCCGCGCACCGCTTCGATAGTGTCGAAACGCTTGGTCACGTTGCGCAAGCTCACCTCGGCCATGTCTTTTTAGCCTTTCGTCGCCCCCGCGGTCAGGCCGGCGATGTAGTAATCCATCAGGAAGGCGTAGATGACGAGCGGCGGCGCAGCGGCCAGAAGCGCGCCGGCCATCAGCATCCCCCATTTGTAGACGTCGCCGCGGATCAGGCTTGTCACGGTCCCGACGGTGAGAACTTGCTGATCGGCGGAATAGAGGAAGGCCATCGGATAAACGAACGCCGCCCACGACACCGTGAACGCAAAAATCGCCGCCGCAATGATCCCCGGCAGCGCCACCGGAATGAAGATCTTGGTGAGCATCTGCAAGTGATTTGCGCCGTCGATCAGCGCCGCCTCGTCAAGCTCCCTGGGGATCGACTGGAAATAGCCGATCATGATCCAGGTGCAGAACGGCACCGTCAGCGTCGGATAGACCAGCACCATGCCCCAATAGGAGTTGAGCAGCCCGAGCGCCTTGACGATCTGGAACAGCGGGATGAACAAGAGCGTGTCGGGAACGAGGTAGGTCAGAAAAATCCCTGTCGCCAGGATGCTCGAGCCCCAGAACCTCATGCGGCCGAGTGAGAAGGCGGCGAGCACGCTCACCACCATCGTGATCACGACCACGCACACTGTCACGATCGCCGTGTTCCTGAAAAAGATCAGAAAATCGGTCTGCGTCAGCAGCAGGCGGAATTGATCGAGCGTGATCCCATCGGCGATGATCCATGGGTTGGCCAGCATGTGCGCGACCTCGGCATCGCTTTTGAGCGAGGTGACGACCATGTAATAGGGCGGAATGAGGAAAAAGATCGCGAAGATGACGAGAAATACATACGACGTGACCAGCGCCCATCGGCGATTGCGCCGCAAGCTTGCACGGAAAGCGAAACTTTGGCCGGTGCGCATGCCGACGGCGGTCGCGCTCATCCGATCTCCCGGCCGCGCTTGCGTACGCCGTTCAGAATGAAAATCGCCCCGACAGCGAGGATGGGAAACATGAAAAGCGATGCGGCGGCGCCAAGCGGCAAATCGCCGGAGCGGATGCCAAGCATGAAAGCGTAAGTCGCGAACACGTGCGTCATGTTGCGCGGGCCGCCCCCGGTCATGATCTGCACGATGTCGAAATTGGAAAAGGTGACGATGAGCGAGAACAGCACGGTGATGGCGATGATGTTGCGCATCATCGGCAGCGTGATGTAGCGAAATTTCTGCCAAGCGCTGGCGCCGTCCACCGCCGCGGCTTCATAAAGCTGTTCCGGCACCGACTTGAGCGCCGCCAGATACATGATCAGAAAGAACGGCGCGCCGTACCAGACATTCACCAGGATGACCGAAAAGCGCGCCCAATAGGGATCGCTCAGCCATGGAATTTCGCCGTATCCAAGCCCGGTGACGATCCAGTTGAAGGCGGAGTGGGTGGGATCGAACAGCCACCACCAGCCGAGCGACGACAGCGCCAGTGGGATGACCCAAGGCACCAGCAGCATGCCACGCCACTTGCGCTGACCCTTGCTGGGCAGATTGTTGATCAAATGCGCGGTGACAAGGCCGATCAGCGCTTTGAAAAACACGGCACTGCAGGCGAAGATGACGGTCTGCCGCACGACCATCCAGAACACGTCGCGCGACAGGAGGAAACGGAAATTGCCCACCCCGATGAAACGAGTCTGCGCCTTGTTCAGCATCGAAAGATAGATCGAATAGAAGGCGGGATAGACGACAAGCGACCCGATGATCAGGATCAGCGGCAGGCACATCAGGAATGCAACGATCGAGCGCCGCCGCAGAAAAACGCGCAGTCCGCGCGTTGCCGGAGGCGCCAGCCTCATTCCCTGGAACCGGGGAAGCCATGTCTGGACCGTGCCGAGCGTGCTCACGCCACCGACCTCCAAGCGCCGTCAGAGATGTCGTCCGGCTTAACCCTCGCGAACTAGGATCTTCATCTAATCTTGGGCCGCGCCTTTAGAGCATGATCCCGAAAAGTGGAAAAATCGGTTTTCGCACAAGATCATGCCGCAACGAACAATCTAGACCCTGATCCGATTCAATTGAATTGGATCAGGGTCTAGGAGCGCAGCGTCCCTTCCAGCTCGTCCTCGGCCCACTTGATCACCGCGTCGAGCTTCTCGCCGCCTTGCGTGAATTTGGCGACCATCACCGTATTGATGGCCTGGTTGTAGATTTGTGCGCCGACTTCCGAGCGCGCCGGTGCGCCGGCGATCGAAGTTTGCTCGTCGGCGCGTGGCGGATAGCCGTAGACGGTGCCAACGGGCGGCCCGACGGTCTTCCAGGTATCGAGGTCGTACATGCTCCTGAAGGAAGGCAGGTCAAAGCCGAACGATGCCTCGACCAGCTTCGCGACCTGAGGCTTCTGCGAGATGAACAGCAGCAGATCCTTCGCCGCAGCTTTGTTCTTCGAGAAACTCCACAAGCCGTAAAATTGCGGGAGCTGCCCAACGAAGCGGCCTTTGGGGCCGCGCGGCATCGGATGCGTCCAGCAATTCTCCGCCACTTTCGGATTGTCGCGTTTGGCGACCGCCCAGGCGCTTGGCGGATTCATGATGCCCGATCCCTTGCCGGAAATGAGCCAGCGGTTGTTGCCGGCGTCGTCCCAGGCGTAAACGTCGGGCGGAATCACGGCCATCAGCTTCTTGGCATACTCGAGCACCGCGCGGGTCTCGTCGGAATTGATCTTGATGTTGTCCTTGGCATCGACCATGACGACCCCATAGGCGTTGAACAGCGCGCCGACCCAGTCGACGGAGTCGCTCGTCTGCCCCATCGGCAGGCCGACGGGATAGCCGGCTTTGAACAGCTTTTCGGCGGCTGCCAGATAAGCGTCCCAGTTCCAGCCATCGATCTTCGCCGAATCCCATTTGGATTCGTCGGCGGGAAATACCTCGCGCAGATCGATCCCGGCATGGTCTTTGTAGAGGTCGAAGCGCGAGCAGCATGGCTTGATCTGGCTGCCCGACGCCGCCGGCACGCCGCGCCACGCGCCCTTGATCTTGGCCAGATATTCGGCGACCGGGCTGATCGGGCCGTATTGCTTGATAAGCGCGCCAGCGATCTCATCGAGCGGCTCGAGCAACTCCGCGTGGATGCGGATATTCCAGTCCCGGTGAGACATGATGTCGTGGCCGGTGCCGGCTTGCGCCTCGGCGGCCGCCGTCAGCTTGTCCTTCTCGCCTTGCGAGGTGATGAAATCGATCCTCACCTCGACATTGTTCTTGGTTCCCCATTCATTGCAGAGCGCCGCGAATGCGTTGTTGGCGCCGGGCACCCAATGATCCCAAACGCCGAGCGCCAGACTTCCGGCCGCATAGCTGTCCTTGACGTATGGCGCGGCGATTGCAGCGACCGAACCCAAGACCGCCGTTGTGAGAAAGCTGCGGCGCGTGGTGTGCGGCCGCGGGAAGGCCGGATGGGCCATGGTGTTCCTCCTACCCCGTCCCCCCGTTTTCTTCTCGCTATTTTCTATTTCGCGAAACCATACTCCCATCGTCGGAATCCGGCTAGTGTCCCGGCGCCGATTCGCAAGAGTTTGCGGCGTCGTCTCGCGGTCACCGCATTCATAAGCTGGCCCCATTTGCCAGCCCTGCGCCAGCGAACAACGCAACTCTAGCAAGTGTGTAGGAGCCAAAGACCTCCGGCGGATCGCGCCACGGCGCATCTGAACGCAGAACCCAAAATAGGCCTGGTTGCACCGTGCTCTCCCTGCGGTCACCCGGCAGGCATGACGTGTTCCCGTCGTAACACTCTTGTAATCCCGACCGACGACGCTCACCGGGATGATTTACTGATCGAGGGGATCATGCCGAGCAATGCTTCCATTTTCCCTTCGCGCTTGGTCGGAAGGACATATCGCGATGAACATCGCCAGCACGTCAGTGGCATCCGGACCAGGCGCGCACGAACGATCGGTGCAGACCTATATCGATGAAACGCCGGTATGGGCGGACGGAACAACCGTTCCGTCAACGCCCTTGACGGCAATGCAATGGCGCATCTGGACGCTCGCTACCGCGGGCGAATTTTTCGAAGGCATCGTCGTCTTTATGACTGGCGTCGCCCTGCCGCTTATCGCGGAGGAATTCGACATCACGAAAGCCCAGCACGGCCTAATCGGCGCGGCGAGCTTGTTTGGCATCCTCGTCGGCGCTATCAGCCTCGGCGGGCTGTCCGACTATTTCGGCCGCAAGGTCATGTTCATCGCCGAAATGATTATTTTTACAATTTTCCTGTGCCTGCTGGTGATGAGTTCCAGTTACATTTGGTTGGTTGTTTTCCTGTTCGGCCTCGGCGTCGCGCTCGGCTGTGACTATCCAACCGCCCATTTGGTCATTTCCGAAAGCATTCCGAGCGGCATGCGCGGGAGACTTGTGCTCGGCGCCTTCGCCTTCCAGGCCGTTGGCGCGCTGACGGGGACGGTCATCGGCTATTTGGTGCTCAAGAACATTCCCGAGATTGGCGCCTGGCGCTGGATGTATGCCACAGCCATCATTCCCGCGTTGCTTGTTATCATCGGCCGCTTTTCGATCACGGAAAGCGCCCATTGGCTGCTGCTCAGGGACCGCAAGAACGAGGCGCAGGCGGAATTGGCCCGGCTTCTGGCGCGCAACCCGGCGTATCCAAAGAAAGTGCTGCTCACGCAGCCTGCCGCGGCTCGGTTGGAGCGGAATTTTTTGGCGCTGTTTAACAAAGCCAATATTCGCGCCACGGTTCTCGCCTCCGTTCCCTGGTTTCTCCAAGACCTCGGAACCTACGGCATCGGCATCTTTACGCCGACGATCCTCGCCGCCTCGATCGGTCATGAGACGGCTCACGTCCGCAGTCTTGCCGACCTCATCAACAACGACGTTTTGGCGGCCAAGGGGGCGGGCCTCATCGATCTGCTTCTGATCGTCGGCATCGTCTGCGCCATCCTGCTGGTGAACAAGGTGGGCAGCATCCGGTTGCAAATCTGGGGGTTTATGGCTGCGCCGTTGGGCTGGCGATCGCCGCCTCTTCCGGCTACGTCACCGGCGGAACACGGATCTTCCTGATCTTCGCCGGCTTCATGGTGTTCAATTTCATGACCAATCTTGGGCCGAACTCCCAAACCTACCTCATCGCCGGAGAGGTGTTTCCGACGCCGGTTCGCGGCATGGGCGCCGGCTTCGCGGCGGTCTTCGCAAAGATCGGCGTAGTCATGACTGCGTTTCTATTTCCGATCCTGCTTGCCGATATCGGAACCCAAACATTGCTGTACATCCTTGTCGGGACCTCTTTCCTTGGCGCGATCATCACCTGGCTTTTCCGCGTCGACACGACCGGCGTGAGTCTTGAGCAAATCGGAAGCTGACGCCGGCACTATGTGCCAGTCGCCTCACTGACTTTGCCGCGCTAAAGCCCGAGCAAACATTCCTGGAAGGGCATTCGCGTCGAGGATCCGCTCACGGGAAAAGCGCCACCTGCTCGACCCCGGCCGTTTCCGGAAAGCCGAGCATCAGGTTCATGTTCTGCACCGCCTGCCCCGATGCGCCCTTGGTGAGATTGTCGAGCGCCGAACCGATGATGGCGCGGCCGGGCGCGCGGTCGGCGGCAACGCCGATGAACGTCATGTTGGAACCCCGCACATGCCGCGTCTGCGGGTGTTTCCCGAACGGCAGAACGTGCACGAACGGCTCGCTCGCATAAGCCTTGGCAAGCAGCGCATGCAGGTCCTGCGGCGTGGCCTGTGGGCCGCGCACGTAGATGGTGGAGAGAATGCCGCGGTTCATCGGCACGAGATGCGGCGTGAAGCTCGCGACCACGTCGCGCCCGGCAGCGCGCGAAAATTCCTGGTCGAGTTCGGCCATGTGCCGGTGGTGGCCCACGCCATAGGCGTGAAAACCTTCCGACACCTCCGAGAACAGCATTTCCTCTTTGGCCGCCCTGCCCGCTCCGGTCATGCCGGACTTGGCATCGATCACGATCTCGTCCGGATCGATCGCCTTGCCGCGCAGCAGCGGAATGAGCGCAAGCTCGGCACAGCTCGTGTAGCAGCCGGGATTGGCGACAAGCTGCGCCGACTTGATCTTGTCGCGATAGACTTCCGTGAGCCCGTAGACGGCCTTCTTCTGCAACTCGACCGCGGCATGCGGATGCCCGTACCAGCGCTCGTAGGCGGCCGGATCGGCGATGCGGAAATCGGCCGAGAGATCGACGACCTTCATTGCCGGCGTGCGCTTGAGCAGATCCGAAATGACCTGCTGCGTCGTGCCGTGCGGCAGCGCGCAGAAGACAAGATCGAGCGCGGCCCAATCCACCGCATCGAGCGCCTGCAGCGTCGGCAGATCAAAAGGCGCGAATTGCGGGAACACGTCGGCCATCGGCTTGCCGGCGCGGCGGTCGGCCGTTAGCAAGCCGATTTCCACGTGCGGGTGCCGCAGCAAGAGCCGCACCAGTTCCGCGCCCGTATAGCCGGACGCGCCGAGAACGCCGATTTTCGCTTTTGCCGACATGGTTCAACCTCAATGCGAACGAAGTGGCCGAAAACAGAAACGCCGGCGTCCGCGGGAGGATTTGGAAAGAAACGTGCCGCGCGGAGCCGGCGGCACGAGCGTTTACGCGCGAACGCGCGCTCGTGCCGCGCTGGTACGGCGGCGCCGAGTGACGGAGTTGGTCAAAACGCAAAGCTTCATGCGCGGCGATATAGAAGGCACATCACGACCCGTCAATATTGTGGGCCGTCAATATTGCGCGCCAACGACACGCGGCGGGTCTCAGTCCGCCCCGATATCGCCCTCCTCCTCGGCCTCGTCGTCGCCGGCATGTCGCATCGCCGACCCTGTTGTAACCCCGTTGCTAATGCCCCATGTAACCGATCCATCTAACGCACGGTTCGGCGTTTGTTCTCACGCAGCCGCCTCGGCCATGGCATAGTCATTATTGATTCGTCGCGACGCGTCGCGTGGCGCATGTCCAGGAAAAGTGGAAACCGGTTTTCCGACTAGGACATGCGCCAAATCAAAAATCGAGCCGCCGCACGGACAATCCGCACGGGAAAGACAGTGGGAAAAGCAGCAAAGTCGGCCGCGAAATCGGCCAAGAAGTCCAACGCACCCGACCTGTTCGCCAATCTGAGCGAACCGCGCCCGGCGGCGCGGCGCGCCTCGCGTAGCGGCGCCGCGGCCTCGGCGCGCGGGTCTGCGGGCGAGTCCGGCTACACCGCCAAGCACATCGAGGTGCTGGAGGGGCTCGAGCCGGTGCGCCGCCGGCCGGGCATGTATATCGGCGGCACAGATGAGAAGGCGCTGCATCACCTGTTCGCCGAAGTCATCGACAACGCCATGGACGAGGCGCTGGCCGGCCACGCCGACTGGATCGAGGTCGAGCTTGCCGCCGATGGCTTCGTCACCGTCACCGACAACGGCCGCGGCATCCCGGTCGACCCGCACCCGAAGTTCAAGAACAAGTCGGCGCTCGAAGTGATCATGTGCACGCTGCATGCCGGCGGCAAATTCGACTCCAAGGTCTACGAGACCTCGGGCGGCTTGCACGGCGTCGGCGTGTCGGTCGCGAACGCGCTGTCCGAGCGCATGGAAGTTGAAGTCGCGCGCGGCCAGAAGCTCTACCGGATGGCGTTCGAGCGCGGCAAGCCGAAGGGCAAATTGCAGGACGCCGGCAAGGCGCCGAACCGCCGCGGCACCAAGGTGCGCTTCCGTCCCGACCCGCAAATCTTCGGCGCCAAGGCGCTTTTCCGTCCCGAGCGCGTGTTCAAGATGACGCGCTCGAAGGCGTACCTGTTCGGCGGCGTGGAGATCCGCTGGTCGTGCGACAAGGAATTACTGCGCGGCGTCGAGGGCGTGCCGGAAGAAGCGACCTTCCATTTCGCCGACGGCCTGAAGGATTATCTCTCCGAGACGCTCGCCGGCACCACGCTGGTCCACCCGGACGTTTTCACCGGCAGCTCGGGAAAGACCGGCGCCCACGGCGGCGCGCAATGGGCGGTGGCCTGGACGGCCGACGCCGACGGCTTTCTCAACTCATACTGCAACACCATCCCGACCCCCGACGGCGGCACGCACGAGTCTGGTTTGCGCGCTGCGCTGACGCGCGGGCTGAAGGATCACGCCGAGCGCATCGGCCAGGGCAAGCGCGCCGGCTCGATCACCTCTGACGACGTGATGACCGGCGCCGGCGCCATGCTGTCGGTCTTCATTCGCGAGCCGGAATTCCAGGGCCAGACCAAGGACCGGCTCGCCACCGCCGAAGCGCAGAAAATCGTCGAGCAGGCGATCAAGGATCCGTTCGACCACTGGCTCGCCGGCAATCCCCTGCAAGCCAACAAGCTCCTCGACTTTGTCGTGGAGCGCGCCGACGAGCGTATCCGCCGCCGCCAGGAAAAAGACATCGCGCGCAAGAGCGCGGTGCGCAAATTGCGCCTTCCCGGCAAGCTTGCCGACTGTACCAAGACCGCCGCCGACGGCGCCGAACTCTTTGTGGTCGAAGGCGATTCCGCCGGCGGCTCCGCCAAACAGGCGCGCGACCGCGCCGTGCAGGCGATACTGCCGCTGCGCGGCAAAATTCTCAACGTCGCCTCCGCCGGCAAGGACAAGCTTGCGCAGAACCAGCAGCTGGCCGATCTTGTGCAGGCGCTCGGCTGCGGCACCGGCACGCATTACCGCGACGAGGATTTGCGCTACGGCCGCGTCATCATCATGACCGACGCCGATGTCGACGGCGCGCACATCGCTTCGCTCTTGATCACTTTCTTCTACCGGCAGATGCCGCTTCTCATCGACAAAGGGCACCTCTATCTCGCCGTGCCGCCGCTCTATCGGCTCAGCCACGGCGGCAAGATCTTCTATGCGCGCAACGAAAAGCACCGCGACGAGATTCTGAAAAAGGAATTTCACGCCAACGCCAAGGTCGAGATCAGCCGCTTCAAGGGGCTGGGCGAGATGATGGCCGCGCAGCTCAAAGAAACCACCATGGACCCGAAGAAGCGCACGCTGCTGCAGGTCAAGGTCATCGAAGACGAGCGCAAGAACACCGACAAATCGGTCGAGCGGCTGATGGGCAACAAGCCCGAACTGCGCTTCGAATTCATCCAGGAGCGCGCCGAGTTCGCCGCCGACGACCTGCTGGACGTCTGATTTATTCCCTCCGTCATTCAGGGGCCGAGCGCCGACCGTCACTCCCAATGAAACGCTGGGGCTGCCTGACACTGTCGGCTTGACAAACATTGCCGTTTGTTCTCTTTATGTTCGCGCTCCTCGGGCGCTTCTAAAGGGCACTTGCGCCTGACTTTTTTCGAAATTTTGCCGGGCTGAACGGGATGGAAACGGCAGCCACCATCCTCCACGCGGACCTCGACGCCTTCTATGCCTCGGTCGAGCAACTGCTCAACTCGTCGCTGCGCGGCAAGCCCGTCGCCGTCGGCGGCGGGGTGGTGCTGGCCGCTTCCTACGAAGCCAAGGCCTTTGGGGTCGCAAGCGGCATGTCGGGCTTCCGGGCGCGCCAGCTCTGCCCGCACCTGATCTTTGTCGGCGGCCATTTTGGCGACTACCAGCGGCTCGGCGATGCGGTCATCGCCGTGCTCAACGACTTCACGCCGCTGGTCGAGCGCATCTCCATCGACGAAGCCTTTGCAGATGTTGCCGGGTGCACCCATCTATTCGGCTCGCCCGCAGACATAGCGCGCACGATCCGGCGCCGGGTACGGAGCGAGCTTGGCCTGCCGATATCCATCGGCGTCGCGCGTACCAAGCACTTGGCGAAAATTGCCTCACAGGTGGCCAAGCCCGATGGCCTGGTGGTTGTCGATCCCGGCACCGAGCTCGCCTTCCTGCATGACCTGCCGGTGGAGCTGATGTGGGGCGTCGGCCCGGTCACCAAGGACCGGCTGGCAGCAATCGGCGTGCGCACCATTGGGCAACTGGCCAACACGCCCGGATGGTCGCTCGAGCCGCTGCTCGGTCCGGCCGCGTCGGAGAAGCTCACCGCGCTCGCCTGGAATCGCGATCCGCGCCAAATCAGGGCGCAGCGGCGGGCGCGATCGGCCGGCGCACAGTCGGCGCTCGGCCGCAAGCCGGCGGACGAGCGGGTCATCGTCCCGACAATGCGCCATCTCGCCGACCGGGTTGCGAGCCGGCTGCGCGGCAAATCCCGGCCCGGCCGGACGGTGTCGGTCCGCGTCCGCTTCGCCGACCTTCGCTCGATCACGCGCTCCACAACGCTCGATGCGCCGATCGCGTCGACAGTGACGCTGGCCGAAATCGCCGAAGAGCTGGTGCACAAGGCGCTCGCGCATCACCCCGACGAGAAGATCATCTCGTTGCTTGCGATCTCGGTTTCGCAGCTCGAGAAGCGCGTCGACCTGCAACTCGAACTGCCGCTTGCGCTTGGCGACGACAGGCGCCGGCCTGGCTCCAAACAAGGCGTGGCGCGCTGGCTGGCTGACCGTGCTGTCGATGCCATCCGCGATCGTTTCGGATGGGAGGCGGTCGGCTATGGCTCGGTCGCGCTAGAGGCTTCCCGTTCGGTGCCCGACGCGTTCCGCGAGCTCGCCGAAAAGGATCTTTAAATTCGAGCATGATCCGGAAAAGTGGGCACCGGTTTTCCGAAAAGATCATGCTCCATCAAAATGCATTCGCGGCCGGCTCTCTCGCATCCGCGGGTAGCGGCTAGGCTTCCCAGAACGGTTTCTGCATCTCGTCGAGAGCGTCGAGGCGCGTCAGCCTCATATCCGCCAGGTCGCGTTCGCTGAGCCGCTCCAGCTCATATCGAGATTGAACGCGCCGTCGCCACTCGCCGAACACCACCGCCAGCTTGCTCCAGTGCGGCAAGCGACCCAAAGGCGTAACCCCGATGCCAAGCGCTATCATGGTTCGCTCCGTTGCGCGGCAAGGTCCGCTTCTGTCCGTCGGTATAGTCCAGTCCCGCAGATGTACCTGTGACGGGCGGCACGCCGATAGAGTTCCGATACACGGCGTCCAATCTCTTCGGACAACGTCCGCATTGCGACCCGATTGTGTTGCAAAGCTCGATTGCGACGCTGGATTAGCTGGAGGATGCCCTGGGTAGCTTCGGTAAGCTGGTCTTGCCCCGATGGTTACACTGGGCAAGCTGCCGACATCGGCGGAGGACGACAGAGGAGCTTGGCAAGGCGCCTCAAGTTCTGTGCGGTTGCCGTTAGCAGCACCTCATCCTTTACCCCGCTCAAGCCTCGCAAGCGAAGCCGGTCGAGCTTGAGGATGCGCTTCATGTGGGCAAATCGCATCTCGACCTTCTTGCGCTCCCGCCGCGATTGATGGAAGGCGTCCGTGTTGACCAAGGCGCGGACCTGATCACGCACCTCCTCGTTAAGATCACGGGTGATCTTGCGTACGATCGCTGTCGTGCACTTCGGCTTCAAGGAACAGGTCGAGCAGTCGTTCTTGCTGGCCCTGTAGTAGACGATGTGACCCTGGTCGATGTTGCCGGTACTGGTTAGCTTTGCGCCGCCTGGACAGACATAGATGTTGCGCTCAGGGTCGAAAACGAAGTCGCTCCGACTGAAAGTGCCATCGGAACGCGCCGACTTGTCCCACACCGGAATGTGCGGTGTGATGCCGCGATCTACCAGCCATTTGAGCAGCCTGACCGCGCCATAAACAGTGTCGCCTGCAAGCCGTCGCGGCCGAAGATCGAAGCGGCTCTTGACGCGCTCGATCATGGTCTCGGTGATGGCGATCTCCGCGATACGGTTGGCACGTGTGCCCTCAGCGTCGACGATGATCCCGGCCTTATTGTCGATGAGATAGTTTGCGTCATAAGCAAAAAACGGATCGGTGCTCTTCCTTGCAACCCACGCCGCCTGTGGATCTGTCAGCGAGATCTCCTTCGGAGGCTTGCGTCTGCCGCCACCAATCGAGCGGTCGTCGTCGCTCCTGCCGCTCTCCTCTTCGCTGCGAGCGGCATCTAAAGTCTGGAGGTACTCGCGAACTGCCCGGGATGCCTCCTCGGCCTTCGGCCAAGCGATCGGCTGATCACCGGGCATCCGCTTCTTCTTGTCCACGTCCGCCCTGATCAGGCTGGCGTCGATCGAAAATCCTTCGCCGCCAACCAATCCAGCCGCGATGCACTTCGCCACCACGCCCTCAAATACGCGGCGCAACGCATCGCTTTCGCGAAAGCGCTCGTGCCGGGCGCGACAAAACACGGAATGATCGGGAATCCTGTCCTCAATGCCGAGCTGACAAAACCACCGGTACGCCAGATTGACCTGAACCTCAGAGCAGAGACGCCGCTCCGAGCGTATCGCAAACACATATCCCACTATCAGCATCCGGATCATCAGCACCGGATCGATCGATGGACGGCCTGTATGCGAGTAGTAGGGTGCAAGCTCCTTGTGCACCCAACTCAAATCGAGAACACCCTCGACCTGTCTGACTAGGTGATCCGGCGGCACCACCTTGTCGAGGTCAAACGAATAAAAGAATTGGCCTTGCCCGCCTTCCCGCCGACCCATCATCGACCGCTCCCGCGAATCGCCGCCTTAGTCGATGGAATCACGGTTCATCGATCGTCTCAACGCGTGTTTTGCAACACAATCCGACCCGAAAGCTGACATTGTCGTGAACGGCGCCAAGCGCTGTTCGATGGCCGCAAGACTGATTTAGTGGGAGGATAGTGCTCGATTTTGTCAGCGATACGTTAGCGCCGCTTTGTCGTCAGTGGATCTCACCGGGAGTCGATGATGTTTGCAGCATGTGCGCGCCGGGCCGCGGCCTTGGCATTCGGCGCTTTTGCTTTGTTGTGCGTTGGCGTGGACGCTTGGGCGCAGCCGGCGCCGGATTATGCCGCGCTCATTGCGGCACCGGACCGCAGCGACGCCGACCGGCAGGCCGACAAGCGCCGCGATCCGATACCGTTTTTGACTTTCGCTGCCGTGCGCCCCGGCATGAAGGTGCTGGATATGGGCGCCGGCGGCGGCTACAGCACCGAATTGTTGGCGCGTGCCGTCGCGCCGGGCGGCGCGGTTTATGGCCAGAACCCGGCCGAGCTTCCCGAGAGGCCGAAGACCGCGTTCGAAGCGCGGCTAAAAGCTCCGGCGATGAAGGATGTGGTCGCCGACATTCGGCCCTTCGACGACCCGGTGCCGCCGGATGCCCATGATTTCGATCTGATCACATTTCTGTTTTTCTATCACGACACGACCTACATGAACGTCGACCGCGGCGAGATGAATCGCAAGCTGTTCGCCGCACTTAAACCCGGCGGCTTTTTGCTGATCGCCGATCACGCGGCGTTGCCCGGACAGGGAATCTCCGTCGGCAAGACTTTGCATCGCATCGAGGAAAGTACGCTGCGCCAGGAAGTCGAAGCCGCCGGCTTCCGCCTCGTCGCCGAGGGCAATTTCTGGCGCAACCCCGACGACACCCACGACTTCCCGAGCTACAAGCCGGCCATGCCGGTCGACAATTTCGTGCTCAAATATCAGAAGCCGATGTGAGCGGCGTCAGCCTGCGTTCGCTGCCAGCGGCAACGCACGCCGAACGAAGCCGCCTCCGGGTCAATGGCGCAGCCGTCATTCCGGATCGCCGCGCAGCGGCGAGTCCGAATCCATATTCGCTGGCCTTTCGCTGACCGGGGGTTGTGGATTCCGGGCTCGGGGGCAATGCCCGCGCCCCGGAATGACGCCATGCTATTTCATGTCACCACCATTGACATGAATTATAATCCGTGTCATTCGTCATGACATGAAATCTACGCAAGAAACGAAGAAGCGCCGTTACGCCATGACATCCCGCGCGGCCAAGGCCGACGCGACCAAGGCCCGCATCCGGCTCGCCGCCATCGCGCTGTATCGCGAGCGGCCGGTCGAGGACTTCACGCTGGAAGAAGTGGCCGAGCGCGCCGGCGTCGCCGTGCGCACCATCCTGCGCGCCTATCCGAGCAAGGACGAACTGGTCTACGCCGCCCTTGCCGACATGGCGGCCGGCGGCGTGTTTCTGAAGCCATCGACGCCCGGCGATGTCAAAGCGGCGGTCACCGCGTTTTTCGACGTTTACGAGGGCGTCGGCGATCTCGTCATGCAGTGGCTCAGTGACGAGCGCCGCCATCCTGCGCTGAAACCGACCCTCGATCAGGGCCGGGACAATCACCGCGATGGCGTCAAGACGGTGTTCGCGCCGCAGCTCGAGCGTCTGCACGGCGCGGCGCGCAAAGAGCTTCTCAATATCCTCGTCGTCCTGACCGACGTTTATGTCTGGAAGCTTCTTCGCCGCGACATGGCGCTCAGCCGTTCGGCGGCCGAGGCGACGGTTCGCAAGATGATTGCCGGTGTGCTCGAAAAGGAGACGGCCGATGGCACGGATTCTCTGGTTGAACTGGTCGGGCGGCGGAAACCTGCCGCCTAGCCTCGGCATCGCCCGCGTCTTGACCGAGCGCGGGCACGAGCTCGCGTTCGCCGGCCGGCCGGAAATGGTGCCGCGCGTGAAGACCGCGGGCTTCCGCGCCATCGAGATCACGCAGGCCTACGCCCAAGTCGATCGTTATCCGCAAGGGCTACCGCTCACCCGCCCCGCCTGCTATCTGACCTCGCCGGCGGTCGAGGAAGAGGTGCAGAGTGTCGTCGCCGCCGAGGCGCCCGACCTCATCCTCATCGACGCGATGTTCCCTGCTGCGCTGGCTCATGCCAGCGAGTTCGGCCGGCCGTCGGCGGTGTTGGTCCACACGTTCGTCTTTCGCCAGCTCGATATGTGGCGCAAAGTGATCGGCAACTTCGACAACATGCGCCAGCAGGCGGGCTTTGGCGGCCTGCCGCCGCTCGACGCACTCTGGCAGCCGCGCGAGCGCATCATCTCGACGAGTCTTGCGGCGTTCGACGCCGCACCGCTCGCCGGCTGGGAGATGGTCCGCCATGCCGGCCCGGTGCTGGAGGACGAAAAATTCGCCGTGCCGCGGCCGTTGCCCTGGCCGACCGTCGATCCGACGCCGCTGGTCATGGTCAGCTTCAGCACCATGTTCGAGCAGCGCAACGCCGACAAAATGCAGCGCACGCTCGATGCGCTCGCCGACTTTCAGGTTCATGTCGTCGCGACCACCGCGGGCATCGTCGCGCCGAGCGAGCTTGCCGTGCCGAACAACGCCGTCGTGCTCGACTATGCGGCGCACGATCCGATCATGAAACGCGCGGCCCTCGTCGTCACCCATGGGGGGCACGGCACCGCGATGCGCGCGCTCCGCCACGGCGTGCCGATGATCCTCATTCCGGGGCTTGCCGGCGATCAGCCGTTCGTTGCCGCGGCGATGCAGGAGTTCGGCGCCGGCCTGGCATTGCCGGGCGACGCCGGCGTCGAGGCGATACGCGCCGCCGCGCAGCAGATCTTGTCCACGCCGTCATTCAAGCTGAACGCCCGCGAACGCGCGAAGGCGCTCGCAGGCGTCGATGGCGCGGCCAATGCCGCCGACGAGGTCGAGAGCCTGCTCGGCTCGGCGCAATCGCGCGCCGGCACCGACGATCAGCGTCAACGCGTCGTCGCGTGACGCGCGCGCCCTCACCAGCTCGCGCAAATTGGCGCGGCCGCTACTTCGCGAACAACTCGTCGGCCGCCGTGATGATGCCGGTGTCCGGATGCGCCGCACAAAATTCGCCGAGCTTCTTGGCATTGGCGACGAACTTCTCGGTATCGATCACCGGCGGATCGTCCTCGCCCCGGTAGTAGCCGTCCATCCAGGCCAGGATCACGCCGATATCGTCTTTGTCGGCGGCCTGGAATTTGGCACAGGTCCAGGTCGAGAGGTCGATGGACGTCGCCGAGGCAGAAGTGCCGCCGGCGAGAAGTCCGATGACGAGTGCGCCGATCGCGCCCGCAACTGGTCGCATGGATGGTTCTCCTTGGGCCGGCAGGATTTCTTTCCCGCGATCATTGCCCGCACTTGAGCGCTTAGTCCAGACGGGCCGCTGGCTGGACCAAGCTTCAATCGGGTCGTTTCCCTCCAACATGATTTGCTTTCAATATTCGGTCTTCATCTGGTATCAAGATTTGCGGACAGGAGTATTACGCCTGTGATCGCTGCGACCAACCTATTCAATCCCGACCTGTTCAACGGGCGCAAGGCCACTACGCGGACAAGCCGCCGGCGGCGTGGTGATCACGGCGGGGAGGATAGCCCCGCCGGCGCCGGTGAAATCATTGTCGCATGCAGCGCGTAGCGCATCGGACCATGCGCGATCGCATCGAACGGCCAGCATGTCGTGAGAACGAGTTCGCGGCCGGTCGTGAACGGATCGATGCCCGATTGATCGAAGCGCACGATGGCCGAGCCGTCGGCGCGGTAGCGGAATGTTTTTCCATCGTGACGCGTGACGTCGATCTCGTCGCCGATGGCAACATCCCTCAGAAACCGGAAATGGGTGTCGCGATGCGCCGAATAGACGGCGACCCCGCGTTCGCCGGCATCGGCGGTGCGCTCGACATGACCGGGACCGAAGGCCAGCGTCTGGCCGCTGCTGCCGGCGAGCGCGATCGCGCTGGCGCCAATCCGTTTCACCGTGATGCGCGCCTCGGGCCAGGTGTCGGCCCAAGGCCACGGCTTGACCGCGCGCCCGGTCGTGATGGTTTCGGCAAAGGCGCGTTCCAGCAACACCTGCGCGAGCACGGCCTTGGCGTGGATATAGATGCCCTGGCCGAACAGGATCGCTCCGGCGGCCGCGAGAACGAGGGCAACAGACAGTCGGCTCATGGTTAGTTCTCGGTCGGCTCTTGTTCGGATCTTGGTCAGCTACCGAGCGCTTCGGGGAGAAGGAAGGCGCGCGGCCTCGGGGAAAGCCGCGCGCCACGGGCAAGGCCACGGGGGACGGGGGGAATATGGCCTTGCCCCAACCCATCAGCCGAAGACCCGTCGGCGGCGATGCGCGAGGATCAGGGCCAATGCCATCAGCACGGTGCCCACGATCATCTTCCACTCCGCATCCGTGGCGGTCGCCGGCAGCACGACGCCCTGTTGCGGTTGACTGATGGCCGAAACCGCAGGCGACGCGCCGCGCATGGCGAGCCGGGTGCGGCCGTCACGCTCCTCCGCCCGCCGCTCGATCGGTGCCGCGGCGGGAACGGGCTTGGGTCGCTCGCCGAAGGCCTTCTCGAAGTCCCAGCCCACCGGCAGGTTGAGCGGCAGCTCACTCACTTTCAGTGGCTCACCCGCCGGACGGGTCACAGTCTTGTCGACGGCGACCAGGCTGGTCAGCCGCGTCACCAATTGATGCTCCAGCGCGAGCGCAAGGATCGCCTTGTTGGCTTCATCGATCGTCAGGGTGCGCATGCTTTGCGCGACTTCCGCGTCCGCGATCTTGCGCCGCGCCCAGAGCTTTGAGAGTCCCCTGCCCTCCGCCGCATTGGCGAGCGGCAGCGTGACGCTCCAGGGCCGGTCACCGATGCGGCCCTTGATCTGCATCGTGCCGGCGAGCTTGCCGAGCCTGGCAGCCAGAACCAGCGGTTCGCCGCGATAGAGGTCGGGCAGCACGGCCGGCGTCATGTCGGCTTTGGAGTCGGAGAACGTCACCGACAGTTGCGTCACCGCCGGGCTTTCGAGCTTGCCGAACAGTTCGCGCATCCGGCTTTCGACCTGCTCGACCGAGCCGATATGGGTGAAGGTGCCGCGGCCGAGCTCGGCGGCGCGTGTCATCAGGAAGGAATTGGGCGCGGAGCCTATTCCGACCATGAACACACGCGAGCGTCCGCGCATCGACGTGATCGTGTCGAACAATTCTTGTTCGTTGCCGATGCAGCCGTCGGTCAGGAACACGACCTGCCGCACGGTGTTGCCGTCGGCGTGATGGTCGGTGAGCGCGGCGCGCATCGGCGGGATCATTTCGGTGCCGCCCTCCGCCTGTAACGCGGTGACGAAGGCCTTGGCTTGCGCGAGATGGTCGGCGTCCGCGAACATCACGTCCGGAAACAGCGTGCCCATGGTGTGATCGAAGCGGATGACGTTGAACCGGTCGTTCGGCTGCAATCGCCCGAACGCGTACAGGAGGCCGGCCTTGGCCTGGGCGATCGAGGTGCCGCCCATCGAGCCGGAATTGTCGATGACGAAGATCACCTCGCGCGGCAGCGGCTTTTGCTCCGCGTCGTTCACCGCGGGCGGCGTCACATAGGCCAGGAGATAGTCGCTGCCGGCGACCTGCTCGCGAAACAGGCCGACCGACGGTGTCTTCTCCGCCGCCGCGGTCCAGGTCAGCTCGAAGTCGCGATCCGCCGGAACGGCGCCGTCGGCGAGCGTAATCACGCGCGTGGAGCTGTCCGGGCTGTCGATCTTGACGTTATGGAAGTGGCTCTTCACTTCGCCGAACGGAAATCCTGCCTGCAGCCGGATGCTGATGGTCGTGGGATTGACCGGCGCGTGGTCTCTCGGGTCGAGGACCGTCGGCGAAATGCGGTCGCGGTCAGGAACGGGATCGTTGGTACTGATGCCCCAGCCATTCTCGCCCGGCCGCAGATCCACGGTCTGCACGACCGGCGCCGGGTTGTAGCGCGGCCCGACCACCATAGGGATGCGCAATGAGAACTGATCGCCCGACTGATGCACCGGCTCCTGATATTCGATTTGCACCAGCACGGTTTCGCCGGGCCCGATATTGGCGACCGCGTTGGTGAAGATGTTCGGCCGCTCTTGCTCGGTGAGCGCTGCCTTTTGTCCGTTCTGCTTCGCCTGCTCGTAGATGACGCGCGCCTGCTGCCGCTCCTTGATGTCGCCGACCACGACGCGGTCGCCGATCACCATCTTGAGCGTATCGACCGCGCCGCCGTCCGGCAGCGGATAGACATAAATCGCCTCGACCCAATCGTTGGTCGTGTTGCGGAAGACCTGGGTGACGCGGGCGCGAAGCGTGGGGCCCGACACGCTCACATCGACATCGATGCCGAGGCGCGCCGCGTCGGTGTAACCTTCGCCCTCGGTTTTCAGGATCAGCGATCCGGATCGCGCGTCGCTCGGCCGGGCGAGCGTCGCGGCGCGAGCGCCGCTTGAGGCTAGCAGGGCGGCGGCCAAAAGCGCCGCCACGCCGATCAGCGCGGTCAAGGCGCGCCAGCGTTGATGCAGTCCATATTTTGCCGCCAGAAACGGCCAGGCAGCGATGCTGTAACCCACCATCATGGTTTTGCTCCCTTAAGGTGCGTCGCAATGGCTCCGCATTTGTCGGATGGGACTGGCGCCGCGCGAGCGTGATGTTCGGCCTTGTTTGGTCGCGGCCGGCGCGGGAGCCGGACCAGAATGCGGTCGGGTGGGGATTTGTGCGGGTTTTTACGTCTGCTACAGTTTTTGGGATTGAGGGAGGACAGCATTGTCGTCCGAGCAGGAGTTTTCCGGCGAGCAGAGCCGCCAGATTGCAGCGCTCATTCGAGAGGAAATCGCGCGCCGGCGCATGTCGCGACAGCAACTCGCCGACAAGGCGAAGCTCAGTCTGTCAACGCTCGAGAAAGTGCTGGGCGGGCGCCGCCCGCTGACACTGGCCACCGCCGTGCGCGTCGAAGAGGCGCTCGGCGTGTCGCTGCGGCGAAGCGCGCCCGATGCCGACGTGCCGTTGAGGGACGGTGTCGCGCCCGACGGGCTTGGCGCCTATTCGCGGCGCGGCGCGACCTGGCT
The DNA here is from genome assembly GCA_963720115.1 of uncultured Alphaproteobacteria bacterium. Taxonomy (GTDB): domain Bacteria; phylum Pseudomonadota; class Alphaproteobacteria; order Rhizobiales; family Xanthobacteraceae; genus BOG-931. Next base: position 20,321 of record CAVREN010000025.1, read on the forward strand.
CGAAGGCGTCTATGTGACGGTCCGGCCCTCCTTTGGCGAGAAAGGCGCGATCTACGCCTATCGCACCGAAATTCTCTGGGACGAGCCGACCTCACGCCTGGTGTTTCGCGAAGCGGAACGGGTGGACGCCGAGTTCTCGCAATATGGCGAAGTCGCGGTGCCGAACCAGTCGGGTCACATCTATCTCGTCACCAACCGTCACGGCCAACACCGGCTGATTACCGTGTCGCGCCCGATGATCACCGGCGAGATGTACGGCGTCATCGCGACGCTCTTGGCAGGGCGCGGCTCCATGCTCACCCCGATTGCCGCGCCGATCGCGTTGTTGCCGGTCAAGAATGTGCCCGACGCGGCCTACGGAAGGATCGCGGCGGGCGACGCGCGCGGCGCGCTCTACCGCGAGCATTTGCAACGGGTCACGAGCGACCAGTTCGCAATGTTCCTGCCGTGAGCCGGCGGGATTTCCCGCTCGCGACACTTCTTGCCCGTGCTTGCGTGCTTACAGCATGATCCCGAAAAAGCATGCCCCGGACTTGATCCGCGGTGGAAATTGGTTTTCGGAAACGATCACGCCTCTGGCGACCAAGCAATCAAATCGTTTCATTGCAGCGTGACCTTTCTTAGCAGGTGTACGCTGCCCAATAGCGATGTCCGCTATGCGGAGGATTGTGTTGCAAAACTCGATTGCGACGCTGGATTAGCTGGAGGATGCCCTGGGTAGCTTCGGTAAGCTGGTCTTGCCCCGATGGTTACACTGGGCAAGCTGCCGACATCGGCGGAGGACGACAGAGGAGCTTGGCAAGGCGCCTCAAGTTCTGTGCGGTTGCCGTTAGCAGCACCTCATCCTTTACCCCGCTCAAGCCTCGCAAGCGAAGCCGGTCGAGCTTGAGGATGCGCTTCATGTGGGCAAATCGCATCTCGACCTTCTTGCGCTCCCGCCGCGATTGATGGAAGGCGTCCGTGTTGACCAAGGCGCGGACCTGATCACGCACCTCCTCGTTAAGATCACGGGTGATCTTGCGTACGATCGCTGTCGTGCACTTCGGCTTCAAGGAACAGGTCGAGCAGTCGTTCTTGCTGGCCCTGTAGTAGACGATGTGACCCTGGTCGATGTTGCCGGTACTGGTTAGCTTTGCGCCGCCTGGACAGACATAGATGTTGCGCTCAGGGTCGAAAACGAAGTCGCTCCGACTGAAAGTGCCATCGGAACGCGCCGACTTGTCCCACACCGGAATGTGCGGTGTGATGCCGCGATCTACCAGCCATTTGAGCAGCCTGACCGCGCCATAAACAGTGTCGCCTGCAAGCCGTCGCGGCCGAAGATCGAAGCGGCTCTTGACGCGCTCGATCATGGTCTCGGTGATGGCGATCTCCGCGATACGGTTGGCACGTGTGCCCTCAGCGTCGACGATGATCCCGGCCTTATTGTCGATGAGATAGTTTGCGTCATAAGCAAAAAACGGATCGGTGCTCTTCCTTGCAACCCACGCCGCCTGTGGATCTGTCAGCGAGATCTCCTTCGGAGGCTTGCGTCTGCCGCCACCAATCGAGCGGTCGTCGTCGCTCCTGCCGCTCTCCTCTTCGCTGCGAGCGGCATCTAAAGTCTGGAGGTACTCGCGAACTGCCCGGGATGCCTCCTCGGCCTTCGGCCAAGCGATCGGCTGATCACCGGGCATCCGCTTCTTCTTGTCCACGTCCGCCCTGATCAGGCTGGCGTCGATCGAAAATCCTTCGCCGCCAACCAATCCAGCCGCGATGCACTTCGCCACCACGCCCTCAAATACGCGGCGCAACGCATCGCTTTCGCGAAAGCGCTCGTGCCGGGCGCGACAAAACACTGAATGATCGGGAATCCTGTCCTCAATGCCGAGCTGACAAAACCACCGGTACGCCAGATTGACCTGAACCTCAGAGCAGAGACGCCGCTCCGAGCGTATCGCAAACACATATCCCACTATCAGCATCCGGATCATCAGCACCGGATCGATCGATGGACGGCCTGTATGCGAGTAGTAGGGTGCAAGCTCCTTGTGCACCCAACTCAAATCGAGAACACCCTCGACCTGTCTGACTAGGTGATCCGGCGGCACCACCTTGTCGAGGTCAAACGAATAAAAGAATTGGCCTTGCCCGCCTTCCCGCCGACCCATCATCGACCGCTCCCGCGAATCGCCGCCTTAGTCGATGGAATCACGGTTCATCGATCGTCTCAACGCGTGTTTTGCAACACAATCCGGAGATTTTCAGACTTGACGTGGAGAAGGCACCACCCCCGCTCAGGGCCACAACCGGACGTTCGGCCCGCAACGCGCTGGGTAATGCTGAGGATCGCAAATAGATAGCTCGTCAGTGCCTCGAAGATAACAACCTCCGGGGCCGGCGACGCTCACAGAGCAAAACCGCTTCACACATTGATCCACCAGCGTCCGCGACCAAGCCCGCGGAACGGGTCACCACGTCGAGCGCATCCCTGTTGACGTCAATCCGCTTGCTGGCGCTGCCGCAGATGTTCACGATCTAACCATTCGAGCACCCGGTCTAAGCACGGTTGAGCGTTCGGTGGGACATCGTCATATGCCCGGTTGATCTGATCTCGAACTCGTTGCGCTGCCGCAAGATGTCCGCGATGTTGCGCTTTAGGCACATCGAAAAGTAGCTCGATGCGCTTCCTGGCCTGACCGAAATCTTCCGTCTTGTACGCAATATGGAGCACGTCCCTTACGCACTGCTGAATTCTGCCCATGGCGCGCCTCCAGCGATTCGGGACTCAACTGCGCCAGCATAGAACGGCCGCGCGCGGCAGCATTCCGCTTCTTTGCTCTCTAACTTTATACGCGCTGTCGCCATAGTCGCTCGGCTGTCGCCAAATGTATCAAACAGCGTCGTACAACGTCTACGTCAGTCGGCCTTGCTAACCGATTTTGGTTCCTTGTCTTTTTGCGGTTCATGTCATCTGTTGTTCACAGCATCTCACAGGATTCCACAGGCAATAATGCAAGTGTCACAGGCTGTTCACGAGCGGCCTGAAGATAAAGGGGCGATGTGTGCGTGCGGATAATCCCACTGAGGTCTGCACATGCCAAAATCCCCTGTAAGTCGGTTCAACTGCCCGAATTGTGATGCATCGTACATGGTCGTCCGGGTTCAGGCAGCGCCTTCAACACTCTATTGCCAGATAACGTGCCGGAGTTGCGATAGCCCATTGGAGCCGCAAAAGGGGCGGTTCATTCTCAAATATTTCCTTCTCGAGGAGCGCCGCAAAGGCCCCGCAGAGCCTCGCCGCAAATATCTCGGCTGATGTCGTGCTTTTGTTACAGTACTACGGTTCGCTCGACCAATTCAAAAGCCAGTGCCGCGATGCAGGCGACTGTCATCATCGCCCCCACAATTACAACGGCGGTTGTGCGCCAGCGTCGGCACGGAAGAGTCTTTGCATGCGCTCGTGTTGCCTCTTCACGATCTGCGAGCCATCCGACGATCTCAGTTTCCATCTAGTTCACCGTTGTAATCAGATGCACGCGCTTACGCGAGCGTGGCAGAACGCGAGCGCCATGTCTTCGTCGGCGACGTTCGCATCACCACTTTCCACACCCATTCATAGAAAGGCCGAGCGTGTCGTAGCTTCACCAATCGACTGTCACAGTGACGTGTCTTTCCTTTCAGACCAGGATTTACTGTCGTCAATTGGGACTTCGTGAGACCTACCGTGAGCCCAACGATCGCGAATGCAGCGGGAAATCGACTAGAAAATGGCGAAGTCCTCAAAGCTCGTGGCGGTGAAGCGCGGCCGGATACTTCTAGTAAGACGGAGACGCGATCACCTGTGGATGTTCCCCGGCGGTCAAAAACGTGAGCGAGAGAGCGAAAAAGACTGTTTGCGCAGAGAAATCAAAGAGGAGCTTCCCAAGCTTAAGCTGGGGCGGATCAGGCTATGGAAAGAGGTCAACGGCACGAACCGTCATTCCGGCAGAAAAATGAGCGACGCAATCTTTATCGTGAACAAAGTATCCGGTGATCTGACGATTGGCGACAAACACGAGATCGACAAGGCCACTTGGCGAAAGCCCCGCGGTACTCGACTTACGCCGACATCGCGCCACATCAGGGACATGCTCTTCTCCAAGCGATAGCACCGCCGCGCGTCACCGGACTGGCGCTGTACTATTGTTTCGCGCTCAGGCTCGGGAGCGCTCTGATGGGCGTGAACGCGGAGCCGCGCAAGCCTGCGCTCGCGCGCTTGGCTCTCAGCGTCGGGCTTGATCCGGACAGCGGGCCGACCGGATGCCGCATCGGTTGAAATGTCTACTGCGGGCGCAGGCTGCGGCAAGGATCTCTGGCTTTCGAGGGTGGCAAGAGTGCCGGTCAGAAAGTGGTCTGCAATTGCCGCCGCGATGTCGACTACCTGCTTGAACTCTGTCGCCGTGAGTTCGGCCACGACCTCGAGAACGGGGCGGGATTCGCAGCCGGGCTGCCACGGCCGTCGGCGACACGCCGTAGTTGGTGGCCCATTCGGTCCATGCGCTATCCGGCGTGACTTTATTTCAACGCGTGTCGAGTGAGGACGCTCGGCGCAGATCCGCGATCACCTGCACCGGCGTCGGACGCCGCCAGGAGCCGTCGCAATCCCGCGGGCGTTGAGCGCCCTGGCGATCGCAAAATGACGTGGCCGATCGCGGCGAGCGGGACAACTAGGGCTCCTTTTTTCACCGGCACACACACGGGCGGAGGTCGAAAGCAGGTCAACGACTAGCCGGCTGGAGGGATCCCCCACCGGCCAACATCCAAAAAGAAAGGCCCCAGCGTGAGCCGGGGCCGGAGGGCTTCCAAATGTTCGGGACAAAACCTAACCCATCCACACCGTGATTAGCGGGTGCGACAATTGCGTGACAATTGCGGGGAGGCTGCTGCACGTGTACCTTAGCAATCGACAATCAGTATTGAGTGTTGGGGGCGTATCATGGCTGGAGGACGGCCGCCGGCGTTCGATCCCTTTACTTGCCCGAACTGCGGTGCGCTCTACCAAATAGTCAAAGTCGAAGCTGGTCCGGAAACGGATGACCGGGAGCTAGCGTGCCGCGCTTGCGGCGGCCCGCTTGCCGCGCGGGAGGGGAAGCTCGTGCTCAAGTATTTCCTCTTGCGAAGGGCCGGCCGGACGCGGCGGCGGGCGTAACACTAAAGCCCTACCTCAGTGTTCTTTCTTGGTCTCGCCTTTCTTGGCCAACGCTTCCTCCCTCATCTTGTCCGCGTGAGCGAGAAGGGGCGCGAGGGAGCTTGCATAGGTCCGCAACGCCGCTTCAGCTTCGAACGTAGGTTGTCCGCCAATCCGAAGCTTCTCTAGCAACGCCTGTTGCGCATCGATGATGCGCCGGACTTCGGCGATCCGATCCGCAAACACAGCTAGCTTAGGCTTCCTCTTCGGCATATATCGCCGCCGCACTTCATTGCTAACAATTAAGCCTCCGGCCACGTGGCGGTAATGCCGCCACCTCATATCACCCTCCGGCCTCGCTTCCCGCTGTGGGCCCATTGGCGACCCGGAGGGTTTTCCATGTTAGGTGAGCGCTCTCATAAGACGGTTCTAAAGCGGCCGTGGTGCGTTGGCTGCGCTCGACCGATGCGGCTCATTCGGAAAACGCTACGCTTTGGCCGACTGCCCGATCTCTACACCTTCGAATGCGAAGCGTGTGGCGAGACGCACGTCGAGGAAGCCACGACATCAGATGCGAAAGACGAATGGCCGCGGGCTTTTACCAGTTCGCCTCAGCGCTAGTGCTCTTCGAGTGAATTGCGGCTTCCTGCAACGGTCACAGTGGCACCAGTGATCAAGGCGTGTACTAACAAATAAGGGGTCGACGGACCACAGGCCGGCAATTTCTGCTTTACCCCCAAAGGCAGCCACTGATCGGCGGTTGTTGCAGGTCAGCTTCGGGCCCACAAGCGGACTCTTGCACCACTGAAAAACGGCCTTTTCGCTGTGAACCACATGACGGAAATCCACCTCTGGAGCTTTGACCCGCCGTTTCCAGCAGTTCGGCACGAAACCGCGTGGCGCCGACGGAGTTGCATTTACGGTGCAAACATTGCGAGGAGTTCTGCTTATGGCTGTGAAGCGTGTGATCAAAGGAGTGCACGTCGTCCCGATGGGGATGGCAAACGCCTTCCTGATCGAGGGCGACGATGGGTTGACACTGATCGACGCCGGATTCCCGAGTAAGGAGGCAGCCGTCTTCGGGGCGATCCGCGGGCTTGGCCGTTCCCCAGACCAGCTCAAGCACCTGATTTTCACCCACGGCCACCCTGATCACATCGGCAGCGCCGCTGCGATCGTGCGGGAAACCGGTGCGAGGACCTACATGCACCCGCTCGATATTCCTATGGCCGAGAGTGGAGGCCCTTTCCGACCCATGAGGGCGGCACCTGGTCTGTTGCGGCGAGCGATGTGCACCTTTTTCTTCCATCCCGACGAGCGAGTGGAGCCGGTTGCCATCGACCAGCCTTTGACCGCTGGGGAAATACTGCCTATCGCCGGCGGCATCGAAGTTATTCACACTCCTGGGCATTGCGCGGGACAGGTCGCGCTGCTGTGGCGTCCGGGACGAATGCTGTTCGCGGGCGATGTGTACATGAACCTCATGGGCCTGGGTGATCCCGTCGGCTTCGAGAATCTGAACGACGGTCGTGCGAGCCAGCGCAAACTTGCCAGTCTTTCATTCGATGCAGCCGGGTTCGGGCATGGCGGGCCGATCGCCCACGATGCGTCGACGCGATTCCGCGATGAGTGGGGCCAGAAATCGGCTGCCTGACATGGGAGACGCCAGCTTTGGGTCCGGTGGCAAAGTGCCGCTTTGGGGCCATTTTCGACGATCAACCATGTCTGCGGGATGTCCGTTTTCCACCCGATCGCGACCAAATTGCTGCACGACCGCAAGTGACGTGAATGGGATGGACCGGCCGCGCTCCCGCCCCCTAAGGCACTCATGGTGCGCGGGCGGCTTGTCACGAGAAGGAGCACCACCATGCCTCGCACCGCCACCGTTCACGCAGTGACCGCCATCGGAATAGATATGGGCAAGAACACGCTTCACATGGTCGGCCTCGATACGCGCGGCACCATTGTGTTGCGAGAGAAGGTCTCACGCGGACGCATTACATCGAGGCTTGCGAACTTGCCGCCCTGTCTCATTGGCATCGAAGCGGGGATGGCGACGCACTACGTTGCTCGCGAGCTTGCCGTGCTTGGCCACGATGTGAAGCAGGTCCCGCCCGCGTATTCGAAGCCGTTTCGGCAGGGGCAAAAAAATGATTTCCGAGATGCTTTTGCGGTGGCCGAGGCCGTGCAGCGGCCGACGACACGCTTTGTTCCAGCCAAGACCAACGAACAACTGGATCTGCAAGCGCTGCACCGCGTCCGGTCTCGCCTGGTCAGTGAGCGGACCGCAGTGATCAATCAGAATTCGCGGCTTTCTTCTAGAGCGCGGCATCATCGTCCGACAAGGACTGCGCTTCCTTCGCCAGGCACTACCCGACATCCTGGCCAAGCGCACGGACGTTCTGTCACCACGCATGGTACGCATCATTGCTGATCTTGCCAGTGACTGGCGGCAACTCGATGAACGAATTGAACCCGTGACCGACGAGATCGAGACTTTGGCAAAGAGTGATAGCAGTTGTCGAAGGGTCATGACCGTGCCGGGCATCGGCCCGATCATCTCGAGTGCGATGGTTGCAGCGATCGGCAGTGGCGCAGCATTCGCAAGAGGCCGGGATTTTTCGGCCTGGATCGGGCTCGTTCCTAAGCAGATGTCGACTGGAGACCGAACCATCCTCGGGCGCATCTCCAAGCGAGGAAACGGTTACTTGCGCACGCTCTTCATGCAAGCAGCCCGGGTCATTCTGCTACGGCCGGCAAGCTGGCCGAAACACGGCTTCGGGGTCTGGCTCGCGCGCGCCGCTCAGCGCCTCCATCCCAACGTTTTGGCCGCCGCTCTCGCCAACAAGCTGGCACGGATCGCCTGGACGGTGCTGGCTCAAGAGCGCAGTTATGAAGCCGCGCGTCACCAAGGCGGCGGCCTAAAGCGGATATCCAAACCAATTGTTGAGTTAGCTTTCCCACCGAGGTCTGCGAGTCGAAATGAGGAGATGGAGAAAGGTCTCGCCAGCGCGTTCGTGATCAGGTGGCCCGTATGGCCTTCGGGGCCGAGACGCGAATGAGATCGAACACGCGCGGATATCCATGATGGCCAGGAGCTCAAAGGCTCCGTGAATAGGCCGGATACAGATGCGCAAGACCAACTTCTCCAAATCATCACTTTCGGCTTGCAACGCGCGGCCGGTCCATACAGACGGGCCACAAGCGGAAGTCCACACCCGTGCAAACTTTTGCGAATCGCGTAGTAGCCACCGCTCGCAACGGGCTGGGGGAAATCGATCGGGCGCAATGGCGGTGAGATCAGCGACAATTCAAAGGCCATCTGGACCATCCTGCGACGGCGGTGGGGCCTTTCTGGATCGACCCTGTGGGCGAGAGCGCGGCTAAGCGAACATCGACTCTCCAGCGAATTTAAAACGGCATTTCCCGCGCTATGAGGGCCCTAATGGGACCACATTTGGAAGAGCACCGGGTGCTGGGGTATCTGTTTGCCTTCGCTTTTTTGAGGATTTGCATGACCAAGCTGGTGGCGTGTGTTCTTGCAGCTGTACTCTTAATAACTTGCTCTCCGGCAGTACGGGCCACCGAACGCGCTACTCCCGATGACACCGCGCGTTTCCTCGCCGGATTGCGCCCTTCGCCCGGTTCTCCCCTTAACACATTGACGAAGAGTGCGGTTTGGCAAAGGCACGCTGCTCGCTTTGACACGCTGTTCGAGCTGAAGGACCGCGCCTCGCTGAGTAAAATCCGTGGTTTCGCGACCAAGGAGATTCCGCAAACGGACCGGCCGTTGCTGTATTTTTTCAGTGGCCCCGACTTCTTGTATGCAAACGCCTTCTTCGCAGATGCGACAACTTACGTTTTGAGCGGCTTAGAGCCTGCAGGCGAAATACCGAGAATAGAAGAGCTCAATCCGAGAGCGCTAGAGTACACGCTCCATAATACAGAACAGTCGTTAAGCTCCGTACTAAGTCTTAGCTTTTTTCAAACCAACGATATGCGAAGGCAGTTGAGCGCCGGGCCTGTCTTCGGCACTTTGCCGATCCTTTACGTGTTCTTGGCGCGCGCTGGCAAGACTGTCAGCGAGGCCGAGACGATCGTCCTCGACCAAGAAGGCAACATCAAACAAGCGGACGCAGAACGCAAAAGCGCGGAAATTGCAGAGGCGTCGCAAGATGGTGCGCGAGGCGTAAGAATTGTGTTTTCCGACAAGAACCATTCTCCGCAGACCCTTTATTATTTCAGCGGAGATGTTTCCAATGATGGTTTTCGCAAGAGCGGGCTGCTCAAATTCTGCGGCAAACTTGGCCAGGCCAATGCCTTTATCAAGAGCGCATCTTATCTCTTGCATCGTGATCGATATGCCGATCTGCGCGAATTCATTTTGAAACAAAGCACGTTGGTTCTGCAGGATGACAGCGGAATACCGATCTCATCTTTCGACCCTTTGAAATGGGAACTTCAGCCATTCGGCAATTACGTCGGGCCGATACCGCTCTTTCGAAATCGATATCAGGCGTCGCTCGCTCGGCTGTTTCGAGTACGCGACAGAAAAGGGATTGATTTCGGCGTGGGCTATCAATGGCGACGAAATACGTCAAATCTCCTTCTGGCGATCAAAAAGGCGCCAATCCTGTAAGCTTTTTCCACGAAAAGGCCACGAAGGCGCGTTGAAGGCGGATGGTCGCCGCCGTTAAATTGCCAAACCGCAAAGGTTTTTCCCTTTCTGTTGGTAAGGCCAATTTTTGTTGGTAAGGCCAAAATGACGACATAGTCGCCGCCGACACTGAATTCGTCGGTGGGGAAAAGCTAGTGTCAGACACGGTCGGGGGACCAGCGCTGCACGCTATTTGTAGGTCGGCCGCTACAGCGGTGCCGCCTTCACGGCATTTGTCGGCTGATGCGGTATCTCGGCCCCAACTCAAAAAGGCCAATCAACTCAAGAAGGCTAATAGCGGGATTTCATCGCGCGAGCACTGCGGTCGGTTATTTCAGCTCAGCGAAAGGCCGGCGCGATGTTTGGTCGATATTGGCGGCGCGCTCGAGCGCAAGCTCCTTCACGTCTCCGTTCTCTTGTGCCTCGCCGGGTCTGTCGGCTTGTGCTGGCCCGTCATTAGCCAACTACGATCGACGTTATGGGTTTCGTCGGCCGAAGCATCGATTGACCCACCAATTTCCCGTTGCCAGCGTTTTAGCCGGTGTCACGGTAAGGCCGAAGTCGGAATAGTGAAGGCGGACCCATTCAGCAGCGCGACCTACGCACCCTCGGTCAAGCAGCGTTTGATGGCTAAGGTGCGCCGCACGCGCCTTGGCCGCGAGATCGCCGCAAGCACGACGGCGCGCGCATGGAGCCGATTGCAGAAGAGGAGCGCGCAGCGCAGTCGCTTGGCGGCGAGACACGCGGCCAACCAGCCGAAACCGAGCCCGAAGCCTCCCGTCCGGCTTGCATCACTGGAGGATGAAGCACCGCCCGTCGCGGCTACTCACTCGCGCGGTCCTTTCACCTCCGGCACAATGACAGGTCTGGAGGATTTCGAGACGGCGCCGTTTCCCTATCATGGCACGGTGCCGGCGTCGGGCCGACCGTTCTTAAATGCCGGTAGTGAGGGTCACTGGGGCCACGTCAATTTCCGCGGCCAAGTCCTTTGGGAATCTGAAACGTTCAGCGACGACCGCGTGCTTCTGCACATTCCGCCAGGTTTCGACCCGAAACGCCCCGCAGTGATGGTCGTCTTCTTTCATGGCCACGGCGCCAATCTCGCCCAAGATGTAAGCGATCGGCAGCAAGTGCCGGAGCAGATCACGGCCGCAGGCGTGAACGCCGTGTTGGTGGCGCCGCAATTTGCCGTCAATGCCGCCGATTCTAGCGCTGGCAAATTCTGGGAGCCGAACGGGTTCAAGCATTTTCTTGATGAAGCGGCCGTCAAGCTTGCCCGAATGTACGGCGATCAGCGCACCGCGTTCACGTTCGCCACGATGCCGATCGTGATCGTCGCCTACAGCGGCGGCTTTGCACCAACCCTCTCGGTCCTCGAACGAGGCGGCGTCAGATCGCGCGTGCGCGGGTTGGTTCTGCTCGATGCATTGTATGGCGGAACCGGCAAGTTCGCGGATTGGATCGCGCACAACAGATCCAGCTTCTTCGTCAGTTCGTACACGCCGCACACGGCGCACCGCAACACCGATCTCGAACACCTGCTGCGCAAACGATCGGTACCCTACAGCGCGCAACTGCGGGACAGCCATCTGCAGGGGATGGTGACGTTCCTGCCGGCCGGGGACGTTTCGCACCGCGACTTCGTCACCCATGCATGGGCTGATAATCCAATCAAGGATATCCTGCTGCGCATGGACGATTCCGATCTGAGAATCGAAACTGCTAGTGTCGTCGGATCGAATTTCCCCGGCACATTGGCATCGAGGCGCAACTAAGTTTCCAGCGCTTTCGCCAATTCATCTGTGCCCGATAGTGTTGCAGGCGGCTACGGGCGATGTCCGTTATGGGTCGTTCGCGTTGATCCTGCCTTTTCAGGACCATGTCCGGTTAGAGGGCAATATTGGAAGTGCCAGGCGCCTCTGCGGCGTGGCATGTTTGCGGACCGGCGCGTTACGCCCGCAGCCACTCGACGAGCGCTTTGGTGACGGCCTGCGGTTGCTCGATGGTCGACAAGTGGCCACTGTCAGGCACGATGACGAGACGCGCGCCGGGAATACCGGCGGCGATTTCGCGCGCGAGCTCCGGCGGCGTTCCAATATCCCGCTCGCCAACCAGCATCAGTGTTGGACATCGAATGGCGGCGAGTCCGGGCCGTGAGTCCGGCCGTCCCATGATGGCCTGTTGCTGGCGCAGATACGCCTCCCCGCCGGTCTCCTCCGCCATGGCTCGCACCGTGTCGCGCAGTGCGATGTCGCCGTGACGATTTGGATGCACAAAAAAGACAAACAACTCGTCGGCGACTTCGATCAATTTTCCGGCACGCGCCATCGCCATCGGGCCCTGCCGGCGCGCAGTCTGCTCGGCGGTTTCCGGGCGCGCCCCGGTATCCATCAGCGCCAGTTTCAGCACCCGCTGCGGCGCCTGCCGCATGATCTCAAAGGCGATATAGCCGCCCATCGAAAGCCCGGCGAGAGCGAAAAGTGGCGGCGCCGCAGCCAAAATCCGGCTGGCGATAGCGGCAATGCTGGCGTCGCGGGTATGGTCGGCCACCATGACCGGACCAAAGCGCCATAGCGCCGGGATTTGTTCGGCGTAGAGCCGCGCCGAGCAATTGAGCCCGGGAACCAAGACGGCCGGCAAGCTATCGGAGGAATCGGTGGGCACGGCGGTCCGTTTGTTTCATTTCGACGACGGAAAATGAAGCGGCCTTTTAAGCTTAACACCGCTGCAAACGGTTGACTTTCGCGGCGTCGCACCTATGTTTCGACCACATTGAGGCACGGGCGGATTCGACCGTAGCGCGTCATTCCCCGTTTTATCCATGGGTTCGAAAGCCCGGTTTTGACGCCCGGCACGGCCCGATTCTGAGGGTTTATGTCCTTCTCACATCTCGGCTTGTCCGACAAAGTTCTCACCGCCGTTGCGGCGGCTGGTTACAAAGTTCCTACTCCGATCCAAGATCAAGCGATACCGCACGTGCTCGCGCGGCGCGACGTGCTCGGCATCGCGCAGACCGGCACCGGCAAGACAGCGGCCTTCACGCTGCCGATGCTGACTATGCTGGAACAGGGCCGCGCCCGCGCGCGCATGCCGCGCACGCTCATTCTGGAGCCGACGCGCGAGCTCGCGGCGCAAGTGGAAGAGAATTTCGTAAAATACGGCGCCAACAGTAAGCTCAACGTCGCCCTCATCATCGGCGGCGTTTCGTTTGACGATCAGGACACCAAGCTCAAGCGCGGCGTCGATGTTCTGATCGCAACCCCGGGCCGGCTGCTCGACCATTTCGAGCGCGGCCGGCTCCTGCTCAACGGAGTCGAGCTTCTGGTCATCGACGAAGCCGACCGCATGCTCGACATGGGCTTCATTCCTGACATCGAGCGCATCTGTAAACTCGTTCCTTTCACCCGCCAGACGCTTTTCTTCACCGCGACCATGCCGCCGGAAATCCGGCGCATCACCGAACAGTTCCTGCACAATCCAGTGCGCGTTGAAGTCGCCAAGCCCGCCACCACCCTTGCCACCACGGCCCAGTTTCTGGTCAAGTCCGGCCGCGAGGGCCACGACAAGCGCGACACGCTGCGCCGCCTGATCCGCGCGGCGGAAGGCTTAAAGAACGCCATCATCTTCTGCAACCGCAAGCGCGATGTGGCGACGCTCCATCGCTCGCTGCTTCGGCACGGATTTTCGGTGCTGGCGCTGCATGGCGACATGGACCAGCCGGCGCGGACGGCCGCACTCGAGCAATTCCGCAAGGGCGAGGTCACGCTGCTGGTCGCCTCCGACGTCGCAGCGCGCGGCCTCGACATTCCCGACGTGAGCCACGTCTATAATTTCGATGTGCCGGTGCATCCCGACGACTATGTGCATCGCATCGGCCGCACCGGCCGCGCCGGACGCACTGGCACCGCGATCACGATTGTCGCCGGCACAAACGACGCCAAGGCAGTGGCGGCGATCGAGAAGCTGACCGGCGGTGCTATTCCCTTCATGAAAGACGGCGCCCTGCCCGCGCCAGCAGCGACTGCACCGGAGCAGCCGGCGGCCGCGCAACGTCAAGCTGCGCCGCAACCGCGGCGCGCGCGCAACGACGCTCACCGCCAGACGCATCGCTCTTCCGCCTCGATCGCGCGCATTCCACAGCGGCCGCCGCAACCGGCGAAGCAGCGCAACGAGGAAGCCGACACCTCGCATCTGCCGGCATTCCTGCTGCGCCCGGTGCCGCAGAAAGCGTAGATACTCCACGCTGTGAAACTGCATTGTCGCGCGCGCTGCGCGCGTTCGCTTGTTTACTGCTCTTTCATCGCTTGCTCTTAGGTTCCGCGCATTCCTCACAGCCCGTCGTGCTGTGAGTACGCCACGGGCTACAGTCCGGATCTCAACCGCTCCATCAACGATACGCTGGCGGAAAAAGGCACGCTCGAAGAATCCGACATCGAGCGGGTTTACGAGACGCACTTGTCGCCTGGTCGCGTCACGGATCGGCTCGACAGCGTCGGTTCGCGCATGGCCGCCGAGATCACGCAAGTGCTCGCTACCATCGACGCCGCCGCGGGCTCGGCAACCAACTACTCGGCAAGTCTCGCGGACGCGAGCGAAAGGCTGCAAGGCGCCAGCAACAATCTGCACGGCGACGGCGTCGCGTCGCGCGCGGTGATCGAACGGCTGATCGCCGGCGCCAAGGAGATGGAGACCAGCAACAGAAAACTCGAGGCGCGGCTGTCCGCCTCGCGCGAGGAAATCGAAGAGCTCCAGCAGAATCTCGAGACCGTGCGGACCGAGAGCCTGACCGATCCGCTCACCACGCTCGCCAACCGGAAGTTCTTCGATGCCGAGCTCGACCGCGCGGTCGCCGAAGCCAAGGCTCTTTACGAGCCGCTCGCTTTGCTGATGTGCGACGTCGATCACTTCAAGGCCTTCAATGACCGCTTCGGGCATCTCACCGGCGATCAGGTGTTGCGCCTCGTTGCCATTTCGGTGAAGCAGATCGTCAGGGGTGAGGACATCGCCGCGCGCTATGGCGGCGAGGAATTCGCCATCGCGCTGCCGAAGACGGCGCTGCGCTCCGCGATCAGCGTCGCCGACCAGATCCGGCGCGCGGTCATGAACAAGGAACTGATGAAACGCTCGAGCGGCGAGCGCCTCGGCCGCGTGACCATCTCGATTGGGGTGGCGCTGCTGCGGCCGGCCGACACGCCGCAATCCCTGCTCGACCGCGCCGATAAATGCCTCTACGCCGCCAAACGAAGCGGCCGCAACCAAGTGGTCGTCGAATGCGATCTCGAGGCGAAGCGAAATGTGTCGCCCGCGGCTTCCGCACGGGTGGCCTGAGGTTTCAAGCTAGCGAAAGCCGCGGTTCCTGGCGAAATTGATCCGAATGGCCTCAACGACCCGGCGCTTCGGCATAGTATCCGGCGCTACCGTCGCCAGTGCCAAAATAGAATTGCGGATTGGTGTCGATGACCGGTGAAGGCACAATCACAAACGCCGCAGGTTCCACGAATTCCAAGGACGGAGTGAAAGTGCCGAACGTGGGAGTGGTATCGGATCTTGCATGGCTCGTAGATGCGAGCGACCCGGCGGTCAGCACGGCTATTCCCACAACGGCCGCACCGCCCGCGATGACAGCCAGTAACGCGCGATGCTGATGATTGGCAGCGAGTATCATCGGTATCCTCCTGTACGAGTAAAAGCGGTGGTTGAAACTAGCACCACGGTATTGCGCGGGATGTGACCCGCAGCACGACTTTGCATTTTGACATTCAAGACCTAGCCGGCCTCTACGGCACGAACGGTCGGCATCGAAGTCAGGTTCTCGTTTGGCATGAGCCCGTCGGGATGGCGCGAAAATTCAGGCTTCAAGCGGTTGAGAAAGAACATTTCGTAGACACGTTCGTGCTTCGCCTCGACCGGCCCTCGCGATTCCAGCTCGAAGAACCGCCGCGCATGTCCTGCCACGGCTTCGGAGATGTTGATCCGGCCGGGAATGCCGCTCGCTTCCATGAACGACGCCGTATTCACCGCGTCGCCCCACATATCGAAGCTGAATCGCCTATTACCGACGACTCCAGAAATGACAGGCCCGGTATGGATTCCGATACGCAATTCCAGCGCCGGTAACCGCATTTTCTCGCTGCGCGATTTTATGCGGGCGACAGTTGCCTGCATTTCCACGGCTGCGAGGCAGGCGTCGACTGGATGCCGGCGACGGCCCACCGGCACACCACCAACCGCCATGTAGGCGTCGCCGATCGTCTTAAGTTTCTCTAATCCGTGACTGGCAACGATGTCGTCGAACGCCCGAAAATACCGGTCCAGAAGACCGATGAGCGCCGCCGGCTCAATCCGTTCGGCCAAAAGCGTGAAATCCTGGAAGTCTGCGAATAGAATTGTCGCCGAGCGGGTATATTTCGGCCGCACCCTGCCGTTCTTCTTGAGCTCGTCCGCGATCGCCGCAGGCAGAACGTTGTCGAGGATTTCTTCCGCGCGCGCTTTCTCGGCGGCGGCGGCAATCCGCGCCTCGTCCAGCTCTTTGATGGTCCGCTTGTGTGCGATCAGCCTCCGGCGCAATTCCAGTTGCGTCAGCACCTGACGTGATAGCCGGCGCAGCGCCTCGGTTTGCTCGAAACTGATCTGACGCGGCTCGAAATCGACGACGCAAAGCGTCCCGAGCGCGAAACCTTCATCGGTGATGAGCGGTATGCCGCAATAAAAGCGGCCGGGCGGATCATTCATCGCCATCGGGCTGCGAGCAAACCGCGGGTCCTGCTTCATATCGGGCACCATAAGCACCTCGGTGCCGCAGATCGTTGTGGCGCATGCTGTTTTCGCACGCGGACACTCGACCATTTCCGCCGGCAAGCCGTACCTGGCTTTGAGCCAGCGTCGATCGTCGTCGATGAAACCGATATAAGCGACCGGGCAGTTGCAAATTTGCGCTGCCAATTCAGCAATTTCGTCATAAGCGATTTCCGGCGCACTATCGAGAATGTCGAACGCGCGCAGCGCAAGGAGCCGTTGCCGCTCGTTGCCTGGTATCGGGAACCGCCCGGTGGTGGCTTCTCGGCCGTCAGCCTCTAGGCGATCGATTATACGCTGCGGTCCTCTGGCCGCCGGCGCCCCGGAAACCGGCGTCATCGGATCATCGACAAAGGCGGTTCGAGGTCGCGCCGGATGGGTGTCCGATTTCAATGCCAGCGCTTGCGAATGCAGTGCGTGCATTTTGATTTTCCTTTTAATGACGTGAAGTGCGGTGCTGCGAAAACGTGCTAGAATGGTACGCTCGGAGCGCCGGGGCCGACTTTGTGCCAACTACATGTTAGTCGGCCGCCCTTGGTCTGATCCCATTTGCGGGGCAATTTCGGCGCTTTGAGCGGCCCCGTCCAAGCGGCATCGGCAGGGTACGGAATGCAGTGCGTGCATTTTGATTTTCCTTTTAATGACGTGAAGTGCGGTGCTGCGAAAACGTGCTAGAATGGTACGCTCGGAGCGCCGGGGCCGACTTTGTGCCAACTACATGTTAGTCGGCCGCCCTTGGTCTGATCCCATTTGCGGGACAATTTCGGCGCTTTGAGCGGCCCCGTCCAAGCGGCATCGGCAGGGTACGGGTCGTGAGGAAACTGCTCAGCACATTCGCGGCGAAATCGAAAAGCTAGGATAAACATGAAAGCCTCCTTCATGCCCAGCCACCATTCGCGCGGTTGAAATAAACTCGCTACCGGAAGCGGTCCAACGAGAATTTCCGTCTATTGAACCTACCTTCGGTTCGGCATCTGCGGCATTTGACGGCGCTTCACGATCACGGCCATTTCGGGCGCGCCGCAGACGCCTGTCACGTGACACAATCGACGCTAAGCGCCAGCATCAAGGAGCTTGAATCCGTCCTGCAGGTGACGCTGGTCGACCGCTCGAAGCGCCGTGTTGTACTGACACCTGTGGGTGTCGAGACCGTCGAACGCGCACGCAAGATCGTCAAAGAGGTCGAAGACCTGGTCAGTTTCACCACCGCGTCGCGCGCCCCCCTGTGTGGAACCCTGCGGCTGGGGGCCATTCCGACCATCGGCCCGTTTCTATTGCCGCGGGTACTGCCGGGTCTGCGCGAAACCTATAACCGCCTCAAGCTCTATCTCGTTGAGGACATGACCGATCGCCTGCTCGCGTCGCTGCACCGGGGCGAGCTCGACGTATTGCTGCTGGCGCTGCCGCACGAGTGCGGAGCGGTGGAGACCATCATTCTGTTCGAAGATCCCTTTATGGTAGGACTGCCACCCGGTCATCCGCTCGCTAAACAAAGCGGCATTAAACCTCAACATTTGTGGGGCGAAGATCTCCTGTTGCTCAAGGACGGGCACTGCCTGCGCGACCACGCGCTTGCGGCTCTGCGCCGTCTCGCCGAGCGGCGTGTGGTTGAGTTCGAGGCGACTAGCCTGCCGACCTTGGTGCAGATGGTCGACAACGGACTTGGCTCCACCTTGCTGCCGACGATGGCGGTGGAGGCCGGCTTGCTGGAGGGCACGCGTCTGCTCACCCGGCCGTTAGTGCACTATGAGCTGGCGCGGAAAATCAGCCTTGTCTGGCGTCGCGGTACGGGACGACGCGAAGAGTTCCGGCTGCTGGCGAAAGAGCTTACGCAGCGCGTCAAGCAGGCGCGCGAATCCTGCACCAAAGTCGTGGCGCGCCGCCGGGAAGCCGGCGGGGCGCCATCAACAACGTTTCTGGCTCGCGTCGCTGAGTAAAGCTCGTCAGCCGCGCCGTCAGATCAGCCTCGCGGTGTTGCGAACGAGTAATTTCGGCGACACTGATCCGAAAAAATGATTAATCGCTTTCAATGCGCCTCGGCGCCGCCGGCCTCGAACTGCGCCGGCTCAAGCTGCACCGACTCGCCGCAGCCGCACGCCGAAGTCTGATTCGGATTGTTGAACACGAACTGCGCGGACAGCTTGTCGACCTTGTAGTCCATCTCGGTGCCGAGCAGAAACAGCACCGCCTTCGGATCGATCAGGATGCGGACGCCCTTGTCCTCGACCACCTCGTCGAGCGGGCCCACCTGTTCGGCATATTCCATCGTATAGGCCATGCCGGCGCAGCCGCCATTCTTGACCCCGACGCGCACGGCGGCGATCGGCCGGTCGGCCTTGGCCATCACCGATTTGATTCGTTCCGCTGCGGCATCAGTGAGCCGCATCACCTGAGGTCTCGGCCGGGGGCTGGCCATCTTCAAGTTCCTCCTCATGTCCGCTCTACCGAGCAAACATGGCGCTGCGATCGGTTCCTAGTTGCGAACTGTTGTAACTCGAAAACTCGTAACAATCGCACTCACTTATCGCGTCTACCTTATGTAAGGCGCCGGCGGCCGGCGCGCAACTCACCACATGTTGAGCACCGCGCGCGCCTCGTCCGACATGCGGCTCGGATCCCACGGCGGATCCCAAACGATGTCGACCTTGGCCTCGCGCACGCCCGGCACGCTCGCCACTGCATTTTCCACCATCGCCGGCAATTCTGCCGCCGACGGACAATTCGGCGTGGTCAGTGTCATCTCGACTTTGACGACGCGGTCGTCGTCGACATCGACCTTGTAGATCAGGCCGAGTTCGTAGATGTCGGCGGGAATCTCCGGATCGTAGACGGTCTTGAGCGCGCCCACGATTTCGTCGCTCAAACGCGCTAGTTCGTCAGCCGGGATGGCCGCCCCGTGCTCGATCTTGAGTTGCCTGGAGCCGGCAGCCGGCGGCAACTCCGCCACCACGTCCGCCTCGCCCACGCTTGTGATCTCGGTTTTCGGCTCGTCGATCATGCGAACATATCCTGAGCTTTGATGAGCGCCTGCGCCAGGCAGTCGATCTCTTCGCGCGTATTGTACATGGCGAAGGAGGCGCGGCAGCTCGCGGTGACGCCGAAGCGCGCCAACAGCGGCATGACGCAATGCGTGCCGGCGCGCACGGCCACGCCGGAGCGGTCGATGATGGTCGCCACGTCGTGCGGATGCGCGCCTTTCATTTCGAACGACACGATGGCGCCCTTGTGCTTGGTGGTGCCGAAAATGCGCAGCGAGTTGATCTCGCGCAACCGGTCGTGCGCATAGTGCACGAGGCCGGTCTCATGCGCGTGGATACGCGCCTTGCCGACGGAAGCCACGTAATCGAGCGCGGCGCCGAGCCCGATCGCCTGCACGATCGAGGGCGTGCCGGCCTCGAATTTGTAGGGCGGATCGCCATAGGTGACATTGTCCTGCGTCACCTCGCGGATCATCTCGCCGCCGCCGTTGAATGGCGGCATGGCTTCGAGATGACCGTATTTGCCGTACAGCACGCCGATGCCGGACGGGCCGTAGAGCTTGTGCCCGGTCAAGGCGTAGAAATCGCAATCGATATCCTGCACGTCGACGTCGGCATGCACCGCGCCCTGTGCGCCGTCGATCAACACCGGAACGCCATGGGCGTGCGCGATCCGCGTCACCTCTTTCACCGGCACCAGCGTCCCCAGCATGTTCGACATGTGGGTGATCGCCACCATCTTGGTGCGCGGGCCGATCAGCTTCTCGAACTCGTCGATGAGGAAATGGCCCTCGTCGTCGACCGGCGCCCACTTGATCACCGCGCCCTGGCGCTCACGCAGAAAATGCCAGGGCACGATGTTGGAATGGTGCTCCATGATCGAAAGAATGATCTCGTCGCCTTCCTTGATCCGCTCGCGGCCGAAGGTATAGGCGACAAGATTGATCGCCTCGGTGGCGTTGCGGGTGAAGATGATCTCTTCCTTGCGGCGGGCGTTGAGGAAGGCCGCCACCTTCTCGCGCGCGCCCTCGTAGCCCTCGGTCGCCTCGTTGGCGAGGTAGTGCAGCCCGCGATGCACGTTGGCGTATTGCGAGGTGTAGACCTGATTGAGCCGGTCGAGCACGGCTTGCGGCTTCTGCGCGGACGCGGCGTTATCGAGATAGACCAGAGGCTTGCCGTAAACCTTCGTCGCCAGGATCGGAAAATCCGCCCGGATGCGGTTCACGTCGTAGGCGCCGTTACTCACTGCCGGATGCATTGCCAACTTCCACGCTTTTCCCGGACACGGTGCAGCGCCATCAGCGCGTTCACGCGCGTCTTTCGATTCGCTATGCCGGTGCACCGCTGATCCGGGATCGTCGCAAACTCCGTGTGCCTAACGATCCCGGGCCTGCAGCGCGGCATCGCATGCTGCGCTGCGCCCGGGAAACGCTCGCTATTCACTTTCGCCCTCGCAACCATGCGGCGACCTGTTCGATCAGCGCTTCCCGCATGCCGGCATGTTCGATGCCTTCGATCGCCTCGCCCAGGAACGCCTGGATCAGAAGCGCCTCGGCCTCGGCGGCCGGAATGCCGCGCGCCATCAGATAGAATTTCAGCTCATCGTCGATCGCGCCCGCGGTGGCGCCGTGGCCGCATTGCACGTCGTCGGCGAAGATTTCCAGTTCCGGCTTGTTGTCGGCTTCGGCCTGGTCGGAGAGGAGCAGCGCCCGCGTCATCATCTTGGCGTCGGTCTGCTGCGCGCCCGGCTGCACCATGATGCGGCCTTGGAACACGCCGTGCGCCTCGTCGTCGAGCACGGACTTGAAGACTTCACGGCTTTGACAACCACGCGCGATATGGGTGACGATCAAGGTCGTGTCTGCATGCTGCCGCCCCTTGAGCAGCGTCGCGCCGCCGATATGCGCCACCGTCTCCTCGCCGTCGAATTTGAGGAACAGCTGGTTGCGGATCACCCCACCGCCGGCCGTGAAGCCGAAGGTGTTGAAACGCGCCCTCGCCCCGATCGCCGCCGCGAGCGTCGAGATATGCAGCGCGTCGGCGCCCTCGCCGATGACCTTGACGTGATCGACATGGGCCTCGTCGCCGACGAACACTTCGAGCGCGGCGTTGGCCTGATAGCCGCTGCCGGCCGGGCCCTCATAGCTTTCGACCAGCATCACCCGCGCGCCTTCGCCGACCATCATCAGCGAACGGGTAAAACTCGCCGCGGGTTTTTCCGAAGCGGCGAAGACGAGATGCAGCGGCCGCTTGATGGTCGCGCCGGCGCGCACGCGGATCACGGCGCCGTCGCCCATCAGTGCGGTGTTGAGCGCAACCGCAACGTCGCTTACGGGCGCAAGCTTGCCGAGATGCCGCATCAACTCTTCGTCGTTGCCGGCAAGCGCGGTGGCGAGCGAAGTAACCGAAAGCCCCTCTTCCAGCGCCGTGGTGTCGGATAGTTCCGGCACGAACGCGCCGTCGACAAAAACAATCCGCAGCGCCTCACCCTCATCGAGCAAGGCACCCGCGCGCTTGGCGCGCGCCTTGGCCTGCGCGTCCGGCGGAGCCGCGAGCGGCTTTGCATCGCGCATCAGCGCGCGCAGATCGGTATATTTCCAGTCCTCGACGCGGCGATGGGGCAGGCCTTCGCGAGCGAACACGTCGAACGCGGCCGCCCGGTCCTTCGCGATCGTCTCGCCGCCCGGCAGATGCGCGCGCGCCTGCGCAAACGTCTGCGCCAGCGCCGTCTCGGCTGCGGTCTTGATGACTTTGAGTTCAGCCATAGCTTTGCAATCAAGCTTCGATCAAACCGAGTCGCCTTTCGACCCGGTCGAGACGTGCATCAATGCGGTCAACGCGAACTGATAGATTTGCAAGACCAACCTCAACGGCACCCAGAGGCTGCATCATCTCCAACTGCCGCTCGTTCAGCGAGTCCAATTGGTCTCGAATCGCGCGCAGATACTGAATAACGACGTTGTCCGGCTCAGTCATTGGTTTGCGCCTTCGCGGCTCTACGCCGCCACCTCTTCGGCCTGATATTCGGCATAGCCGCGCGCTTCGAGCTCGAGCGCGAGCTCCTTGCCGCCGGTGCGCACGATGCGGCCCTTTGAGAGCACATGCACCACATCGGGCACGATGTAGTTGAGAAGCCGCTGATAGTGGGTGATGACGACGAACGAACGCCCAGGACCGCGCAGCCGGTTCACGCCCTCGGACACGATGCGCAACGCGTCGATATCGAGGCCGGAGTCGGTTTCGTCGAGCACCGCAAGTCGCGGTTCGAGCAGCGCCATCTGCAGGATCTCGTTGCGCTTCTTCTCGCCGCCAGAAAAGCCGACATTGACGCCGCGGCGCAGCATGTCCTGATCGATATTCAGCTTCTTCGCCACCTCGCGCACACGCTTGAGGAAATCCGGCGTAGAAAGCTCGGCCTCGCCGCGCTGCTTGCGCTGCGCGTTGAGCGCGGTGCGCAGGAAGGTCATCGTCGCGACGCCGGGAATCTCAATCGGATATTGAAAGGCGAGGAACAGGCCGGCGGCGGCGCGCTCGTCCGGCTTCATGTCGAACATGTTCTTGCCGTCGAACAGCACCTCGCCCTGGGTCGGCTCGTAGCCGTCCTTGCCGGCGAGCACATAGGCGAGCGTCGATTTACCGGAGCCGTTCGGACCCATGATCGCATGCAACTCGCCCGCATTCACGGCGAGGTCGAGACCTTTGAGAATCTCCTTGCCGTCGATCTCGACATGCAGGTTTTTGATTTCCAACAGTGCCATTATCTTCAATCCAGTTCTTCGAACTTTTTTCCGCTCATTCCCGCGCAAGCGGGAATCCAGCTCCGGGTCCCCGCTTGCGCGGGGACGGGCGGATGTGGCTCATCCAACCGATCCCTCGAGCGAAACCGAGATCAGCTTCTGTGCTTCGACGGCGAATTCCATCGGCAATTGCTGCAGTACGTCCTTGACGAAGCCGTTGACGACGAGCGCGGTCGCCTCCTCCGCCGAAAGCCCGCGCTGGCGGCAATAGAACAGCATCTCCTCGGAAATCTTCGAGGTCGTCGCCTCGTGCTCGAACACGGCCTTCGAATTCTTCGCCTCGATGTACGGCACCGTGTGCGCGCCGCAATGCTCGCCGATCAGGAGCGAATCGCAATTGGTGAAGTTGCGCGCGCCCGCGGCGCGGCGATGCGCGGTGACGAGGCCGCGATAGGTATTGTTGGAATGGCCGGCGGCGATGCCCTTCGAGATGATGCGGCTCGTCGTGTTCTTGCCGAGATGCAGCATCTTGGTGCCGGAATCGACCTGCTGATAGCCGTTGGAAATGGCGATCGAGTAGAACTCGCCGCGCGAATTGTCGCCGCGTAGGATGCAGCTCGGATATTTCCAGGTGATGGCGGAGCCGGTCTCCACCTGGGTCCACGAGATCTTGGCGTTCTTGCCGCGGCAATCGCCGCGCTTGGTGACGAAATTGAAGATGCCGCCGCGGCCGCTCGCGTCGCCCGGATACCAGTTCTGGATGGTGGAATATTTGATCTCGGCGTCGTCGAGAGCGACCAGTTCCACCACCGCGGCGTGAAGCTGATTCTCGTCGCGCATCGGTGCGGTACAGCCTTCGAGATAGCTCACATAGGAGCCCGTGTCGGCGATGATCAGCGTGCGCTCGAACTGGCCGGTATTGCGCTCGTTGATGCGGAAATAGGTCGACAGCTCCATCGGGCAGCGCACGCCCGCCGGCACATAGACGAACGAGCCGTCGGAGAACACCGCCGAATTGAGCGTAGCGAAGAAATTGTCGCTCACCGGCACGACCGAGCCGAGATATTTCTTCACCAGCTCGGGATGCTGCTGGACCGCTTCCGAGATCGGCATGAACAGCACGCCGGCCTTGGCGAGCTCGGCCTTGAAGGTGGTGGCGACCGAAACGGAATCGAACACCGCGTCGACCGCGACCCTGCCGTAGCCGCTGCCGCCCTCGCCGCCTTCGCTCTCCTCACTCTCGCTCGCCGGCTTCTGGATGCCCAAGAGCGCCTCGCGCTCCCGCAACGGGATGCCGAGCTTCTCGTAGGTGCGCAGAATCTCCGGGTCGATCTCGTCGAGCGACTTCGGCGCCTTCTTCGGCGCGGAATAATAGTAGATGTCCTGATAGTCGATCGGGCCGTATTCGACCTTGGCCCATTTCGGCTCGTGCATGGTCAGCCAGCGGCGATAGGCATCGAGCCGCCAGGCGAGCATCCATTCCGGCTCGTTCTTCTTCGCCGAGATGAAGCGGATGGTCTCTTCGGAAAGGCCCTTCGGCGCCTTCTCGGATTCGATCTGGGTCTCGAATCCATACTTATACTGGTCGACGTCGATCCGGCGGACCTGGTCCACCGTCTCTTGCACTGCCGGCATTCGTCCCTCCGCTCACGGTTTCAAGGACCGCGGGTTGGATGTGTCCGTATGGTTAGGTGCGCCTTTGTCTCGGTTCACCCCTTTCAGCCGTTTGAATCGTTCAAAAGGCTGCGAAATCCGTCATGCATAGAGCCATTTAGGCAGCTATGCCCTGCCCCTTAGATAGTGCAGTTCCGAGCTTTCTCCAAGCGTCGAGAAAGCGCTCGATGTCGCGCTCGGTGGTCGCCCAGCCGAGGCTCACGCGCACCGCCGCCCGCGTCAGCGCCGGCGAAACCCCCATGGCCGCAAGGACATGGGAGGGCTGGACCTTGCCCGACGAGCAGGCAGCCCCAGACGACACCGCGACCCCCTCGAGATCAAAAGCGATTACGGCAGTCTCGGCCTTCATGCCGGAAAGCGCAAACAAGGTCGTATTCGGCAGCCTGCCCACGCTCTCGCCGAAAATCACCGCCTCCGGCGTTATCGCCTTCAGCCCCGCTTCCAGCCGGTTCCGCAAGGCCAGCATCGCTGCGGCCTCATTGGCCCCCTGCGCCACCGCCGCAGCAGCGGCCGCGCCGAAAGCGGCGATCCCGGCGACATTTTCGGTCCCGGCGCGCATGCCGCGCTCCTGCCCGCCGCCGCGGATCAGCGGATCGGCGAAATGGATATCGTCGCGCGCGCGGATCAGCGCGCCGACGCCCTTCGGGCCGCCAATCTTGTGCGCCGAGAAGGTCAAGACGTCGGCGCCGAGAGTGCCGATATCGCAAGCGATACGGCCCGCCGCCTGCACCGCGTCCACATGCAGGAGCCCACCCGCCGCATGCACCAGCGCGGCAGCTTCGGCGATTGGCTGAATAACACCGCTCTCGTTGTTGGCGAGCATGACCGAAACAAGCGGCCGCGATGCGCGTGTCAGCGCCTGCGCGAGCGCCGCAAGATCAAGCCGCCCGTCGGCATCGACCGGCAAATCCTCGATCGCCTCGCGCGGAAACCTGCCACCCCCGCGCACCGACGAATGCTCGACCGCCGACATGAACAGCCGGTCGCGCGGCCGCTTCTCCTGCGCCGTCTCGATGACGGGCGTCAGTGCCAGCGCGTTGGCCTCGGTGCCGCTCGAGGTGAAGATCACGTCCGCCCGGTGCGCGCCGGCGAGTTCGGCAACCCGCTCGCGCGCGTCTTCGACCAGCCGGCGCGCGCTGCGCCCTTCGGCATGGACCGAGGACGGGTTGCCGGGTACCGCCAGCGCCTCCTGCAGCGCCTGCCGCGCGGCCTCCCGCAGCGGCGCCGTGGCGTTCCAATCGAAATAAGCTCGCTCCGGCATGGGCGGATGCCTCGAAATACGATTCCGCTCGTTCCAGCGAAGATAGCTCGCCTTGGTCCCCGACCTTCCGGGGACGAGCATGGCAAGCTCTCGTAATGCTTGCTTTTTGACCCTAGCCCTGTGCTAGAAGTCGCGGCTCGCGCTCTTATGTAATAGCCAGTTCAAAAATCAGAAATGGTTTTCGTCAGTTACGTTCGCCTGCCGGTGCCGTCAAGCGCCCGAGCCATCACGCTCCCTGCAGGGTAAATCGAGGTTCCGCAACCATGCCCGAAGTTATCTTCACCGGCCCCGCCGGTCGCATCGAGGGCCGTTATCATCCGGCGCGTCAGAAAAACGCGCCGATCGGCATTGTGCTGCATCCGCACCCGCAATTCGGCGGCACGATGAACCATCAGATCGTCTATCAGCTCTACTACGCCTTCGTGCATCGCGGCTTTTCCGCGCTGCGCTTCAACTTCCGCGGCGTAGGCAGGAGCCAGGGCGGCTTCGACCACGGCATCGGCGAACTTTCGGACGCCGCCTCGGCGCTCGATTGGGCGCAGTCGGTCAACCCGGAAGCGCGCGCTTGCTGGATCGCGGGCTTTTCCTTCGGCTCCTGGATCGGCATGCAACTCTTGATGCGCCGGCCCGAGATCGAAGGCTTCATCTCGATCGCGCCGCCGGCCAATCTCTATGATTTTTCCTTCCTCGCCCCCTGCCCGTCGTCTGGCCTGATCATCCATGGCGACAAGGATGCCGTGGTGCCGCACCGCGATGTCACGACGCTGGTCGAGAAGCTCAAGACCCAGAAGGGCATCGTCATCGAGCAAAAAGTCGTGCCCGGCGCCAACCACTTCTTCGACGGCAAAGTCGAAGCGCTGATGACCTCGGTCAGCCAATATCTCGACAAGCGGCTCGGCGCCAAAGGCGGCCGCGCAACGACGGCGGCGTAATTTCTCCATCGTCGTAGGGTGGGCGAAGCGCAGCGAAGCCCACGCGGAGCAAACCAAAGCGGCACACGTGGGCAGGGCGCTTACGCGCCTTTGCCCACCTACGAACGATATGTGGATCAAGCGGTGACGATCATGAGCGATAGCCAGTCTGCCTTCGTCGGTAGCATTCCCGAACACTACGATCGCAATCTCGGCCCGATCATCTTCACCGACTATGCCGCCGACATCGCGCGCCGCGCCGCCGCCGGCAAGCCGGCCAAGGTGTTGGAGACCGCCGCCGGCACCGGCATCGTGACCCGCGCCTTGCGCGACCATGTGTCCGCCGGCACCCGCCTCACGGCGACCGATCTCAACGAGCCGATGCTCGACGTCGCGCGCACGAAATTCCGACCCGGCGAACAGGTGGAGTTTCAGCAGGCCGACGCCATGGCGCTGCCCTTCGCCGACGGCAGCTTCGACACGGTCGTCTGCCAGTTCGGCGTGATGTTCTTCCCCGACAAGGACCAGTCGTATCGCGAAGTCCATCGCGTACTGACGCCGGGCGGACGCTATCTGTTCAACATCTGGGACTCGCACCGCTACAATGCCGCCGGCAGGATCGTGCACGAAGTCGCCAGCAGCTTCTTCGCGGCCGATCCGCCGCAATTCATGAGTGTGGCGTTCTCCTATCTGTTCGAGCCCGCCAAGGAATCGCTGATCGCGGCCGGCTTTGCCGACATCACCGCTGCGGTGGTGCGGCTCGAGAAGGATTTGCCAAAGCCAGAAACGCTTGCGCGCGGGCTGGTCTACGGCAACCCGCTATCCGATCAGATCCGGTCGCGCGGCGGCATCGACCCCGAAAAGGTCGTCGAGGCGGTTGTTGCGGAGTATCGCCGCGAGTTCGCCGATGGTCGGGTGCCGATGCAAGCGACGGTGATTTCGGCGACCAAGCCGCGCAGCGCCGGCTGACAATCATCAAGCCAACGGGCATCAAGCCAACGAGGCCACTTCCGGCCGAATACGTTGCCTCCCCGCAATGCCGAAACGAGGCGCGGAGCCCGGCGCCGCCTCACCAGATCAGCTAGTATGCTGGTAATCTGTGATTCGCGAAAAGCGAACCCGATTGCCGACCAAATGCCATCGCCTGGCGACGACGGCTGCGCTTGCAATGGCGGCGGCGCACCTTTTGCCGACGCTCGCGCAAGCCCAGCAATCGGACAGTTCCGGCTCCGGCAATTTGCCGATCGTCGCCAAGGCGCCGGCAGTGGAAACGCAAGCCGAGGCTGCGCCCTCATTCGACGCCAAATTCAGCGCGGCCGCGATGAGCAACAACATCTTCCGCGGCTATACACTGTCCAACAACTTGCCCAGCGTCTCCGGCACTGTTGAAGCCACTTATTCGATCTTTTTCGCCAGCGTGAATGGCGCTTCAGTGCAAATCCCGGAGCTCTCCCACTTTCAGATGACCAATACGATCGGGCTGCGGCCGGAATTCGGAAAGCTCACCGTCGAAGCCGGCGTCGGCTACTACTCGTATCCGCGAAGCCAGGTCGATGAATCCTACGCGGAGCTTTATGTGGCGCCGACCTACGCGGTCACGCCGAAGCTCACGCTTGGGCTGAATGTTTATTACGGCCCGAACTATTACCGCACGGGCGCTTGGGAAAACTACAATTCGGCCAGCGGCAAATACGATTTCGGCCATGGCCTCACTTTGTCCGCCGAACTTGGCCGCCAGAATTTCGGCACTACCGCCGACACGCCGCCGATCAAGTTGCCCGATTACATTTATGGCAATGTCGGCGCGACCTACACCTACAAGGCGCTGGCATTCGATCTGCGCTTTCACGGCACAACGCTGTCGAGACAAAGCTGCTTTCTGATCACAGGCACCGGATCGCCGGCTGGATCGAACGGCTGCCAGCCGACCATCGTCGGTACGGTGTCCTGGAACGGCGCTTTGTCCGAGATGAAATCCGCGTTCGGCGCTGGGAAGTAATCGGGCACGGGCGCTCGCGCCCAATCCCGTGCCCGCGACGATGCCTCGCCTACGCCTGCCGGTACGAATCCTCCGGGATCGCATAGCCCATCGTCTGCATCGCTTCGGTGATTTGGGCCACGTAGCCGAACGTGCAATCGCGCAGCTTTTGTCCGTTCGGCATGACGATGTCGGAAAATCGGCCGTTGCCTTCGGCGGCTGCCTTCATGCGTCCCACGAGTGAGACTGCTTGCTCGAGCCCGAGTACGGGTTTTGCCATTCTTCTTCTCCCCCAGTTGCGAAAGTCGCGCCGCGACGGCGCGCGTCAAAGCATGATCCGGAAAAGTGGAAGCCGGTTTTCCGAAAAGATCATGCGCACCAAAAAGCGTCAATAACGCCACGCGCACAACGCACAAACTCGCAAGTGCTTACTTGGAAGCGCAGGCCGCATCTCGCCCTACGAAAAGGCACGCGCGCGCCAAGCGAATCATCGGCATCAAAAAAAACTTTAAACGGAATGTGATGTTTCAGAAAAGCGGGTTGGCATTTTTCGAGCGCCGGTATCCGTTACGCCGCCTGGTTCCGTGCCGTGCCGGTACCCGCATGCGCCGCGTTGATGGCTGCGACCGAACGCTCGACCGCCGACCACAGCCCGTTCATCTCGGTCGCCGCAACCGATTCCGGCGCTACTTCGCCGATGCTGGCGCCGGCCGCGAGCGTGAGCACAAAGCCCGTGCGCTGACTGACCTGCCCTGCCCACACCGGAATGCCGAGCGTGTCGAAAAACGCCCGCGACTGCACCACCGCCGGCGCTTCCTTGTCGTCGCGCTTCACCGGCGTGGCGTTGAGCACGACGGCGTAGGGCTTGTTGCGTTCGCGTGCGGCCGCGACCGTCTCGCGCACCGCGTTGAGATCGAAAAATCCCGGCCGCGCCGGAATGAGCACCATCGTCGCGGCGCGGATCGCTTCTTGCGCCACCACCCACATGCTCGCCGCCGTGTCGATGAAGGCCCACGCGTAGCCTTCGACCATGGCGTGTGCGAGCGCCCGTTCGATGCCGCGGGCGCCGCTGCGCAGATCGGGCTGCCGGTCGGGCCGCAGCGAATGCCAGAGCGTGAGCGACGCTTGCGGATCGGCGTCGATCACGACAGTGCGGTGGCCGGCCTGGTGACAGAGCGCGGCGAGGTGCGCCGTCAGCGTGCTCTTGCCCGCCCCGCCCTTACGCGACGCCATGGTGATGATGTTCGTGGCAGAATCTCCCGATCGTCGCCTGATCGAGCCTGGCGCCAATATGGTTAACGAAAGGTTACCGAGGGAACTTTAGGCCCCCCGCCTGCGCAACAGCGGGGCGCGCCGTTCCGCACCGAGATGCCGCCGTCACCATTTTGGATATCAATCTTGACATTCGTCCTAATTTCAGTTACGATAGAAAATCTCGCTCATTGAGGGACGCATTCCGGATGCGATCTGCAATGTGGAGCGAGTGCGGTGCTTCCGCGCGGGGTCGCAATCCGCGCCGGAGCGGCGTCGGGCATCATTCCCTTCGGTACTACGGCCGAGGCGTGGGGTGCTGCCACTGCACTGGGACCAGATAGAACGGGTAACGCCCGCTTGATTCTCGATCCCGGGAAGCATGGCCTGGAGTTGAGCAGGGATGGGAGTCCCTGCGAGAGCCGCGGTCGAAGCGCCGGAAGGCGGGCGCGCCTCCGAAAATGGCGCGCAGCCGCGCCCGGATATCAGCGAGCGGCGACGTTTTGCTGGTGTCGCGCGGCAAATGGTTGGCATTGCGCCTTTCGGCGCTTCGCCTCCCTTTTTTCTGCGCATGATCTTGCCCGAAAACCGGGCGCCACTTTTCGGGATCATGCGTGTGCAGGGGGCGAATCTATTTTTGGTGCGTGGTCGTCGGCAGAGCTCGGGCGGGTAGGCGTCGCGAGAACGGTGTTGCTCGTGCGTCATTGCGAGCGTCAGCGAAGCAATCCAGATGGCTTGCGCAGGAAGCTGGATTGCTTCGTCGTGTCGCTCCTCGCAATGACAAGGCCAAGCAGACGTAAAAGCCTCGGCTACTCACTACGTGCCACGCTCTCTTCCACTTGCGCTACCGAACCGGAGCCCGACCGCCCCAATGAAAAGGACAGTTCGATGTCCTCGGGCTTCTGCTTGAAGTGAGTCTCGACCGAGCGGCGCACGATGTCGGCCAGTGCAGCCAATGGCTTCTTTTCATAGAGCTGAGGATAAGCGACGGTGACCTTCAACAGACGCCCGTTTGACCAGTTGAACCCGACGGATGGTTTGACCCCGGTCGCGCTTTCGAGATCCGCCTCCACCGCCTTGGCGTATTTCCAGCCTTCGACCAGCGTGCCGATCACGCCGCAGGCGGCAAGGCCGAGCGCGAGAGCGACGAAAGCGGCAAACCGGAATGCGGCCAGTCTGGTCATGTCTGCGACTCTTCGTGTTGGCACGCGAAGTATAGCAAGGTGGGCGCCCTTGTGCTGTTTGCGACTCTGTGCGGGCGCTTCGGAAATGCAGAGCCAAGCGGCCAAGCCCCACTTACCCCACCCCTCTCCCCGCCTGCGGCGAGGGGGGGCTAATATGCAAATCGAAGCGAAACGCAGTAACGTCGCTGTCGAAAAAAGACGAACACCCGCCGCGCGTCAGCGCCGGCCGGTCACACAGGGAGGGTCACAATGAAGAAGTTCGCTACCGCCGTGCTGGCGGGCGCTGCACTGTCGTTCTGCGTCGTTAGCCTCGCGCAGGCCAAGGGCAAGGTGATCGGCGTCTCCTGGTCGAACTTCCAGGAAGAGCGCTGGAAAACCGACGAGGCGGCGATGAAGGCCGCGATCGCGGCGGCCGGCGACAAATACATTTCCGCCGACG
Organism: uncultured Alphaproteobacteria bacterium; assembly: GCA_963720115.1. Lineage (GTDB taxonomy): Bacteria > Pseudomonadota > Alphaproteobacteria > Rhizobiales > Xanthobacteraceae > BOG-931. The sequence goes on from CAVREN010000025.1 coordinate 52,335, forward strand.
CGCAATCCTCGCCGCAGAAGCAACTAACCGACATCGAAAGCCTGATCGCGCAAGGCGCCAATGCGCTCATTGTCCTGGCGCAGGATTCTTCCGCCGTTGCACCCGCGGTGCAAAAGGCGGTCGACGAAGGCATTGCGGTGATCGGCTATGACCGGCTGGTCGAAAATCCCAACGCCTTCTACATCACCTTCGACAACAAGGAAGTCGGCCGCATGCAGGCGCGCGGGGTGTTCGCGGTCAAGCCGCTCGGCAACTATGCCTTCATCAAGGGATCATCCACCGATCCAAACGCGGACTTTCTGTTCAGCGGCCAGATGGAAGTGCTGAAGGAGGCCATGGATTCCGGCGCGATCAAGAATGTCGGCGCGATCTATACCGATGGCTGGCTGCCGGCAAACGCGCAGAAGAACATGGAGCAGATCCTGACCAAGACCAACAACAAGGTCGATGCGGTCGTCGCCTCGAATGACGGCACCGCCGGCGGCGCCATCGCGGCGCTGGCGGCGCAAGGGCTTGCCGGCGGCGTGCCGGTCTCCGGGCAAGACGGCGATCACGCAGCGTTGAACCGCGTCGCGCTCGGCACCCAGACCGTGTCGGTCTGGAAGGACGCGCGTGAGCTCGGCAAGAAGGCAGCCGAGATCGCAGCCCTCCTCGCCGACGGCAAGAAGATGAGCGACGTGCCTGGCGTGACCACATTCTCCGGCGGCCCGAAGAAGGTCGCGATGAAAGCGCTGCTGCTCACGCCCGTTCCGATCACCAAGGACAACCTCGGCGTCGTCATCGACGCAGGCTGGATCAAAAAGGCGGAAGTCTGCCAGGGCGTGAAGCCCGGCAGCGTCAAGGTCTGCGAGTGAGTGGCTGCAAACAATCTTCCGCTCATTCCCGCGCAAGCGAGAATCCGGACGACGTCGCACCGATGTGGCGAACGACTGGGTCCCCGCCTTCGCGGGGACGAGCGGGCCGCTGGACGGATGCGCCCTCATGACGGAAGCGCCGACGCAAGCCGCTGGCGCTGCGGCCACGGGAAGCTCTCCCCTCGCCCGCTTTCTCAAAGCCACCGAGCTCGACACGCGCATGCTCGGCATGATCGGCGCGCTGGCCGCGATCTGGATCGCTTTGCACGTTCTCTCCGGCGGCTTGTTTCTGACGCCGCGCAATCTCTGGAATTTGTCGGTGCAGTCGTCGCCGGTCGCGATCATGGCGGCCGGCATGGTGCTGGTCATCGTCACCCGCAACATCGATCTGTCGGTCGGCTCGATGCTCGGCTTCCTCGGCATGATCATGGGGGTCGTTCAGGCCGATCTGCTGCCCAGGCTTCTCGGCTTCGAAAATCCCGCCACCTGGATCGTCGCGCTGGCCGTCGGGCTCGTGATCGGCGTTCTCCTCGGCGCGCTGCAAGGCTTTATCATCGCCTATCTGGGCGTCCCGTCTTTCATCGTCACGCTCGGCGGCCTCTTGGTCTGGCGCGGCGGCGCCTGGTGGGTGACCAGCGGGCAGACAATCGCGCCGCTCGACGCGCGGTTTCGGCTCATGGGCGGCGGACCGGAAGGCGCCATCGGCGCGACCTGGAGCTGGGTGACAGGCCTTCTCGGCTGCGCCGCGGTCATCGCCCTGCTGGCGCATGGCCGCGCCCGGCGCAAAACCTTCGCCTTTCCGCTGCGGCCGATTGCGGCTGACGTTTTTCTCGGCGGCATCGCCTGCGCGCTGATCGTCGCTGCGGTCGCCGTCGCCAACGCCTATCCGTGGCCGGCGGGCAGCGTGCGGCGTTATGCTGAGCTCAACCACATGACATTGCCCGAGGGCGGGCTTTTCATCGCGCACGGCATCGCCGTGCCGGTGTTGATCGCGATCGGCGTCGGCGTGGTGATGACGTTCCTCGCCACGCGCACGCGCCTCGGCCGCTACGTCTATGCCATCGGCGGCAACCCGGAAGCGGCCGAACTCGCTGGCGTCAACACCCGCTGGGTGATCATGAAGATCTTCATGCTGATGGGGCTTCTCGCCGCCATCGCCGGCGCTATTTCAATCGCGCGCTTGAACGCAGCGACCAATTCCGAAGGCACGCTGGCCGAGCTTCTGGTGATCGCTGCCGCGGTGATCGGCGGCACTTCGCTCGCCGGCGGAGTCGGCACCGTCACCGGTGCGATGCTCGGCGCCGTCCTCATGCAGTCGCTGCAGTCGGGCATGGTGCTGCTCGGCGTCGATACGCCCGTACAGAACATCGTGGTCGGCGCGGTTCTCGTGATCGCCGTCGGGCTCGACACCCTCTACCGGCGGCGGGCGGGCGCATGAGCGCACCCAGCCCGCTCGTCGAGATGCGCGACATCTCGCTCGCCTTCGGCGGCGTGCATGCGGTCGATCGCGCTTCGATTGATCTTCACGAAGGCGAAGTGGTCGCGCTCCTTGGCCACAACGGCGCCGGCAAATCGACGCTGATCAAGATTCTCTCCGGCGCCTACCGGCGCGATTCCGGAGCGATCTTCATTCGCGGCGCCGACGCCGGCATCGCCAATCCGCGCGACGCCAAGGGCTTTGGCATCGAAACGATCTACCAAAATCTTGCGCTCGCCGACAATGTCGATACCGCCGCCAATCTTTTTCTCGGCCGCGAATTGCGCACGCGCTGGGGCACGCTTGACGACATCGCGATGGAGGCGGAGGCCCGCAAGGTCATGGGCCGGCTCAATCCGCACTTTCAGCGCTTCAAGGATCCGGTCAAAGCGTTGTCCGGCGGGCAGCGCCAATCGGTCGCGATCGCGCGCGCAATTTTGTTCAATGCGCGGATCCTGATCATGGACGAGCCGACGGCGGCGCTCGGCCCGCAGGAAACCGCGCAAGTGGCGGCGCTGATCAAGAAACTCAAAGCCGATGGCCTTGGCATTTTCCTGATCAGCCACGACATTCACGACGTGTTCGATCTCGCCGACCGGATCTGCGTGATGAAGAACGGCCGCGTGGTCGGCACCGCGCGCGTCACCGATGTCAGCAAGGATGACGTGCTCGGCATGATCATCCTCGGCAAATGCCCGCCGGGTGCGGTTCCCGGGCCAGGGGCGATGCAGTGACTCGATCGAAGCACCAAAAAGTGAAGTGCCGCCACTACGGCTCCGCCAACACGCCGCCGCAAAGCGGGCGCGGCACGCCGGTGGTGGCCGGCAGGCTGATCGGCAGGCCGCGCAGGCTGCGCACCGCGAGATAGGCGAAGGCCTGCGCCTCGAGCGCATCGATCGACCAGCCGGCATCATCCGCGGTCTGAACGCGGGCCGGCGCGAGACGCTCGGCGAGCATGCGCATCAATGTCGGGTTGCGCGCGCCGCCGCCCGACACGATCCAGGTTTTCGGCACTCGCGGCAACAGCGGCACGATGCGCGCGGCTGCGGCGGCGGTGAGCGCGGTCAAGGTAGCGGCCCCGTCTTCCACGCTGCCGCTGTCGAATGCAGTACCCACCCAGCCGCGAAACTCGTTGCGGTCGAGCGATTTCGGCGGCGGCTTGGCAAAGAACGGATGCTTGAGCAATCGCCAGATCGCATCCTGGTCCACACTGCCCGCTTGCGCGATGTGGCCGTCGGTGTCGAGCGGCCTGGCGATCCGCAGCCGCACGAAATCGTCAAGCAGCGCGTTGCCTGGTCCGGTGTCGCACGCAATCAGATCGTCGCCGTCGATGTAGGTGATGTTGGCGACGCCGCCGATATTGAGGACCGCGACCGGCGGCTCGAGCCCGAGCCGCCGCGCCAGCGCCCGATGATACATCGGCGAGAACGGCGCACCTTCCCCACCGGCGGCGACGTCGGCGGCGCGAAAGTCATAAACAACCGGAATGCCGAGCCGGGCCGCGAGCACGCGACCGTCGCCGATTTGAATCGTCAGCCGGCGTTCGGGCCGATGCAGCACCGTTTGGCCGTGGAACCCGATTACGGCGACGTCGCGCGGCTGAATGCTGTTGGTGGCGAGGAACGCTGCCACTGCCTCGACATGCGCGTCATTCACAGCCGCCTCGGCCGCGGCGACGATCTCGGGCCGGGCCGTGCGCTCGGTGATATTCAGCGCCACCGCCGTGGCGCTGCGGATGAGCGCCCGCTCCGGCGTCGAGTAGGAACGATAGGCGGTGCCGCCGAAACGGGTGATGATATCGCCGTCGGTCTCGATCAGCGCGACATCCACGCCGTCTTGCGAAGTTCCGCTCATCAGCCCCATCGCCAGCACCGGCGACGACAGCGCCGGTCGTTGCGACGGCTTCGGCAATGTTTGCGCTCTACCCATGCTTTGAGTTCTTCGGTTGAACCGGCGGCGCTGGAACTGTACACACCAGCGCGAACGGCCCGTGTCTCACCGCATGGTGACGGAAATGAGGTCGCAATATCAGCGGCAATCGCGGAAAGAAGTTTAGGTTAGCAGACTATGAGCACCTACAAATCCGATTTTCTGAATGTCCTGGCCGAACGGGGCTTTATCCATCAGGTCTCCGAGCCTGATGCGCTGGACGCGCTCGCGCGCGAAAAAGCGATCACCGCTTATATCGGCTTCGATTGCACCGCGGCGTCGCTGCATGTCGGCTCGCTGTTGCCGATCATGCTGCTCTATTGGTTGCAGCAGACCGGGCATCGCCCGATCGCGCTGATGGGCGGCGGCACCACGCGCGTCGGCGATCCCTCCGGCAAGGACGAGAGCCGGCGCTTGCTCACCGACGAGATGATCAACGAAAACCTGAAAGGTATTCGCGCGATCTTCGACAAGTTCCTGAAATTCGAGAATACCGGCGGCAACGCCGTCATGGCCAACAATGCCGATTGGCTCAACACGCTCAATTACATCGATTTCCTGCGTGATGTCGGGCGCCATTTCTCGATCAATCGCATGCTGTCGTTCGACTCTGTAAAGCTGCGGCTCGAACGCCAGCAGGAGCTTTCGTTCCTCGAATTCAACTACATGATCCTGCAAGCCTACGATTTCGTCGAGCTCTACCGGCGCTACGGCTGCGTGCTGCAGATGGGCGGCTCCGATCAATGGGGCAACATCGTCAACGGCATCGATCTCGGCCGCCGGCTGCACAATGCGCAGTTCTTCGCGCTGACGGCGCCGCTGATCACGACGTCCTCGGGCGCCAAGATGGGCAAGACCGCAGCCGGCGCGGTGTGGCTCAATGCCGATCTCGTGAGCCCGTACGACTATTGGCAGTACTGGCGTAATACCGAAGACGCCGATGTCGAGCGCTTCCTGAAATTGTTCACCGTGATGCCGCTCGGCGAGATCACGCGGCTTGCGGCGCTGCGCGGACAGGATATCAACGAAGCGAAGAAGGTGCTCGCCACCGAAGCGACGGCGCTGGTGCATGGCCGCACCGCCGCCGACCAAGCCGCCGCCACCGCGCGGACGACTTTCGAGGAGGGCGGGCTAGCCGAATCTCTGCCAACAGAAGAAGTGGCACGCACCAATCTCGAGAATGGACTAAGTGTATTGGAGGCATACGTACTGCTGCATTTAGTAATGTCGAAAGGTGAAGCACGTCGTTTGATTAGGAACGGTGGTTTGCGGGTCAACGATGTTGTCGTTACCGACGAAGAATTGCTGCTGACGGCAAAGGACCTGACGCCGGAAGGAGTGATCAAGCTTTCGCTCGGCCGCAAGCGCCATGTTTTGCTGAAGCCGGTTTGAAGCCAGGGCGCTTGAAGTGGTGGTCAACGCTGGCGTGTCTGCGGCTCGACGCTGCCGCCGTCGCCATTGGCGGTAAATTCGAACACCTTGCGCAATATACCCGGCGTCAGCGCGGAAATCGGGTTGATGCGCAGCAGCGGATTGCCCGGCCGGCCGACGACCTCGTAGGTGATGCCGAACAGCCCTTCTTTTTCGCCGCCCATGAACAGGCCGACCACCGGTATCTGGCCGAGCAGATTGTTCGGTCCGTAGAGCGGCACCAAGGTGCCGCGCATGTGCACTTCGTCGCGTCCGTAATCGACGACGCCGTCGATGGTGCCGCCGAGCAGCGGTCCGCGCACGACGCCTTCACGCAGCGCGACCTTGCCCGGCATGCGCGTGAATTCCACCCGCATGCCGGAGAAATCGATGGCGTTGCGGCGCGCTTGCGTCCCATTATTCACGGCGCGCTCGAGTTGCGCTTCGTCGTGCACCGCGAAATTGCGGACGTTGAGGACGCCCTGCTGCGTCTGATTGTCGGTCGACGGCGCTTCCATGGTCATCGCCAATTGTCCGCCGGTCATGCGCGAGTAGACGTCGGTGAAGCGAAAGAACGCGCCGGCGTCGGTGCTTTCGAGATAGACCACTTGTCGTCCGCTCGAACGGCCGCGCAAATCGCCGGTCAGCGTCGCATCGCGGCCGATCTTGGCATTGAGTCCGAAACTGCGAACTTCCCCGGCGCGGCGCGACATTTTCAGTTCGACGCCGCGCAATGCCTCGCCGTTGAAACCGACGACCGCGGCGACCTTCATATCGAGGTCGGCATCGACCGAGCGGCGCTTGGCGTTGGAACTCTGCGGCGTGGCGCCGGCGGTGCTCTTGACGAAACCGCGGCCGTCATAAACCTCGCCGCGCATGATCACGCGCAGCGCGCCCTCGGCGCCGCGCTCGATCTTGAGGCTTGCGCGATCGCCGTCGGAAAATCCGTAGGACGGGAAGTTCGCCGATTGCACTTCGCCGGAGCCGTCGAAATCGATCGTGCCCTTGACGCCGGCGCCGGTGCCTTCGATCAGCAAATCCTCGGCGCGGATGGATTGCGGCTTGGTGGTGAGCACGAAGGTGGCGCGCGCCGGCTTGCCCGCGGGCTTCGCCCAACCCGGCAGCAGTCCGTCAATCTGCGTGGATGTCAGATCCGCCTCGATATTGAAGCGGCCTTCGCGATCGGACCCGGTAGCGACGCGGCCGGAGAGCCGAATGGGAATGGCGCCGGAGATCGTCTCGCCCATCTCAAAGCCGAGATTGGTGCGCGCCGCCTCGTCGAGCATGCCCTGCAGACGGACTTCGGCTTCCGCCTCGTTTCGCGCTTTGCGATATTCGAGGCTCATCGGCGCGCCGCCTATCTTGACATCGCCTTTGAGCTGGAAGCCTTGCGGATTGGCGGTCGCCCGCAGCATCGCGGACTCGACCTTTTGTCCCATGATCATCCGGTCGGCGGCAAAATTCGTGGTTTCGACCGAGACGGAATAGTTGGTCGATCCGGGCGGCAGATCGGCTTTGAGCGGCATGCCGAGCGAGACTTGGGCGCTCAAATTGCCGCGCATCGCCGATGGATCGAACGGCACGTCGGACACATCGCGCAGCCGATCCATGCGCAGGAGCTCGGCGGCGGCTTGCACCGGTCCTTCCATCTTGAAGTGCACGCGCGCCGGCGGCGCATGGGGCGAGGTATCCGGGACCTCAAATACGCCGGAGGTGAAAGTGAGCTTGCGCCCGGACGGCATATCGGCGGTCGCTTTGCCGATCGAAACAATGGCGTCGCGCCCGACGATGTGCACGTTCATATCGGCATCGCGGAGCGCCGGCAGGCCGTTGACCGGTCGCACCACGCAACCGATCCCCGAGGCGTCGATCGAAAGACCGTCGTCGGGAACCGGCGGGCCGCTGTCTTTGAGATTTTCGATTGGCGAGTTGACCGCAATAACAATGCGCTCGAGCGTGCCGCTCAGAAGATGCTCGTTGAACCAGTCGCGCACCTTCGGCGTGATGAAGACTGGCCAAAGCCGCTTCATCGCGTCGGCCGGCATGCGCGTGCCGGCGAGGCCGGCCGCGAGCCGAGGATTGCCTCCGCCGAGATCCAGGCTACCGGACATGGCGATACCGACGCCGGTATTGCCGAGATCCCCTTCCTCGACCGTGAAGCGTTGCTTGGCCGCGTCGTAGCGGCCGTTGATGGCGATACGGTTGAGCACCAGAGGCTCGCCGGTTGCGCCTGCGGGATTGAGCACAATGGTGCCGCCGCCGATCTTGAACAGCCAGGTGCCGCTTGCCTCCTGCGGCGCCTCGATCTGGCCAAGCAGCGTGATGCGGTTGCCGCCGGAAAGGATCTGGAATGGCACCGACAGGACGCGATTCTCCGCATCCCAGTTGAACTTGAACTCGGCGTGCTCGATCGGGATGCGGCCTTCGTCGTCGTTGGCCTCGCCGATCGAACCGGTCTCGGCAATGACATGGCCGACGAAATTCTGCGGCAGTCCGTCGGGACCTATTTCGCCGTTCATGGTCGCCGACAGCGGCGTGTCGATGCGCAGATTTCCTGCGTCGAGCCGCGAGGCCAGGAGAATCTCGCCGGCCGGAACGCGGCGCGCCTCCAGCTGAACCCTGCGATAACCTTGGCGGGTCGGCGTGGCCGCGGCCGTGAGGACCCATGGCCGCGTCGGATTGGAAGAGCCGACGCTCACTTCGACACCGCCGCCATGAAGCCGCGCAACGCTCAGGCTGATGTCCCGAAACGTCCAGTGCTTGCCGGTGCGTGTGTCGTCGACGGTGAGGTTTCCGTTCTTCAGCCCCAGCTCTTTCAGATCATGGCCATCGAGGCCGGTTTCGCCGATTCCATCGATCCACGACAGAAACGCGGCAAACACGTCGCGCGCGCGATGCGGAGGAGCCGGATGCGCGTCGGGAGAAGGCGCTGGAGGAGTTGCAGCTTGCGGCACCGCCGAAGAGAGCCCTTGCCCGGCTGCCGCATCCTGCTTCTCCCGCGCCGACCGCAGCAGCGCAGCGGCGGCCGTAGCCGGGACTGCTGCGGTCGCGATCGGATGTTCGTCGGCGCCGGCAAAAATCGTAACGCCGCCGTCCTGCTCGATGCGCACGGCCATTTCCGCGCCGACGAGATTGAGACTCTCGGCACGCATATGGCCGCGCAACAGACTAAGCCCGGAGACGCGCACCTCGGCTTTCGGAGCGCTCGCCACGATGGTGCCGTCGGCGTCGCGCACGACAATGTCGCGGATGCGTACGGCCGTGCCGCCATTCTCGGTGCGTTCGATTTGCGTGCCGCCGACTTGCACGTGGCGGCCGTTGCCGAAATTCTCCTCGATGGCGGAGGCAAGCCACGGCGTCACCACATCGAGTTGAATGGGCCCGCTCGACAGCCTCCACCACAAGCCGAGGCAGGCGACCGCCAAAACCGCAGCGACCGCACCGGCGCCAATGGCGACCCGGCGGAGCACCTGGCCATAGCGGGCGAGAAACCAGCGAACGCGAGGAAATCGACCGCCAACATGTGCATGGCCGGATCGGTCGATGGCACCGTGGCGGACCGGGCGACGCAATGGGACGACAGATCGCCACCGCGGAAGCCTTGCGCGCTGCCTTTCCTGGTTCGTCATGCCCCTCGGGCGTCCCCTCGTCCGTGGTGCCTTGGAACGGCGCGCTTACGTGGCGACATTCAACCGCGATATGAAGAGTTGATCGCCTTAGAGCCGCAACGTGAGCAACACCAGCAAGTCATTCATTTTGCGGCGCTAATTCGAATCCGCTTCGGCGCCCTCACTCTATTGGCTTTGCGTCGATCAACCCAGCCTGCGATACCTGCAACGGCTCGCGGTGGTCTACCCCAATTCACCCATACGCGTCGTCGGGCCAGAATGCCCCTGCGAAAGCGTCGAAAGGAAGGCATTATGCCTAGCGAACTTCGGCCCGGCGCCAAAGCGCCGGCATTTACGCTCCCGCGCGACGGCGGTGGAACGATCTCCCTTGCTGATTTTGCCGGGCGCAAGCTCGTTCTCTATTTTTATCCCCGGGCCGATACGCCCGGTTGCACCAAAGAGGCGGTCGACTTCAATCGACTCAAAACTGCATTTGGCAAAGCCGGCACGGAAATCCTGGGCGTTTCAGCCGACCCGGTGCCAGCGCAGGACAAATTCAAAGCCAAACACAAGCTGGGCATCTCGCTCGCTTCAGACGAAGCGCACCGGATGCTCGAGGCTTACGGAGTTTGGCAGGAGAAGTCGATGTATGGACGGAAATTCATCGGCGTCGTGCGGGCAACTTTCCTCATCGGTCCCGACCAACGGATTGCCCAGATTTGGCCAAAGGTCTCGGTGGCAGGACACGCCGAAGAAGTGCTGGCGGCCGCAAGGGCCCTATGATTCTTCCGCTCCATGTAAGTTACCGCGGCATTTACCGAAATTGGCAAAATGTCCATCACGGTTTCCTAAAAATTAACCATAGACGGCTCAAATCCGCTCCCTGCCGGCCAAAAATGGGCCGCGAGTGGAGCGTCAATGTCGGTCGGGAGAACGGCTCATCCGCGGCAGACTGCACAGCACGCCGGACAAGTGACTGCGCGCCCAGCCGGCAGCGTTCAATCACCGGCAGCGGTCGCCGGCTATATCTTCGCTCACGCCGGGCGCCAGATCAGGCTAGGCCCGGTCGCGTTCTGGATCTTCGTCGGAACCGTCGTGATCATGGCGGGCTGGACGGTCGCGACCGCCACCTACTTCGCTTTTCGCGACGATCTGCTCAAAGGCCTCATCGCACGACAGGCTGAGCAACAAAACGCCTACGAAGATCGTATCGCCGAACTGCGCGCGCGCATCGATCGCACGACCAGCCGTCAGCTGCTCGATCAGGAGCAGTTCGAACAAAAGCTCGACGATTTGATGCGCCGTCAATCGACCCTCGAGTCGAGGGCGACGGCACTCGGCGGGATTGCCGATCCCGTCGTGACCGGCGCAATCAAGCCGGCAGGAAATGCAGCCACTGCCGGTTCGCCCATGTCGCCGCAGGCGCGCGATCGCCGCTCCGCGCTCGAACCTGACCGCGCGCCGGCCGCGCGCCGCGCCGGCAAGGATACCGATATCAACGCCAAGCTATCGCGCGTCGAAGCTTCGCTCGACCGGCTCGATCATCGGCAGGCGCTGGGGCTCGCGCAACTGCAAGAGCGCTACGAAGGCAAGGCGCGAAGACTGCGCGGCGTGCTTGCCGATCTTGGCCTCAAACTCGGCGGACCAGCGCCGGCCGGAGCCGGCGGCCCATTCGTCCCGATCAAGCTGCCGGGCGAAGGCAATAGCTTCGAGCGCGCCGTGGCGCGGGTAAAGATCGCACGGACACAAGCCGAACACCTCACCCGCACGCTTCTACGGGTGCCGCTGCGCAAACCGGTGAACGGCGAGGTCGACCTCAGTTCGACCTTCGGCGTGCGCGTCGATCCGTTCCTGCACGTCGCCGCGATGCACACCGGATTGGATTTCCGCGGCGACACCGGCGACCCAATTCATGCGACCGCGGCGGGTACGGTCGTCGGCGCCGGCTGGAGCGGCGGCTACGGCAGAATGGTCGAGATCGATCACGGCAACGGACTGTCGACCCGCTATGGCCATCTCTCGCAGATCGATGTCAAAGTCGGCGACGAAATTCGTATCGGTCAGGTCATCGGCCGCATGGGCTCGACCGGCCGTTCGACCGGGCCGCATCTGCACTACGAGACCCGCATCGACGGGGATGCGGTCGATCCACAACGGTTCTTGCATGCCGGCGCCAGGCTCGCGGGAGCGAGCAGCGAATAGTGACCAGCGGCTAGCGGGTGATGTCTCGCTATTTTGCGGATTGCCCCTTACAATCCGTCACTCATCACTTCGCCGTACGCCACGATGATCCGCGTTCATCATCTCAACAACTCGCGCAGCCAGCGCGTCTTGTGGCTGCTCGAAGAGATCGGCACGCCTTATGAAGTCGTGCGCTATGAGCGCGACAAAACGACCATGCTGGCGCCAAAAGAATTGCGCCGCGTGCACGCGCTCGGAAAATCCCCGATCATCGAGGACAATGGCCGCATATTCGCGGAGACCGGACTGATCGTTGAGTATCTGGTGCAGCGCTATGGCCCGGATTTCGCGCCGCCGAGCGGTTCGGATTCATTCTGGCGCTACAAATACTGGCTGCACTATGCCGAAGGCTCGCTCATGCCGCCGCTATTGCTCAAGCTCGTGATCAACAGGCTCGGGCTTTTGGGACGGCCGGCCGGACCGTTCGTCAACGCTCAGCTGAAACTTCATCTCGACTTTTTGGAAGACGAACTAAGGAGCAAGGGGCCGTGGTTCCTGGGCGAGGTATTCTCCGCCGCCGATATCATGATGAGTTTTCCCATCGAAGCTGCGCGAGCACGCGCCGGTCTCAACGAGACGCGGTCCAACCTGATGGACTTTCTCAAACGCATCCACGCGCGGGGCGCTTACAAGCGCGCTCTGGAAAAAGGCGGCGCTTACGTCTACGCCGAATGACCTACCACGTATAGCGTAGCGTCCCGGTGCCGGCATACGTCTGCGAGCCCTTGGCGAACTCGCCATCGAACTTGGCAAGCAAAGTCCATTGCGGCGTCAGGAACAGCTGAGTGCCGGCAGTGGTAAGCGCCGAGTCGTGCGGGATCGGCCCGCCATTGACGGTGAAGCTTCCACCGGGCAGCGCTTCAAAAGCGGCGCTCAGCGAGGGATTGCTGACGAAGTCGTGCGCCCAGGCGAGCCGGCCAAAAAGAACGAGCGGCTTGCCGTAAGCAAGCGTCAGATCGTCAAGGCGCGCGCCAAGCTCGCTGCGCACATCAGTCGCGTTCATGGCGGCGTAGGAAAGCCCTAGACCGCCACCGCTCGCGTCGCTCTCGCTGTAGCTCGGGGTATTGAAATCCTGGAACTGAATGGCGCCGTACGGCGTCACTGCAAGTGCCGGCAGCACGGGGTATCGGTAGCCACCTTCCAGCCGCGCGCCGTAGCTCTGTCCGACGAAATTCGCCGAGAGTTGATCGCCCAGCGCCGAGCGGTTGGTCGTGAACCAATGATTGGTGAACGACAGCGCGCCGGCGAGATACGCCGGACCGAACCAGGTGATCCCGTAGCCTCCGATCTGCATTGCGTCGCTGCGGCCGTTGCCGGGGGCGCTGGCGAGGTTCCAATTTGTGCCGGCGCCGGCGAGTGCAAAGCCAACCACCGTGTAAGGCGAGACGTGATAGTCCATGCCGGCGGCGAAGCCATACGTGCTGGCTGTGACACTACTGGAGCCGGCCGCGGTATCGCCGTTCGTGGTGTTGCTGCCACCAAAAGCCGAGCCCCAGGCAGTCCAGCGCTGTTCGAACGTTGGAAGCCGCGGCGCCTTGGTGAGGATCGACGCGTAGGCGAGCGCGATATCGGGCGGCAGATTTGTCTGCTCGTCCGGCGCAAAACCGATCGCCGCGCTGCCCGAACCGACACCGCCGCGGCCATTGACGAACGGATCGAGCATCAGTGCGAGAAACTGGTTGGTCAATTGCAAGGCGGCGCGTTCGGCGCCGGTGCCAGCTTCGCCATCCAATTGCGTCAGCGCGTTGAGGAGTGAAGGACCCGAAAGGCCGCCGAAATTTAGAAACTGCGGCGGCAACGACGTGTTGGCGGGACTATTGAGGATTCCGTTGTTGATACCACCGATCACATTCTGCTGGTTCTGATTTGCTCCCGAGGGCGTCGTCAGCAGTGATGCGCCGGAGACATTGAGGTCGACATTGCCGGGATTGCTTGCGTAGTCGAGCGTCATGCTGCCGGCGAAAGTACCGCTGACGGTCAAGCCAGCGAATGTCCCGTTCAGGCCCGTCGTCGTGGTCAGGATCTGATAGACCGCACCGCTATAGTGGCCGAGCTGCGGCGTCACCACCACGGTGCCATTGCCGCCAAGCGTGGCCGATCCGACTACCGCGGTCGCCGAATTGTTGCCGGCTCCTGGGCCAATACTGATCGCGTAGAAACTTCCAGCATTGAACAGAAGCGTGCCGTCGATCGTCAGCGTGCCGAAGCCGCCCAGCGCGCCCGGCGCGAGCGTGCCGCCGGAATTGATCGTCACGGTGAGCGGATCAACGATGCCGGTGCCGGCGAGCGTGCCCGTAGCATTGACGCTCACGTTCGACGATCCGGTGATCGTGCCGTCCACCTGCAAGATGCCGCCATTGATTACGAGGCGACATTGTAATTGCCCGACGTAGCAAGTGAAATTCCGCCGGAAGTCGCTCCCGGCGCGGCATAGAATTTGAGCGACGAAGCCGATACCTGATACACATTGCCGGCGAATGTGTTTGCGCCCCCGTAGGTAATGACGGAGGTATCTTGCGCCAATAGCGTCCCCCCGGCGAACACACTATCCGGGGCCAGGAAGACATGTGATCCTGTGTCGAAGGCATATGGTCGCGCCGCACCTCCGTTAACCCCAACATTGATCGTCAAAGCGAGAACGGGGTTGGAGATCGAGCCGCCGTAGTTATAGCCACCAGTATTCAGAGCATAGTTGAGTGGAATGTCCACCGACTGCGCGGCCGCGCGCTGCGCGAACGCAACCGTCAGTCCAATACCAAAGAGAAATGCTCTCGTACAAAAAACGCGACCCATTTACTCTCTGCTCGACCTGCGGGCGGGCCCCCACCCCCGCACGCGTATCGATCTCTGGTAACGGGTACTATAGCGAGGCTAGATGACAGGTAAACCGTGCATGAGAGCCAACCCCCGACGCCTATGGCACGCCAAAAGCCCACCTGTTGGCGCCTCCTGGTCTAGTAGGATTTCCGCTCTACTCTGACTGCCGCAAGACTGACGCGGCGCAAGGCGGCCTTACTCCACGTCCTCGACTTGCGCCGGCTCGCCGCCGAACGCCTTTTGCGCCAGCGCGGCTTCCATAAATTGGTCGATGTCGCCGTCGAGCACTCCGCCTGTATTAGAGGTCGAAACGCCGGTGCGCAGATCCTTCACCATCTGGTAGGGCTGCAGCACATAAGAACGGATCTGATGGCCCCAGCCGATATCGGTCTTGGCAGCCTGATCGGCGGCGGCTTTCTCCTCACGCTTTTTGAGCTCGGCTTCATAGAGCTTGGCGCGCAACATTTGCCAAGCCTGCGCGCGGTTGCGATGTTGCGAGCGGTCGTTCTGGCAGACCACGGCGATATTGGTCGGGATGTGCGTGAGGCGGACGGCGGATTCGGTCTTGTTGACGTGCTGACCGCCGGCACCGCCGGAGCGCATGGTGTCCGTGCGTACGTCGGATTCCTTGATGTCGATCTGGATGCGGTCGTCCACGACGGGATACACCCTGACGCTCGCGAACGAGGTATGCCGGCGCGCATTGGAATCGAACGGCGAAATGCGCACCAGGCGATGCACGCCGTCTTCGGTCTTCAGCCAGCCATAGGCATTGCGGCCCTTCACCTCGATCGTGGCTGATTTGATGCCGGCCTCTTCGCCGTCGGTCTCTTCGATATAGTCCACCTTAAAGCCGTGCTGCTCGGCCCAGCGCACGTACATGCGCAGCAGCATGTTCGCCCAGTCCTGGCTCTCGGTGCCGCCGGCGCCGGCATGCACCTCGAGGTAAGAGTCATTGGCGTCGGCTTCGCCGGACAGCAGCGCTTCGAGTTCGCGGCGGGCGACGTCGGCCTTGAGCTTGCGCAACGCCGCTTCCGCTTCGGCGATGACCCTTTGATCGCCCTCGGCCTCGCCGAGTTCGATCATCGTCACCTGATCGTCGAGTTCCTGCTCGATCCGTGAAATGGCGGCGAGCTGATCCTCGAGCGCCGTGCGCTCCTGCATCAGCCGGCTCGCGCGTTGCGGATCGTTCCAGAGATTGGGGTCCTCGGCCTGCCGGTTCAACTCGGCAAGGCGGGCGCGCGCCTTGTCGACGTCAAAGATGCCTCCTCAGCAGCCCGACCGACTGCTTGATGTCGCCGACAGTAGTTTCGATTTCTGCGCGCATGATGGGGAGCGATCTAATGGTTGACGCCGGCCGATGCAACGCATCCGGCGAAAAGCATCGAGCGAAGAGCTTTAATGAAAGCCTCAGTAGAGCCCGCCGGTGCCAGTGTGCACCGCGCCGGCGGCGGAATCCGGCGAAACCGACATGGCACCGCCGCTGCTCGATGCCTCGGTGCCGATGACCGAGTAGCTATCGGGCGGTGCAGTTCCAGGCTTGAAGGCTTCGAGGATGACTTTCGGATCGCCTGGGCCGGCGCGCATGCCGCTCTTGGCGTCGACGCGGATGAGCTTGATGCCCGGCGGGACCCGAAACGGAATCGGCGGCTTGTCGGCGAGCACAACCTTGAGGAAATCCTTCACCACCGGAGCAGCCAGATGGCCGCCGGTGGCGAGCCGCCCGATATGTCGGGGCTTGTCGAAGCCCAAATAGACGCCGCAGACGATGTCTGGCGAAAAGCCGATGAACCAGACATCCTTCTCCTCATTGGTTGTGCCGGTCTTGCCGGCGATCGGCTTGCCGACCTCGCGTACCACCGTGGCCGTGCCGCGCTGCACGACGCCTTCCATCATCGAGGTGATCTGGTAGGCGGTCATCGGATCGATCACCTGTTCGCGGTGGTCAACTAGCGTCGGCTCGGGCTGACTGTTCCACTTATCGGCATCGCACCCCACGCATTCGCGCTGGTCGTGCCGGAAGATGGTGTGGCCGTAACGGTCCTGGATGCGATCGATCAACGTCGGCTTCACCCGCCGCCCGCCATTGTCGAGCATCGAATAGGCAGTGACCATGCGAAGCACGGTCGTTTCGCCGGCGCCAAGCGCATACGAGAGATAAGGCGGCAAATCGTCATAGACGCCGAAGCGCTTGGCATATTCCGCGATCAACGGCATGCCGATGTCTTGCGCGAGCCGCACCGTCATCACGTTGCGCGATTGCTCAAGCCCGAAACGCAGCGTCGAGGGTCCGTAGAACTTGCCGCCGTAGTTTTCCGGCTTCCACACGCCGCCACCACCCTGACCGGTGTCGACCTCGATGGGCGCGTCGAGCACGACGGTCGAGGGGGTGTAGCCATTGTCGATGGCGGCTGCGTAGACCAGCGGCTTGAACGAAGAGCCCGGCTGGCGCAGCGCCTGCGTGGCGCGATTGAACTGGCTTTGATCGTAGGAGAAGCCGCCTACCATCGCGAGCACGCGCCCGGTGCGCGGATCCATCACCACCATGGCGCCGGAAATTTCCGGCAACTGGCGCAGCCGGAATTGGCCCTGATCCTTCATCGGATCGACGTAGATTATGTCGCCGGGCGAGAGCACCTGGCTGACGCGCTGGATCGGCTTGGCCGGTCCGCCCGCGGGCTTCGCCCACTTCACGCCTTCGAGCGGCACGATACCGACTTCGCGGGCTTTGACGACGGCGCCGCCCGGATCCCGCGCCGGCTGCAGACCAATGCGCGCCGACTGGTCGCTGACCTCGAGCACGACCGCAAGCCGCCAGGGATCGATGTCGGACAGCGATTTGTGATCGGCGAGCTTGATGCCCCAGTCGCCCTCGATCTCGATCTTGCCGATCGGGCCGCGGTAACCTTGCGTCTCGTCGAAATTGATCAGCCCGTCGGTCATGGTCTTGCGCGCCAGCACCTGCATCTTCGGATCGAGCGTGGTGCGCACGGAAAGGCCGCCTTCGTAGAGCTTCTTCTCTCCGTAATTCTCAAAGAGGTAGCGGCGGACCTCTTCAGCGAAATATTCGGCCGCGAATGTGTGCGCGCCGGTCGGCCGCACCGCGACATTCAGCGGCTCCTTTTTGGCCTTGTCGCCCGCCGCTGCCTGGACGAAGCCGTCTTCGACCATGCGGTCGATCACATAATTGCGCCGCGCAATCGCTTCGTCGCGGCGGCGGAACGGATTGTAGTTGTTCGGACCCTTCGGCAACGCGGCGAGATAAGCCGCCTCGGCGACCGTCAGTTCGTGCACCGATTTGTCGAAGTAAAGGAGTGAGGCCGCGGCTACACCATAGGCGCCGAGCCCGAGATAGATCTGGTTGAGATAAAGCTCGAGGATCTTGTCCTTCGAATACGCTCGCTCGATCCGCAAGGCGAGCAGCGCTTCCTTGATCTTGCGGGTCATCGACAATTCGTTGGTCAAAAGAAAATTCTTCGCCACCTGTTGGGTGATGGTCGAAGCGCCCTGCGGCCGCCGGCCGCCGCCGTAATTCTGGATGTAGACCATCGCCGCGCGGCCGATGCCGGTGACGTCCACGCCGGGATGTTGGTAGAAATTCTTATCTTCGGCGGCGATGAACGCATTGGTCACAAGCTTCGGAATCGCTTGGATCGGCAGATAGAGGCGACGCTCGTTGGCGTATTCGGCAAGCAGCGAGCCATCTGAGGCGTGCACCCGCGTCATCACCGGCGGTTCGTAATTCTGCAGTTGCGTGTAGTCCGGCAGGTCCTTGGAAAAATGCCACATCAGGCCGGCGACGGCCGCGATCCCGGCGATGAATAGAATGGTTCCCGCCGCGAACAGAAAGCCGAAGAACCGGAGCAAGATTTTCATGCTAAACGCCCCGCCCAGTCACGCCCGCGCCCCATTATCCGCGCCGCGATGGGCTGCCAACGCCCCTTATGTCACTTTTGCCCTTAAGGGCCAAGGAACCCCACAAGAAACCGTGCGAAAACCCCGTTCGGCAGCTTTGTCGTCGCTCTCGTTTTTGTTCAAACTGAGGCCGTCACGACGTTAGTTTGACCCGGTATGGGCTCCTGCCATCGGCGAGGACAAAAAGGTTTCGATCGCCTGCGCCATCGAATCCGAGGTCCTGTTCCGCCAAGTCTCAGACAAGAGCGACTGCAGATCCTGCCGATTGGAGACGTAACCGAGTTCGACCAGCACCGACGGCACGTCGGGCGCCCGTAGAACGCGAAAGCCCGCGGACTTCAGCGGCTTTTTGTGCATTCGCGTTACCGCCTTCATTTCGCCGGCGAGTTTATGGGCGAATTGTGCGGAAAGGCTTTTCGTCTCGCGTTCAGCGAGATCAATGAGGATGCCGGCGACATCGTCCGGTTCGCTTTTGAGATCCACTCCGGCGATGACGTCGGCCCTGTTTTCTTTCTCAGCCAGGCGCGCTGCCTCGGAATCGGTCGCGGTATCGGACAGCGTGTAGATGCTCGCTCCCTGCGCATCGCCTTCGCCGTGCGGCAGCGAGTCGGCGTGAATCGATACGAACAAAGTCGCGCCGGCGTCACGCGCGATTCGCACCCGGTCGGCGAGTGCCACGAAGGTGTCGTCAGTGCGGGTCAACAGCACCCGATACTTGCCGGATTTCTCGAGGCGTTCGCGCAGGCGCTGCGCAAAGTTGAGGACGATATCTTTCTCCTCTTCGCCGCTCGGCCCCTTTGTGCCGGTGTCGATGCCGCCATGTCCCGGATCGAGCACGATGAGCGGACGCTGATCGCCTTCTTTTACAGTGGGGGCGTCGACGCGCGGCAAATCGGCGCGGGCCGTGCGACTGTCCGCGGCTGTCCGCCGTAAAAAGCTTTCGCGGTCGGTGGGTGCCAGATCGAGGACGAGCCGCGCCGGAGCAGTTTCGGTCGAATCAACGATGAACGCTTTTTCGATCTTTGCGGGCTTGGCGAGGTCGAAGACCAGACGCGAACCGCCCTGCATCACGAGCCCAAAACGAAATGCCTTGATCAGGCCGCGTCCGCTTTCACCGGTCTTCGGCGGCAGTTGGAATACGACCTGGGGTATATCGACGACGACCCGGTAGGGATCGGCAAGCGTGAAGGCCCGCAGATCAATCTTGCGGCTGAAGTCCATGACAAAGCGGGTCTGCGTTTCGTCCCCGCCAAGCCGGGCTTCGGTCGCCACCGGAAGCGAATCGGATGGGGACGCCGGCGGAGCAGCCGGCGATTCCGCCGCCTGAGCCCCCATAGCGCACAGTATGCCGAGGAACGCCCAGTTCGCCGCCCGGACAACCATCGGTTCAACCCTTTGTGCCAGTCTTACTCCAATAGGCAGGCGTGGTTAATCGAAGCTTACGCGCCTATATAAGGCATAGAGTGGCAACCTAGGGGCGTAATTCGGCGCCGTTTACGCCCTATTCCCAGCGCCCTTGGGACATAAAGCGCGGGCCGCTTGCCAATTCCGTGCTCGCGGCTTTATGAAGGGGTGGCTGACGGTGGATGTTCCGGTTGTGTCCCGTCAGGGTCTCGGCACGTCCGCGGCGATGTCTCCCATGGAAAGAGAGACCGCAGGCGAACGCGGGTTTCGATCCATTCCGGCGCTTTCGCGCGCTTCTGATGCGGACGAAGAGCTGGCCGCCGACGCCCTTAAAGGAGCAGGGCAACCGGAGCCTACGGAGCGGGACATGTGCCGGCGGCGTGTGCCGCTGAGGTCGCGTCGCCGAATATCGTCGGCTTAGCAGTATCGCGGCGGCCAACCGTCGCCGTCCACTACGGTTTGAAGTCTATGTTCGAGGCCCAACAGGTTCAGTCGGATCGGCACTGCAGCGTTCATGCGACGCGCGCTCGCCGACGCGACGTTCCTTGCCTGCCCTCGGAGTACTCCATCCGTTACCTCCACAGACAAACTGGCAGCGCGCCGTATTCGTCGCCGTTCCGGCACGAAGTGCGCCGCAAGCCAGCCTTTATGAGATTTGCAAATGGCCAACAAAATGCTCATCGACGCGACCCATCCGGAGGAAACCCGGGTGGTCGTCCTGCGCGGCAATCGTGTCGAAGAATTTGATTTCGAGTCCGCGCAACGCAAACAGCTAAGAGGCAATATCTATCTGGCGAAAGTGACGCGCGTTGAGCCGTCGCTGCAAGCCGCCTTTGTCGATTACGGCGGCAATCGCCATGGCTTCCTGGCGTTCAGCGAAATTCACCCCGACTATTACCAGATCCCGGTTGCCGACCGGCAGGCGTTGATCGACGAAGAAGGCCGTGCCCAGCGCGCCGCCGATGACGAAGACGATCGCCGTTCGCGCCGCAATCGTGGCCGCAACCGCCCTTCCGCGCGACGGGACGAAGACATCGTCCAAGGCGGTGAGCCGGCTGAGCAGTTTGGCGGCGAGTCGCCGGCCGCGGGCGAGGGTCATGGCGAGGTCCCTGCACAGGAACTCGCGATCGAAGATGAGGCCGCGCTCGAGGCCGAAGACACCGAGGGACCGACCACGCTCCCGGGGGCACCCTTCCTAGCCGAAGCGCACGAATCGCCCGCGGAACAGACTCTGTCCATCCCATCGGAATTCGCCGCTCCCGCGAGCGAATCTCCAGACGCGGCCGAGCCCCCTGCTCTCTTCGAGCCGGAAACTCCCGAAGCCGACACGAACGGCGACCTGCCGGCAGTAGAGGAAGCGGCGCACGTCCAGGATGAAGTTCATGAAGCCGGAGAGGCGGCGGCAGAGCTGGCGACCGATCTGGCCGAGGAGGTGATCGGGGCTCCGCAGACAGCCCCGAACGGCGACCACACCGATGGCGACGCAGACGACGACGAAGCGGCGGAAGAAATCGTCGAATCTGTCGGCGGCGCCGATGCGCTCGAAGAGGTGCCCGACCGCGCGCCGCGCTATCGTCGCCAATACAAGATCCAAGAAGTCATCAAACGCCGGCAAGTGATGCTGGTACAGGTGGTCAAGGAGGAGCGCGGCACCAAAGGCGCCGCGTTGACGACATACCTCTCGCTCGCCGGCCGCTATTCGGTGCTGATGCCCAACACCGCGCGTGGCGGCGGCATCAGCCGCAAGATCACGAGCGGCGAAGATCGCTCCCGGCTGAAGGAAATCGCCCAGGAGCTCGAAGTGCCGGAAGGCATGGGCGTCATCGTACGCACGGCCGGCGCGAGCCGCACCAAAACCGAGATCAAGCGCGACTTCGAATATCTGCTGCGGCTCTGGGAAACCGTCCGCGACCTGACGCTCAAATCGACCGCGCCGAAGCTCGTCTACGAAGAGGGCTCGCTGGTCAAACGCTCGATCCGCGACCTCTACAGCAAGGAAATCGACGAGATCGTCGTCGCTGGATCGGATGCGTATCAAGAAGCCAAAGATTTCATGCGCATGCTCATGCCGAGCCATGCCAAGAACGTGAAACTTTATTCCGACACGCAACCGCTGTTGTCGCGCTATGGCGTCGAGAACCAGCTCGACGGCATGTTCTCCCCGGTCGTGCAGCTGCGCTCGGGCGGTTACATCGTGCTCAATCAGGCCGAAGCGCTGGTCGCCATCGACGTCAATTCGGGCCGCGCCACGCGCGAGCATCATATCGAAGACACGGCGCTGAAAACCAATCTCGAAGCGGCCGACGAAATCGCGCGGCAATTGCGGCTGCGCGATCTCGCCGGGCTGATCGTCATCGACTTCATCGATATGGACGAAAAGCGCAACAACCGCTCGGTCGAGCGCCGGCTGAAAGAATGCTTGAAGCAGGATCGTGCGCGCATTCAGGTCGGCCGCATCTCGCATTTCGGCCTGCTGGAAATGTCGCGCCAGCGCATCCGCACCAGCGTGCTGGAAAGTTCGACCGAGCGCTGCCCTTATTGCGGCGGCAGCGGTCATGTCCGCGCTGTCTCTTCGCTGGCGCTGCAGGTGTTGCGCGCGCTCGAAGATCAGCTCATGCGCGGCGCCACCCACAATCTCATCGCGCGCACGCGGCCCGACGTGGCGTTGTATGTGCTCAATCAAAAGCGCGCGCATTTGCGGGCGCTGGAAGAGCGCTTTGCGATCACCATCACGATCAATGCCGATGAGACGCTGATCGCACCGCAGGCGTTCGCGATCGATCGCGGCGAACAGGTGCATACGCTCGAAGCGGCCAAGGCGCTCGCCCAGCAGACCGAAACCACCGTCGCGCCGCTGGAAGAAGAAGACGAGCTCGAGGAAGCGGCGGGATCAGACGAGGAAAGCGAGAGCGAAGCGCCAGTAGAGGCCGCCGCCGAGCAAGCCGGCGAAGGCGCTGGTCGGCGGCGGCGCCGGCGGCGGCGGCGCGGCGGCCGCAACGGCGCCGATGCGCACGCACAACCGCACCGTCAGGACGATCGTCACGAAGAACATCCGCCGGAAGAACGTCGTTCGGACGAGGCGGGCGAGACCGAAGAGGAATTCGCTGAGGGTGCCGAGGAGACCGCGACCGACGAAGGCGCGGCGGAAGCAGACGAGTTTTTCGCTTCGCAGGGCGGCGAACCGCAGCGCGACGGCGACCGGCGGCGACGCCGTCGCGGCCGCCGTGGCGGGCGTCGCAATCGCATGGGACGGGAGCGCGAAGGCGCGCCGGCCCAATACGAGGACGACATGCAGGAGCGTGAGGCCGAGCCGCATGCATTCGGCTCGGCCGACGAATTGGCTGCGCCGATCACCGAAGCGGACCTGACGCACGCGGTCGCCGATCTCGATGCGCCGCCCAGCGAAGCGCCGCCGCCAGCCGAGCCGGCGGATGTCGCAACCGCGCAAGCGTCGCCGCCGCCTCCGCAGCACGAACCACCGCGCCGGCGTTCGACGGTGCGCGAGCCTGCGCCAACGGCGGCCGCGAGCGACGCGGCGCCTCAGCCGGCTCCCATCCAGACGCCCTCTCCTGCTCCACAGCCGGTCGTCACTGAAGTCGGCGAAAGCGAAGGTGCCGGTCGACCACGCCGTAGCGGCTGGTGGTCACGACGCTTCGCCGGCGGTTGATAACGGGCGCGCCGTCGCGCGGTCGAACATGATCTTGTCGCAAAGCTCATCGCTGCCCCGGACCAAATCCGGGGCAGTCCTTTTTCGGAACGCGCGCCGATGAAAAGCAGATGGGTCGAAGCCGATGCTGCAGAAATCGTGGCGCGCGGCGCCGAGGCCGGAATCGCGCGCGATCTGGCGCTTCGCATCTACAGCACAACATTGCTCGGTGCCGATCCTAAACTGGTGCTGCATGGCGGCGGCAACACTTCTTTGAAGACGCGCGCCCGCGATCTGTTCGGCAACGAAGTCGAAGTTCTGCGGATCAAGGCTTCGGGCGCCGACATGGCCACGATCGAAGCGGAAGGCTTGCCGGCGGTTCGCCTGGCGCCACTGCGGGATTTGCGCGCTGTCGAGGCGATCGCAGATGAAAAACTCCTGGCGGTCGGACGCGCCAATCTGATCGATCCGGCGGCGCCCAATCCGTCTGTGGAAGTGATGCTGCATGCCTTCCTACCGCACGCCTTCATCGATCACACCCACGCCAGCGCGGTGCTCAGCATCATCGACCAGCCGGACGGCGAGACAAAGTGCGCCGACATATTTGGCGGCCGCCTGGCTTTCGTGCCGTATCTGATGCCGGGCTTCGGGCTCGCCAAGAAGGCGATCGAGGTCTTCGAACGAGCGCAGCCGAGCGACGGCTTGATCCTCAGCAAACACGGAATCGTCACTTTCGGCGAGAGCGCGCGCGAAGCTTATGAGCGCATGATCGCGATGGTCTCCCTCGCCGAGGATTTTATCGCACGCAACAGCGAGCCCCGCATTCTCGTGACGGTATGGCGAGAGCCCGAGCCGGTCGCGGCGGTCGCGCCAATCATTCGTGGCGCCTGCAGCCAAAAGGATGAAAAAATCGAAGGCGCCTGGCGGCGCCTGGTGCTCGAGTTTCGCGGCGGTCCGGCGGTTTTGAGCGCCTTGCAGTCGGACTTGCCCCGCTTAAGCGAGGGCGGCGTGGTCACGCCCGACCACACCATCCGCACCAAAAACTGGCCGCTGGTCCTGCCGCATGCGGACGCCGGCAAGCTCGACGACTTCGCGCAGGCCAGCCGCGAATCTGTGCGTGCATTCGTCAGCCACTACCGCGACTATTTTGCGCGGCATAACAAACGTGCCGGCGGTGCCAAGCAGGAGCTCGATCCTCTGCCGCGCGTCGCGCTGGTACCGGGCTTGGGCCTGTTCGGTCTGGGCCGCACCAAACGCGACGCCACCATCGCCGCCGACATTGCCGAAGAATGGACGGCAGTCGTCGGCGATGCGGAGCGCATCGGCCGGTTCGAATCGATTTCCGAAGCCGACATGTTCGACTGCGAATATTGGCCGCTTGAGCTGGCCAAGCTCGGAGCACGCAAGGAGCCGCCGCTGGCCGGCCAAATCGTTGCTGTCACCGGGGCTTCCGGCGCAATCGGCGGTGCCACAGCCAAGGCGTTCGCCGCCGCCGGCGCGGAAGTTGCGCTGCTCGACGTGAACCTTGCGGCCGCCCGCGACCAGGCAAAGGTGATCGGCGGATCGCCGCTCGTGCTTGCATGCGATGTGATTGATGGCGGCTCGGTTCGTGAGGCGTTCGACCAGATCGCGGCGCATTTCGGCGGCGTCGATATCGTCGTGTCGAATGCCGGCGCCGCATGGCAAGGCCGCATCGGCGAAGTCGATGAAGACATCTTGCACAAGAGCTTCGAGCTGAATTTCTACGGCCATCAGCGCGTTGCGCAGGCGGCGATCAAGATCATGCGCGCTCAAGGCACCGGCGGGTGCCTTCTGTTTAATGTCTCAAAGCAGGCGGTCAATCCCGGACCGAATTTCGGCCCGTACGGCATTCCGAAAGCGGCGCTGCTCGCGCTCATGCGGCAATACGCACTCGATTACGGCGCCGAGGGCATTCGCGCCAACGCGGTCAACGCCGACCGCGTCAGGTCGGGATTGCTGACGGAGGAGATGATCGCCTCACGCGCCAAAGCGCGCGGCTTGAGCGAGAACGATTATATGAGCGGCAATCTGCTGGGCCGCGAAGTCACGGCCGAAGACGTTGCGCAAGCGTTCCTGCACCAGGCGCTGGCGCTCAAGACCACCGCGGACGTGACCACCGTCGATGGCGGCAACATTGCCGCGGCGATGCGCTAGAGCGGGATAAGTCATAGTTGGATCGACCGCTCTGGCCTTTTGTTCGAGCATAATCTTCTTTGGAAGACCGGTACCCACTCTTCCGAATCATGCTCTGGCTTCCGCTCAATCGCTCGACAAGATGACGTTCTTGACGATCGGGTAGACTTGGTTTTCCCAGCGCTTGCCCGAGAACACGCCGTAGTGGCCGACGCCCGCCTGCATGTGGTGGCGTTTGAGATAGGGACGCAGCTTCCTGCACAAATCATGCGCCGCGACAGTCTGTCCGACCGCGCAGATGTCGTCGCGCTCGCCCTCGACGGTCAGCAGCATGGTGCGGCGGATCGCGCTCGGATCGATGGTTGCGCCGCGCCATTTGAGTCGGCCGAGCGGCAGCGCGTATTCCTGAAAGACGTGCCGTACCGTTTCCAGATAGAATTCGGCGGTGAGATCGAGCACAGCGAAGTATTCGTCGTAGAATGCCTTGGTGGTCGCCGCCTTTTCCAGCTCGCCGTTGGCGAGATTGTCGTAAAGCTCTTTGTGCGCTTTGACATGCCGATCGATATTCATCGTCACGAAAGCGGCGAGTTGCACGAAGCCCGGATAAACGTGGCGGAAGGCGCCGGGATAGCGCATCGGCACGGTCGCGGTCAGCATCCGCTCGAACCAAGCAATGTCGCGCTTGTTGGCAAGCTCGTTGACCTTGGTCGGGTTGACCCGGCAATCGATCGGCCCGGCCATCAGCGTCATGCTGCGCGGCTGGGCCGGATTACCGGCTTGCGCCATGAGTGCCACCGCCGAGAGCACGGCAACGCACGGCTGACACACCGCCAGAACATGCGAGCCAGGACCCAAGACCTCGAGATATTTGATCAGGTGTTCGACATATTCGTCGATGCCGAAGCGGCCCGCGGCAACCGGCACGTCGCGCGCATTGTGCCAATCGGTAATGAACACGTCATGCTCGGGCAGCAAAGTGCGCACCGTCGCGCGCAACAGCGTCGCGAAATGGCCGGAGAGTGGTGCCACCACGAGAACGCGCGGCTGGGCCACCGCGACGTCCTTCTTGAAATGCAAGAGCGTGCCGAAGGGCGTGCGCGCCGCAGGCTCTTCCCGCACTTCCACTTCGCGGTTACCGACACCAACGTGGGAGATGCCGAAAGCCGGCCGGGTGTGCGTGAGGCCCGCGCGCGAAATCAGTTCGTATGCGGCACTCAGATTGCGCTGGACATCGTCGCCGAACAGCGGTTGCGCGCCGGCCGCAAGCGCCATGGACGCCCAGGCCCGAACCGGGGCCATAATGTCGGATTGAGTCTGGTAGGCGAAGTACAGCATCCGTTACCCACGGGTGCCGTAGTCCGTCGTCTGGCGACAGAAACCCCGGCCCCCCCTAAAAGGAAAAGCTAGTGCATTTCTTGTTGCGCTGCGACAAGATTGTGAACATCCTGCACAGTGGCTGCGGGAGGTCGAACTGGGCAATCGACGGGACTGGATTGCCTTCAATTCCAGCGAATAAGCATTTGAAAAAGCAGCAATTTATGAGATCTGCCTGACATGTCCAAAGCCGTCCTCACCATCGCCAGCAAGAATTACGGCTCGTGGTCACTACGCGGATGGTTGCTCTGCAAAATAGCCGGCATCGACTTTGAAGAGCAGCATGTCGGCACCGACGACCCGTCCACGCGGGCAGAACTTCTCCTGCTGTCGCCGTCCTTTCTGGTGCCGCGGCTCACACACGATGGCTTGAAGGTCTGGGACACGCTGGCCATCGTCGAATACCTGCATGAGCTTTATCCCGAGGCGGGTCTGTTGCCTCCCGACCGCGCGCAACGCGCCCACTGCCGCTCGATTTGCGGGGAAATGCATTCGGGCTTCAGCAATTTGCGGTCGGCGCTGCCGATGAACATCAAAGCGCGCTTTCCGGGATTCAAATCGTGGGCCGGCGCGCACGGCGATATCGATCGCATCACCGCCATCTGGCGCGAGTGCATCGAAGCCTACCGCGGGCCTTATTTGTTTGGTGAAGCGCCCTGCGCGGCCGATGCCATGTACGCGCCGGTCTGCACGCGCTTTCTCACCTACGACGTGGCCGCGGATCCGGTATCCGCGCAATACTGCCGCACCATCATGGCGATGCCGCTCATGCAGGAATGGATCGCCGCGGCAAAAGTCGAGCCGGACGAACTGGAAGAACTCGACGTCGAATTCTAGAGCGGGATGACTTTTCTTCGAATCGTCATCCCGCTCTAGCTTTTTTGTTTGAGCATAATCTTTTCGGAAAACCGGCTTCCACTTTTCCGGATCATGCTCGAGCTCAATCCCAATTTTGCTGGCCTGAGAAGGCAGAATTGACGAGCCGGCCGTCGCGCCGCGCCAGAGCGGCAATGCTCGCCATTTCCACCTCGCCGAGCGCAAAATCGAAGATTGCCGCGTTCTCTGATAGCCGTTCGACCTTGCTGGTGCGCGGAATGACGACGATGTTTTGCTGGACCAGGAAGCGCAAGCAGACCTGCGCGGCTGTCTTTTTGTGTGTGGCGCCGATGCGGGACAGCGTTTCGTCGTCGCGCACTCTGCCCTTGGCGATCGGGCTATAGGCGACGACCGCCATTCCGTGCTGCCGGCAAGCGGCGATCAGCTTCGACTGATCGAGAAAGGGATGGCATTCGAACTGATTGCACACCAACGGCTCGCTGCTCAGCCGCAACGCCTCATCCATCAGCGGCACCGTAAAGTTTGACACGCCGATATGACGCGCGAGGCCATCGCGCTTGACCTTGCAGAGCGCGCCGAGCGTCTCCGCAAGCGGAATCTGCGGATTGGGCCAGTGAAGCAAAAGAAGATCGACCTCGCCCAATCGCAACCGGCCAAGACACTCGCGCGCAGTCCGCTCGAGCTCGAGCGGGGCAAAATGCGAGGGCCAGATCTTGGTGGTAACGAAAACATCGTTGCGCTTGACGCCCGATGCACGCAGCCCTTCGCCGACCTCGCGTTCATTGTCGTACATTTCGGCGGTGTCGATGTGCCGGTAGCCGAGCCGCAACGCCTGTTCGACCACGCGCGCACAAACACGTCCGCGCAAATCCCAGGTGCCGAGCCCCAGTAAGGGAATTCGCGCGCCATTGGCTTCGACGCTCGGAACGTTTTGAATGTCTGCGCTCACGATCTGCCTCGGCGGCGTCAAAGCGCCGTGCGAGACTTTCCGCCAAGCACCGCGAAGGCGGCCTCGGGCGCCCCATCGATGACTTTGAGAAGCGCGCGAGCCGGGCCGCGCGGCGAGCGTTTGCCCTGCTCCCAGTTGCGTACTGTCTCGACCGGGACGCCAATCTGCGCAGCGAATGCGGCCTGCGTCAATCCGGTTCGCCCGCGCACATTGCGCGCGTACACCGCGTCCTCGAAGCGTTCGGCATTGTCGCGGCGGGCAGGCGGCGGCTCTTCGGCAAAAGAAATCGCCCGCTCACTGCCATCCGGCAGGATTTCAACCAACCGTCCATCGGCTTTCAGTCGCACGCGAAGCATGGCGCTTGCTCCAGCTCTGCCGGCCGGACGAGCATATCTGATTCGGCATAAATTCAGCGAACCGGCCAAGGCACAGGGTCATTGGCCTAATGTTGAGGCGGCGCATAGGCCGCCGCCCCAGTTCAGCCGATCAACTACAAGCCGCTGAAAAACTTGAGCAGCACGGCTCGCCTTGCCGTCTCTCGAGCCATGCAGGCTGCCGTCATCGGCCCGGCCATCGTGCCTTGAATCTTCGTGTAATAGAAACCACACGTGCTATCGCGGTACGCGATCCAGGCGCGCTGCATTTCGCGCAGTTTTGCCTTTTGCTCATCATCAAGATCGGCGGCGAGACTCTTATAGTTCTCATTGAGGAGATCGTCCCAGATTGCCCCTTCGAGGCGAAAGCAATCGGCCGTACCGACGTTGGATTGGCCTTCGGGTTTTTCTGTGCATGGCGTCCCGACCAGGTTGAACAGGCACTTGCGTTCGACTTCGTCCAAATCGGTCTCGTGTTTCTTAGCGCAGTCACGGATCGCCGCGATTTCCTTCATCGTCGGCTTGCGGCCTTCGGCGTGGCCGGCCGCAGTGACAGCACCGAGCAGAAAAGGCAGCAGGCAAACGAAAACTGCCCAGCGTTGCGCGGCCGGCCTCGCCATCATGTCGTGGTTCCTCGTAAGCTTTTGTCAGCTCTTGGGCGGCGTCACCTGACCGCGGATCTCGCCGCCCGGGTTGGCCTGGGTGTGAACATTGACATACCACTCACCGGCCATCATTTGCTGCGCCTGTTCGGGCGTGAGCGTGGCTTGACCTTTGATGGGGTCGCTGACGGCGGCACCCTTCTCGCTCAGCCAGATCACCGGCGGCCCGTTCTTGCCCTGCATCGCGGGTCCGTGGAAATGCGCCATGGTGGCCGGGCCCGATAGACCGCTATAGCTCACATTCCATGTCAGCACCCGCGTGGCCGGATCGTAAGTCAGATCAGCCTTGCCGGTGGCGCCGGTTTGCACCGGCGGCACCTGCTGCGCGCCGCTCAAGTCCACCTTGAATGACATCGGCGCAGCAATTCCCGGCTGCGCCAAAACCACCAAACTCGCCGAACATGCCGCGACGACGATATCGCGCCGCGAATACGAACGTGCCATGGTCAGACTCCTTGGATCGTGGCCGCCCCTCATGCATGCTTCCCTCACCTGAATTCTAGGAGTGCATCTCCGGCAAGTCGATTGGTGGTTCCTCCGGAACACCCCAACATGCATCAACAGATTTTGACGAACAGCCCGCGAGACGCCAAAAAGACCGTCACACATGCCGCATTGAAGCGAGTAGGCCATGCAAAACCTGCAAATTGACGCCCAGCGCCTTTGGGACACGCTAATGGAAACGGCGAAGTTCGGCGCCACGCCCAAAGGCGGCATATGCCGTCTGACGCTGACCGATCTCGACCGCCAAGTGCGCGAATGGTTCAGGCAGAAGTGCGAAGCGCTTGGCTGCACGGTGACGGTCGACGAAGTCGGCAACATGTTTGCGCGGCGACCGGGCAAGAATGACAAGCTGGCGCCCATCGCCATGGGCTCGCATCTCGACACGCAGCCGACCGGCGGCAAGTTTGACGGCGTGCTGGGCGTGCTCGGCGCGCTCGAGGCCATGCGCACCCTGCACGAGACCGGCTACGAGACCAACGCGCCGATTGAGATCGTCAACTGGACCAATGAGGAAGGCTCGCGCTTCGCGCCCGCCATGCTGGCGTCCGGGGTCTTCGCCGGCGTGTTCACCCCGGAATACGCCTATGCGCGCACCGACCGCGAGGGCAAGACGTTCGGCGATGAGTTGCTGCGGATTGGTTACAAGGGCCCGGAAAAAGCCGGCGGGCGCAAGTTCGGCGCCATGTTCGAACTGCACATCGAGCAGGGTCCGATCCTGGAAGACGAGCACCGCATGGTCGGCATCGTCCAAGGCGTGCAAGGCATGCGCTGGTATGAGGTCACCGTGACCGGCCAGGAGGCGCATACCGGCGCCACGCCGATGCGGCTACGCAAGAATGCGCTGCTCGGCGCCGCGCGCATGATCGAGCGCATTGATGCGATCGCGCTGGAGCATTCGCCGAATGCCGTCGGCGCTGTCGGACTAATCGAAAACAAGCCGAACAGCCGCAATGTCGTCCCCGGCGAGGTCTTCTTTACGATTGATTTCCGTCACCCGGAGGACAAGGTCCTCGACGCCATGGAGGGCAAGTTGCGGACGTCGCTGGCTGAGCTCCTGCCGCCGCTGACGCTCACCTACAAAGAGGAACGCATCTGGAATTCGCCGGCCGTCAAATTTGCGCCGGAGCTGATCGAGTGCGTTCGCATCGGCGCGCAGAAGGCCGGCTATTCGTCGCGCGACATCATTTCGGGTGCGGGGCATGACGCCGCCTATGTGGCGCGGGTCGCGCCGACCACCATGATCTTCGTTCCATGCGCCGGTGGCATCTCGCACAACGAAGCGGAGTCGACGAGCTTCGAAGAATGCGCGGCGGGCGGGCAGGTGCTGCTCAATGCCGTGCTGGAATACGACCGCCGGCTCGGCTGAGCCGGATCAGCGTAGACTTGGCCTGCGAGGCTATTTGGGGGCAAGTCCCAATCTATTTAGCAAATCTAAAGCTTGCTTATCCCGGCCCTGCTCCACCTTTACTCCCTTCCGCCGGACCAATTCGGTATGCCAGTCGGAAAGTTGCTCGACATCTGCCAACCAGTGGATAGTTGCCGCAAGCTCCAGCACAGTCGCAGAACAACGGTCCATTATGCCCAAAGCATCTCGTACCTTTGTCAACGGCATACTTCCTAGCATCCCGTCGTCTATAGCGGTACTTTGAGCGCGGGAAACTCTGAAGACGCTATAAGGGACACCATCACTAGCGCGCCTTTGAGAAACTTCCTCAATCTGACCAAACACCACATCTTCATCGACACTATCAGCTAGTTCGGCCGAATAAGGCCCGTAGTGATGGTATTCATACGAATATCCACTATTCATTCCCATCTGATCTAACAAATAAACAATTTTCTGGAGCCGAACTTTGCCAACAATTGCCCCGCCTGCAGCATTGAGTAGGCTAGGAATGTCAATACTCATTTCTTACCTCCCTCAATTGCACCGCGAGCCTTCTTGTAATCCGATTCGCTTAGAAAGTAATAACGAAGGAAGCGACGTCCCCGGTCAGACGCAGCGATAGTCGCATCGGAGAATGTCGTAATTTCCCGAACGTCACCATTTCGAAGCTGGATCATCAAACGCTGCTGAGCCTTAGCGTCGTCAGCGCCAATTTCGCCATATAAGTTTAGTTTGGCATCGTCTTTGAAGACGTCAGTGCCAAACGCGCCCTTAAACATATCGTCCAATCGATGCTGGGCCCTGCGCTGTCGCTCGGAGTCATTCGGAAACTCTGTTTGGATATCGATCGTAGCCGGCGTCTGCCTCAGCCAAAGACGGGTTGCAAGTTGAACCAGACGGTCATCCTTGCACGACCTAAGGCGCCCGATCACCGCCCAAACAACTGTGTCATCAAGGGCAAGATAGTTTTCCAGCGTCTCGCCCCCAGGAGATAGAAATCTTACAAGAGGGTTCTCTACACTAACTCCTAAAAGGTCCGTGTTGCCGCTTTCAATAATTTCAGCGGTTCTGCAGATAATCGCCGATAATAATTGTTCAATTCCCCGGGTCGTCTTATGCAGATAAACATTTGTATACAATCGGTAACGCGCCAAAAGAAAATCCTCGGCAGCGTCTCGAGCCTTGTAGGAGAGGCAGAAACTATGCCGATAAACTGCGTCGCCGTTGTCCCCACTCGCGGGCGAGACATCAATGCTCGCCACTCGCACGTTGTCCATTAGCCAGCCGAAATCAATTGCCCCAACGCCAGTGCCAGTCATGTATCGATCGCGACGAAGATAGTCGAGCCGGTCGGCATCAAATGAACTCGAAACAATTGCGTGATACATGTCGGAGGGAGCATCGGCCCGAAGGAGATCTGCGATTTCAACAACGAGACCATCTTCCCCGTTCAAAATCCTGTAGACCTCGCCAGACCTGCGCTCGATTATCTCTGCCGTCCAAATCTCGTGCTTCTTGACGATTGCCTTACCAGCGTTCGCACGTCGGTCGGCAATCGATTTCATCGCTTCCTCGAACGCATGACTAAACGGCCCGTGGCCAAGATCGTGAAGTAGCGCCGCTAGTCCTGCAACCTGGGCCCGTCTTTTATCGAACTCTCCTTCTGCACGTCCCATCGCAATCTCGCGCTCTAACAACCTGAGAAGCTGTCGCGCATTGTGAAACACACCAACCGAATGCGAAAAGCGTGAGTGTGTCGCGCCGGGGTAGACGAATTCGGAAACACCAAGCTGCTTTATCCGTCGCAGTCGCTGGAATTTCCGGAGTCTCCAGGAGCGCCCAAGCCCAAGCTGTCTGATCAAGCTCGTCGTTCTCTTCGAAAACGATAAGGTTGTGGATCGGATCACGTATGCGTTCAGTTTTTGCCATTTTAGAACAAATCATGAACATGTCAATCGGGCAAATTTTACTACTATAACGAGTGGCTAAAATCACCGCGTCTTTTCGAAAATTTCGCGGCCGATCAGCATGCGGCGGATTTCGCTCGTGCCGGCGCCGATCTCGTAGAGCTTGGCATCGCGCAACAGCCGACCGGCCGGATAGTCGTTGATGTACCCGTTGCCGCCGAGGCATTGGATGGTCTCGAGTGCCATCCAGGTGGCGCGCTCCGCGGCGTAGAGAATGGCGCCGGCGGCGTCCTCGCGGGTGGTCTCGCCGCGATCGCAGGCCTTGGCCACGGCATAGACGTAGGCCTTCGTCGTGCTGAGCGCGACATACATGTCGGCGAGCTTGGCTTGAATGAGCTGAAAGCGGCCGATCGGCTGGCCGAATTGTGTGCGCTGGTGAACGTAGGGGATGACCAGATCAAGGCAGGCTTGCATCACGCCGATCGGCCCCGCCGCCAGAACGGCACGCTCGTAATCCAGACCTGACATCAGGACGTTGACGCCGTTGCCCTCGACGCCGAGCACGTTCTCGGCCGGCACTTCACAGTCCTCGAATACGAGTTCGCCGGTATCGGAGCCGCGCATGCCGAGCTTGTCGAGCTTTGGCGCGGTCGAAAAGCCCTTGAAGCTGTTCTCGACGATAAACGCCGTGATGCCGCGCGAGCCGGCAGTGGAATCAGTCTTGGCATAAACGACGATCGTCTCCGCCAGCGGTCCGTTGGTGATCCACATCTTTGAACCGTTGAGGACATACCGATCGCCGCGCCGGGCGGCGCGCGTGCGCATCGACACGACGTCCGAGCCGGCATTCGGCTCCGACATGGCGAGCGCGCCGACATGCTCGCCGGAAATCAGCTTGGGCAAATACCGTTTCTTCTGCTCGGCACTGCCATTGCGCCTGATCTGATTGACACAAAGATTGGAGTGCGCGCCGTAAGACAGCCCGACGGCGGCCGAAGCGCGCGAGATTTCTTCCATGGCGACGCAATGGGCGAGGTAGCCGAGACCCGAACCGCCCCACTCCTCTTCCACCGTGATGCCGAGAAGGCCGAGCGCGCCGAGCTCCGGCCACAAGTCGCGGGGAAATTTGTTGGACCGGTCGATGTCGTCGGCCCGCGGCGCAATCTTCGCCTGCGCAAAGGAGCCGACCGTCTCGCGCAGCATGTCGACGTCGCCGCCGAGCGCATAATCCAGTCCGGGCAGAGTGTTACGGATCATCACATGCTCCATCCCTGGCCTGATCCCGGCCTGGCCCCGATTTTGGCCTCCGAGGCGTTGGGGTGCCTAACGATATCGATTGGCCGGCGCGCTGTCAGCGCTCCAGGAAGCCACGCTCAGGCGGTTGCGAAGCGTGTCGCGCGCGCCAGCGCCTGATCGATTTCGGCAGCGGGCCTAGCACTACTTTGGCAGATTTACTCACGCTGCTTTTCCTCGCTGATCCAGGATCGGCAGTACGGACATCGCTGAGGACTTGATCGCATGATGAGGTCGACGATGGCGTGGCGAACCGCCGGCAACGTCGGTTGAGGGGGCGGGCCGTTGATTCTTTTTTCCCCGCCTCACTTTTTTGAGCCGGCGATGTTGGAGGAACGCGTAAGCAATCATCGCCATCAGCGCATGACGATGAAGGCCGTGCCAAGACCTTCCCTCGAAGTGGTCGAGCCCGAGTTCCTCCTTCAACTGTTGATGGGCCTGCTCGCAAATCCATCGTGCCTTGATCGTCGCAGCTAAGCTGCGGAGGTCCATTCCGGCGGCCAAGTTGGCGAGATAGTATTTCTTCTCTCCCGACGCGCGGTGCTCGCCGATCAGCCAAGCCTCGTCCCCTGGAAGATGCTGCTGCCCCTTGTCCCATATCCGCTGGGGAGGACCGTCGGCAGTACGCACACGGACGGCGGCAAACCGGGCTTTGAGCCGACCCTTCGTACCGCTGCGCCAACTCACAGTTCTCCACTGCGCACTGGCCAACATGTCTTCAGCTGCTGTCGATAGACTATCCGGCACGTGCCGTTTACGTGGCCGGCCTCGAACTTTGGTAACTGGCCAAATGAGCTGTACCCCAACAGGGTACACCTTGAGGTGACGAGGGATGCCAACCGCCCAGGCAAGCTTGCGGGCCGTCAGCCCTTGACGGAAAGGCGCACTGAGACCGTAACCGGCATCCGCCAGCACACAGCGGAAGCGCACGCCGATCGATATCAAGCGATCAATCTCCGCCAGTGCGATCTCGGGCTTTGTCCGTGAAGTTCGATATTCGGCCGGAACACCAGCTCGCTTCAGCCGCCGCCGATCGTTGACCCAACTGTCTGGAAGGAAAAGCCGCAATGCCACCATCACCGGAACTTCGCCGCGGGCGAGCGTCAGTGACACCAGAGTCTGGCAGTTGGCGGTCTTGCCTAGCGCTGAAGCGTATTGCGCAGCGACGCCGACCGAGTGCGTGCCCTTCTTCGGCACCGCCGTATCGTCGATTACCAACACGGCGTCGCTGCCACCAACGAGCCGATCCGCTTGAATGAGCAGCTCTGTCTCCAATGGCGCCGCGTCCCAGACGCCAGCCGCAACAAAATGATGCAGCTGGTCGTAATCGCCAGGCGCAAGCCGCTCCGCCATTGGCTGAACGCTCTTGCGATCGCCGGGTCCGATCAGCCCTGCCACATAAAGCGGACACATTCGCCGCCGCGATTTATGGCCCAGGCGATCCAAGAACGGCTTGAGCCATCCTCGAAGCTCGTCTTCCCAATTCGACGTTGTGCCTACCATGGTCGGCCCTCCAAAAGCCGACCACCCATGAATCATTGAAAAACTGATTTGGGAATCCCGTGCCGCTAAAAATCTGCCAAAGTAGTGCTAGGCTTGGCGAACAAAAAGCCTTGCATCTCGTCGCAGCCGGCCAGGCGAAGCAGAACCCGCTGCTCGTCTTTCTCCACTCCCTCCGCCAGGACTTTCATACCGAGCGTATGGCCGAGCGTGACGATCGACTGAATAATCGCGCCGGTATTGCCGGACGAGCCGAGCGACGCCACGAACGAGCGGTCGATTTTGAGCCGATCGAACGGAAACTTCTGGAGGTAGTTCAAGCTCGAATAACCGGTACCGAAGTCATCAAGCGCGAGCCTAACGCCGAGCGCCCGCAACGCTTCGAGACGCGTTTGCGCTTCCTGCGGATTGTCGATCAACACGCCCTCGGTCACCTCGAGCACGACCCGAGACGCGTCAATCCCGGTCTCCGCCATGACATTAGCGACCAGATCGACCAGCCAGCGATCGCGGATCTGCAAAGGCGAGAGATTGACCGCCACGGAAAGCGTCGGCCAGCGCGCACCATCCGACAGCGCCCGCCGCAGCACGATCTCGCCAAGCTGCGACATCAATTCGCTTTGCTCTGCAAGCGGGATAAAAACCGACGGCGTGATTGGGCCCCGGGTCGGATGTGTCCAACGCAGCAGCGCCTCGACGCCCACCATGGCAGCGCCGTCGGCGGCGACAATCGGCTGATACTCGATATCAAATGCCTGCAACGCGATTGCCGATTGCAGCTCGTGCAGCAGAAAACGGCGCTCGGCATAGTCGGTCTCGATTTGCTGTTCGAAGCGGCCGGTGTTGCCGCGGCCGGCCCGCTTGGCAGCGCGTAGCGCGAGGTCTCCTCACCGCTCGCACCGTGATCGGGAGCGCGCGCGATGCCGATGCTGGCGGTGATCTGCCACATCCGGTCCATGAAGATCGGACGCATGAGCGATGCGCGCAGCGACTCGATCAGCGAATCCTCCACGCCGGGATCGTCACCTTCAATGACGACCGCGAATTCGTCTTCCTCGAAACGGCCCAAGACCGCGCCGGGCGGCAAGCCGGTCTTGAGGTGCTCGGCGATGCTCGTGAGCAGCGCGTCACCGCCCGAACGTCCTAGCGTGTCGTTGACCTCGCGAAAGCCGTCGAGATCGACGAGCGCCAGCACGACCACACCGGAACGCCGTCTCGCCAACTCCTCGCAGAGCCGCTCGAGCATCACGCGCTGGTTGGGCAGTCCGGTCAGCGGGTCCTGGGTCGTGAGTTTGCGCACGTCCTCGGCGCTGCGATTGAGCGAACGGAGCACATGGCGGGCCGCACGCATGGCGATGAACGTGCATACAGCCAGGATTGCGCCGACCAATGCCAGCAAGCCCCATAGCCGGTCCATTGCTGCGATGAATCCGCGATCGCCGGCCCAACTAAACCACCCGACGATTCGGCCGCGAGGGTCGTGCAAGGATTGCATCGTCCGCCCGACCTCGCCGATCGGATTGGCGTCGAAGCGGAGGTCGCCGAGACGGCTGCTACGTGCGATCTCACGCAATTGCACGTCGTCCGGCGCGTCGATATCGCCAAACTGCACGTGGAATTCGTCAAGCGCCTGTTGCAGCGCGGCGCGCTGCTCCGCCTCGACGTGACCTTTGCTAATTCGGGTCGCGGTAAAGCCGGTAGCCGCGCACAACAATATCGCGCCTACGACGACCAGCGGCAGAAACAGGGCTAGTCGCGCGACGGTTGCTTTATGGGTACTTTTCGGCCGGGAGGTGGGCCTGAACTGGCGGAGCCGATGTGCCGCCCACCATTGTCGGGCTGCATCGACCACCATATTCCAACGCCCTTTACTAGTATGCCGATAGCTAGACTTATGCCGCGCTGATTAACGCCAAGGAAAAACCTCGGTGCACTGAGTAGGCGGTTTTCAACAACCCGAAACACGTGCCCGCTATCGTTAATATTGCTTTAAATTAGGCAACCCCTAGTCTGCAGCGGCACGGCGGTGCCAGGAACAGGACATGCTAAGCTTCCCGCGAAAATCGGCTGATTTCGTTCTCACTGCCGTGCTGGGCGCGACCTTAGGTTTAGTGGCGCCAGCCTGCCTCCCCGCACCGGCCCTGGCGGAGGACTGCCCCGGCCATCCCGACGCACTGGGAACGAGCCGCGTTCTTGTTGTCGACCCGAGCAAAATCCAGCGTGTCGGCGTGATGCAATACGCGCAAAGCCTGCCGCTCGCCGACAAGGAAGTGGTGCTCACTTTTGACGACGGGCCGCTGCCGCCACACACCACCGCGGTGCTCGATATCCTCGCCGCGCAGTGCGTCAAGGCGACCTTCTTTCTCGTCGGTGAGATGGCGCGCGAATTTCCCTCCATCGTGCGGCGCATCCACGAGGAAGGACACACGATCGGGACGCACACCGAGCATCATCCCCTTCGCATGCATAAGATGCCGATCGACAAGGCTCGAACCGAGATCGATCGCGGCATCGCCGATGTAGGCGGGGCGCTGTGGGATCAAAGAGATCTCGCTCCATTCTTCCGGATACCCGGCTTGGCGCGCACCGACGCGATCGAGAAGGAGCTGGCTGATCGTTCACTGGTTGTGTTCAGCTCCGACACTGTCGCCGACGATTGGCATCGGCGAATCCGGTCGGCCGACATCAGTCGCCTGGCGCTGAGCAGGCTCGAGGCACGCGGCAAGGGCATCTTGCTGCTTCATGATATTCATCATGTGACCGTCGCGGCGCTGCCGGAGCTTCTGAACAAATTGAAGGCGGCCGGTTTTCATGTCGTGCATGTGGTGCCGGGGACCGGCGAACAGGCAGAAGTCGCGGGCGCTCCGGCGGCGCGCGAGCCGACGCCTTCGAGCCCGCCCAGTGCCAGTGCGCCGCCGGCGAAGACGCAGCCCGGCGTGGTTGAGGCTGCGGCCTCCAACAGTCCCACACAGCCGGAGCAAAAGGACGCACGTCGGCCGGCGCCCGGGATATCGCCCACCGGCAATCAAGCTGCGGCTACAAACGACGCCCCCGCCCAGGAGGCAGACAACACGGCTCGGCAGGCGGCCGATACGCCGGCGGGCAGCAGCCAGGTCGCAGTCGCAAACCCGACCCCGCCCGCGCAAAGCGAGGCAGTTGCGCCAGCTCCCGGCGCAAGTCCGGCTACCGATCAAGTTGCAAACGCCAATGCCTCGGCGCCGCCTGAACGAAACGACTATGATGGGCTTGTGGCTGATGCGTCGAGGAGCGCGGATTCGCCTCGGGCGGCAAGCGATTCCTCACGCAATCCGGACGACCCGAATTGGCCGCTGCCCGTTGTCGGTGGGCTTGCGGACGAGCGCACCGAGCTACCGGTGCCCGATGAGCAGGCTTTCAGCACCGACTATCGCCCGTGGCGCACGGTGAAACTGGCCGACGGCTCAGAGACCGCCGTCTACTTCGCGCTTGACGCCGTGCCGCAATGGACCGATCCGCCCGCCGGCACGGCAGCCGGCTCCGACGACGCTCAACTGCCGGCGCCGGCGATGCCTTATTATTTCAGCGGCGATGAAACCGAGACTTCAGTCGCCGAGTAATAGGCGGCGAGATTTTCAGCATCTTTGTCTTTGAGGGTCGCTGCGGCAAGCGACGGCATGGTCATTGCGCGCGCCTGAGGGTACTCGTTGCGGGACTTGGTGAGGTAAGCGACGCTTTGACCCGCAAGGCTCGAAGAGAGCGGCCGTCAGCGGCGCGTCGCCATATAGCGCGAGAGAGCTTCCATATCAGCGTCGTTCAATTCGAATGTAACGTCCGCCATTGAGGCAACGCCTGAGCCTACGCGCTTGCCGGATTTGAAATCGTGCAGCGCCTTGACCATCACATCCTCGCGCTGACCAGACAGGCGCGCGGCCGCGCGAAAGCCATTGTAGTCTTCGCCGTGGCAGGACCTGCAGCGATGCTGAAGCGCTATCTGTCCGCCCTTTTGTGCCAAGGCGTCAGCTGCGATTGCGGGCTGCGGCGGAGGCAGCGAAGCATAATAAGCGCCGAGGTCACGAATATCCTGATTGCTCAGCGCCTGCGCAATCGGACCCATCAGGTCGCTCTTGCGTACGCCTGAGCGAAAATAGACGAGCTGCCATTGCACGAACTCGTCGGGCTGGCCCGCCAGCGAAGGCGTGAGCTCCATCTGCGACACGCCCTCAGCACCGTGACAAGCGGCGCAGCCTTCGGCAAGCGCACGGCCGGCAGGCACATCTGCGGCCGGCAGGTGTCCGCTGGCCGCGATAAGAAACCCAGCACCGAGAGCCCATGAAGCAACGCGCACGATTGC
>CAVREN010000026.1:0-23742 GCA_963720115.1 uncultured Alphaproteobacteria bacterium
TAGAACATCGGATAGGACGGATTGAGCGCGAGCCCGAATTCGGCGCGGCCGAAATTCTCCGCCGGTACGTCCCAGTTCATCACCACGTGCGAGGAGATGGCATGCACGTCGCGCCAGCAGCGCTGCGCCGTGTTGTTGTCCATCAGCCCGCTTGAGCCGCTGATTTTGATCAGCGAGTCCATGGCGTCGCGCAGCATCCGCATGGCGAAGGTGAAATCGCGCCGCAGCAGCGTGCGCGTTTCCATGGTCATGCCGGCATAGTCGCTGCGCGCGGTGGCGAGCGCCCGGCGCGCCAGGAGCTCGGCGGCGTCGATCTGCGCCGCGATCTCGGCGACCTTGAGCTGCACCGGCACGTGTTGGGCGATGTTGAGCTGGGTGTAGGTCAGATAGCGCTCGCGCGTCCATTGCACGAAGTCGGCATAGCCGCCGCGGGCAAGCCCAAGCGCCGGCCCGAGCAGTGCATAAGAATGCACGGCGATGAAGGGCGTGCGGTAGATCGGATTGGGATTGACCTTCGAGCCGGGCGAAGACGCATCGCGCAGGGTCTGGAACGAAACACTGCGATGCTCGGGCACGAACACATTGTCGGCGATGCAGGTGATCGAGCCGGAGGCACGCAAACCGGCGCAGTACCAGGTGTCGTCGGTCTTCAGCTGCGAGACCGGCACGATGTAAAGCCGCATGTCCGGATGATCTTCGCCGGGCCGGAACGCCAGGCCGCCGATCATGATCCACTGCGAATGCCGCAACCCCGAGCACCAGGACCAGCGGCCGTCGAGACGGTAGCCGCCGGGCACGACGGTGACGGTGCCGGTCGGCGCCGCCGACGTGGCGATGCAGGCGGCCTTGTTTTCGCTCCACACGTCGTGCTGCGCCTCTTCCGGAAACAGCGCCAGCATGCAGGCGTGATCGGCCAAATAATTCAAGCACCATGCGGACGATCCGCAGGTCGATTTCCCGAGCTCGATGGCGATATCGAAAGCGACCTCGTGGTCATGTTCGTAGCCGCCCCAGCGCTTGGGCCGCAGCGTATGAATGAGGCCGGCGTCGATATATTCCTCGACGGATTCCAGCGGGATCTGGCGGTCGCGCTCGGCCTTGAGCGCGCGCTCGCGCAGCTTCGGCGCCAGCTTACGGGCGCGGCCAACCAATTCTTCGGCCGTCGGGACGCTGCCCGGCGCGGCGGCCGGCCGCAATTCGGCAAGGCTCATGTGAAATTCCTCCCTTTGACGCCAGATTGCGCCATGGTCACAATGGAATCAAGAAGCGGCGGTGCGGCCGCCGCTCAAGATCGACCGCGGCGGCGGTACATTGGGGGGACTATGCGGCTCGGATTCTTCATGATGCCCGTGCATCCACCGGTGCGGTCGTTTACCGAAACGCTCGCCGAGGACACGGAAAAATCGCTGCTCGCTGACAAGCTCGGCCTTACCGAGTTGTGGCTGGGCGAGCATTTTTCCGCCACCAGCGAGCCGATCCCCTCGCCGATGATGTTCATGGCCTCCCTGCTGCCGCGCACCAAGAATCTGCGTTTCGGCACCGGCGTCGTCTGCATTCCCAACCACGATCCGATCGTGGTTGCCGCGGAAGCCGCGCAGTTCGATCATATGAGCCGCGGCCGTTTCATGCTCGGCGTCGGGCCCGGTGGACTTTTTTCGGATTTCGAACTGTTCGGACAAACCGACCACGCCGTGCGCAATCGCAAGGTGGTCGAAGCGATCCGCATCATGCGGGAAATCTGGTCGCACGATCCGCCCTATGACATCGCCGGCGAATTCTGGAACGTGCGGCTGAAGAATTTCATTCCCGAACTCGGCATCGGCTACATGCCGAAGCCTTATCAGAAAGGCGGGCCGCCGATTTCCATCTCGCTTGCGAGCCCGCATTCGTCGAGCGCGCGCACCGCAGCGCTGAACGATTGCGGGATCATCTCGGCGAACATCACGCCGACTTATTCGGTCGCTTCGCACTGGGCGATCTACAGCAAAGCGTGCGCGGACGCCGGAAAACGGGTCTCGGGTGAAAATTGGCGGGTCGCGCGCAATCTCATGGTCGCGCCGACCGACGCTGAAGCCCACGAGCGCGTTTTCGGCGAGCGCGCCTCGAACCTCTATTTGTTCGATTACGTGCGCACGGTTCTCCACGGCGTCGGCCAATTGGCGATCATGAAGCCGCGGCCCGATATGTCCGACGAGGAAGCGACCGTCGAGGCGATCATCGATGGCTGC
Organism: uncultured Alphaproteobacteria bacterium; assembly: GCA_963720115.1. GTDB lineage: Bacteria > Pseudomonadota > Alphaproteobacteria > Rhizobiales > Xanthobacteraceae > BOG-931. The sequence continues at coordinate 2,229 of CAVREN010000026.1, forward strand.
ACCCTCTACGGCTCGCCCAAGACCATGCTCGACAAGCTCGTGGCGTTCCGCGAAGAGGTCGGGCCTTTCGGCACGCTGCTCATGACCGGCGTCGACTGGCTCGGACCGAACGAAGCGTGGGAACGCCAGTCGATGCAGCTCATGGCCGAGGAGGTTATGCCGCGCTTTCGCCAGCACGTGCAGGCGCTGGCAGCAGAGTGAACGAACGCGGAGCGGGCGCGGCCTTTTGGACGGCGGCGCGATGCGCCGTGTTGCAGCGCAGCGATGCGGTCGCGCCGACGCTATCCTGCGCTGCGATTGCTATCTTGCGATTGATGTCGCCGGGCAGCGTCGAGCCCGCGTCAACCCGCGCGAAATCGCCGCATCGGTTGCGCTTCCCCTGGAACTAATAACCCGCGCTGACCGCAGTTTTATGCAAATGCGGCCGCCGCCATTGTTATATCGGCCGAAATTCGCTCCGGCAGGCCACGAGAGTTTCATATTCGCGTCGTGGCAGCGCCACAGAGGTCACGCATCATGCCCACCATCGGGATAAATGGGGTGTGTGTGGGAGCGTCGCGGAGGATCGACGATGACCGTCCAATACGCTTGCAGTACCCCGGAACCCGTCACGCACGATTTTCGCCGACCTAAATGCCCCCGCTGCGGCAGCATTCTGCTGATCGCCGAAGAATCCGCATTCAATCTCAGAGGTCGCATCCGGCACGCCTGGGCGTGTGACGAATGTTCGCATGAGTTTGTGACCTCGATCCGCTTGTGGCCGCGTTAGCCCTGCAGGGCTATGGGCCGAATGGTGTCAGTCGGTTCCGCGTCTGTCGCCGTCGTGCCCGACGCGCTTTGTCAGTAGCGTAGTATCGTTGTGGGAGTTGCGTCGCGTCCGCCGCGCGGTTCCGCAGCCGCGCGGAATTGTGAAGGGCCGCCGCGCGTTAACAGGGTAGCCCACTCGTACTGTACGCGTAATCGCGCCCGCACGTTGCGTCAGTCGAAAGCGCGAAACGTGAAGCGACCCGCCGGTCCCGCATATTTTGCGGCCGGCGGGTTCTTTTTTGCCAAGTTAGGCTTCGTCATTGCGAGTGAAGCGAAGCAATCCAGCGCCTCGGCAAGAATTGGATTGCTTCGTCGCTATCGCTCCTCGCAATGACGAGGCTTATTCGATCCAGAATTATCATGCTCTAGCTATCGCCGTGCAACCGGTCGCTTTTGGCAGCCCATTGTTCCTTGGTCTCGGCAGCAAAATCAGCAAAACGGCCGGCGGCGATGGCGGCGCGCGCCTCCGCCATCAGGTCCTGGTAGTAGAAAAGATTGACGATCGAAAGGAGCGTGCCGCCCAGCGCCTCGCCGGCGCGGAACAGATGATGCAAATAGGCGCGCGAGAAATCGCGCGCTGCGGGACAGCGGCTCGCTGGGTCGAGCGGGCGCGGATCATCGGCGTGATGCGCGTTCTTGATGTTGATCGGCCCGAAGCGCGTGAACGCCAATCCGTGACGGCCGTTTCGCGTCGGCATCACGCAGTCGAACATATCGACGCCGCGCGCGATCGATTGCAGAAGATCGTCGGGCGTGCCGACGCCCATGAGATAACGCGGCCGGTCGGCCGGCAGCGCCGGTGTCGTCTCGGAGACGATTTTCAGCATCACCTCCTGGGGCTCGCCGACCGCAAGGCCGCCGATGGCGTAGCCGGGGAAGCCGATATCGACCAGCGCGCGCGCGCTCTCCAGGCGCAGCGCCGGATCGTCGCCGCCTTGCACAATGCCGAACAAGGCGCGGCCGGGCGCTGTACCCTCAAAGGCGCGCTTGCAGCGCTCGGCCCAGCGCAGCGACAGCTTCATGGCGCGCTCGATGTCGCTTCCCTCGGCGGGAAGCCGTACGCATTCGTCGAGCTGCATGACGATGTCGGAGCCGAGCAGGTTTTGCACTTCGACCGCGCGCTCGGGCGATAGCTCGATCATCGCGCCGTCGATATGCGAGCGGAAGGTAACGCCGTTCTCGGTGATCTTCCGCAGCGGCGCGAGCGACATCACCTGAAAGCCGCCGGAATCTGTCAGGATCGGATGCGGCCAGCGCATGAAGGCATGCAAACCGCCAAGGACGGCGATGCGCTCCGCCGAAGGCCGCAGCATCAGATGATAGGTGTTGCCGAGCAAAATCTCCGCGCCCGAGGCGCGCACATCATCATGATGCACGCCCTTGATCGAGGCCTGCGTGCCGACCGGCATGAAGGCCGGCGTATGCACGACGCCGTGGGCGGTCGTGATCGCGCCGGTGCGCGCGGCGCCATCCGCCGCGGCGAGACGGAAAGAAAATGGCTCAGACATGCGGACTACGATGCGCGAAACAAAAGACAGGCGTCGCCATAGGAGTAGAACCGGTAGCCGGTTTGAATCGCATGCGCATAAGCACGCTGCATCGTCTCAAGTCCACTAAAAGCGCACACCAGCATGAACAAGGTCGAGCGCGGTAGATGAAAATTCGTCAGCATCACGTCGGCGGCGCGGAAGCGATAGCCGGGCGTGATGAACAAAGCGGTTTCGCCGGAAAAAGCCGAAATCGTCCCGTCCTCGGCCGCGGCGCTTTCGAGTAGCCGTAACGCGGTCGAACCGACCGCCACGATCCGCCCGCCGGCGCGGCGCGCGGCGTTGAGCGCGGCGGCCGTTTCGGCGCTGACGCTGCCCCATTCCGGCTGCATGCGATGGCCGGAAGTATCGTCGGCTTTCACCGGCAGGAAAGTCCCGGCGCCGACATGCAGCGTGACCTGGTGGAGCGCGACGCCGCGCGCGGCGAGCGCTTGCACAATCGCCTCGGTGAAGTGGAGACCGGCCGTGGGCGCCGCGACCGAGCCCTCTTCGCGCGCGAACATGGTCTGGTAGTCGCTGCGATCCCGCTCGTCGGCGGCGCGGCGGCCGGCGATATAGGGCGGCAACGGCACATCGCCACGCTCGGCCAGCGCCTGGTCGAGAGCCGCGCCGTGAAACGCGAACGCAAGCGTGACTTCACCGCCATCGCCTTTGGCTTCGACTGTTGCGTCGAGCTGATCGAGAAAGCAGACCCGGCCTTCGCTGCCGAAACGAACGACATCACCCTCCTCGAGCCGGCGCGCCGGCTTGACCAAGGCACGCCAGCGCGAGCCGTCGAGACGTTTGATCAGGTTTGCGGATATACCCGGCTCGTATTCGCCGCGGCCGATGCGACGGCCGTGCAAGAACGCCGGAATGACTTTGGTGTCGTTGATCACCACGGCATCGCCGGCGCGCAACAGCTCCGGCAGATCGCGGATCGAGCGGTCTTCAAGTTGCGCGGGCGCGCCGGCGCGGACGACCAGGAGCCGCGCGGCGTCGCGCGGCATCGCCGGCCGCAACGCAATGCGATCCTCCGGCAGGACGAAGTCAAACAGATCGGTGCGCATGGTTCGGCAAGGCGATGTCGGTTTCGCTCCCCCGCCCCCGATCACATCACAGGTAGATCGCTGCGGAGAAGGAACTTAGGGCATGATCTGGAAACATTGGCTTTTATCTGGAGTTCCTCGCACGTTTCTGGAAGTTCTTTTCCTTCGGCTGGCCAAATGTCGGCAGTCGTTGTGAGTGTTCTCAATCATTTTCCGAGGATTTTCAGTCGAAGCACTTCCCCAATAGGGCGGTGGCTATCACGATAGATCATTCGAGTCATAGTCACTAAATGTAACCCATTTATCTTTGTTGCAACTCATTGTAGAATTATAGAGATCGCATCGAGAGGGCTCCGTCATGCGAGTTCGCAAGCTTGGGATGATGTTACCAATCCTCTTATCTAGCCTTGCGACATCGCCCGCACTTTCAGATCAATGCTCGGACGTTTTGCAATTCGGCGTATGGGAAGGCTACGAGAAGGGCATAAATACTCAGAATGAGCAAAGCTACGCGAATGCGATGTGTTCAAGAGCCACTAAGGACCAGAGCTTGCAAGTGTCCATCACTGGTAAGGGCTCCGGAGAGTTCAAAGACAAATCGACGAATGACATTTGCACTAATGCCCAAGGGACGCTGAAGATCAATTCAAGCTACACAGAAAAAATCAAAAAAGCAGCGACCGATATACTTAAATCTTGGACAGACTGCATGACCAGCGAGGGCTCTCATGCAGGTGTCATACAGGGCGGCGACGTAAGCAAGTTTTCTATTGTCCTTAAACGTAGGTCCAAAACAGACAATCATGATAGGGCGCAAATCAAAGTCGACCCCCCAACCAATTGCCTCAATCGTGGCGGTATCTACAATTTCCGCGGCGACGAGCTGATTGGCGTCTGTCAGAGATCTCCTTATCGGGAAACCACTATTAACGTGAATTTCGATAAGTCAGAAGCGCAGGCCATATATATTCCCGCACTGCTTCCGGCGAAACCGATTGCGGCTACCGATCCAAAAATCATTGCCGTGTCGGTCCCGGCTGACTGGTGTGATGGACCATGTAGGCCTCTCAACGAGAAAACTTGGATAGCAACATTCCCAATTAGAGACGTCAATCACATCGGGGCGGGCTATTTGGTGGAACCAGAGCCCTTTTCGAGATTGACTAATCATGATTTCGGGATGCATGACCATCACTATGTAACGAGCGGTGCTCCTGATCCTAATAGAGCGACCATTACCTATAGATTTGATAAGCCTGCTAAGATAGCTGAAGTGTTATTGATTCAGCATGGAAACGGAATTCTGATTATCGAAGGAATGATAGGGGACGATGAAAACCAATTGCGGACAATGGGACTCGCAAATAGCTCGCTAGGCGGAGATTTGCCGCTTGCCGGTTCGAGGTTCACCGAAGGGCAACGCGACGTCTTTAAGTTTAGTGAGCCTGCCGAAGGTAAAGTCTTCAAAATCGTGATCAGGCGTACAAGCCTAGGTAATGGACGGGCGCTATACCGAGCGTATCCTCGCAATGAGCGACATAAGACATTTGACGTTTTGCGCGACGAAGATGCGGCGTTAGCTTCGCAGTAAGATGCACGTCATCCTACCCAGCTACGCACGTGCGCATTATTCGGAAACGAACTAAAATGTGATGCGCTTTCGTTTGGGAGGGGCGAAAGGCTCCATTATTTGCCGGGATCGTCGTTCTGTTTGAAATGCTCGATCATGATGCGCTCGTCGAAGAAGCGAATGGCGATCGGACGCCCGGCGATGGCGCCCGCCATGCCGGTTGAGAAATGCATCGGAGTGCAGCGCCTAAACGCCGCGTCCACGGCCTCGTGATAGACGCTGCGCACTTCCTCGGGCACGCCGTGGGTGGCGTAGGTCACGCGCACGGGCGCCATCAGTTCGCCGTTGCTCTTGAACGCGAACCGGATCGTGTATTCCATTCCGGGCCGCGACTTGTCCGGCGGCGGCGGCATCCAGCAAACGCGCAGCGCTTCGAACATGTCGTGGATGGTATTGACCAACTGCCCTTCGTCGCGGCGGTCCTTGAGCGGCTTGTCCTTTCCGGCCTCCTCGGAGGCAGCGACTTTCATCCGCACAGACTGACCAACCGGCGCCCCGTAATCCGGAAAGCAGGGACCGTCACGGAAAACACTGCACGCCGCCGGATGGCACGGCTCGGCGCTGAGCACGCTGCAAGGTGACGGCGGATACGTGAGCTGCGCGTGCGCCTGGTCAGCGGCGCCAAGAGCCACGAGGAGAGTGCCCCCGATCAGGATCGCAAGCCGGCGCATCGATCCTCACTCTTCAACGTCGGCTGCGACCTGAACACGCACCATGCGATCGGGATCGGACGGCGGCTCACCGCGCTTGAGCTTGTCCACCACGTCCATTCCCTGGACCACCTCGCCGACCACCGTGTATTGGCCGTTGAGGAACGATCCCTCGTCGAACATGATGAAAAATTGGCTGTTGGCCGAATTTGGATTGCTGGTGCGCGCCATGCCCACGGTGCCGCGTTTGTACGGCACATCCGAGAATTCGGCTTTCAGGTTCGGATGTTTCGAGCCGCCGGTGCCGTTGCCGTGTTGGCCGTCGCCGGTCTGCGCCATGAAGCCATCGATCACGCGATGGAACGGCACGTCATCGTAAAAGCGTTCGCGCGCCAAGAGCTTCAGCCGCTCCGCGTGCGCGGGAGCGACGTCAGTGCGCAACGCGACGACGACGTTGCCGCGGGTGGTCTCGATGACCAGCGCATTCTCCAGATCGGCGCCCGGCGGCAACGAGGAACTCTGTTTCGAAGCTGACACTATGAAATCCTTCCGCTGCTGGGTTGTCGGCTGCCGTTGGCTTTACGTCCCGCTGGCGCGCCGCTCGCTACGGCACGATGGTCGCCTTCTTGACATAGTCCAGATTGGGAAACGAGCTCGCAAGATAAGCGTTTCCTTCGGACTGGACGCGGGCCTGATTAGGGCCGCGCCCGCCCGGGGCGCCTTCGCCATAGCCGCTATATAGCGAGTCCACGACCTTCATGCCCGACACAACTTGGCCGAAGGGCGCAAAGCCCTGGCTGTCGAGGTTGCTGTTGTCGCTGTAACTGACGAAGATTTGGGTCGTGCGCGTATTCGGGCCGGCGGTGGCAAAGGTTACGAATGTGCGCTTGTTGCTGACCTTCACCGGATCGTCCTTGATCCGCGCTTCGCGCCACAGGGCGGAGACCTTCGGGTCGCCGTTGACGCCGAATTGCGCCATGAAGCCTTCAACGACCCGGAAAAAGCGCGTGTTGTCGTAAAAGCCGTTCTTGACCAGGTTGTAGAAGCGATCGGCGCCATTGGGCGCCCAGTCGCGATGCACCTCGACCACGAACGAGCCTTTGCTGGTATCGAACTCGACCTTGTAGACGGCCGGCGCTTGTTCCTTCAGGGCCGCCGGATTGCCGAGACTCTGGCTATAGGCCGGCGCGGCAACGGTCAGCGCGAGCAACAAGCTGGCTATGCGGATCATGTGTTCTCCCCGAGCAACGTTCAGGCTTGATCGTTCAGACTTTTGCGAATTTCTTCTTCAGGCGCACAGCCACGAGCGGCGGCACGAAAGCGGAGATGTCGCCGCCCATGCTGGCAATCTGCCGCACCAAGGTAGCCGTGATCGGGCGGACTTCGGGAGAAGCCGGCAGAAACACGGTCTGGACGCCCGGCGCCATGACCGCATTCATGCCGGCCATCTGCATCTCGTAGTCGAAGTCGCCGGCATCGCGCAGCCCGCGGATCAGAATGGTCGCGCCGGCACGCTGTGCGGCCGAGACCACGAGGTCGGCGAATGTGGTGCAGGCGATCTCGCAGCCGGCGTCTTGGCCGAGCGGACGGCAGATCTCTTCCAGCATGGCGAGCCGCTCATCGGCCGAAAAGAGCGGCGTCTTGCCGGGATGGATGCCGACCGCGAGGACAAGCCGGTCGGCGAGCCTGACGGCACTCCGCACCACATCGAGATGACCGTTGGTAATCGGGTCGAACGACCCGGCAAAGAGCGCAGTATGCGGCATAGCGCGGGTCTAGCCCGCGACCCGGCCAATCGCAAGGCGGTTAGCTGGCTCGTCCCGGCCATATCCCCATACACGATCAACGAGGATAAGGCTGATTTCGCAGCGCTTTCCGCGCCTTGCCGGAACCTTCGGACGATTCCGGGCTTTTGACGAAAAATGTGACGCGCATCAAAGAATGACGCGGCAGTAAGCACGACAAACCACCCCACAAAGCCGCGACCCCACGTCAGATGCGGGCGCGGAGCAGGGATCAGGTGTCATGCGCAAGGCGATATACGCCGTCGTTGCATCGGCCATGTTCGCAGGTTCGTTTTTCGTCGCATTGAGCCTTTCGGCCGAGGTCGAAGCGCGCGGCTCGGTGGCGGGCGCAAAGGCGGACCGGGCCGATGCGCGGCCGCTGGCACGCGACTGTTCGGCCAATGCCTGGCCGTATTTCGAAGCATCCTGCCTGCGGGATGCGCGCAACCCCTTTGGGCAGGCCGGCGATGTGCGGCTTGTTTCCCTCGATCGGGCGGCGGCTGCAAAGGCCAAGGCCAAGTCGGCACGGTAAGCGGCGGGCGCTTGCCGGCGGACGGCGGTTGACGGCGGTTTAATCCCGACAGGATTTGCGCTAAGAGCCCGGCAGTAGAGTGATTTGCCGGGCCATGATCGTTCTGATCGACAATTACGACAGCTTTACCTTCAACCTGGTCCACTATTTGGGCGACCTGGGTGCGGCCGTGCGCGTGCACCGGAACGACAAGGTGACGGTCGGTGCGGTGATAGCGGCTGATCCGGACGCTATCGTCCTCTCCCCCGGCCCTTGCACGCCCAAGGAAGCCGGGATTTGCCTTGACCTTGTCGGCGAAGCATCCGGCAGCATTCCCATCCTCGGCGTCTGCCTCGGGCATCAGGCAATCGGGGACGCTTTCGGCGGCAAGGTGGTGCGCGCACCGGTCCCCGTTCACGGCAAGCTGTCGACCATCCGGCATGCCGGCGCCGGCATCTTCCGCGGCATCAATGCCCCGTTCCAGGCCACCCGCTACCACTCGCTGGTCGTTGAGCGTCCAAATCTGCCGAGCGATCTCACCGTGACCGCCGATACCGAGGACGGGCTCATCATGGGCCTGTCGCACCGGCGGCTCCCGGTGCACGGCGTGCAATTCCACCCCGAAAGCATCGCGTCCGAGCACGGCCATCTGATGCTGAAGAACTTTCTCGACATCGCTGCGTCCTGGAACGAATCGACCGGGCGGCGGAGCGCCGCCCCAGCCATTCCGGCGAAGCAGCACAGACACGAATTGAGAACCTGACCGTGACCGACACATTCAAGGGACTGATCGCCAAGGTCGCGACCGGCGCGACGCTTGCCCGCGAGGAAGCCGCCGGCGCCTTCGAGCAAATGATGTCCGGCGAAGCCACCCCTTCGCAAATGGGCGCGCTCTTGATGGCGTTGCGCGTGCGCGGTGAGACGGTCGACGAAATCACCGGCGCGGTCTCGGTCATGCGCGCCAAGATGCTGCGCGTCGCCGCGCCGCCGAATGCGGTGGACGTGGTCGGCACCGGCGGCGACGCCTCCGGCTCGTTCAATATCTCGACCTGCGCGGCGCTGATCGTCGCCGGCGCCGGCGTGCCGGTCGCCAAACACGGCAACCGCGCCTTGTCGTCGCGTTCGGGCGCGGCCGACGTGCTGACCGCGCTCGGCGTCGACATCAACCTGGCGCCGGAGGAAATCGGGCGCTGCATCGCCGAGGCCGGAATCGGTTTCATGTTTGCACCGGCGCATCATCCGGCGATGAAGAACGTCGCGGCGACGCGAGTGGAACTCGGCACGCGGACGATCTTCAATCTGCTCGGTCCGCTCTCCAACCCGGCCGGCGTGCGGCGGCAGATGATCGGGGTGTTCTCCAACCACTGGACCAAGCCGCTGGCGCTGGTGTTGAAGAATCTCGGCGCCGAGAAAGTCTGGGTGGCGCACGGCTCCGACGGGCTTGACGAAATCACCACGTCGGGGCCGACCAGCGTTGCGGCCTTGGAAGACGGCCACATCAAGACCTTCGAGATTTCGCCGGAAGAGCTTGGCCTGCACAAGGTCAAACCCGAGGCTCTGCGCGGTGGCGACGCGGAAACGAACGCCAAGGCGGTGCTGGACGTTCTTAAAGGTAAGCCATCGGCTTTTCGCGATGTGGCGCTTCTGAATGCAGCGGCAGCACTGGTGGTCGCCGGCAAGGCCAAAGACCTCAAGGACGGGCTGCATGCGGCTGCCCATTCGGTCGATTCCGGTGAGGCCGAGGGACGGCTCGACCGGCTGATCAAGGTGTCGAACGCGGTGGCAAGTTAATGTCCGACATCCTCGCCAAGATCGGTGCCTACAAGCGGGAGGAAATCACCGCCGCCAAACGGCTGCGTCCCCTCGCTACGCTCGAAGGCGAGGCCAAAGCTGCCGGCGCCCCGCGCGGTTTCCTGCAGGCGATCGAGCAGCGGCTCGCTGCCGGCGACTATGCCCTGATCGCCGAGGTCAAAAAGGCGAGCCCGTCGAGGGGACTGATCCGCGACGATTTCGATCCGCCGGCGCTGGCGGCGGCCTATGCGCAGGGCGGCGCGACGTGTCTGTCCGTCCTCACCGACACGCCCTCTTTCCAAGGCTCGCTCGATCATTTGCGCGCGGCGCGCGCCGCCTGTGCGCTGCCGGCGCTGCGCAAGGACTTCATGTACGACACCTATCAGGTGACGGAGGCGCGCGCGGCCGGAGCCGATTGCATCCTGATCATCATGACGGCGCTCGAGGACGCAGCCGCCGCCGAGCTCGAGGCGGCGGCGTTCGCGCTCGGCATGGACGTGCTCCTCGAAGTGCACGACGAGCCCGAGCTTGAGCGCGCGCTGCGGCTCAAATCGCGGCTCATCGGCATCAACAACCGAAATTTGCGCACATTCGAAACGACGCTTGCGACCGCGGAGCGGTTGGCGAAGCTCGTTCCGGCGGATCGTGTGCTGGTCGGCGAGAGCGGCATCTTTACGCCGGCGGATCTCGTTCGCCTCGCCGAGGTCGGGATCTCGACCTTCCTGGTCGGCGAGAGCCTGATGCGGCAGGCCGACGTTGCGGCCGCCACGCGCGCGCTGCTCGCGCGCAACTCAGCGCTTGCGCCGGCCCGGTGATCCGTGGCGCGGGCAAAGAAGCAACTCACCCATCTCGGCGTCCAGGGCGAAGCCCGCATGGTCGATGTCTCGGCCAAGGCCGTGACCGAACGCGAGGCGGTCGCCGCAGGTTGCGTGGTGATGCAGCCGGCGACGCTCGAGATCGTGCGCGCGGGCGATGCGAAGAAAGGCGACGTGCTCGGCACCGCGCGCATCGCCGGCATCATGGCGGCTAAGCGTACGCACGAACTCATTCCGCTCTGCCATCCGCTCGCCATCGCCAAGGTCGAGGTCGACTTGACGCCAAACACGAAGCTCCCGGGCATCGACGTGCGTGCGCGCGTAAGAGTCTCCGGCAAGACCGGTGTGGAGATGGAGGCATTGACCGCGGTCTCGGTCGCCTGTCTCACCGTCTATGACATGGTCAAAGCGATCGACCGCGGCATGCGCATCGAGAACATCCGGCTGATCGAGAAAAGCGGCGGCCGCAGCGGCCATTATCGCGCGAAGGAGTGAGCGGGTGCGCAATCTCCTCTCGGTCGCCGATGCCCTGCAACGCGTGCTCGAACCTGCCGTGCCGCTGCCGGCCGAAGAAGTGCCGCTGTCTCATGCGGCAGGCCTTGTGCTCGCCCACCCGCTCAAGGCCCGGCGCACGCAGCCGCCAGCGGACGTGTCGGCGATGGATGGCTACGCGGTGCGCGCCAGCGATGTCGCCAACGCGCCGGTGCGGCTGAAAGTGATCGGCGAGGTCGCGGCCGGGCGCCCCTTTGCGCAAGCGCTCGCTGCGGGCGAAGCGGCACGGATCTTCACCGGCGGCGTGATGCCGCAAGGCGCCGACGCGATCGTCATCCAGGAACATACCAAGCGCGACGGCGATTGCGTCGACGTGGAAAAGGGCTCGTCGAAAGGCCGGCACATCCGCGTGCAAGGATTGGACTTCAAGGCCGGCGATGAAATGCTCGCCGCGGGACACCGCCTCACCGCCCGCGACCTGGCGCTCGCCGCCGGCATGAATCATCCGCTCGTGCCGGTGCACCGGCGGCCAAAGGTCGTGCTGTTTGCGACCGGCGACGAGCTTGTGCCAGCGGGCACCGAGCCGGCACCCGGCCAGATCGTCTCGTCAAACAATTACGCGATCGGCGCGCTTGCACGCGCGGAAGGCGCGACGGTCGAAGACTTCGGCATCGTCGGCGACCGGCTCGACGACACCATCGCGGCCGTGCAGCGCGCGAGAGAAATCGGCGCCGATATTCTCGTCACCTCGGGCGGCGCGTCGGTCGGCGACTACGATCTGGTCCAGAAGGCGTTCACCGCCGAAGGCATGACGCTTGCCTTCTGGCGGCTGGCGCTGCGTCCGGGGCGTCCGCTCATGAACGGCCGGCTCGGCCACATGCACGTGCTCGGCGTGCCCGGCAATCCGGTCTCGGCGTTTGTTTGCAGCTTTCTGTTCCTGGTGCCGCTGATCCGGCGACTGGCCGGGCGAAGCGACCTGACGCACGAGATCGAATCGGCAAAGCTCGGTGTCGACATGCCCGGGAACGACGAGCGCGCCGATTATCTGCGCGCGACACTTGAGCACGGACCGCAGGGTCTCATCGCCAAACCCTTCCGGGTTCAGGACAGTTCCATGATGCTGCCGCTGGCGAAGGCCGATTGTCTCATTATTCGAGAGCCTTACGATCCCCCGGCAAAAGCCGGCGACGCCTGCAGGATCGTTAAATTTGAGCGTTAAGCGGCGGTTTGAAGCTACCACCGTTTTCTTCACTTCAAATGAAGTGGCTGTGCGTATAAACTATTGTATTAATTTGTTGTTTCAAAAAATATGGCGTCGGGGTACCCATCGGGGTAACACCAAGACCCGCTGGTGCGTCGTCTTGCGTCTCCTATTGCACTCAGCGGCGCCCACAAAGCCCGCGCTTGAGTCACGGCCGGGCGGGGAAGGATACCGACCGGCTTGGCTCGGCAATCTCACTTATACGGATGGCTGGGCGGGGATGGTGTCTTTGATGTTGCTTGGCTCCCCAACCACGTCCTCTCTCGCTTCGATGTGCTCGAGGACTGCTTGAGCTCGGTCGAGAATAGCTTGTCGCACTTGAGAAAGCATTGGATCGCTGCCGGCCGGCATAGCGGCCACCTCACATTCCACCGCGGCAATTTCCGAGATGACGGATCTTGCCAACGCACTGACGCGGTCGAGTACTTGCTTTGGATTTAGCCCACACTCCCGTGCAAACTGCTGCCAGTGCTTTGCCTGCAGTTGCTCGCCCCTGTTGCTGCCACCTACTTTATGAACAAGATTTTTCGTAACGCTTTCCCAAACTTCGCCGCACATCACATCGTATACCGGCGCGAGCGAGATGCCGTTGCCACCAATCATGGCGGAGTAGTTCTTGGCGTGAGCATCAGTGTTGCAAACCAGCACATTAAAAATCACTCTATCTAGCAAGCGCACGATTTCTGTCGGAGGCATATGCCGCCGTGTCAACGCAAACATCTCTTTCAGCGTCGGCCCGTTGATTCCGGTCTGATTAGATTCGTACTTGGCAGACGGTGGTTTGCCTAACGCCTGACAATAGTCCTCTTGGTGCAAGCGACGCCAACGACCACTCTGGTATCTTCGATCATACCGCTCGACGAGTAGATAGGCCCTCTTACCGGCTCGACCCGTGGCGACGTGGGGCGCCGAAAGATTAATGCGTCGCGCCAACGTCAGGCAGAATGCTTCGTTATAGATACTCCCATAGAGTTGCGGTACGTCTGGTTTGAGGATGTGCGTCGATGGAGAGCCGTTCATCGGAATCGAGATCCGGCCGGCTTCGTTGACTGCAGCCGCAAGCTTCGTCTGCGCACCGGCAAGGGACATTGACACCCCTTCCTCTCCGACAAGGAATGGCTTGCTCGGCAGTCCGTCAATGAGTCTCTCCAGCTCATCTGGAGTTTCTACTGATCGCCATTGAACTGTGGCAGTTCTACCCGGTTGGCCAATAGAGAGGGCACCCGCGGTGTCGCCACCAATCGCGGACAACAGGCCAATCACGTCCACCCGCGACAAACCAAGAAGTTGGCCCAGGGTCCGTAGTTGCTCGCTTTCAGGGAGCAGATTGGAGGCCCACGGGAGAAAAACATCGGACGTTATTCGGTCCGTCTTCAACGGCATCGTAATCGAAATTGGAAATGCGCCACGCAGCGCAACCCAGTCAGGATTGTACGTAAAGCCAGGCCCGTTTTTGTCGACATCAATTCTGCCAACGAGTCTCTGCTCAAAGTAGACGGGAAGATTGGCCATCCGGTTCCTCTACCTCTTCTGTCAGATCGGGCAATTCGGGGGCGATCCCGTTGGCCGGCGCATCTGGCGCGAGAATATCAGCTGTCTTGAGCCCCAAGGCTTCTGCTACCAGCAGGCTTCGTCCCAGCTGGCAGGATGGTTTCCCTGACTCAAGTTCGATTAGAAATCTGCGCCCTACCCCTGTCGCGAGCGCCAACTGGGCCTGTCGAATTCTTCAGCTGCCGTCGCCGCCCGCGGATCAGCGCGCCGAACGCAGAAGCCGTTGCACGTGCGCGCTGCTCGACTGAGTTCTCGTCAAGTGCATCCATGCCCCGCCCCTTAATTGCGAGGACACCGATCTTCTAAGCGAAAGGTCAAAATTGTATGAAAGTGTACCCGGTCGGGAACTTTTCGCCTTACAGCGGCGGATCTGGGTCAAATGTTCCCGGTCGGGTACCGCAGCCGCCAAGGTTGACGGACCGCCGTCCTCCCGCCGCAATCGCGCTCATGATTCGCGCCATCCCCGTAATCTTCGTTCCGATCATCCTCGCCATTTCTATTTAGTCGCCGCCGATGAGCGAGGCGTGAGGTGGTTGCAGCCGCTTGGACCTCAAGAACGGACTAATAGACAACGCGGGACGGTAGCTTCGCGCGCCCGCAGGCGCAATCAGAACCGCACCGCTTCGAGCACCTTACCTTTGGCACGTTGATTTCTCGCTTTTTGCCCCGGGGTAAATTCCGCGAGTTCGGGCACGGCGCGCCAGTTTTGTGCCAAAAAGAGAAGTCTACCTCTCTCTACGGTTTTACATTCCAGATTTGCCGAGCACATTGTAGACGACCATTGGCCGCCGAATGCCCTTGATTGCGAACTCACCCACTAGCTCGGCCTTCACCAGATTCTCTACCGGCATCAGTACCCGAGAACTGATCAAGATCTGACCTGGCATCGCTTCATCACAGAGGCGAGATGCAACATTAGATATGGTTCCGATAGCCGCGTAGTCGAAGCGTCCCTCAAAACCGATGGTGCCCAGCGTTGCAAATCCATGCTCGATGCCGATTCCAAAACTGATATCGTGCCCAAGCCGGCGCCGCTTCTCGGTCAATGCTCCGATCGCGTCGCGCATTTCGAGTGCCATGAGCACGGCCTGGAGTTCGGGATTCTCCACCGGAACTGGATCATTAAAGACGACCATCACGTGTTGCGCAAGGTGATCGCGAGCCGCCGCACCGCAGGGCCATTTTCGGGTATTGCGATCAAGGCAGATTTGATCAGTCTCCGGCGCGTCAATTCCTTCCAAGCGGATTTTGACATCGCCGACCACCAAGGTGTCACCGTCGACAACCCGCGGGACGCCAGAAATGTCCGCGGCATAAGCCATCCCGCCAAAAGTGAATGCAAGGACCAGGATTAGCCAAATCATCGCAGCGCACTCAAGCTTACAGCCGCCGAACGAATTGCTGATGCTGCTTTCACTGCGAATGCTCCTGCTTACTTAAAACAGCACAAAGCCGAAGGGTCGGAGTTTGTGTAAGATGGCAAGACCAGAGACTGCCAGCACCATAAATTTAGGTAGATTGGCGGCGACCTCGTCCTTTTCGTACTTGTCGACAAGCAAAAACAAAATCGCGCCGCCAAAGCCGATGCCGAATGAATAAATCACGTCGGAATACATACTTTTGGGCTCGCGATTGCTTGTCCTGCACCGGTTATTGGTTGCTTCCCGGCTCGGGATTGGCCGCTGTTGTGCTCGCCAGGTATCACTCGATTGTTGCAACTGCGGCGCGTCTCTCGAGGGTCGTGAGGGCCGCTTCGTCCTTAAATATTTTCTTGTGGAGCGCTCGGCATTCAAAGGGAAGATGCGTCACAGCAGTGTCGGCAAATCGTCACTTCAGCCTGACTTCCCAAGTCCTGGCGACGCTTGACTTTTTACGGCGCGATCTCGTCTTGTGCCCAAAGCTTCACATAATCTCACGGGGTATTGGGCCGAATTAGGTCAGCTAATCTTCATCGAACTGTCACGGTTTACGGCTGGTTTTGGCAGCACCAACACCATTTCGATGAAGGAACAAGAGAAATGAGGCTGGCTATCCGGAAGAGGCATGTTGCGCCTGACAATTCAAAAGAGCCCGCACAATCGTTTACGATCCTCCTGCCGACCGCCGAAACGTATCGACACCGCGCCGAGGAGGCCAAGCGGCTGGCCATGCAAAGCCGAGATGTTTGGGAGCGAGAGATACTTCTGCGCGTGTCCACTCAATGGCAGCTCTTAGCTGCACACAGGGAACTCAAGGAGAGCAATCAGCGATTGACGACAATAGAACAGGCTCGCTCTATTGCGCCACCAGCTGAGTGAACGGCTATACGGAAATGGTTGTCCCTTGTATGCGGCAGTAACGCATTGCAGAATGCTTTGATGAACCACTGCAACAAGAATCCGAAGGGGTTATGGCTACTTAAGTCCAGAACGGTCGGCTCTCGGCGAACTTGCGGGCATCCCTAGCTGCGGAGTTCAGAAGCGGTTCGATTTCACTTTGTTCGCGCCGAGACACGACACCGGCAGCATAGGCGCGCTGGCGGTCTTCTGTCCGCGGCTTTCCTGAGGTCAGCATACGCACCAGTTTCTGGTGAACCTGGATGTCATTGAGAGCGCCGAGGTGATTCTGCAAATTCTTCAGGCTACCTTGAAAGGTCGGCAGGCGCTTTTTCGCCTTATGTCCGGGGAATAGCCAACCAAAAAAATCGACTGCGTAGCGCAGCTTCTTAACTGCGATCCGCAGCTTATGGCGTTGGCGGGCATTAAGCTCTCGGAGCTTTTTCGCTTTCTTCATCACTTTCTTGGTGCGACGCGCGAGAATATCCGCGGCGAACCGTTCGATAAGTCGTTGGGCCTTTCGGTGCGAGCGTTGGCCCCAATCTCCATTCTCAAGCCATTGCAGCGTATCAAGGAGAAGAAAACGATAACGCGATGAGGCGATAGCGGCCTTTGCCCTGACAAAGGCTGTGTGGCGATGCGAGGCGAGCGCAGCGACAAGCTCATTCATTCCAAGGGGCGCGGTGCAGCGCAACGGTTCGATCTTGGTCTTCAGGTAGACATCAAGATCCCGCGCGGGGGCAAGTTCGTCTGTCAGCCATTTGAGCTCGGATTTAATCCGCTCGGTCTGCTTGTCGCCAAGCAACATTGAAAAGAGCGATATAGCCGCGCGTAGCCGGCGTAGGCCAACGCGCATCTGATGCACGCCTTCGGAGTCCGACCCTCCCAGTGCGGCTTCGTTGCCGGATATTTGTCGCAAGGTCGACCTGCCGATGGTGCGCAATGCGTCCGCGGCGCTCATGCCGTGTTGAAGTCTGATTATCTCGGCACGAACCGCGTGGGCAGGCTTGTTCCCGACGAGATCGTATCCGCGCTCGGATTTGCTCTTAAGCGCTAAAGTCGTGGGCACAAGCTGCCCCATCTCACGCGCCAGCTTGAACAGGTCACTGGCGTTGCCGCGCTTGAGCTCAAGCTCAAGTTCTCCAATGGCAGCCGATTGCCGTCCAGCGCGAACTTCACCCTCGTCCAGCGCCACCTCTATGCGGCTTCCGTTCCTAAGAACCGACGCGCTAGCGCGATGAATGCGAGTCTCGAAAAGAGGCCGCAGACTGCGTTTGAGCTTCTTGGTTACTAGAGGCGCAAGTGCGGTGTCCTGCGCTTTTCGAAAATTCGGGACCTCCCCCTGAATCTCGCACTCCCATTCGCTCCGTCTAAAAGCGTTAGCTAACCTTCCGGATTTGATGGTTTGGAGACGCTTGTCGCCGTTGTGCCGCACGCGCAACGTGACATCATTCCTGGCCAGCGTGTGCTCTGGCGTATCGAAGTAAACCGAAACCAGATCTTCTTCCTTCAGCGGCTTTCGCTGCAGAATACGCGCGGCTCGCAATTTCCGAAGGTCTCGGGGGGTCACCTCGAACTTTAGCTCGGTCTCTTTGTGCATGATTCAAAACGACGAGATTTGCGAGCCAAAAGAGCACGAGCAAATTGGATCAGTTGCCGTTCTTTTCCGGATCGTCTGGGGAAGTCGTCTGAACGGTTTCGTACTCCGTAACACGAAATACGGCGGGCATCGGCTCATCGATCACGTCGATGATCGTGTCTTCGACGACTGGCACAGCGCCCACTTCTCTTGCCGCGTTCCTTGGTGCCTTTCTTGCCGCGGTTTTTAGTGGCTGCCTTTTTCTAGCAGTAGATTCCAGAGCACCCCTGCCTGCTCGCCGAACTTTGGACTTCGCCTTTTTCGTTATCGGGTGCTTCGCCGCCTTCTTGCGTGCAGACTTGGTGCTTGCTTTGCCACGTCGTGAGCTTTTTTTGCGCGTCGTAACACGCTTCTTTGCTTTGGCCATGGCTATCTCCTTTGAATATGCCGCCGGCACGCTCAGCGAGGTATTTCAACCATGCTAACATTGCCCGCCCCAACCAACCAAGCGCGCGGCGGCACATGGCGGCTCGCCAGGCCGGGTGCGGAACAGAGCGGAACGAGCCCATGCGAACGGCTGCCGATGGCAGGAGGCAAAATGCGTTCTCGGCTGCTATGGGATTCGAGCCAAGAAACCCATTCCGGCCACCACGAGCCGTCGGCCTGCTTGGCGCGCGCCAGCCAGGTGTCGGCATCGACGTAGCGACCGCCGGGTTGGCGCCTCGCTATATGGTACTGGCGTCCGTGATGGCCCGGCTCCGACACTACGCCGGCATTATGGCCGCCATTGGTCAGCACAAACGTTAGTTCGTAGTCAGTGAACAAATGAAGCTTGTAGACGGAGCGCCACGGAGCGATGTGATCGGTCTCGGTGCCGACCACGAACATCGGGTCGTGAATGTTCTTCAGCGCGATCACCGCGCCATCGACCGCATAGCGGCCGGCTGTTAGGCGGTTCTCAAGGAACAGCCCTCGTAGATACTGGGACTGCATCCGGTAAGGCAACCGGGTCTGGTCCGCATTCCAGGCCAGATCGGTCATCTCGTCGCGCTCGCCAAGCAGGTATTCGCGCGTCATTTTTGACCAGAAGAGGTCGTTTGAGCGTAGCGCCATGAACGCTCCAGCCATTTGCTTTGTGTCGAGCACACCCTGGTCCCACATCATGTCTTCCAAGAATGCGACCTGGCTGTTGTCCACGAACAGCATCAGCTCGCCGGCCTCGCTAAAGTCGGTTTGGGCCGCGAGCAGTGTGATCGACGCAAAGCGGTCATCGTCGTCGCGAGCCATGGTTGCAGCAATGATCGCAAGCAGTGTGCCGCCGAGGCAGTAGCCGCATGCGTGGACCTTGCGGCCCGGAACCACTGAATTGACAGCGTCGAGCGCCGCTAACACACCCGACGTCGGATAATCATCAAAAGAAATATCGCGGTCGACGGCAGTCAGGTTGCGCCAGGAAATCATGAACACCGCAAAGCCGCGCTCGACTTTAGCTTTGAGGCTGATTGGTCCGCCTTGAGGTGCTTACGTAGCTTTCTGCGGTGGTGTACGACGGTGTCTATCAAAGCCTGCCAAAACGCACCCCATCATCATCCTGTCATACAAGAGGCCGCAAATTTGCAAGCCGTGATTGGCGAAAACAACCCGATAGCTATGCGACGCGCGTCAGAGGAACCAACATGTGGTGGTTTGCAGCGTTACTGTTCTTGCTCGGCTTTTTGGCCCTGGACATTGTCGTCAAGTCGACCGGCGGCCCGCCAGCACCACTACCACCGGCACCGTCATCATCGAAGCAGTAAACCTCCACCCTCTAGATGGCGCGCGGTGAGGT
Organism: uncultured Alphaproteobacteria bacterium; assembly: GCA_963720115.1. Taxonomy (GTDB): domain Bacteria; phylum Pseudomonadota; class Alphaproteobacteria; order Rhizobiales; family Xanthobacteraceae; genus BOG-931. The sequence goes on from CAVREN010000026.1 coordinate 21,818, forward strand.
AGTGGCTGGAGGCTAGGGCTATGCGCCGCGATCGTCTCTGAAACGACAATCATGGTTTCTGAACAACCAGAAGACGCAAAGGCCTACCAATGTCCAAAGTAAAAGTAAGAGTAAAAGTAAAATACATCTCGTCACCAAAGGAGATTCCCGCCGGGCAAAAATACGTACTGGTCATGTATGGCAAGGAATACGCGGAATCGAGACATCCCCTCGGCCTTACCGTTACGGTTGCGAGCACCGTAAGTCAGCTGTCCTTCTTGACGGCTATTCACACAGCCAAGGGAATCGCTAAGCACGCCGGAATATCTGAGGTTTTTGTCTGCAATGCCATGACACCGGCGCCTAACCCGACCCCCAGCGGCATGTTCACTCACGTTCCCGCCCAAGACGAACTTAGCTCGAACGTGGTCGGCTTGGATGTCTACAACGAAGACAGGCAGAACATCGGCACGATCAAGGATATCGCCTTAGACGCGAGCGGCCTATACGGCTATATTGTCAGCGTTGGAGGGTTTCTCGGCAGGGGCGATCACTATGTTGTTGTGCGCCCGTCAGCAATCAGCCTCAAAGCCAAGGACCACAAATGGCACGCCACAATGAACGTAAACGCTGATCAGCTTAAGGCTGCACCAGAATACAAATACTCCGACAAGTCCTGATCAATCCCACCAATTTGCAGTGGTTCAATTCAAAAGTACCGATCGGCAGAGTCCGGAAAGGCTCAACAGCTGGTTTTGAGGCTGTACCAAGCACCTCCGCTTGTTCCCTTACCGACCCCGGACATATCGCTGCACCATACTAACTGACTGCGACGCGGCTACGTTAATCTGCCTCTGTCGCTTCTTTGAGTGCGCGCATCACGTCCTCGCGAGAGATCATTCCCACCAGTTGGTGACCGGGCCCGATAACCGGAAAACTGCGAGTGTTAAGGCTCACCATCAACTGGAGAACTCGTGTCAATGGTTGTTCCGGTTCGACATGAACGACGGCTTCGGTCATCATTTCGGCAACCGGCCGTCGCATCAACTCATCGTAATGGGGCACCATCTGACCAGTGGTGAAGGCAAAGGCTCGAAGAAAATCGAATTTTGTAACGATCCCCAACATCTTTTCGTTTTCCACCACGGGGAAAGAATTGAAATCGTGTTTCTCGAATAACGCCTCCAGCTCACGCATGGTTGTTTGGTGTGCAACGGTCGTTACGGCACGGGTCATATATTGATCTGCCGTGGCTTCGAGAAAACGGTACACGACTAGGATTCCCGCCGGCCGCGGAAGTAACCCTCGTTCGTGGTGTTCTGCTTGATATTGGCGGTATCGCCTTCTTCCGCAGAGTTGGCATGATGTTCGTGCTTCACCAACTTCTTGTCTTTCGACACTTCCGGCGTCCTCTTCGGACCTTTCTTACTGCGATTGGCAGGTGGCACCGGCGGCATACGGCTCGACATGGTTCAACATTCTGATGTTGCATGAGGCTGGACGGGAGTGCCGATAGGAAGCTCGTCGATTTCGTAAGGATTGAACGTCAAAAAGTATGGTGAAATCAAACGCCGAATGATTTGTTCAGCGCTGGGAGGGCCGCGCCTGCGGACATTTGTGTGCGTAAGCTGTAGCGACTCGAGTTGGGTCGTTCGCTGCGGACCGATCGCTTCGAATCTCGCCTTCTGGTCGTCGGACATTGTTTCATAGTAGTCGTTAAGCGCCGAACTCACCATCTTGACCGCTTGCAGCATGGTGTTGAGACACTTGCACTCCGACGAAGGCATGCGCGAGTTCAACTCGAAGACGAGGCAAGGGTAGGCACATTGACTGAGCGGGTCTGAGCAGAATGGCTCACTCACTTGGCCTTACTTCATGCACGGCGGAGTGCCCGCCGGCACGCTGGATAACCCGGTCATGTGAGCGTCATGGCGGAGGTGCATCAT
>CAVREN010000027.1:0-194629 GCA_963720115.1 uncultured Alphaproteobacteria bacterium
CACGTGTCGATCAAGTGGTTCGAGGACGGCACCACCAACGCGGCTTATAACTGCATCGACCGCCATCTCGCCGAGCGCGCCGACCAGGTCGCCATCATCTGGGAAGGCGACGACCCCAAAGAGTTCAAAGAAGATCACCTACCGCGAGCTGCACGATCAGGTCTGCCGCATGGCCAACGTGCTGCGCAACCGCAATGTCGAGAAGGGCGATCGCGTCACCATCTATCTGCCGATGATTCCGGAAGCCGCCTACGCCATTCTGGCCTGCGCGCGCATCGGCGCGATCCACTCCGTGGTGTTCGGCGGCTTCTCGCCGGAATCGCTCGCCGGCCGCATCGAGGATTGCCAGTCAAAGGTCGTCATCACCGCCGACGAAGGTCTGCGCGGCGGCCGCAAGGTGCCGCTGAAGGCCAACACCGACGCGGCGATCGCAAAAATTGGGAGCGAAGCAGTCGACCACGTCATCGTCGTCAGGCGCACCGGCGCGGCGGTCGACATGCTGCCGGGCCGCGACGTCTGGTATCACGACGCCGCCGACATGGTGACGTCGGACTGCCCCTGCGCCGAAATGAACGCCGAGGATCCGCTGTTCATCCTCTACACCTCGGGCTCGACCGGACGGCCGAAAGGCGTGCTGCACACGACCGGCGGCTATGTGGTCTACACCGCGATGACCCACCAGTACGTGTTCGACTATCACGACGGCGACATCTATTGGTGCACCGCCGACGTCGGCTGGGTCACCGGCCACAGCTATATCGTCTATGGGCCGCTCGCCAACGGCGCCACCACGCTGATGTTCGAAGGCGTGCCGAACTATCCGACCGTGTCGCGGTTCTGGGACGTCATCGACAAGCACAAGGTCAATACCTTCTACACCGCCCCGACCGCGATCCGCGCGCTGATGCAATCGGGCGATGGGCCGGTGAAGAAGACCTCGCGCGCCTCGTTGCGGCTCCTCGGCTCGGTCGGCGAGCCGATCAATCCGGAAGCCTGGGAATGGTATCACCGCGTCGTCGGCGACGGTCGCTGCCCGATTGTCGATACCTGGTGGCAGACCGAGACCGGCGGCATCCTGATCACGCCGCTGCCCGGAGCGATCGCGCTCAAGCCCGGCTCGGCGACGCTGCCCTTCTTCGGCGTCATCCCGCAAATCGTCGATGCCGAGGGCAAGGTGCAGGAGGGCGCAGTCACCGGCAATCTGTGCATCGCCGAACTCCTGGCCCGGCCAGATGCGCACGGTCTATGGCGACCATCAGCGCTTCGTCGACACCTATTTCAGCACCTATCCGGGCAAGTATTTCACCGGCGACGGCTGCCGCCGCGACGAGGATGGCTATTACTGGATCACCGGCCGCGTCGACGACGTCATCAACGTCGCCGGCCATCGCATGGGCACGGCCGAAGTCGAGTCCGCCCTGGTCGCACATCCGAAAGTGTCGGAGGCCGCCGTGGTCGGCTATCCGCATGACATCAAGGGCCAGGGCATCTACGCTTATGTGACACTGATGGCCGGCGAGCAGCCGAGCGAGGCTTTGCGCAAGGAATTGGTGCAGTGGGTGCGCACCGAGATCGGCCCGATCGCTTCGCCCGATCTCATCCAGTTCGCGCCCAGCCTGCCGAAGACGCGCTCGGGCAAGATCATGCGCCGCATCCTGCGCAAGATTGCCGAGGACGAATTCAGCAATCTCGGCGACACCTCGACGCTGGCCGATCCCGCCGTGGTCGACGACCTCGTCACCCACCGGCAGAACAAGAAGAGCGCCTGAGCTTTTGATCGCGTCATTCCGGGGCCGAGCGCAAGCGAGGGGCCCGGAATCCATATTCGCCGACCTGTGACACTGGATTCCGGACTCGCCGCCGCCTTATCGCTTGCCGGCGGCGAATACGCGATCCACGGCACGAACAAGCCGGACTCGATCGGCCATTTCGTGTCCTATGGCTGCATCCGCATGTACAACGAGGACATCCGCGATCTCGACAACCGCGTCAGCGTCGGCACGCGCGTCGTCGTTCAATGATCAACGCTTCAATGATCAACACTTCCACGATCAACACCAGGGCTCGCGCCGGCCGCCATCATAGCTGCGCGCGAAGCCGCCCTTGAGCAGAGCCGCCGCGACGTCCGGCGTGTCGCGCGTCGCCACCGCCGCATCGATCCGGCCGCGATATTTGTCGGGCCCGACCTGCGAAACCGTCACCCTGCCCGCGGACAGGATGCGTTGCAAAGCGGCGCGCGCCGCTTCCGCTTTGAGGTATTCGCTGGCGCAGCGGGCATGAAGTTCGGGCGCATCAATTGAGCGCAGCCGAACCCTGGTGTTGATCTCGAAGCCGGACCAGATGCGCACGCGCGCTTCGAACGTATCGCCGTCGATGACGCGCAGCACTTCGGCCGAGTAGGTGGCCTGCGGATTGAACTCGGCAAATCGGTAGCGGGACCATGAAAAAGCGCCGCGCTCGCGTGCCGCGGTGGCGAAAGGATCGGTCCCTGCCGGCGGGTGGAGGATCGCCCCGGCGAGGAGCCCCAAGCCAAAAATCACACCGATAATCGGCAGCACACCGCCAAGCGGTCGGCCAGACCGCCGGTGCGTTAGATCCCTCGAGGATAAGGAGCGCTTCACGCCCTGTCTCACAAACGGCCGGCGGATCCAAGAAGCGTCAGCGACCTAAAGGGTCAACCACGGGTGCTAATGCCGTAGCGGCGGCGGGCGAGGAGGTGGCGGGGGAGCGGCCGGTTGCGCGCATCGCTGCTCGGCGAGTGAGGCGAGATACTGCTGACGGGCTTTGAGCGCATCCATTTCCGTTCCAGCCGCGCCTTTCGCATCCATCGCGAACCAGACCGGCCAGACGACGACGCCCACCACGCCGGCGGCGACATTCTGAGCGATCTTGGCGTGATTCTCCTCGGCGAGCTTCTCGGCCTGGACGTTGTTCGCCTCGATCTCGGCGCGATGGCGGCTGCACGACGGCGACGGGATGCGGGTCGCGTCCGGCGCAGGCGGACAAGGCAAAGGCAAATGCCACCGCGCACAGCTTCCCGCCACGCCAGGTTCGCATCCCCATCAGGCCCCAGATCAAGAATGTTCGCTGAATGTTCTATACGACTAATTAGTGTAGCGCAATACGCCGTTACCCCCGATTGCAGGAATATGTTCTCGGCCCGGATCGATTGAGCGCCGGATGGGCAAGGCAAAATGGCCGTGAGATCGCGGCCGGTGCTTTAGAAATCCGACGTTAGGCCATTGATTTCCCAATCGCCGTAGCGCGTCGGCTCAGGCCCGTCGCGGCCGGCGATTTCATTCGGGCGATCGACCGGATGCCGATCCCGCTCGGCGCGGCGTGCCGCCGCTTCGGCCAAAGCGCGCTCTGCGGCCGGCGTCGGCGGACGCTTGGCGGGCGTGCGATTTTGCGGCTCCGCGGGCGCGGCGGGTTTGGGCGAGGTGTCGGCAGTCGGCATAGCTCTCAATTGGCGCAGAGAGAGCTGGGCTGCAAGCGGCCATGATGGGGTATAGAGGCCGCCATGAAGCACCGGCCAAGCTCCCGTCCCGCCAAAACGACTGCCAAGACAGCGGCCCAGGCACCCGACAAGACACCGGCCAAGACGCCAAACAAGACGCCAAACAAGACGCCAACCGACCCGCCCGGCCTCGCCGTCCGGCGCATCGCCGCTGACATTGTCGACGGCGTGCTGCGGCGACGCCGCCCGCTCGACGAGCAACTGGAAGGCGCGAACGCCCATCCCGGTCTGGCCGGCCTGGCGGATCGCGACCGCGCGCTGGTCCGGGCGCTGGTCGCGGTCGTGCTACGGCGGCTCGGCACCTTGCGACATCTCCTCGGCCTGTTGCTGGAGCGCGGCCTGCCGAAGGACGCACCGCGGGTCGAGACCGCGCTGTTGATCGGGGCGGCGCAAATCCTCTTTCTCGACGTGCCCGATCACGCGGCGGTCGATATCGCCGTCCGCCTGGTGCGATCGGATCGCAACGGCGCGCACTTTACCGGCCTGGTCAATGCCGTGCTGCGCAGGCTTGCGCGCGAAGGCGCCACGCGTCTGGCGGAGCTCGATATTGCCGCGCTCGACACGCCGAAATGGCTGATGGAACGCTGGGTCGCCGCTTATGGCGAGCCCACCGCCCGCGCCATCGCGGCCGCCAATGCCTCTGAACCGGCGCTCGACGTCACGGTGAAAAACGATCCGGCGCTATGGGCCGAGCGCCTTGGCGGATGGGTTTTACCGACAGGCTCGGTGCGCCTGATCGCGCACGGCACGGTGACGGCGCTGCCCGGCTTTGCCGAGGGCGCCTGGTGGGTGCAGGACGCCGCGGCCGCGCTGCCGGTTCGGCTGCTCGGCAATGTCGCCGGGCTGCGCGTCGCCGATCTGTGCGCGGCGCCGGGGGGCAAAACGGCGCAGCTTGCGGCCGCCGGCGCACACGTCACCGCGGTCGATCGCTCGCCGGCGCGGCTCGCCCGGCTGGACGAGAATCTGAAACGGCTCGCGCTTACCGCCGAGCTTGTTTGCGCCGACGTCGCCGAATGGGATGCGGCACCATTCGATGCGGTGCTGCTCGACGCGCCCTGCTCCTCGACCGGCACCATCCGGCGGCATCCCGACGTGCCGTGGCTCAAACAGCCGGCCGACGTCGAAAAGCTTACCGGCCTGCAGCGCCGGTTGATCGAGCAGGCCGTGACGCTCACCAAGCCGGGCGGCACGCTGGTCTATTGCACCTGCTCGCTCGAGCCCGACGAAGGCGAGGCAATCGTTAACGGCCTTCTGGCGCGCGAAAACAGCGTCCAGCGGGCTCCGGTTAACGCCCGCGAGGTCTACGGCCGCGCTGAATTCGTGACCCGGGAGGGCGACCTGCGCACCCTACCCTGCCACCTGCCCGATGCCGATCCGCGGCGCGCCGGCCTCGACGGCTTTTATGCCGCAAGGCTTCTCAAACGGTGACATTTACCCTGAAAAGGCCGCGCGTTGGCCGTGGCCGCACCCTTCCGGTATGGTGCGACTTGGTGGGCGAGTTTTTGAGCGCACTCGTCGGCGGAGGCCAAGCGCGGCGATGGCGCGCGTTTCAATCGTGAACCGTGCAAAGTTGTCTGCGGGACTTTCGTGGCTTCTGCTGCGCGCCGGGCTGCGGTCCATCGGCGGACGGGTCAACGGCTATCGGCCGCTTACCTGGCCGGTTCCGCCGCACAAAAACGACCGGCTGTTGATCGCGCCGCAGGATCTGCGCACCGCCGACGCGACCCGTGCCAGCGAAGTCTATTCCGGCCGTTTCGCCTTCGCCGGCAAGGTCGTCATCTGCGACGGCCGTTCCGTTTTCGAAATGACGCCGCCATCCGACGACTGGGCCACCGAGCTCTTGGGCTTCGGCTGGTTGCGGCATCTGCGCGCCGCCGAATCGGGCATTGCCCGCGCCAATGCGCGCGCGCTGGTCGATGAATGGATCGGCTTGCAGGGCGCCTGGCATCCCGTCGCCTGGCGGACCGATGTGCTGGCGCAGCGCATCATTTGCTGGCTGAGCCAGGCGCCGCTGTTGTTGCAGGATACCGACGCTCGCTTTTACCGCCGCTTCCTGCGCAGTCTGCTCCGGCAGGTTCGGCATCTGCGCCATACCGCCGCCGACGTCCATCGCGGCGCGACACGTTTGCGGGCCGCGATCGCGCTCTGCTACGCCGCTTTGTGCATCGCCAGCCAGGCGCGCCACATCCGATCGGCCACGGCCTGGCTGACGAGCGAGCTTGAGCGGCAGATCCTGCCGGACGGCGGCCATATCAGCCGCGATCCCGCCGTCATCATCGACGTCTTGATCGAGCTCTTGCCGCTGCGGCAAGCCTACGCGTCGCGCAACATCGCGCCGCCGCCGGCGCTCTTGAACGCCATCGACCGCATGATGCCGATGCTGCGTTTCTTCCGTCATTCGGAAGGGACGTTCGCGCATTTCAACGGCATGGGCACGACGCCGATAGAGCTCCTGCTCACGCTCCTTGCCTACGACGACAGCCGCGGCGCGCCGTTGTCGAACGCACCCTACTCGGCCTATCAGCGCCTCGAAGCGAGCCGCGGTGTGCTGATCATGGATACCGGGCGGGCGCCGCCGCCGGAAACAAGCCTCGACGCCCATGCCGGCTGCCTCGCGTTCGAGTTCTCGTCTCCGCAACTCAGCCTCATCGTGGTCAATTGCGGGATGCCCGCCACCGCGCGCGAGGAATGGCGCTCGCACGCGCGCGCGACCGCGGCGCATTCGACCGTCACGTTCAACGACGAGTCGTCGGCCTATTTCGCCAAGGCGCGTATTTTCAAGCGCCTGCTCGGCGGATTACCGATGGTCGGCGGCCCCACCCGTGTGTCGGTTTCGCGCGAAGAGGAATTCGATTCGATCACATTGCGCGCCGTGCACGACGGCTACGCCGCCCGCTACGGCCTTCTGCACGAGCGCACGATCGCGCTTGCGGCCGACGGCACGCACTTCGAAGGCGAAGATCTGTTCCTCGCCGCCGATGGCGGCGCGCAGATCCTTGGCACGCAGGACCGCTATGCGGTGCGCTTTCACCTGCATCCCTCCATCAAGGCGTCGCGCCTCACCGACGGCCAGGGCGTGGTGATGATGATGCCGAACCGGGAGGTGTGGACCTTCTCGGCCGGCGAAGGGCGCGTGCAGCTCGAGGACAGCGTCTATCTCTCCGCCAACGAGGGCCCGCGCCGCACCGCGCAGATCGTGATTCACGGAGAGGCGCGTTCGGCGCCGCGCGTCACGTGGAGATTTCAGCAATCGGCTCCCGCCACCGCCCCCGCGAGCGCAAGCACGCCGCGGCGCGTGCGCGAGAAGGTGCCAAGATTGCCGCTTTGATACGCGGCGGCCTGCGCTACCAAGCGTTTGCGCACTCGCCCAATCGCAATGACGGAATGAAAAAGGGCGTGTAAAAGCAGCCCATGACAGAACTCCTGCGCCGCACCACCCGCGCCCTCATTTCCGTTTCCGACAAGACCGGCCTGATCGAGTTTGGGCGGGCGCTCTCCGATTACGGCATCGAAATCATTTCGACCGGCGGCACGCGTCTGGCACTGATCGCGGCCGGGCTCAACGTGACCGACGTGTCGGAGGTGACAGGCTTTCCCGAGATGATGGACGGCCGCGTCAAGACGCTGCATCCGGCCGTCCATGGCGGCTTGCTCGCGATCCGCAACAACCCCGCCCATGCGGAGGCGATGCGCACGCACCGCATCCAGCCGATCGACCTTGTGGTGGTCAATCTCTATCCGTTCGAGCGGACGGCCGCGCGCGGCGCCGACTTCGACGATTGCATCGAGAATATCGATATCGGCGGGCCGGCAATGATCCGCGCGGCGGCGAAGAACCACGCCGATGTTGCCGTCATTGTCGAGCCGACCGATTATGCAGTCCTGCTCGCCGAGTTCGCCAAGCATGGCGGCATGACGACGCTGGCGCTGCGCCGGCAGCTTTCAGCCAAAGCGTTTGCACGCACCGCGGCCTATGACGCGGCGATTTCCAATTGGTTCGCCGGCGCGCTCGGCAATGCCGCGCCCGATTTCCGCTCCGTCGGCGGCCGCCTGATCGAAGAATTGCGTTACGGCGAGAATCCGCATCAATCGGCGGCGTTCTATCGCACGCCGGAGGCACGGTTCGGCGTCGCCAGTTCGCGCCAGGCGCAAGGCAAGCAGCTTTCGTACAACAACATCAACGACACCGACGCGGCCTACGAATGCGTCGCCGAATTCGATCCGGCGCGCACCGCGGCCTGCGCCATCATCAAGCATGCGAACCCGTGCGGCGTCGCCGAAGGCGATAGCTTGGTCGATGCTTACCGCAAGGCGCTCGCCTGCGATCCGGTCTCCGCCTTCGGCGGTATTGTCGCGCTCAACCGGCCGCTCGATGCGGAGGCCGCGCGCGCCATCACCGAGATTTTCACCGAAGTCATCATCGCGCCGGCGGCGACCGAGGAAGCGATCGCGATCGTCGGCGCGAAGAAAAATCTGCGGCTCCTGATCGCCGGCGGCCTGCCCGATCCGCGCGCCAAGGGGCTGACGGCAAAGACGGTCGCCGGCGGGCTCCTGGTGCAATCGCGCGATAACGCGGTGGTCGACGACATGGAGCTGAAGCCCGTGACCAAACGGGCGCCGACCAACGCTGAACTGCGCGACCTGCGTTTTGCGTTCCGCGTCGCCAAGCACGTGAAGTCGAACACCATCGTGTACGCGAAAGATTCCGCGACCGTCGGCATCGGCGCCGGCCAGATGAGCCGCATCGACTCCGCGCGCATCGCCGCCCGCAAAGCGGAAGACGCCGCCAAGGCCGCGGGCCTCAAAGAGCCCGCGACCATCGGATCGGTGGTCGCCTCCGACGCGTTCTTTCCGTTCGCCGATGGTCTTCTGGTCGCGATCGAAGCCGGCGCCACCGCCGTCATTCAGCCCGGCGGCTCAATGCGCGACGACGAGGTGATCAAGGCCGCCGACGACCACGGCATCGCCATGGTGGTGACCGGCACCCGGCATTTCCGGCATTAGCGAGCGCTGGCGTCGTGAAACGGCGAGCCCGGAATCCATAACCCTCGCGGCAATGGCAACAGAGAACGGCCGATGTCAACGGACCTTGCCGGCCCGACGCGTCACCGATCAAGTTTCTTTAGTCTCTTTAATATTGACATTTGTCTCATATAATGAGACAAGACAACCATGATTCACATCTGGTGCCTCAGCGAGGCTGGCCCCAGCAATCTGGGCCTCGCCTGCACCGACGACGGCCTGTTGCTCGGCCACACGTCGCTGATTGAGCGACATGACGAACGCTTTATTGTGCGCGAACGTCATGAAATTGAGCGGCTTTTGAAGCGCGGCTATCAGGTTGAACCCCAGATAGATCGCCTCATCGACGGCTTGTCCAGAGTCGCGCGGGCTCTCAACGCCAACGATCAATGTCTGGCACGAATCGCGGCCGTGCATTTGCAAATGCCCGATCTGCCAAGCCCAGCCGCGCGCGACGCGATGGCAGCCGAAGATTCGTTGATCAAGTACGCCCGCGACGAAGCTGGCGGCAGTGCAAACTGGAATCCCGCGCTGCATCCGCGCACCGGCGCGCCGCCCAATCCGGGCTGGTCTGCGCCAACTGATGGCAGCCACGATTCGTCTGGGGTGCGCGTGGAAGCCGCTTCTTGGGTACGGCCGTTCACGATGCCACTGCCCGCGCTCTGGAAATGAGGGTCCCGGACCGTTTTATTTACAACCGCATTGGTCCTGATTTTCTAGACACGGCAACTAAAGAATTGATCGAGTTGACGACACCGCGACAAGCGGCTGCACACTTAGCAAGACCGGGATATGGTGGAGTGACAATCTCTACCTACACGCTGCCGTAAGCGAATGGTGACAACGATGCGCATAAAAGCAACTTCAAAAGGCGTTTTCGATATAACCGACGACCAGCGCATAGTGCTGGATCACGCACGGCTGAATGGAAAGGACTATTCGGGCAGAACGCTGCGACAGTTCGCCTCGATTGGCTCTCATCTGCATGCCTGCAATTTCAACCAGGTACGAATTCAGTCGGCCGCATTTGGAAGCGGCCGGGAGACATCGGAATTCGTCGAGTGCTCCTTCGACGGAGCGCAAATGGACATGGCGCCAGGAGGTTTTTCTCGCTTCGTCCGCTGTTCATTTCAGGACGTCGTCATACGACACTGGATTTGCCTAACGGTTGAAATGATCGATTGCACCTTCAGCGGCCGGTTAGAAACCGCGGTATTCAACGGTTCCGTCCCGGAAGATGAACGAGCGATTATCGGCCGCGTCAGAAATGAATTCCACGGCAACGACTTTTCCGCCGTGAATTTGGTCGACGTCGGCTTTCGAACAGGGATCGATCTAACCAAGCAGGCTTTGCCGTCGGGAGGAGACTATCTCTATCTGCCGCGGGCCGCCGCCGCAGTGGCTCAAGCTAAATCGCGCGTGATCACGTGGGACGACGAGGAAATGCGTCGGGCCGGGACGGTGATCATCAAAGGACTTGAGCACGAATTGTTGGGCGGACAACAGCAACTGCTGTTAAGAGCGTCCGACTACTATCGGATATCGGGCATTCCACGAAAAGCGGTCGACAGTTTTTTTGCCCTGTTGAGACAGGACGGTGCGGCTTGATTAGGAAACTGCACGACTAAGAGGCGGAGGGCTCAAAGCCAGCCGCCGTGGAAACGGCCGTGCGTCTTGAAACAATATCTCCAAGCTTGACAAGGGCCTTCCGCGACGCGAGCGCAGATCAGCGACGACGCGCTGCGCTCGCTGCTTGTCTCGTAGCTGTCGCGCAAACCGGATTGCGGGAAAACCATGTGGATGCTGCCCTTGCTGCTCTTCGTGACGAACGAAATGGGCGAACCAAAGTGCGCCACGAGCTCGAAGCTATAGCGGCACAATTAGACGAGCAATATTTCCAACTCAGCGAAGAGGCCGCAGCCACCACGCCTGAAGCCTTGGGGACGTTCCGGAAAGCGAGAGCTGCTGCGTCCCTGGCGTTCGCTCTTTCCGCTGACTCAGGGCAGCTTCATGAGGCTATCTATGAAGCGATTGCTGCATCAAGCGACCAAACGGAGGCGCTGCGGGCGGCGGAGACGGCACTGACCCGTTAGTCTTGATCCCGTTCGCCGGCAGCAACGCCTTTTTGTCTAACTAGCCAAGGGCTCTGCCCTTGATATCCCTTTGCCGCTCAGCTTGCGAGAGGGCGGAGAATGAGCAGCACTATCCGGCTGACGAGGATCAGCTGGGGGCTGCTCATGAACTCCTTTTGCGAACACCACAAGGGCAGCATTCGATGGCAGTACCGTTGCTTCGATCGCATCCTGCTGAACGGTTTGATTCAGCCGTTCCAGCAGCCGGAACGCGTCGTCGGCTTCTTCAATACCTACCGGCAACTTTATCCGGTGAGCCGGCATGTGCTCCGGGACATTGCCGAGCAGTTTCAACGCTGGCTGAAGGAGTGGTCGGAAAAGCGCGACATCCCGGTGATAGAGGCTCCGCAAGGTCGTCGCGATGACTTTGTCGATCCCTATTTCAAAGGGGCAGACCCCGATGCTGTCGTGATCGTCCTCAAGGCGCGCGAACCAGCGCGCATCATGACGGCAATAGGCGACAGTAAAACGAACCGCTGGCATCTGCAGATCGCCAACCGCTGGGTCGTCCAATATAATTTCTATATCAACGACCGGCAGTGGGGGCGGATGTTCGTCCGCATCTGTCCCTATCTGCCGTTCTCCGCCCGCGTCTGCCTCAATCAGCATCATTGGCTGGCCAACCGCATGCGTGAGGAGGGCATAGAGTTCAAGCAATGGGCCAATGCCTTCGTCAGATGCGCCGAACCCGAGCGTCTCCAGCAACTCGCCAACTCGCTCACCCCTTCGGATTTAGTGAGTTGCGGCCAAAAATGGCTGGCACGCCTCACGCCGTTCTTTACCGCCAGGGAACGGCAGGAATCCGGCTGCCGACATCGGCTGTTCTTCTCGCAAGTTGAGTTCTGCGACAACCTCATCTTCAGGCGCCGCGCCGCGCTGGACAAACTCGGCGAGCGCCTGTTCGACGCCAATCGCACGATCGGACAACCTAATAAGATCACAACGATCTTCGGCCGCCGGATCAGCAAGCATTATCGCGGCAAGCTGCAAACCGAGATCGAAGACATGGACCTGCCCAATCCGGTGATCCGCAGCCACTACGGCAATGGCTTCGTCAAGCAGTATGTTCGCGATCACCTCATGCTGCGCACCGAGACAGCCAGCAACAACGTCAACGATTACGGCGTGAACAAATCGGTGGAGAATTCTGCTGAGTCTCCGCAATGCCCTTTCGGCGATCAACGACAACTACCTGAACATACAACAAGATATTCTGGAGACCTTCATTGATCGTGGCCAACTGCGACAGCTCGCAGAACCGACCATCACGCCAATGGGAAAGCGCATCCCCGGTCTCAAGCTTGACCACCCGCGGCAACTTGCCTTGATGCACGCGCTCGTGCGCTTCGCCCACATCGCCGGCGGCAACGCCTTTACCACCGCGGAACTTTATCCGCGCATCCTCGCCGCGCTCAGCTGCCCGGCCGAACGCTACACCCTCGCCTCGCTTCGCTACGACCTAGCAAAGCTCAGGGCCAAAGGGCTCGTTGCCAAGCTTCCCCGCTCCCGCCGCTACCAACTGCTGCCGCGCGGTTACTCAATCTGTCTGATCTTCCTGAAGCTGTTCGAACGCGTCTATGCGCCGCTGACCGCCGGCCTGCTCAGCCCGGTCCGCTCAGATCGCCAAGTCGAGCAGCAAAAGCGATCGCAACTCGATCGCCTCTATCAGCGCGTCGTCGATGACATCGATGCTCTCGTCCAGGCAGTCGGTCTCAAAGCCGCATGACAACAGCGTCAAACGAGAACAAAATCCCCACTACAGCCACTATAACGGGCTAATGGTCAAACACGCATCCGTGGCGCCTGGCCTGGTGCCGGGCATCCCCGTCTTAAACTTTGAAGTTGCCCCAAATACGTGGATGGCCGGAACTAGCCCGGCCCGTGACGATGTTTGGGCCTGACGAACCACATCAAACCGCAGCGGTGATCCACTGCTCGAGCTTCGCCTTCGGCGCCGCGCCGACCTGGCGGGAAGCGAGCTGGCCGTCCTTGAACAGCATCAAGGTCGGGATCGACATGATGCCGAACTTGGCCGCGGTGTTGGGATTCTCGTCGACATTGAGCTTGACGATCTTGACCTTGCCGTTGAGCGACTTGGAAATCTCTTCCAAAGCCGGCGCGATCATGCGGCAGGGGCCGCACCACTCGGCCCAGAAATCAACGACCACCGGCCCGGAGGCCTTCAGGACGTCCTGATCGAACGTTGCATCGGTTGTCTTGTCGACCATGGAAAAAACCTCACTGTTTCCGGTGGAAATCTGGCAGGGCCACGAAACGTAAGAATGGACTCCCCGAGCGTCAAGGGAACTTCACCGGCCTGTGACCCTAGCCAGCCACGACCGGATTTCTCAAATGAATCAGCGTGCCAGTGCTTTGGCCAACGCGGCATCCAGGGTTGCGCCAGGAACCTCGATGACGGTCGGCCTCTCGGTAAAGATGAGTGCAGCGCGAATCGTTTTCCCCGGGTAAACGCGCCCCAGGACGGCGCGATAAAGTGCGAGCTGGCCGGTGTAGCGGTCCGGCACCTCGGCGAGGTCGCTCGGTGGCGCCCGGTCGGTCTTATAGTCGGCGATCAGCACCGAATCGCGCGTCACCGCGAGCCGGTCCACTTGGCCCGCCACACTAAGCGCTGGCGCAGCTCGGCGGGCGAGCCGGCCGACGATCGGCACCTCGGCACGGCTTCCCGGCGCAAACAGGTCGGCGAAAATCAGATCGTTGAGAATCGTGAGCACGTGCCGGGCCATCTCCGCCTGTTCGGCGGGCGCGAAATCGGCGGCGGCGTTTTTCAGATAATGCTCGATGGCGGCCTTGCGCGCCGCCGGCGGAATGTCCGGTAACGACTGCATCAGCCGATGCACGATGCGGCCGCGGGCCAGCGCCTTGCGCCGCTCGGCCGGAGACGCGCGGCCAGGTGCAACCGCTCCGCCAAAATCCTCCTCGAATGCCTCTGATGGCGAGATGAGGACGGATCGTTGTGCCTCGGCAGCAGGCGGTCGCCGCAGCCATGACGGGAATTCCGATGATCGTGTCGCTGCCGACACCGGCGCAAGCGATGCTTTAGCCGCCGCAGCCGGCGGCTCCTTGCGAAAACGCCAGACTTTCTCACCGTTGTCGTTGTCCTCGACCAGAAACGGCTGCAGCGGCTCGACCACAAGATCATACCAGCAGCCTTTCGGCCGCTGCCGTTCGCCGTCGGCGCCGCAGATGATCAAGCGATCGGCGGCACGCGTCATCGCGACGTAAAGGAGCCGGCGATATTCGTCCTCCGCTTCCGAAAGCGCCGCTTCGCGCGCGGCGGCGACCGGCGGCGGGTCGTCGTCCTTGCGTCCCCCCCAGATCACCGCGCCGTCGGGAAGCTCAAGAAGCCGCGGCGGCCGCGGCCCGGACGGCTGTGTCATCGTATCGGCGAGAATGACGACCGGCGCTTCAAGCCCTTTGGCGCCATGCACGGTCATCACCCGCACTTCGTCGCGCGCGATCTCCATGTCGCGCTTGACCTCCGCGCGCGCCGCGCGCAGCCAGGCGACGAAGCCTTGCAGCGAAGGAATTTCGCGCCGCTCGTAATCGAGCGCGAGATTGAGAAATTCGTCGAGCGCGTCGTTTGCTTCGGCGCCGAGCCGCGCATGGATTCGCTGCCGGCCGCCGCCAGCGCCGAGTACCGACGCATAAAACGCAAACGGCGATTGCCGCTGTGCTGCTTCTCGCAAGGCATCGAGGCGCGCGGCGGCTTGCGCAAAAATCTCCCGCTCGGACGATTTTTTCCTCAGCGCCGCGTGCAGCGAGGAACGGCCGCGATCGGCGGCGATCTCGAACAAGTCCTCGTCGGAGAAGCCGAAGAGCGGGCTGCGCAGCGCGGCCGCCAGCGCCAGATCGTCGACCGGCAACAACAACGCGTCGGCCAGCGCGATCAAGTCCATCACCGCGATATGCTCGGTGAGCACCATGCGGTCGGCGCCGGCGACCTCGACATGCTCGTTCTTGAGCGCGCGGATGATCGCCTCGAACAGCGGCCCGCGCTGGCGCACGAGAATAAGCACGTCGCCGTAGCGCGCGGCGCGGCGATCGATGCCGACCGGTGCACCACTCTCGACCAGGCGGCGCACCGTGCGCGCAATGCGCTGTGCGAGCTTCACCCGCGGGCTTGTTTCGCTCACGGTATCGAACGGCGCGTCCCAGCCTTCGATCTCCTTGCGTTCGTCGGGCTTCTCCGGTTCCCAGATTTCGACCACGCTCGGCGGCGCATCCGGCAGCGCGATGTGCGGCGGGAAGCCATCCGCATCGGCGGTGACGCTCGCCGCCATGGTCTGCACCTTGAACACTTCGTCGACGGCCGCCAGCACGCTCGCGCCGGAGCGGAACGAGTGCTTGAATTCGCGGGCGAGAAAATCGAGCCCGCTGTCGCGATAGGCGCGCTCGAAATGCCGCCGCATCAGCGCAAACTGCTTCGGCGCCGCGTCCTGAAACGAAAAGATCGACTGCTTCTCGTCGCCGACCGCGAATACCGTGCGCGTCAGATCGCGCGCGCCCTTGCCGGCGGTGAATTCGGCCACCAGAAGCCGCACGATCTCCCATTGCTTGTCGCTGGTATCCTGCGCCTCATCGATCAGCACATGGTCGATGCCGAGATCGAGCTTGTAATGCACCCAGGCGGCATCGACGTTGTTCAACAACGCAAGCGTCTTGTCGATCAGATCGTCATAGTCGAGCAGGCCGCGACGCTCTTTTTCGGCTGCGTAGCGCCGCAGCACGGCGTCCACCACCGTGAGGAGCGCGGCGCTGCGGTCACGGCAGACCACGGCATTGCGCCGTTCGAGAATTTCACAGACGCGGCCCTGCTCGGCGTTCAGAAGCTCGACCAGCCGCGCATCCTTGATCGCCCTGGTGACGATGGATTTGCGCGGATTGCCCTCGTCCGTGCAGAAGATTTCCAGATAAAGCTCGATGCGATTGGCGCCGGTCAGTCCGGTGAGCGCGGTGAAGCGTTGCGCCTGATCGATGTCGGTCTTGTTGCCGCGCGCCAGCGCCGCAGCGATGGCCGGCCATTCCGTTTCCGGGATCAATGATCCGGCGAAGAATTCGGCCTCGATACTTTCAAGCGTATCTTCCGGCGCGATGCCGAGCGCGCTCGACAGCTCCGCGACCGCCGCTTCAACGCTGCCGGCGCGAATGCGCCAATTGATGAACCCGTCGCGGCGATTGATCGCTTCGCGCACGACGTCGCGAAAGGTCTGGTCGGCGCCGGCGGTCATGGCGATGCCAAGCGCGCGGCCGAGCAGGCTCTCCGGCGCGGAAGCGCCTTCGAGCAAGGCCGCGAGCGTCAGGTCTTCCAGAAGCTGCATCTGCGCCGTTTCGTCGAGCACGGTGAAACGCGCGGCGACATTGGCCTCGAACGGAAACTGATGCAGCAGCTGAGTGCAGAAGGCGTGGATGGTTTGCACCTTCAAGCCGCCCGGCGTCTCGAGCGCGCGTGCGAACAGCCGCCGCGCCAGGGCGCGGCGCGCGGCGGGCATGCGGCCCGCACTGATACCGATGGCGGCATCGAGCGCTTCGTCGTCGAGCGTGGTCCAACGCCCGAGCGTGTCGAATACGCGTTTCGCCATATTGGCGGCGGCGGCCTTGGTAAAGGTGAGGCAGAGAATTTTCTCCGGCGCAACGCCGGCGAGCAGAAGATTGACCACGCGCTGCGCCAGCACGTGCGTCTTGCCGGAGCCGGCATTGGCCGCCACCCAGGCAGACACGCCTGGATCGGACACCTCGCCCTGCACGCGCAGCACGTCAGCCGGAATGATGCCCGGCGACCTGCTCATGGCGCACCCGGAATGTCGTCTTCCGGTCCGCCGGTGCTCGACCATTCCTTCACGCGCGCGAGATGGTCATAGTCGCCATAGCGCGCTTTCCACATCGGATGGACCAGCGAGCGATAGGGCTCGTGATCGTCGTCGAAGCGCCGCACCAGCTCGGCGAGTTTTTCCAGCGCGCGATCGGCCTGTGCGTTGGGCGTGCCTTCCTTGAAGTCGATCGGCATGAACTCGCCGGCGCGCGCGCCGCCTTTGAGCGCGACATAAGCCAGCGCCGAAACCGAACCGCCGGCCGGTATCGGCGTTGCGCCGGTGTTGAAGCCGCCCCGCCGCAACATCGCCGCTTCGAGCGTGAGCTGCGGCGCAAGCCCGGTGCGCACTTGTTTCTCGGTTCGCACCGAGCCGGTCTTGTAATCGAGGATCACATAGCCGCCGGCGGCATCGCGTTCGATCCGGTCGGCAATGCCGGTGAGCTTGAACGCGCCGTCGGCGAGCGGCATCTCGATCGCGCCCCTGATCTCGGCCGCAACCAATTCGTGACTGGCGCGACGGCCAGCCTCCCAGCCGCCGAGCCATTGCGCGATGCGCATGAAGCGCGGCCACCAGAACGCGCGGGCTTCCGGAAACTCCGCGAGCGCGGCGAAATATTTTCTCCCCATCTCGATCAGCTCACCCGCCGGATCGGCCGGAAGCTCTTTGGCGAAACGCTCGCTGAATTCGCGCAGCACGTTGTGGATCACGGTGCCGCGCTCAGCCGCGCCGGGCGCCGCATCGACTTCGTCGAGCGGGCTGAGATTGAGCACATGCTTGGCGTAGATCGTGTAAGGATCGCGCAGCCAATGCTCGATCTCGGTGACGGACAGGCGCTTGGGGCGCGCCGCGCGCGGCGGCCTCGGCGTCGGGCGCGGCGCAGGCGTCACGCTTTCCGGCTGGTCGAGACTGCGCGCCCAGGCGAGATAGACATTGCCGCGATCGAGCGCCGCCTGCCAGCGCCGCTCGCCCGCTATGGCGGCAAGCCGCTGGATGAAACGCGACGCTTGCGTCGGTGTGCCGCCGATCTTGGCGGCGCGGGTCAGGATCACTTCGCGTGCGCCAAGCATCTGCGCGAAATCGTGCGCTGAAAGGCCGATCCGGCGTTCGGGCAAATCGAGTCCGAGCTCGAGTTCGCATCGGACGGCTGAGCCAGGCGTCGGTGCGGCTCTCCGGCGGCCACGCGCCTTCCACTAGTCCCCCGAGCACGACACGATCGTTCGCGGTCAAGCGCGCTTCCAGAAGCCCGAGGATGCGCACGCGCGCGCCGGCAAGCGGCGGCGCGCGCACGACTCGGTCGGCGACGAGTGCGGAAAAAAGCTCGACATAGTCCGACGGTTCGATAGCGAGGCCGCCAGCGGCTTCGCTGATCGCCAACTCGTCGAGCGCATCGGCAAGCTTTGCGCCGTCGGGCCCGATAAAGGCGTATTCCGTTGCGCCGTCGCGCGACAAAGCCGACAGCACGTCGCGGTGACGCGCGGCAAGCTCGCTGAGCGGGCGCTCGCTCGTGCCGATCTCTTCGAGCGGCGCGAGTGCCTCGGCGAGACGCCGCACGAGTGCGGTCGCGGCCTCAAGATCCGCATCAAAAATACGCGTGCGCGGATCGGAGCCGTGCAGATCGGTTTCTTCCTTGGCGCGGTATTTGGCGAGCTGCGCGCCGAAGGCGTCGAGCGCGCTCGCCAGACCTTTGCTTCCGGCACGCGGCCGCGGCCCACGCAGGATCGCGCGTTCGAGCGCGGCGACCGCGCGCGCATTGTCGCGCGTGCCGAGCCGCAGCAGCGGATGTTTGAGCAGGCCGAGCAGCGTCACCGGCGCGAGCCCGCCGAGCGCGGTTCCGGCGGCAAGCCGCGCGAAGATTCCGGCCGGCGTCTCCGACAGCGCCTGGCCGCCGGTATCCTCGGCAACGATCTCCCATCGTTCGAGCGCGGCTTTGACGCGGGCGCCCAGCGCGCGGTCGGGGGTTACCAGCGCTGCGGTCTTGCCCTGCTCGACTGCCTCGCGCAGCGCCACCGCAATCGCCAGCGCCTCGTCCTCGGCATTCGCCGCCTCGATCATGGTGATGGAGGAAAGCGCTGTTTCGGCATGCGCCTCAAAACTTTGGTCGGACGCCCGCTGACGCCAAAGCTCGGTCGCGGCCGCGGGCCGCAACACTTCCGAGACGAGCCGCTCGCGCCCGCTCGCTTCGGCAAGCTTCTCCACTGCGTCGCGGCCGATGCCGATACGCCCGAGCAGCGCTTGCAGGGCGAATTGCGGATGGCCGGGAGCCGGCAAGATGCCGGCGCGCTCGCGGCCGCCGATCAGACGCCAGGATTCTTCATCGAGATCAGTGTCGAGGCCTGGCAGCACGACGGCGCCATGCGGCAGCCGTGCGATCGTGGCAATCAGTTCGGCGGTCGCTGGGATCGAACCGGTCGACCCGGCGGCGATCACCGGCGCGTCGGTCTTGCGCGCAAGCCGCGCGGCTTCGGCTTTGATCAAGGCGTCACGGCGCGCAGCGGGCTCGACGTGTCCGCGCTCGCGCAAGATTTGCGGCCAGTTCTGGCGCGCGAGCTGCAGGAATTTCAGCGTCATTTGCCAGAAGGGATCGAGCGCCTCGGGGACGAGCCCGTCGAGCCTGTCCCAGGACACGCCGCGCATGGTCATATCGTCGATCAGGCGGGCGAGATCGTCGGCGAGCGCGCTCGCCGCCGCCGGCGTCTGCGCCACGAGCGGCATGCCTTGCGCGCCACGCATTTCGGGCGCGCGCGCCCAGGTGCGCACGAGCTGCGCCAGCAGCAGGCGGCGCTCCGATCCGCCGAGCGCCGGCGGCAAAGCGAGCGCGTCGGCGGCGATCGCGCCGGCTGCCATTTCGGCAAAGACGAGTTCGTCCTCATCGATGTCGCCGATAGGGACGATGCGCGGCAGGATCGCCGCGTCGACATCGAGCGCGTCGAGAAAGGCGTCGCGTGCCAGCCGGCAGGCGCGCCGCGTCGGCAGGTAGAGCGTGACCGCGGCCAGCGCGAGCGGATCGTCCGACAGACGGAAGCCGAGCTTACCGGCCATCATTGCTTTGATCAGCGTCGGCAGAAACGGCGCCGACGGCGGAATGGTGAAGACGCGAGGTCGCATGGTGGTGATCGATTTCGTAGTCGTCATTCCCGCGAATGCGGCAATCCATAACCCCTGTCAAAGCAAGATTTGCTCGATTTGTGGTTATGGGCCCCCGCATTCGCGGGGACGACGATTAGGCGATGCCTATCCGATTCCCTTAGGTCGCGGCCAGTGCGGCTTCAGCGGCGGCGACCGCTTCCGGCGTGCCGACATGCATCCAGACGCCTTCAAGGCGCAGGCCGAACAGCCGGCTCCTTTCGGCGGCGCGGTCGAACAGGACGGTGAGCGAAAAGGCGCCTTTCGGCGCGTCGGCGAACAGCGCCGGCGAGAGCACGGCCGCGCCGGCATAGACGAAGGGCACCACCTGGTTCTCGCGCCGCCGGCGCAAGCGGCCGTCGGGCAGCATGGCGAAATCGCCGCGGCCGGCATAGCCGATCGAGTTGGTGGTCGGCGCCAGCAGAAGCAGCACGTCCATCGTCTGCGGATCGAAGGCTTCCGCCATGCGCCTGAAATTCGGCTTCACGCCGTCGAGCCAGACCGTGTCGGAATTGACCAGAAAGAACGGCGCCTCGCCGAGCTTCGGCAGCGCCTTGGCGATGCCGCCGCCGGTGCCGAGCAATTCGCCGCGCTCGTCGGAGATCACGATGTGCGGCCGCTGCCGCGGCGCCAGATGACGCTCCAGAATGTCGGCGAGATGATGCACGTTGACTACCACGCTTTCCACGCCGGCATCGGCCAGGCGGTCGAGCGAATAGTCGATCAGCGACTTGCCGCCGATTTCCACCAGCGGCTTTGGGATGTGACCGTTATAGGGCCGCATCCTGGTGCCCAATCCGGCCGCCAGGACGATCGCGCGGTTCGGCATCATGGTGTCCCCCAGACGAGCCTCACGTTCCGCCGACTCATCTCATTATATCCGCTCATTGGTTTTTTGGCGGCAGATTGGCGGCATACCAAGCCTTGAGGGGGGCAAGGTCGGCATGCGCCAGCGACCGGTTCAAATAGCGCAATAAGCGCGGGATATGACGGAGGTATTGCGGCTTGCCATCGCGCCGGTCGAGCCGAGCGAATATGCCCAGGATCTTGGTGGCGCGCTGCGCCGCTAGCGTCGCATAGGTCCGCGCGAAGCCGGCCGCATCGAAGCGCTGATCGTACAGCCGTCCGCGCACATAGCGGCTGAACAGCGCAACCTCGAGCGGTTCCGGCACGTCGACGCGCGCGTCCTGGAGCAGCGACGCCAGGTCGTAGGCGGCGGGCCCCATCATGGCGTCTTGAAAATCCAGCACGCCGATGCGCGCCACATTGTCCCGCTCGGGAAGCCACAAGAGATTGGGCGAATGATAGTCGCGCAGCACCCAGGTCGGCGGCGCCTCGATTGCCGGCTGCAGGGCGTCGCGCCACAGCCGCGTGAACTCCGTGCGCAGCCGGTCGGTGACCTTCACGTCGGCGGAGGTCAGATACCAATCGAGCAAGAGTTCAGCCTCGATCAGGAACGCGTCCATATCGTAGGGCGGCAGGAAATATTCCTTGCGCGGCGCCACCGGCAGCCGCTCCGGCAATTTGCGCCGGTGCAGCGACAACAGGAGATCGACCGCGGCTTCGTAGCGCTCTTCGATCGGCGCCGGCGGATCGCCGGCGACGATCCGGTCGTCGCCGAGATCCTCCATGACGAGGAAGCCGTGTTCGAGATCGGCTTGCAGGATCGCCGGCGCCGACAGGTTGCGGTCGCGCAGACCCTGCGCCAGCGACACATAGGGAACGATGTCCTCGGCGAGATGCGCGATCGCGCTATAAGGCTTGCCGTCGCGCACCGGCGGGCCATCCGGCCGGCGCGGCGAATTCATCAGTATCTCTGAGTGATCGGCGAGCAAGAGCCGCTCGAAGACGCGGGTCGAGGCATCGCCCACCATGCGGCGCCGCGGCACATCGCGATAGCCGGTCTGATCGAGGAAGGCGCGCACTTGCGGGATGCGCTCGACGCGCGTGCCGAACGCGCCGTACCCGATCACCCGGGCGTCGCGCACGTCGGGCCCGAGCTGCGGAGCGAGCGTGAAGGTGATGTCGATGCGGTCGGGCGGCAGAAAGCCGGCGGTGCGGTCGGGCCATTCCACGAGCACGACCGTGCCGGCGGCCAGATCCTCGAAGCCGAGCTCGGCGAGTTCGGCGGCGCCCGACAGCCGGTAGAAATCGGCATGCACGAGCGGGAAGCGCGGCAGTTCGTAGCTTTGCAGCAACGTGAAAGTCGGGCTCGGGACTTCGATCGCATCGTCGTCTGCCAGATAGCGGATGAGCGCGCGCGCGAACGTGGTCTTGCCCGCACCGAGATCGCCCGACAGCGTCACCAGATCGCCGGGCTCGAGCGCGACCGCGACGTCCGCGGCGAACCGCGCCGTCGCCTCTTCGCTCGGCAAAGTGATGGTGAAGCTCGTCCCGCCGGTGGCAGTCGGAAACATAACGGCGCTCGTCAACGGCTTCGCATCGCGGCCGCAACCGGGCGCGCCAACGAGTCCCGCATCAATGTCCGCTCAGCCGTGCATCGCAACGACAATGCAGCAAATCCCCCAGAACAGGCAGTATTCGAAACCGCCGATTTGCCAAAGCCATTTCCCCTTGCTGTGGCGCCACACCGCCCAGGCGGCAACGAACAGAAACACCGCCTCCAGCGAGGCGACATAGCGCGTATAGATCGCAAACACCATGCCGATAGCGCAAACGATCTCGATCGCCATGCAAGAGAAGACCCAGGCTTTGACCGGATAGAGCCTGAAATCGTCGTAGATCTTGTAGGTGAGTTCCAGATCGCTGGCCTTGGCGTAGAAATGCGGCAGCAGAAACAAGCCGCAAATAAGGCGAAGAATGTTGAACTCGTTGGTCAGATCGAAAATCTGAAAGAAAGACATACTCGCTGCCCCCCTCCGGGCTTGCGGCTTCTTTTCAGAGCCTCTTTTAGAGCCTCTTGCCCTAAGCCGCAGTCATTCTAGCAGCTTCGCCGAGCGGGAAAGCGCACGTCACGGTGGTGCCTTCCCCCACGACCGAGGCGATCTCGACGGTTCCACCGTGGAGCTCGACGAACGAGCGCACCAGCGATAGCCCAATCCCGGTGCCGCGGTGATGCGAGCCGAGCGAGTGGGTTTCGAACCAATCGAACACCCGTTCCAGCACGTCGGCGGGAATGCCCGGGCCGTGATCGGTGACCGAGAAAGTAAGCGCGCCGGCGCGCCGCTCGGCACGCAGCGTCACGGTGCCGCCCGGCGGCGAGAAGCTCACCGCATTGGCAAGCAGATTGAACAGAATCTGGCGCACGCGGCGCTCGTCGGCAACGAAGCTGCCGATGTCCGGCGCAGCGACGATGTCGAGCAGAAGGCCCGAGCTCACCAGGCGGTCCTGCACGCCTTCGGCGGCGCCCGCCATGGTCTGGCGGATGTCGACCTGCCCTAGATTGAGCTGCATGCGGCCGGCGTCGATGGTGGCGAGATCGAGGATGTTGTTGATCAGCGCCAGCAGCGTGTTGGTCGAGACGGTGATGTAATCGAGATATTCGCGCTGTTTCGGCGCGAGCGGGCCGGTGGCCGGATCGGCCAAGAGATGGACGAAGCCGATGATGTTGGTGAGCGGCGAGCGCAGTTCGTACGACACGTGATGGACGAAATCGATCTTGATCTTGTCGGCATCTTCGAGCGCTTCGTTGCGCTCGCGCAGCGCCCGCTCGACATTTACCGAATCGGTCACGTCGTGGAAGGTCACGAGCGTGGCGCCGTCCGGCAGCGGCACGGTCGTGCAATCGACCACCATGCCGTCGCGCCGCTCGAGCCGTCCTGATATCGCTTCGCGGCTGTCGATCGCGGTCACCGCATCGCGCAGCGCGCGCCAGATCACGTCGTCGCCATGCAGCGGCTGGCACAAGGCGGTCACGGTCTCGATATGCGGCCGTTCGCTCAAGGTTTGCGGCGACAGCTTCCACATGCGGCCAAAAGCGGAATTGGCGAGCCGCAGCCGGCCGTCGCTGCCGAACACGGCCACGCCCTCGGCCAGGTTGTCGAGGGTTTCGCCTTGGACGCGGATCAGTTCCTGGAAGCGCCGCGCGAGATCGAGCCGCTCGGTCACGTCGTCGAACAGATAGGTCACGCCGCCGTCCGGATTCGGCGTGGTGACGACGCGCAACGTCCGCCCATCGGGCAGATGCCAGGTATGATCCTTCGCTTCGAGCGCCCGGTAGGCGGCATGGAGCTGCGCCCGCCATTGCCGGAAGTCTTGTTCCTCGGGCAGCTTGCGCGCGGTGCGCAGCGCATCGAGCAGCGCCGAGTCGGTCGGCTGCTGATCGAGAAAAGCAGTATCGAGATTCCACAAGGCCGCATAGGCGGTATTGTAGAATGTCAGCTTCTGGCCGGCATCGAACATGGCGACGCCGGTCGAGAGTTGATCGAGCATGCGGCGATGCGCGTCGGTGAGCCGCGCCAGCGCGCTGCGCATGCCCTCAGCCTCAGTCGCATCCACGCCCAAGCCGGCGCTGCCGGCCTCAGTGCGGAAATCCAGCACGTCGAAACTGCGCCGGGCGCCGGCGACAATTGCGGGGAGACGGCCGGAAAAGCCTCCGGCCTGCGTGCGCGCCCGCGCGATGCTCTCACGTGCGGCGCTATCGAGAAGCTCCAGATCCCGTTCGACGGCGTCGGCGGCATCCTGCGCCTCGACCGCGCGCGCGTAGGCGGCGTTGACGAAGGTCAGGCGCCCGGTCGCATCCCGCGTCCATACCGGCGACGGCAGCTGCTCGATCAAGGCCCGGAGCGAAGCAACCTCATTGAGCAATTTCTCGTGCCGGCCGGCGAGAGCGAGCAGTTCGCGCTTGATGCCGCTCGCATCCTTGAGCCGGAGCACGGCGCGCCCGGCAATGGCGCGGCCCTGCGCCTCGATCGGGCGGCCGCCGAGCGTGGTGAAGGCCATCGAGAACGCCTCGCCGCGGGTGCGCAGTGCTTCGACCGCCTGCTCCATCGCTGCGGCGCGCTGCGGATCGAGCCAGCTGCCGAAAGCCAGCACGCGATGCGCAGCGGCAGCGCCGACCAGCGCCGGATCGCCCTCGATGGTCGGCTCATCGGATGCCGCCTGCCAGTCCACCATGACCTGCGGCTCCGACAGGAGCAGCGCATTGGCGCGGTCGAGATCGCTGCGCAGTGCAGCAATCTCGTCATGCGAGGACGTTTCCAACCGAATGAGCCGGCTGCGTGTGCGCAGCAACAAGATCGCCGTGACCACCGCGAACAACAAAAGCCCGGCAAGCAGGACGATAGCCGCGACTTCGTGACGGTCGATGCTGCGCGTCGCGCCCTGGACGAACTCGTGCAAGACAAGCTTCGGCGGCTGGTCGGCCCGGGCGGGCGATGCCGCCACCAAAAATCCCATGCCCGCCAGTCTAATGGCCAACGAGAATCCGCAGAACCACGGACGAGCGTAGCACCCGCTGCTCCGGATCGTATCCGGCATGCCCCATTTGCCTCTGCTGGCCGCCACCGCCATCGCCAGCGGGTCCATCGCGTGCAAATCGCGAATCGCTGGACTTTACTCTCAACAGGAATCGCGCCGAAAGAGTCCAGATCGTGAACGGGTGGCAAGCGCGACTACTTCGCGCTCTCGCGACCGCGATTGCCGTCGAGACGTTCGGCATGGCGCGCCATGTCGTCCAAACTGATGCGGCTCAGCGCCAGCCCAAATTCCTGCTCGGCGGCCGAGAGAACCGGGAGCACGACTTTGGCGACGAGCTCCGAGTTAGGCTCCTCTCCGGCTTCGTGCACCGTGCCGGCGGCGCGCAAAATATCGTTCGCCGTCACGCCGCCGCGTTCGCGCGCAAGCTCGTAGCCGCCGTGCGGGCCGCGGATGCCTTTGAGGATGCCGACGTGCACCAAGGATTGCAGCACCGATTCCAGATGACGCGGGGGTAAGCCATGACGCGTTGCGAGCGTCTTGGCGGAAATCGGCCGCCCGTCCGTTTGCAATGCCACATCGACGACCGCGGCAATTGCAAGAAGTCCTTTGCGCGGGAGTAAAGACATAAGTAAAAAGAAAACGTCGAAATCGAGGAATGGTTCGCCATGCAACTCCGTAACTTCGCGGACACAGTCGACCTCAATTTGTTCCGGTCGACCCGAATCCGCCTTGCGCGCGGACGGTCGAATCGAGCGCATCAACTTCCACGAGTTTGATGCGCTGCACAGGCGCGATGATCAGTTGCGCGATCCTCATGCCGCGGCTGACGGTGAACGGCTCGGCACCTAAATTCACAAGAATGACTTGTAGTTCCCCGCGGTAATCGGCGTCGACAGTACCCGGCGTGTTGAGCACGGTGATGCCATGACGCGCCGCTAGCCCCGAGCGCGGACGCACTTGGCCCTCAAAGCCTGCGGGAAGCGCGATGGCGAGGCCGGTCGGAACGAGTGCGCGCTCGCCAGGCGCAAGCGCGACCGGCGCATTGGCTGGTACGGCGGCGAAAAGATCGAGGCCGGCGGCGAGCGCACTTTGGTAATCCGGTAGCGGCAAGTCCGCACCGTGCGGTAGCCGCGTGACGCGGACCTCGACGCGTTCGCTGTCCGTCACCGTTCGGCACCTTGCAGCGTAGCGGCGATGCGCGCGATCAGTGCGCGCGCAACGTCTTCCTTGGATTGCGGCGGCCAGTCTTCGACGGCGTCCGCGGTGACCAGATGAACGGTGTTGCT
Source organism: uncultured Alphaproteobacteria bacterium (assembly GCA_963720115.1). Lineage (GTDB taxonomy): Bacteria > Pseudomonadota > Alphaproteobacteria > Rhizobiales > Xanthobacteraceae > BOG-931. The sequence continues at coordinate 26,291 of CAVREN010000027.1, forward strand.
GTCGCCGCCCATGATGCCGGTCGCGGGCGAAACATCGTTGGCGACGATCCAATCGCAGCCCTTCTTGGCGAGCTTCGCCTTGGCGTTGGCAATCACATTGTCGGTCTCGGCGGCGAACCCGATGACCAGCGGCGGCCGGCCGGACTTGCGATGCGCGATGGTGGAAAGGATGTCCGGATTCTCCACCAATGCGATGGTCGGCGGCCGGCCCTGCTTCTTGATCTTGCTCTCGCTTGCCTGCTGCGGCCGCCAGTCGGCGACGGCTGCGGCGAAAATCGCGATGTCCGCCGGCAGCGCATTTTCCACCGCCGCCAGCATCTGGCGTGCCGTCTCGACATGCACGACCGACACGCCGGATGGATCGGGCAGATTGACCGGGCCCCTCACCAGCGTGACTTCCGCGCCGGCCGCAGCGGCCGCCGTCGCGATGGCGTGGCCTTGCTTGCCCGACGAGCGATTGGCGAGCACGCGCACCGGATCGAGCGGTTCGCTGGTCGGCCCCGACGTGACCAAGACGCGTTTGCCGGCGAGCAGGCCTTCGCTCCGCAGCATCGCGTCAGCGGCCGCGGCGATTTCGAGCGGTTCGGCCATGCGGCCGATGCCGGCCTCGCCGCGCTCGGCCATCTCGCCCGCATTCGGTCCGACGAATTGAACACCGTCGGCACGCAGTTGCGCCAGATTGCGCTGCGTCGCCTTCGCCGCCCACATGTGCGGATTCATCGCCGGCGCCAGCAGGATCGGCTTGTCGGTCGCAAGCAAGACAGCGGTCGCGAGATCGCCAGCCTGCCCCGAGGCCATTTTCGCGGTCAGGTCCGCGGTCGCGGGCGCCACCACGATCAGATCGGTCTCACGCGCCATCCGGACATGGCCGACATCGAACTCGCTCTGCGGATCAAACAAATCGGTATAGGCGCGCTCGCCGGCGAGCGCGCCGGCCGCAAGCGGGGTGACGAAATGTGCCGCCGCGGCGGTGAGGATGCAGCGCACGCGCGCGCCGCGATCTTGCAGACGCCGGATCAGGTCGAGCGATTTGTAGGCGGCAATGCCGCCGCCGATGATGAGCAGCACGCGCTTTTGTGCGGCCGCCGCGGTGCGCACTTGCTGCGTCACCGGCTGTGCCGGCGGATTTGGCGGATTAATTAGGTCGAGTGCTTCGCGCCCGGCTTCCTCGGCCGCCTGCCGCAGGATGACCCGCACTTCGTCCTCCATGGAGCGGCCATGGCGGGCGGCGCGCAGCCGCAACAGCGTTTTCAGCTTCTCGTCGAGCTGCCGGACGGTCAGGCTCGCCATCGCCGCTCCTCAGGTGGGCGACAAGCTTATCATCGATATGATTGCATTGCAATCAATGCAATCATCGCAGCAGGAGGATGACGATCCAGAGCAGCAGGAGCGCGATCGCCCATTGCGCCAGAATGGACCAGCGGGCGCGTCGCGCTTCGTTTTTTTCGAGCGTGTGAAACGCCTGTGGCGCCAGAACGAGACCATTGCGCGCGGCTTCCTCGAATTGCTCGATGACGCGTGCGCCGCGCGTCAAAAGGCCGGGAAGGCCGGCGACGAAACGGCCGATCTCACCGGCGCCCTCCGCCGCGGCTTCGAGCTTGCCGACCGGACCGAGATAGCGGGTCATCCATTCGCGCACCACCGGCTCGGCGGTCGACCACATGTCGAGCTTGGGATCGAGCGAGCGCGCCACGCCTTCGACCACCACCATGGTCTTTTGCAGCAGCAGCAATTCCGGCCGCGTGCGCATGTCGAAAAGCCCGGTCACTTCGAACAGGAGCGTCAGCAGCCGCGCCATCGAAATGTCTTCGGCGGTGCGGTTATGGATGGGCTCGCCGATGGCGCGGATCGCCTGGGCGAAGCTTTCCACCGAATGGATCGCCGGCACATAGCCGGCCTCGAAATGCACTTCGGCGGTGCGCAGATAGTTGCGGGTGATGAAGCCGTGCAGGATCTCCGCGAGGTACAACCGTTCCTTCGCGCCCAGCCGGCCCATGATACCGAAGTCGACGGCAATGAGCCGCCGCTCGTCGTCGACAAACAAATTCCCCGGGTGCATGTCGGCATGAAAGAAGCCGTCGCGCAGCGCGTGGCGGAGAAAGGTCTGGATCAGCGCGCGCGCGAGCTGCGGCAGGTCGAAGCCTTTGGCGACGAGCCGCGCGCGATCCGACAGCGGCGTGGCGTCGATCCATTCCAGCGTCAGCACATCCTTGGTGGTGCGGTCCCAATCCACCGCCGGCACGCGAAAATCCGGATCGTCCTTGGTGTTCTCGGCCATTTCCGAAAGCGCCGCCGCTTCCAGGCGGAAATCCATCTCGACCGTGACCGAGCGGCGCAGCGTGTCGACCACTTCCACAAGCCGCAGCCGCCGCGCCTCGGCTGAAAGCTCTTCCGCGCGGCGGGCCACATACGTGAAGGCACGCAGATCGCCATGGAAACGCGGCTCGACGCCGGGACGCAGCACCTTCACCGCGACGGGCTTCATGCCGCCCATCGTTGCGACCTCGGCGCGATGCACTTGCGCAATCGAGGCCGCCGCGACCGCGGGCCCGAACGTGGAAAAAACCGCGTGCAGCGGCCGGCCGAAGGCTGCGGCGACCGCGGCCTCGGCTTGCGCTTGCGGAAAGGGCGCCATCTGGTCTTGCAGCCGCTCCAGATCGTTGGCGAGCGCGGTGCCGACCACGTCCGGCCGCGTCGCCAGAAACTGCCCGAGCTTGACGTAGCTTGGGCCAAGCCGTGACAGCGCGGTCGAGAGCCGCATCTCGGCGGCGCCGCTGGTCGGCCGCTCGATCAGGCGCACCATGCGGATCAGAGGGCGCAGCGACGGCGGTATAGCCACCGGATCGATCACGCCGAATACGCCCTCGCGGGCAAAAATAAAGCCGGCATGGCCGAGCCGGACGAGACTCGTGAACGCGGAGATCACCGGGCGCGACCTCGCCGTAGACGCTTCCTCGCCCCTCGAGGGATAAACAGTACGCAGCGTTGTCGGCACGCGCAGCGAGCGACCGCCGTGCTCTTGAGGCGCTTCTGAACCATCACAGGCGCCAGCCGGAATGCAAAGCGACAATGCCGCCGCTCATCAGCCGGTGCGAGACCCGCGCAAATCCGGCTACGCGCATCATGTCGGCGAAGGCCTGCGGCTTTGGAAAGTTGTGGATCGACTCGACCAGATAGCGATAGGATTCGGCATCACCGACCACCGCGCGCCCAAGCGCCGGAATGACGTTGAAGGAGTAAAGCTCGTAGATTTTATCGAGGCCGGGCATGGTCACGGCGGAAAATTCAAGGCAGACGAAGCGGCCGCCGATCTTGAGCACGCGATGAGCCTCGGCCAGCGCCGTCTCGATGCGCGGCACATTGCGAATGCCGAAAGCGATGGTGACGGCGTCGAAGCTTCGGTCGGCAAACGGCAGCGCCTCGGCATTGGCCTCGGCAAAGGTCAGCGCATCGCCAAAGCCGCGCGCCGTGGCGCGCTCGCGCCCGACCGCGAGCATGTCCGGGTTGATGTCGCAGACCGTGGCGCGGGTGTGCGCCCCGCCGGCCGCGACGACGCGCATCGCGATATCGCCGGTCCCGCCGGCGATGTCGAGGAGCGCAAACGGCCGGTTTTTGGGCGGGTTGACGGCCGTGACCAGCGCGTCCTTCCAGGCGCGATGCAGCCCGAACGACATCAAATCGTTCATGAGATCGTAACGGCGCGCGACGCTGCGGAAGACGTCGTCGACCAGCGCCTGCTTGTCGTCGAGCGGCACTTGGCGTGCGCCGAAATCGGCGTATTTGCGTTCGCTATCGGGCATCATGAGGCACCGGTTTCTTGCCGGCCGGACGATAGCGCGCTTGGCCGCGCGGCGCTACAAAGCCCCTCCGGCATGGTTGAAAGGATGCAATGCCAGCGGCAAGAGGTACCCGATGACAGTCCAATTCGAGCGCGCCGTTCCGATTTTCCGCATCTTCTCGCTCGACAAAGCGCGCGAGTTCTACCTGGATTTTCTCGGCTTCAAGGTCGATTGGGAGCATCGCTTCGCGCCGGGCGCGCCGGTCTATATGCAGATCTCCCGCGGCGGGCTGGTGATTCACTTGAGCGAGCATCACGGCGATGGCACGCCGGGCTCGATAGCCTATGTGTACACGACCGGTGTGCGGGATTTGCAGCACGAATTGATCGACAAAAGCTACCGCCATATGCGGCCCGGCCTTCAGGAGCGGGAATGGGGCATGACCGAAGTGAGCGTTATCGATCCGTTTAACAACCGCATCACGTTTGGCGAACGCACGCAGACAGACGCGGGCGCCGGTGCGAGCGACTGATGCCCGAACTTCCGGAAGTCGAAACCGTGCGCCGCGGGCTCGAGCCGGCGATGGATGGCGCGCGCATTGCCAAGGTCGACGTGCATCGCGGCGATTTGCGCTGGCCGCTGCCGAAAGATTTCAAGGAGCGCCTGCAGGGCAAAACCGTGACCGGGCTCGGCCGGCGGGCGAAATATCTGCTCGCGGACCTTTCGTCGGGCGACGTGTTGCTCATGCATCTCGGCATGTCCGGCTCGTTTCATGTCTTTCGCGAGGCCGGCGCCAAGAAGCTTGCGCGCTACTATCATGAGCGCGAGAAACACGCGGCGCACGACCATGTGGTGTTTCACATGTCCTCGGGCGCAATCGTGACGTTCAACGATCCGCGCCGCTTCGGCTCGATGAAGATCGTGCCGCGCGGCAAGCTCGAGGATGAACCGCTGCTCAGCCGGCTCGGGCCGGAGCCGCTCGGCAACGCCTTCGACGCCGCCATGCTGGCAGCGGCCTGCAAGGGCAAGAAGACGAGCCTGAAGGCCACGCTCTCGGATCAGCGCGTGGTGGCCGGGCTCGGCAACATTTATGTCTGCGAGGCGCTGCATCGCGCGCTCTTGTCGCCCAGGCGCATCGCCTCGACCATCGCGAGCAAATCGGGCGCGCCGAACGAGCGCGCAGAACGGCTGGTCGAAAGCACCAAGGCCGTGCTCAACGATGCGATCAAGGCCGGCGGCTCATCGCTGCGCGATCACAAAAGGCCGGACGGCGATCTGGGTTATTTCCAGCACCATTTCCGCGTCTATGACCGCGAGGGCCAACGCTGCGTGACGCCGCGCTGCCCCGGCATCGTCAAACGCATCGTGCAGAATGGGCGCTCGACCTTCTACTGCCCGGTATGCCAAAAGTGAGCCTCACACTGCCGCAATTCTGAGCACCACGGCCACGCCCCCTCACCCCGACCCTCTCTCCGCACGCGGGGAGAGGGAGCAAAGGCGCCGGGCTGACCCAGTCGGGAGAACAACTTTATGGCTTACGAGAACATCATTGTCGAAACCCGCGGCAAGGTCGGCTTGATCCGGCTCAACCGTCCGCAGGCGCTCAACGCGCTCAACCGGGCGCTGATGACCGACCTGACGCACGCGCTCAACGCCTTCGAGGCCGACGCCAACATCGGCTGCATCGTGATTACCGGCTCCGACAAGGCCTTCGCCGCCGGCGCCGACATCAAGGAAATGGCGGAAAAGAGTTTCGCCGAAGCCTATCTCGGCGACTTCGCCGCGAATTGGGATCGGGCCGCCACCGTGCGCAAGCCGGTGATCGCCGCGGTCGCGGGCTTTGCGCTCGGCGGCGGCTGCGAGCTTGCCATGCAATGCGACATCCTCATCGCCGCCGACAATGCCAAATTCGGCCAGCCGGAGATCAAGCTTGGCGTCATTCCCGGCATCGGCGGCACGCAGCGTTTCACCCGCGCGGTCGGCAAGGCCAAAGCCATGGACATCATGCTCACCGGCCGGACGATGGACGTGAACGAGGCCGAACGCGCGGGCCTGGTTGCACGCATCGTGCCGCTCGCCAATCTGCTCGACGAAGCGATCAAGACCGCCGAGACAATCGCGTCGATGTCGCTGCCGTCGGTGCTGGCGGCGAAGGAAGCGGTCAATGTGGCGTTCGAAACCTCGCTCGCCGAGGGCGTGCGCTTCGAGCGGCGGGTGTTTCACTCGATGTTCGCGACCGCCGATCAGAAGGAAGGCATGGCCGCCTTCATCGCCAAGCGGCCGGCGAAATTCGAGAACAAGTAGCGTGGCGCGACTGCGCAAAGCGAGCTTTCGCGGCGGCATTCGAGTTCGCCCCGAAACTGTGCGGCGCCATCCGGGCTGCTGGTTTTTGGCGTGATCTTTTTGGAAAACCGGTTTCACCTGCATCCCGCTGAACGAATTCTCGATCAAGACCGCCTTCCGATCTCAAAACCAGCACGGCCAGGGCCTAAGAAATCTCCGTCCCCTGGCGATTTTTCTAAAATTTTCGCTCCTTTTTTGACGAGTGGATTGCGCGAATCTTTGCAATTTACCGCTACGGTCCCGTGAATTGCCTCTCACTGGTTCATGCCCGCCATGCCCGACGCCGCCGCGTCTCACAGCACTCTGTCAGCCGCAAATCGCAACGGCCGAAACGGCCAATCCCTGATTGACGAGCTGAACGCCGCGCTCGCCACCGGCGGCCATGACGAGCAAAAGCGCATCCTGGAGTGCGTCGCCGATCTGTTCGCGGCCGGCTCGCGCGGCTATTCCAGCCAGCAGATCGCGTTGTTTGACGATGTGCTGCAAAAGCTCTGCGCCGACATTGAAGTCAAGACACGGGCGAGATTGGCCCGCCGCCTGGCCCATATGGACAATGCGCCGCCGCAACTGATCCGCTCACTCGCCTTCGACGACGCGATCGCGGTCTCCCAGCCGGTCCTGATCCACTCGCAGCAGCTCAGCGATGCCGATCTGGTCGAGAACGCCACGACCAAGAGCCAGGACCATCTCTTCGCCATCGCCCAGCGACTGAGGCTGAGCGAGCGCGTCACCGACGTTCTGGTCGAACGCGGCAATCGCAAGGTGATCCACAAAGTCGCCGCCAATACCGGCGCGCGCTTCTCGCTGGCCGGCTACGACAAGCTGACCCACCGCGCCCGGCGCGACCGCAAGCTGACGCTCGCGCTCGCACGCCGTCGCGACCTGCCCCGCCAATATTTCCTCAAGCTTCTTGAAACCGCCTCAGCTTCAGTGCGCGCCAAGCTGGAAGCTGCCAACCCGGAGGCCGCCGCGGCCATCCGCGACACGGTCGACGAGGTGGCGACCGGCTTGCAGCAGGAGGTGCGCAAGACGTCGCAACGCTTTGCCAATGCGCTACGCGACGTCAACCGCTCCTTCAATGCGCAACCGTTCACCGAGGCGAATGTGCATGCGCCGGCGCGCGCGCAGGAATTTACCCGCACGGTGATTGCGCTCGCCAAGTTGGGCCGGTTTCCCGTCGATCTGGTGGAACGCGCCCTGATCGACAAGGGCGAGGATATGATCCTCATTCTCGCCAAGGCGGCCGGCTGCTCCTGGATCACCGTCAAGGAATTGCTGCTGATGTACGTGGCCGAACGCGAGCCGCAGCCGGACGAGCTGACGCGCACATTCGACCGCTACACCAAGCTGACGCAAGAGGCGGCACGGCGGATCGTCGATTTCTACGGACAACGCGTGAAAGTCAGGGGGAAGGGCGCGCGCGATACCGAAATCGCGACGCGCGCTTAGAGCATGATCCCGAAAAGTGGAAACCGGTTTTCGGACAAGATCATACTCAAGAATAAAGAATTCTACGCCCAGCCGCCGGCGGCGCAGCGCTTCCCCGTGCCATCACTGTTGTAGCTGAGCCACCAAAGGCTTGAGCAGCGGCGCGATACGCCGCAACTCGGCGCGGTGCGCGGCGGACAATTTCGTCAGGATCGCCTCGCCCGCTTCGGTCAAGGCGAGGCTCACGCGCCGCTTGTCGCTCGGATCATCGCGCCGCGTCACGTATCCCGCGCTGACCAGCCGGTTGATCAGGCCGACCGCGCTGTTATGCCGGATGGCAAGACGCTCGGCGAGATCGCCGACGGTGGGCGGCCCGTCGGGTGAGCCCTTGATCGCCAGCAAGGCCTGATGCTGCTGCGGAGCGAGCCCGACTTCCAGCGCCTGCTGTTCGCTGAATACGAGAAACTGTCGCAACAGGCGGCGAAATTCCGCCAACAGCCGGTAATCCTCCGGCTTGAGTCGCATCGCCGTTGCCGTTCGCTTGCCCATCTCGCCTCATCCTTGATTCATGTCGTATCACGCAGGGGCGAGATTGTCGGCCCTTGCCGGCGTGGCGTGAGCGGCTCAGCGTGTGCGCTTGCCTTTTGTATAGTGAAAGCCGGCGGGCCCGGCCGTTGCGCGCAGCGGGGAGGCACAGCGGGGAAGATCGTGGCCGTCGGCCGCTAGGCGGGCAGGTCGGCCTTCAACAAGCCCTCGCGCAGGTGTTCGGTGTCGGACGGTTGCTGATAATGCAGCGTCTGCAGGAACGCGCTGACCGTAAAGTTCTCTTGCCGTGCCAGCACTTCGCGCGCGTGCGCGCCGGCCGACACCCGATTGCCCAGTTGCGCCGACGCCGCGGCCAGAAAGGCATGATGCGATTGATCGGGCTTTGTCAGCCGGCTGAAAGACCCGATCGAATTCGGCATAGCAGCGGCCGGTATATTGCGCGCGCCCGAGATGACTCCAGAACCGCTCGGGATGATAGGGATTGAGCCGCATCGCGCGCCGAATCCACTCGATGCCTTCGGTCGGCCGCCCGAGCCAAGTCAACAATTCGCCCTGCTGAACGACAATCAGATCGCTGTTCGGATTGAGCTCGAGCGCACGGCTCTGGTGATAGGCCGCCTTGTCGTGTTCGTTGAAATTCAATTTCACCGCCGCCAGGATCCGATGCACGTCGGCGTCGTTATCGTCGAGCGACAAGGCGATTTGCAGCTCCTCCGCAATCAAGAGCAAGCTGGCGGCGCGGTCTTCGCACCAGCCGTTGAGCCACGCCTGCCCGGTGACGCAAGCCTTCCAGGCATGGGCGTGGGCATAATTCGGGTCGAGCTCGATCGCCCGGTTGAGCATACGGATGGCCTGCACGTTGGATTCGGGATTGGACCAGTGGTGCAGGACTTTGCCGGTCAGCACATACTCGTACGCCGCCATGCTGCCAGTCGGTTTGCGTTGCACGCGGTCGTGCCGCGCGGCTTCGACCCGACCGAACAGCGTCGCCGCGATCGACGAGGTCACATCGTCCTGGATGGCGAAAATATCCTCGAGCTTGCGGTCGTAGCGCTCGGCCCAGAGGTGCGTCTCGGTTTCGCCGTCGATCAGCTGGACCGTCACTCTGACGCGATCGGCGGCTTTGCGCACGCTGCCCTCGACCACATAGTCCACGCCGAATTCACGCGCGACTTGCTGGGCTTTCACCGGCTTGCCCTTGTGAACAAAGACCGCGTTGCGCGAGATCACCAGCAACTGGCGGAAGCGCGACAGCTCGGTGATGATGTCCTCGGTCAGGCCGTCGGCGAAAAACTCCTGCTCGGGATCGCCGCTCATGTTGATGAATGGCAGCACGGCGATCGAAGGCTTGCGAACGCTGACCTGCGGCGATGCCTGCGCGCCCGTGACGCCGCCCGATTCGTTGGCTTGGCCGTTCAGCACCACTTTGTACACCCGGATCGGACGGCTGATATTTTTCACCTGCTGCTCGCCGAGATCCTGGAAGCCGACCGGAAGACGGTCGGCAACCTGATCGCGTACCGCTGCGGAAATACAGATGCCGCCAGGCTCGGCAATCGCTTCAAGCCGCGCGGCGACGTTGACGCCGTCGCCGAAGATATCGTTGTCCTCGACGATGACGTCGCCCAAATTAATGCCGATGCGATAGAGCAGGGCGCGCGACGCGGCCATGTCGCGATTGCGCCGCGCCATCCGCTCCTGGAAATCGACCGCGCAGCGCAGCGCCTCGGTGACGCTTTGAAATTCCACCAGCAGGCCGTCGCCGGTGGTCTTGATGATGCGGCCCTTGCAGTTGGTGATCGCCGGATCGATCAGTTCAAGCCGCACGGTCTTGAGCCGGGCCAGCGTCCCGGCTTCGTCGACCTCCATCAGACGGCTATAGCCGACCACGTCCGCGGCCAAAACCGCGGCCAGGCGGCGCTGCACATTCGGGCCTTCCGCGTTCATGCGGCCCTCATCGTAGTCGCGCAGACAAACTGATAGCCCATTTTCGCGCGATAACCTATGGCCTTGGTTTACAGCTCACTGACGGTCGCTCCGGTTCCAGAGCTTGATCCCGAAAAGCGCAATCCAATTGGACCGGACCGGGTCTAGAGCTTCGAAAGCTGCAGCAAGGAGCGGTTGCCGATCCAGGTCTTGGCCAGGTTCTCCTCGGCCTGTTTTGCGGCTTCCTTATTGCCTTGCGCCGCGTAAACCTTGGCAAGGCCGTAATACGACCATCCGTTGTTGGGCGCGCGTTCAAGCGCCCGCTTGAACTGCGCTTCGGCCTCATCGAGGCGGCCGGCCAGCAACAGGGCGGCTGCGAGCGTTTGCCGCACCGGATAATACCAGAATGGCGGCTCGCTGTAGGGCAGTCCATCCTGCAGCGCGGCCGCCTCTTCGAACGAGGTGATGGCGGCTTTGTTGTCGCCTTGCGCCTGGGCGAGGCGCCCGTCCGCGAGGGCGCGCGCGAGTTTCAAGACATCGGTCGCGGGAATGCCGACGGCTTGCAGCGCCGAGAAGTCAGCCCTGTTTGCAATGCCCGTGATCGCATTCGCCTCTGCTTCGGCGCCGGTGAAATCGCCCTTTGCGGTGGCGGCGAGCGAGCGCGCATAGCGCCACATCGCCTGCGCATAGGGGATGTCGGCGCCCGGATCGGGCAGCGCCAGGATCGTGTCCGGCGCACTGAATTGGGCATGCGCGAAATAGGGCGCCGCCTTGATCGGATGGGTCATCGCGATGTCGCGCGCGACTTCGTCCGGTATGAGGCTGCGCAGCTTCTCGGCGGCCGCGATCACGACCGCGCCGTCGCCCGCCATCTGCGCCGAAGCGATCATGAAGTGAATGTTGTGCGGATAGTAGCCCAGCCGGTAGACGCCCATCGGCGCATCGGTCGCGCTCAGATAGGTTTCATCGACCGCCACCGCCGACTTGTTGACGGAAAAAGCGTCGAGATACCGGCCGACGCGATAATAAATGTGGCTTGGCATGTGCACGAGATGCCCGGCCGCCGGCATCGCACCGCGCAGCCGGTCGGCAAACGGCTCCGCGCGCTGCGGACGATCCGATGCCTCAACCGCATGAATGTAATAGTGCGCCGCGCCGGGGTGAGCGGGGTTTCTGGCGAGCACGCGCTCCAAGGTCGGCACGATGGGCGCAGCTTGCGGCGTCGGTTCATGACCGCCGGGCTGCCAATAATTCCATGGGCTTAGATCCATGACGGATTCGGCGTAAAGCACGGCGATGTCGTCGTCGTCGGGAAATTTTTCGGCGGCTTTCTCCATGGCGGCGGCATAATCCGCATCAAGCGCCTTGCGATCGGCTTTCGGGTCTTCCGCATAGCGCTTGGACAGCGCCGCGATCAGCATCTGCTCGCGCGGACTTGTGGACGCGGCCAGCGCCTGCGCCTTCTGGACCGCCGCAAAAGCCGGCTGCACCGCTTCCTCCGGCATCGGCAGATTAATGTTGGGTCCGAGCACGAGCGCCTCGCCCCAAAAGCACAAGGCGCAATGCGGATCGAGCTTCTCGGCCTTGCGGAAAGCGCGCTGCGCTTCGGCGTGGTTGAAGGCGTAAGCGAGCCGCAGCCCCTGATCGAAATAGCTTTGCGCCGCCGTGCTCGCGGTCGTGATTTTGTAGCTCAAACTGCCCAGACCGTCCCAAAGCGGCGGATCGATATCCGCGAAGGCCGCATTCGGAGCCGTTGCCTGGATTTCAGCGTTGGGCACTTCGGTGCGCGACGCCGCGAGACGGATCGTCGCGCCGGTCCGAGCGCCAGCGCCTGCGGAGCTGTGACAGAGCGGAATGCTCGCCGGCGGCAGCCAAAGGGATTCCCGCGCAGGAGCCTCCGCGCTCTCTAGCCGCTCAGGCTTGGCAGCGAGCGCGCTGAACGCGACAAGCGCGCCGGTGCCAGTCATCAGCACGACGCCGGCGATCACCCACGGTCCAAGATCTTTGCCAAAGGCACCGCCAAGCAGGCTGCCAACAGCGCTGCCAATAATCTTACCAGGAGCTTTTCTTGTGTTCACGAAATGCCTCCACCGGCGAAGAAGCACACGGAACGTAAAGGGCCGGCGAATAAGCGCAAGCGGCTGACGGCCCAGGCGTTCGGCCGAAAAGCCCAGGGGGAAGCCTAGCGGCCTTCCCCCTGGTCAGCAACGAAAGAGAGGATCAAGAAAGCGTAAGCCGACCCGCTTTACTTCTGCGTTAAGGCGGCGGCATAGCGCGCATAGAGCGAATCGACGCGCTCGCGCCACATCTCGACGAAGGCGGCCGAGCTCATTTTATCGACCGATTTCCAGATCTTCTTGATGGCGGGAAGCGTATTGCCCCAAATGGCGCGCTTGCACCACCGCTCGCCCTTCTCTTTGCCTTCGTCAGTGGCGCACATCGACTGCCACGCTATCCGCTCCGGATGCTGCACATGCTCCGAGGCGCCTTGCCAGCCTTGTTGGTGGATCAGATAAAGATCGCTCGGGCTCGGGTTTTTATGCGTGTCCAATTCGAACAACGTCGCCTCGTTGACGAACTTGTAGGCGGCCGCAATCGCATTGTCGCGGGCGTTGGTGATCTCGCCGGATCCGTATTTGTTGAATTCCTGCTTGCTGAGCTGGAACAGACCGATGTACTGGCCGGTGCGGTTCTTGGGATCGAAATCGGACTCGATCTTGGCGACCGTCTTCATGAAATTGAAGTCGAGCCCGAACGCGTCCGCGGCCCGCTTGATCTCTTCGATCACCGGGCCCTGCGGAACGCTTTTCAGCGAATCCAACACAATGTCGGCCGGCCGCTTCTCCGGCGGCAGTTCGGAATAGACGTAATAGGCGACATACGTCAGATTCTGCGTTGGCGCCGGCTCAGCCGCGGTGTCTCGCAGGGAGCTGCCGGCGTCCCGTATGGAAAAGTCCGACTCTTCGAGAGTGGCGACCTTCACCTCGGCAGCCGGCGCGACGCCAAGCTGTTGATCGTCCTCATAGGCGAGTTCGCGCGGCGAAAACGCGGCCGCAGGTATCACGACCGGCATCGAACTCACGCGCCGCATGGTCACCGCGGGCACGACCGTCTCCGCGACCGTCGGCGCCGTCGTCTCGGCGGACGCCTGCGTGTTTGGCAGCGCGCTCGTGACCTCCGTCTCGGCCGCCGCTGACGGTGCCGTAACGATCAGTCGCTTGGCGATGAGAGGCTGACAAATCGCGATGACGGTAATTGCAACGAGAATGCAAGTTACCTGCAAGATTTTCATTCTGTCCCCGATAAGCAGTTTAGGTCCCCGCAGACTACTAATTTTGGATTATAGTTGCGTCGAATATGGGCAAATTAGTTAACGCTGAGACGGTCTTAGCTCTCATCAACAAAAAAATCCGTTGTTGAACACATTTTCGAACAAAAAACGCCGCCGGTTCGTCTCAAAGTGGATGGAATCGTGCAAAAATGGCGTGTAATTTCATGATGCGCAGGCCCGCGGCCCTCTGATTCGCGTCAGAAACCGACACCAAAAAAAATGTGGGGAATATCGAAGCGGGGCTGGTTATTTGCGCACGCAAATCACGCGAAGCACCGATTGATTGATCGGCGTGGCGGCCGTGGCCGGCGTGACGTGCTGCGCTTGCAAGAAGGCGCGGATCGTCTCGACCGGCACCAGCGTCACCGCCTGGCCGGCGCCTGCGCCGTTGCCGGCGACGATGCCCGGCCGCAGATCCACCAGGCCGGCTAGGCGGCCGCGCCCATCCGCGGCGGCTGCACCAGAGAAGCCGAGCTTTGGCGCCGGCTCAATCGCCAGCTGCGAGAGGCGCGCCGGCACGGCGGTGACCGCGCCGCCGTTCTGCGCGAGCGGATCGGCGATGCCGACGAGCGTGAGATCGCCGGAGTCGATGTTGCTCTCGGCGAAAGGCGCCGGCGCGAGATTGCGCGCACCGTAGAGGCGAACGAGCGCCAGCCCGTTGGTCTTGTCCTCGACGACCCGCTCGGCATGACCGAACGGCGGCACGGTGATCGCTTCGCAGCGGTCGACGTTGCGCGCCGCGGTGATGAGCGTGCCGTCGCTCGAGACGACGATCGCCGAACCGTATTCCACCCGCCGCCGCAAGGCGGCGGGTGGCGGCACATTCGGATCGGGAAAACCGACGAACGCATTCGCCACTGCGAGCGCGATGCCGCTCATCGTGCCTTCCGTCGCCTGGTCATAAAGCACGGTGACGCCGCGCACCTCGCTACCCTGCGCAGCGGCACGCACCACGAAATTCTTCAGCCCCTGGGTGCCGAGAATAAAGAAATTATCCGGCTTGAGATTGCTCGACGCCACCTGCCGGTGCGCCGACTTTCTTTCCTCGTCGAACAGCGCGGGCAAGGCCGCTTCGGGAAGCCGAAACGTCTCGATCTGAATCTGGCCCTGGGCCGAGCTCCAGCGGGTGCCGCTGCGCGAGGCGCCCAAGCGGGGCACAAGCTTTTCCGGCACGCCCAGCCGCACGCCGGTCTTTGCGTCCTCGATCAGCTCCCAGCCGACGGCATCCGCCGAAAAGCTCGACGCTTCGGGCAGCGATCCGGTCTCGTCTTTGCCGCGACGCGCGGCGGCGGGTCCCGGCTTGCCAGCGGGCTTTTTCGCCGTGGTTTTCGGCGTCGTCGCGGGGGCGGCCACCGGCGCTACGGCGCGCGCAGCCGTCGGAGCCGCCGTGGCATCACCGGCAAAGCTCGGTGGCGCGAACGCTGATGCGCCCGCGACGACCCCGCCGAGAATAATGACCGAAAGCTTCATGCGCCCGTCGCCCTCAACCCCAAGCGTACCCGAAGGCGGTGCGGACGCCAATTGCCTCATGCGCGCTGCCGGCTTGCTGAGCGCCGTGCGTCGCGGGTGGCTCCGCCCGCTTTTCATGCCTATCTTTGAGGCCATGCTGAGCGATGCCGAGCTAGAGCGTTATGCCCGCCACATCGTGCTGCGCGACGTCGGAGGGCCGGGACAAGCCGCGCTCCGGCGCGCGCGCGTGCTTGTGGTCGGCGCCGGCGGTCTCGGCGCGCCGGTGCTGCTCTACCTCGCTGCGGCCGGGGTCGGCACGCTCGGCGTCGTCGACGACGACGTGGTGTCGCTCTCGAACCTGCAGCGGCAAGTGATCCACGCCACGCCAGATGTCGGAATGGCCAAAGTCGACAGCGCGGCCGCGGTCATCCAAAGGCTCAATCCGCATGTCGCCGTCGAACAGCATCCGGTCCGGCTGACCGCGGAGAATGCGCTCGATCTGCTCGGCCGCTACGATCTCATCGCCGACGGTTCGGACAATTTCGCGACCCGCTATCTCGTGTCCGACGCCTGCTACTTCGCGAAGAAGCCGCTCGTCACCGCCGCGCTCGGCGCTTTCGACGGCACGCTCACCACCATCCGCGCCCACGAGACGGGCGCCGACGGCAAGCCCAACCCGACGTATCGCTGTCTGTTTCCCGAACCGCCGCCGCCCGGCGCTGTGCCGACATGCGCCGAAGCCGGCATTCTCGGCGCACTCGCCGGTGTCGTTGGCTCGATGGCGGCGCTGGAAGTGATCCGCGAGATTGTCGGTTTCGGCGAAGGCCTGGTCGGCCGCCTGATCATGCTCGATGCGAGCGCGATGCGGTTTGAGACCCTGCGCTACGCCTGGGACCCCGCCAATCCGCTCACTGGCACAAAACCGGCCATCAGGGATCTGTCCGAGCACGCATAGTGGTCGTCGGCCTGCATGCTGACAGGAAATTCTAACGGTGTTAGATTCCAGCGAGCGAGGCAACGACGATGACTGGAACGGCCGCAACGAAACGGAAAAACGCAGTCGCGCATCTCAAGCGCGGCCTCATTCTCGATGCCGCGCGCCGGGTCTTCGAGGCTGAGGGCTTGGAGGGCGCAAGCCTCCGCACGATCGCTGCCAAGTCGGGTTACACGCCGGCCGCGCTCTATTTCCATTTCGACTCGAAGGAAGCGCTTTACGCCGAGCTGCTGGCTCAGTCACTCGCGGCGCTGAAAGATCGCGTCGACGAAGCCACCGCACGCGCGCGAGCGCCCGCTGGACGCCTGCAGGCTGCCGCGCTCGCTTTCTTCGACTTCTATGCGGAAAATCCGCGCGATCTCGACCTCGGTTTCTATCTCTTTCGCGGCGGCATGCGCCCGCACGGCGTCGGCCGGCAGCGCGACGACGCCCTTAACGCGGCTCTGGCGGCAAGCCTCGCGCCGATCGCCGACGCGGCATTCGAGCTCGGCGCGTCGCGTTCACGCGCGAAGCTGTTGATGGCAGACACGCTCGCGCACGCTGCCGGGCTCCTTCTGCTGCTGCACACCCGTCGTATCCGGTTATTTGAAGCCGAACCGCGCACTCTCATGGAGCGTTACGTCGATGACCAGATCGAACAACTCAGCGGTCGCAGGCCCGTCAAGTGACCCATACGGCTACGCCACGCATGACATCCTAAACCAGCCGCCGGCCCTTGCCGATTACGACGTCTACGGGTCCGACCCTGTATTACAGAGCGTTGTGAGGACCTTCGATGCAGAGTGGGCCGAGCAAAAATTGCACGATGCGGGGCAGGTGATCGGTTCAGCACAGGTGCAAGAACTCGCTCGCCAGGCCAATCGTCAATTGCCTGAATTGCGGACCCACGACCGCTTCGGCAATCGCGTCGATCGGATCGAGTTTCATCCGGCCTGGCACGAATTGATGACGCTCGCAATGAGCCACGAAACCCACGCACTTTGCTGGAACGATCCGCGTTCCGGCGCGCAGGTCGCGCGCGGCGCGCTGTCGTATCTATGGAACCAGGGCGAGAACGGAATTTGCTGCCCGATCAGTATGACCTATTCGGCAATACCGATCATGCGTCGCGACCCGGCGCGCTGGGCGGAATGGGGCAAGCTCATCAGCTCGACGCGATACGACCGGCGTCAGATACGCGCCGTGGAAAAGACCGGCGCCACGGTCGGCATGGCAATGACGGAAAAGCAAGGCGGCTCCGATCTTCGCCAAACCCAGACGGTCGCTCATGCCAACGGCGACGGCACATGGTCGATCGTGGGCCACAAATGGTTCTTCTCCGTCCCGCATTCGGACGTTTTCCTGACCCTCGCCCGCACCGGCGACAGCGTATCGTGCTTCGTGGTGCCGGGCTGGCTGCCGGACGGGTCGCGCAACCGCCTGCACATTCAGCGCCTCAAGGACAAATGCGGCAACAAATCCAATGCCTCGTCCGAAGTCGAATTCCGCGGCGCGATTGGCCATTTGCTCGGCGAGCCGGGACACGGCATTCGCACCGGGATTGAAATGAATCACTATACCCGGCTCGACTTTGCGGTCGGCTCCGCAGGGTTGATGCGACAGGCCCTGTCGCAGGCCGCCCATCACGTGGCCCAGCGTCGCGCCTTCCAGCGCGCCCTGATCGATCAACCGATCATGACGAACGTCGTCGCCGACATGGCGCTCGAGGTGGAAGCGGCCGCATGGCTTTCTTTCCGCTTTGTCGCCGCCCTTGACCGTGAGAGCGAAAACGAAGGCGAACGTCTTTTGACGCGCGTCGGCGCGCCGGTTGCCAAATATTGGATTTGCAAGCGTGCGCCTGCGATCGTCGTCGAGGCGGTCGAATGCCATGGCGGCAACGGCTTCATCGAGGACCATCTCATGGCCCGCCTGTACCGCGAAGCGCCGCTCAACGGCATTTGGGAAGGTACTGGGAATGTCATATGCCTCGACGTGCTGCGCTCGATGACGCGGGAGCCCGATTGCATCCCGGCGCTGCTCGACGAGTTGCGGACGGCCGCCGGCGCGGACCGAACCTTCGACGTCTGCGTCGCGTCGCTGCGGGATGAGCTGTCGAACCTTCGCAAACACGAGGGACAAGCCAGGCGGCTTGTAGAACGGCTGGCCTTGCTAATCTCGGCATCGCTGCTACTGCGGTACGCGCCGCACGAGATCGCCGACGCCTTTATCGTCACACGGCTGGCCGGCGGTTGGGCCGGTCAGTTCGGCGACCTTCCCGCGGGCCTCGATACTGCGCGGATTGCCCGTCGCGCTGTGCCGGAGGTGGCGCCGACGCATTAGAGCAGGATGACTTTTCTTCGAATCGTTATCCCGCTCTGGCATTTTGTTTGAGCATGATCTTTTCGGAAAACCGGCCTCCACTTTTCCGAATCATGCTCTAGCGAGTAATGCGCGCGTGGTGGCCAGTGGCTGGTCGCAGGGAAGAAGCCGCTCATAAAGCGACGTTTCCCGGACGCGGCGCGTGTGATAATCCCGCCTCTGCGGTGCATTCGTAACGCGGCGCGCCCGGGAGAGGAAGCTATTTGCTCCAGGTCGCCATGATGGTCGAACCCTTGAGCACCGACCATTTGTTGTCGCCAGCGCTGACCACCGTGAAGCAGCTATCCTTGCCACCCTTCCACATGGTGCAGAAGCCGTCCTTCGACAGCTTCCAAGTCCCCTCGCCTCTGCTGCCGGTGCCGATCGGCTGGCGCTTCATTTTGCCGTCGGCCGCGAACGTCATCTTGAATCTGAGATTCGATGGCGTGGTGGCCGTAAAGGGTTTCCCATCGAAGAAGGTGCTCTGGATATCCGCCGGCGCAAGCTTTGTGGCGGCCGGTTTTGCGGGGGCCGGTTTCGCGGGCGCCGCGATAGCGGATGCGACCGGCAGCATACTCAAAACCGTTCCCGCCAAAACCGTTCCCGCCAAAAACTTCGCGGTGAATACCTTTCCGGCAAAAACGCGCGCAAAAACTGCACGCATGGTGAGCCTCCTGAGCTCATGATTCGAAAATGCATGATAAGCGACGAACTTGATCTCGTCATGACTGCTGTTGTTTGGGGGCCGGCGCCGAGGGCTCGTTGCAAACTTGCGCAGGGGCCAAAGGCAACAAGAGCGCCGAATGCGCTCCGCTCCCGTTCATCGTGCCTGGCCGTGATAGACGCTGTTCGGCCGCATGTCGGTGGCGGACGCGATCCGGTTCGACATGTTGAAAAAGCCAGCGACGGCCGCGATATCCCAGATGTCGCGATCGCTGAAGCCCGCCCGGCGCAAGGCGGCCCGGTCCTCTTCCTCGACGCCCCAAGGCTCGGCCGACAGCTTTACGGCAAAATCCAGCATCGCCCGCTCGCGCGGTGAGAGCCGGGCGGCGCGATAATTCATCACCATGAGTTCGCCGAGCGCCGGATCGCCGGACAGCGCCCGCACCGCCGCGCCATGGGCGACGAGACAGTAATAGCAGCGGTTGTGCGAGGACACAGCGACTGCGATCATCTCGCGTTCGAGCTTGCTCAACCCCGACGGCGCCAGCATCAGATCGTTGTACATGGCGACAAAAGCCGAAAGCTTCGCATTGTCGAAGGCATAGGCCTTGAGCACGTTGGGCACGAAGCCGAGCTTTTCCTCGCATTTCTCGAAATAGGCGGCCATTTCCGGAGAAAGCGGCTCGGGCGGCAGCGCAAACGCGGTGATTGCCGTGTCGTCGCCCGCGGTGGCGGAAGCGCGCGGCTTCGCTGCGATCTTCTTTGTGACGGTTTTATTGCTGCTCTTGGCCATTTTTTCCTCTCGGCGGCCGACCTGCCACGGTCGGTTCTGGTAGATAGGGCGACATTATAGTTCGGCGCGGTAGCGGATAACCGGGCCGCGCGGGTAGTATCGTCCCAAATTTGCAAATGGCGCCCGCGCGCCAAAAGGGAAATCAAGGGGGAAAACGATGGCCGTCGTGAACATGCCCCGCGCCCGGGAAGCTGAAGCCGGTCAGACGCTTGTGGAAGCAGCCGCTTCCGTATTGGCGGCCCGCCGCAGCGATATTCCCCGCGACTTTCTGATCGAGCTGTTCGAGCGCGCGGCGGCCGATGACCTCGTGCGTTACAGCCCGGAGGAGCTCGCCGGCATCGGCGAGCAATCCTGGTCGTTCCTGCTGCAACGCGACGCCAGCGCGGCGAAAATCGCATTTCGGCCCGCGCATTCCGGAGCCAGCACCGCCGTGCTGGAAATTCTCAACGACGACATGCCATTCCTGGTCGATTCTGTGCTGGGCGAACTCGGCGAGCGCGCAGCGGACATCCGCCTCTTGGTGCATCCGGTTTTCACCGTCGAGCGCGACCAGGCCGGCCGGCTCGTCGCCTTCAAGGGCGTGCGCAAGGGCGACGGTCACCGCGAAAGCTTCATCCACATTCATGTAGCGGGCGCGGACGATGAGAAAGAGCGCGCCGACATCGTACGCGCACTCGAAGGGGTGCTGGCCGATGTGCGGGTCGCGGTGCAGGATTGGCGGCCGATGCTGGCGCGCGCGAGCGAAGTCGCCGCCGAACTCAAAGCCAATCCGCCGCCGCTTGCGGCCGACGAGATCGCCGAAGCGATCCAGTTCCTGCAATGGATCGCGGCCGACAATTTTACGCTCTTGGGCGCCCGCGACTACGCCTATGCCGACACCGACACCGAGCTGGTGCCGAAATTCGAGACCGGCCTTGGACTCCTTCGCTCGCCCGACATGCGGCTTCTGCGCCGCGGCAATGAGCTCGTGACGATCACGCCGGAGATCCGCGAGTTTCTCAAGGAGCCGAAGCTCCTGATCATGACCAAGGCCGCAGTCCGCTCGCGCATCCATCGGCGCGTGCATTTGGATTATGTCGGGGTGAAGCGCTTCGATCCCGACGGCCATCTGGTCGGCGAATGCGTGTTCTGCGGGCTTCTGACCTCGACCGCCTACACCCGCTCGGTGCGCGCCATTCCTTACCTGCGGCGCAAGGTCGATCGCGTCATCAGCCGCGCCGGTTTCGACCCGGCGAGCCATTCCGGCAAGGCGCTGGTCAACGTGCTGGAGCATTATCCGCGCGACGACCTGTTTCAGATCGACGAGGACACGCTCTATCAGTTCGCGATGGCGATCATGCAGCTCGACGAGCGCCCGCGCGTGCGGGTGC
Source organism: uncultured Alphaproteobacteria bacterium (assembly GCA_963720115.1). Classification (GTDB taxonomy): domain Bacteria; phylum Pseudomonadota; class Alphaproteobacteria; order Rhizobiales; family Xanthobacteraceae; genus BOG-931. The sequence goes on from CAVREN010000027.1 coordinate 47,250, forward strand.
TGCCGCGGCGCGATCGCTTCGACCGCTTCGTCTCCGTCTTGGTTTACATCCCGCGCGAACGCTACGATTCGCGGATCAGGGCCAAGATCGGCGACTATCTCGCCACCGCGTTCCAGGGACGGCTGCGCGCCTTCTATCCGTTCTTCCCGGAAGGCCAGATGGTGCGGGTGCACTTCATCATCGGCCGCTACGAGGGCGAAACTCCGCACGTCGATCGCGCAACGCTTGAACGCGCGGTCGAAGCCATCGTGCGCAGCTGGACCGATGCGCTCGGCGATGCGCTTGCGGCCGCACGCCCGCAGCAAGAGGCACGCGCGCTGTTGGCGCGCTATCGCGAGGCCTTCCCGGTCGACTATCGCGAGGTCTATCCGGCGCCGCTGGCGCTGTCCGATATCACGATCATCGAGCACTTGACCGCCGAACATCCGCTCGGCGTCGAGCTTTATCGTGACGCCGGCACCCCAGCATCCGGCGCCGGCCTGAAAGTGTTGAGCCGCAGCCGCCCGATCCCGCTCTCCGAACGCGTGCCGGTGCTGGAGAATATGGGTTTCCGCGTCGTCGACGAGCGCACCTATCACATCGAGCCGCACGCGACCGACGACGTCTGGTTTCACGACATGACGCTCGAAAGCGCGTTGGGCCGGCCGGTGGATCTCGATGCACTCAAGGACCGTCTGCAGGATTGCTTTCTCGCGGTGATGGGCGGGCAGGCCGAGAATGACGGCTATAACGCGCTGGTCCTGGCGGCGAGCTTGGTCTGGCGCGATGTCGCGTTGCTGCGGACGCTGTCGCGTTTTCTGCGCCAGGTGCGCGTTCCCTTCTCGCAGGATTACATGTGGGCGACGCTGCGCAAGCATTCGGCCATCGCGGCGCAGATCGTCAGCCTGTTCCACGCCCGTTTCGATCCGCAACTCGGCACGGCGCCCGCGCAACATGCGGCGCGCGAGGCCGAGATCGCCTCGGCGATCGAAACCGCGCTCGCCGCCGTCGAGAGCCTCGACGAGGACCGCATTCTCCGCCGTTTCGTCAACGCGGTGACTGCCGCGATCCGCACGAACTTCTATCAGCACGACGACGCGGGCGCGCCGAAGGAGCTGATTGCGGTGAAGTTCGCAAGCCGCAAGCTCGATGGCCTGCCGCTGCCGCGGCCGCTCTACGAGATTTTTGTTTACTCGCCCCGCGTCGAGGGTGTGCATCTGCGCTTCGGCAAGGTGGCGCGCGGCGGCATCCGCTGGTCCGACCGGCCGCAGGATTTCCGCACCGAAATCCTCGGCCTCGTCAAGGCGCAGAACGTCAAGAACGCGGTGATCGTCCCGGTCGGCGCCAAGGGCGGCTTCGTGCCGAAACGGCTGCCGGCCGGCGGCGCGCGCGAGGCGATCCAGGCGGAAGGCACCGCAGCCTACAAGCTCTTCATCTCGACGCTGCTCGACATCACCGACAATATCGGCACCGGCACCATCGGCGTCGTGCCGCCGGCCGACGTGGTGCGCCACGAAGGCGACGATCCTTATCTGGTCGTCGCCGCCGACAAGGGCACCGCCACCTTCTCCGACATCGCCAACGAGCTTGCGATCGCGCACGATTTTTGGCTCGGCGACGCCTTCGCTTCCGGCGGCTCGGCCGGTTACGACCACAAGAAAATGGGCATCACCGCCCGCGGCGCCTGGGAATCGGTCAAGCGCCATTTCCGCGAAATGGACGTCGATATCGGCACGACGCAGTTTACGACGGTCGGCGTTGGTGACATGTCGGGCGACGTGTTCGGCAACGGGCTGTTGCGCGAGAAAACCACCAAGCTTATCGCCGCCTTCGATCACCGCGACATTTTCATCGACCCTGATCCGGACGCGGAGCGCACATTCGCCGAGCGCAAGCGACTGTTCGATCTGCCGCGCTCGAGCTGGCAGGATTTCGACAAATCGCTGCTCTCGCCCGGCGGCGGCATCTATTCGCGCGCGGCGAAAGAGATCAGGCTTTCGCCGGAAGCGCAGAAGCTGTTCGGGGTCGCCGAAAAGCTCACGCCGGCCGAGCTCATCCGCGCGCTGCTCAAGGCACCGGTCGATCTGCTGTTCTTCGGCGGTATCGGCACCTACGTGCGCGCCTCCGACGAAAGCGAGGAGGCAGCGGGCGACCGCGCCAACGACGCCATCCGCGTCGCCGGTGGCGAGTTGCGCTGCAAGGTGATCGGTGAAGGCGCCAATCTCGGCATGACCCAGCGCGGCCGCATCGAAGCGGCCCTCGCCGGCGTGCGGCTCAATACCGACGCCATCGACAACTCGGCCGGCGTCAACACCTCCGACATGGAGGTCAATATCAAGATCGCGCTCAGCATTCCGCTGCGCGACGGCCGCATCGATATGACCGCACGCAACGCGCTCCTGGCCGAAATGACCGACGAAGTCGCGGCGCTGGTGCTGCGCAACAATTACCTGCAGACGCTCGCGCTTTCTCTCTCGCAGCGGCGCGGCATGGAGGATTTCGGCTTTTTGCAGCGGCTCATCCAGACGCTGGAGGCGCGCAGCCTGCTCGATCGCGCGGTCGAATTCCTGGCCGACGACATGGCGCTCGCCGAGCGCCGCCGCCGCTCGCAACCCTTCACCCGGCCCGAGCTGTCGGTTCTGCTCGCCTATGCGAAACTCACGCTCTACGACGACCTGCTCGAGTTCGTCGGTGCCGGACGATCCTTATCTCGGCCGCGAGATCGGCCGCTATTTCCCGAAAGAGATCGCCGCGCAATTTCCCGACGCGCTGACGCGCCACCGCCTGCGCCGGGAAATCATCGCCACGCAGCTCTGCAATTCGATGATCAACCGCGGCGGCCCTTCGCTGATCGTACGCATTGCCGATCAGACCGGCGCCGCGCCGGCCGCCATCGCCGGCGCCTTTGCCGCGGTGCGAGATAGTTTCGGCATGACCGCGCTCAACGGCGCCATCGACGATCTCGACAATCGGATTCCCGGCAAGCTGCAGCTCGACCTTTATGCGGCGGTGCAGGATCTCCTGCTCGACCGCATCATTTGGTTCCTGCGCAATGTCGATCTGGCGAGAGGCCTTGCCGGCGTCATCGCGCACTACCGCGAAGGCATCGCCGAAGTCGAAGCGGCGCTCGACACGGCACTGCCGGAAGACTCGTTGCGCGCGCGTGCGGCACGGCGGCAAGAGCTCGTGCAAGCGGGCGTGCCGGACGAGCTCGCGCTCCGTATCGCCAATCTCGGGCCGCTCGCCGCTGCCCCGGACATCATCCTGGTCGCCGGCCGGACCGGCAAGCCGGTCGGGGAAGTGGCCGCAACCTATTTCGCCACCGGCGCGTTCTTCAACCTCGACCGTATCGCGAGCGCGGCCGGCAAGATCCCGATCGCCGATTATTTCGACCGCCTGGCGCTCGATCGGGCGCGGGATTCGATCGGCGATGCGGAACGCCGCCTGACGGCGGCCATGGTCGCCAATGGCACGACCGGCGCTGGCGCCGTCGAAGCTTGGGTGACGCCGCGCAAGAGCGAGGTCGAGCGCATTCGCGGCGCGATCCACGAGATCGCCAATTCCGGTCTGACCCTATCGAAGCTTGCCGTGGCGGCGAGTTTTTTGGGCGACTTGGTCAAGGATTAGCGCTGGGCATCATGACGCGCACGCTACGATGGCGGAGAGAGCGGCGAGTGCTTCTGAGGACGCCGCCTGCGCCCGCGTTCCAAAATGGCCGACAGCCAGACGATGCAACCAGCCGAAACACGCGTGCAGCCAAAAAAAGAACCCCAAGCCGATTACGCGCTTGGGGTTCTCAAGTTGTTGCCTCAACTCAGGCTTATATGGCCGAGCGGCGGGGTGTCGGGGGATGGGGGAGCCGCCCGGTCTGGCCTAATGAGGACGACATATTGTGCGCCTTGTTCAGATGCAATGTGGATCACGCGTTAGTGTTATCTGCTGCGGCAAAACGCCCATGTTGATGCTTGAAGACTTTTTGCAGCGCAGCGTGTTGCAAATGAAATCCGGGCTTGCGCACCTAGGTGATTTTTCCGGCTTGCGCCCCTAGGTAATCTTCACGTCTCCAGCCATGGTGCAGACGTGCGATTTTGTTCCCTTAGACAGACGGCCGCCGCTGCGACAAAAGGCTTTTTGATTCAGGGCCAAGGTTTGATTCAAGGCCAAGATTTGATTCAGAGACAAGGTTTGATTCAGAGACAAGGCTTGATTCAGAGACAAGGCGCGCGTGCAGCGATTTGTCCAGAGCGCTATGCGCGGGGCACGGTGCGCGAGCGGCAAAAATCCCCTAAGCTTGGATCGGTTTGATTGCGCGATACTGGCCATCACATTGGGGATGATGGCGCCGGGACCACAGCATGAGCGCGATTCCGTACCTTTATACGATATCCGGCTTCGCTGTCGGCTTGCTGGTCGGCATGACCGGGGTCGGCGGCGGCGCGCTGATGACGCCGATCCTGATCCTCTTGTTCGGCATTCATCCGGCGGCCGCAGTCGGCACCGATCTTCTGCATGCCGCCGCGACCAAGACCGCCGGCAGCATCGTTCACGGCCTCAAAGGCACGATCGACTGGACCGTCGTGCGACGGCTGGCCATGGGCAGCGTGCCGATGACCGTTGTGACGATCGCGGCCATAAGTTTGCTCGACATCAATGGCAACGCCGGGCGCAACCTGGTGAATGCCGTTCTGACCCTGGCGCTGATCGCCACCGCTGTCGCCCTGATCTTTCGCGGCCGCATCGTCGCCCGTTACGCCGACCGGCTTGGCGGGCTTGCCCCGAAGCAGGTGGCGGCGCTGACGGTCTTCGTCGGCGGGGTGCTGGGGACGATCGTGTCGCTGTCGTCAGTCGGTGCCGGCGCGATCGGGGTGACCTGCCTGCTGCTGCTTTATCCCAGGCTTCCGGCTGTCAAGATCGTCGGATCGGACATCGCGCATGCCGTGCCGCTCACGCTTGTCGCCGGCATCGGGCATTGGCTGCTTGGTTCCGTCGACTTTCAGGTTTTCGGTCTGCTGATTTTAGGATCGGTGCCCGGCATCTTGATCGGAAGCTATGCGGCGGTGCGCTTGCCCGAACCGGCGCTGCGCGTCGTGCTGGCGGCGACGCTGCTGGTCGTCGCGGCCAAGCTGACATTTGGCCTGGTTACGCCGCCGGCCAATGTCGTGGCGGTAGAGACGCAAGGCCGGCACTGAACCCCCTTCATCCTGCGCGGCGACAACATTTTCGCCGCCATTCCGGGGCGCCACGCAGTGGCGAGCCCGGAATCCATAACCGCAGGTCGTGCAGCACGAGCGATCAGTGCATCCCGTAACGTTCGTGATTTTGGATTCTGACTTGGCGCTTTGCGCCAATCCGGAATGACGGCCCCGTGTGTCTTAAGGCAAGCGCTCTCTCAGTTGCGCGCCGCTCGTTGCCGGGGCAACGCTACACCTGACTGCCGTTTTGCGGCAGGCCAAAGCGATGCAGATCGCTGCCGTGCACGTCGAGCCAAACTTTAGCCCGCTCATGATCGGGACACAGGCGCTGCACCAGCCGCCAAAACCGGGCCGAATGATTCATCTCGACGAGATGCGCCACTTCGTGGGCGGCGAGATAGTTGAGGACGAAACCCGGCGCCAGAATGAGCCGCCAGGAAAAGGACAAGACGCCCGCGGTCGAGCAGGAGCCCCAGCGGCTCGCCTGATCGCGCACCGAAATCCGCCGGATCGCGACACCAAGCTCGGCAGCGTGACGCTTGCTCGCGGCCTCGAGCTCACGCTTGGCCTCGCGGCGCAGGAAATCGCCGACGCGCCGGTCGACGTGCGGAGCCTCACCCGCGACGCACAGCAGCCGATCGCCGTCATCGTCACATTCGGTCCACACGATGCCGCGCACATTGCGCCGATGCGCGATCCGGTGCGGCACGCCGCGCAGCGGAATGACGATGCCATTGGCGAACCGCACCGCTTCCGGCAGCCGGCCAAGTCGCGCCGCGATCCAGCCGCCGTGCTTCTGGGCAAATTCGCGCGCTTCCTTCAACGTGCCGCGCGGCGGGATTGTCAGCACCACTTCGCGCGTGGCGGCCGCGATGCGTAGCGTATAGCGGCGCGCTTGCCGGTGCCGGCGCACCCGCACGAGGTAAATCGAGCGATCAAAGATGACTTCAATAGCGCTCGGCTCATACGGCCGACGATAAAGGAGCGCACGCGATGACATGGCCGACGACCCAAGACCCAACCCTGGGCCGATAGTGCCACATCCGAAGAAGAGTAAAGTGCCTTTGATAAAGGCGCTGTTCATATACCAATCGTGGTGGTGGAAGGAGAGTCGGCGCACAATATAATGCGTTTAATGAAATGAATATAGCTTCATCTCTTTGGTTGTCACAGTTGCGAAAATTTGACGTCCATGATTCCCAAAAAATGTCGATTTCTCAAAAGCTTGCCATGATCGACCCTGTCCGGATGCGGCGCACGCACCGCGGGCCGTTTTTTGGCCGATAAATGGGGGTCTTCCGGAGGCGGGTCACGTTTGATGCCCGCCGTGGTTGCTGGCCGCCTAGGCCTTCACCTTCGCGCGCGTCGCTCCGTTACCCCCTGGCGACGCCGCGGAAGCCGTCGACCGGCTCCGCGCGCTCTGGCTCATCGACAAGATGAAGTCCGCAATGCGCGGGGCGATCTCGGCGCGGAAACGCGAACCGTTGAACACGCCGTAATGGCCGACGCCGGGCTGCAGCCAGTGCGCCTGCCGCTCCGGCGGAAGATTGACGCACAGCCGGTGCGCCGCTTCGGTCTGCCCGACCCCGGAAATATCGTCGTGCTCGCCCTCGATCGTGAGCAACCCCACGCGCCGGATCTGTTTCGGATCGACCGGGCGATCGCGATGCATCATCTCGCCCTTGGGCAGGGCATGGCGCACGAACACGGTGTCGACCGTCTGCAAATAGAATTCGGCCGTAAGATCCATGACCGCGAGATATTCGTCATAGAACTCTTTGTGCTTCTGCGCCGAGTCGCCGTCGCCCTTCACCAGATTGAGGAACAGATTCCGGTGCGCCTCGATATGGCGATCGAGATTCATGCTCATGAAGCCGTGGAGCTGCAAAAAGCCCGGATAGACGTCGCGCATGAATCCGGGATTGGGAAACGGCACCTTGCTGATGACGTTGTGGCGGAACCAATTGATGCCGCGCTTTTGCGCCAGCATGTTGACGGCGGTGGGGTTCACCCGGGTATCGATCGGGCCGCCCATCAGCGTCATGGTGATCGGCAGGTAAGGATCGTCGTCGGCGTCCATCAAGGCGGCGGCGGCGAGCACCGGCACCGCAGGCTGGCAAACCGCCACCACATGCGTTTCGCCGCCAAGCGCGTGCAGGATGGAGATGACGTAATCGATGTAGTCGTCGAGATCGAAGTTCCCTTCCGACAACGGCACCGTGCGCGCATCGCGCCATTCGGTGATGTAGACATCCTGATTGGGCAGGAACGCTTCGACCGTGCCGCGCAAGAGCGTCGCATAGTGGCCCGACAGCGGCGCCACGATCAGGAGCCTTGGCTGTTGCCGGCGTGGCGCCCGCTCGAACACCCGCTCGAAATGCAGGAGCCGGCAGAACGGTCGCTCCCAAACGCTCTCGATGCGCACCGGCACACGTTCGCCACCGACCAGTGTCGAGGAGATCCGCCACTCGGGCTGGCCGTAGCGTCGCGTCGAGCGCTCGAACAATTCGGCGGCGGCGACCACCGACTTTCCGAAGCTCGTTGAATAGAGCGGATTGATCGGATTTCTGAACGCGAGCCGCGTTGCGTCGGCGACAACGCGCGCCGGATTGAGCGCGGCATGCGTTAACTCGTAAAGCCAGTAGAGCGGCGTCGACGCCAGCACGCCGCCCGGCACGGCAGGCGCACCGCCGAACTCCCCGATGGCCATAGACGATCCTTGCCCGGCTTGCTGCATCGCAGCAATATGGGAGTGGTTTGTCATACCGCGATCATAAAAGCAAACTTTTCCCAGTTTCTTACCGAATTGCGGTTCCATCCCGACAAAAGGGAAACGCGCCGGAAACGATTTCGGCTTGGGTTTTTGTGCGGCTATTCGCCGGTTTGCATCAAAGAGCCGTGGCGTCGGGCGGCTTGCAGGAGCTTGAGGAAGCCGAAGATGCCGGCCGCCATGAAGATGGCGTTGAGCGCGAGCGCCTCGAGCATGAGATCGCCGCGGAAGGTATGGTCGATCAAGAGCGCGCGCATGCCTTCGAACACGTAAGTCGGCGGCAGCGCCCAGGCGGCCGGCTGCAGCCAGACCGGCAGCGTCGTGACCGGGTAGTAGGCGCACGCCAGCGGCATGAACAAAAACATGATCGACCAGGCGAGATTTTCCGCGCCGAGCCCGTTCCGCAACACCAGGCCGGACACGAAAATCCCCACCGCCCAGCTGGTCAGCATCAAATTGATGAAGAACGCGACCAGCGCAAACCCTAGCCCATAGAGATTGAACCCGAAGAAGACGAAGGCGAGCAGCGTCACCGGCACGACCCCGATCGCGAGCCGCACGATGCTCATGACCATCAGCGCGGCGACGAATTCGATCGGGCGCAACGGCGACATCATCAGGTTGCCGATATTGCGCGCCCACATCTCTTCCAGGAACGAGATCGAAAAGCCGAGCTGGCCGCGAAACAGAATGTCCCAAAGCAGCACTGCGCCGATCAGCGTGCCGCCGGCGCGGGCGAAAAAGCCGGCATTCTGCATCACGTAATATTGGATGAAGCCCCAGGTGATCATCTGCACCGCCGGCCAGTAGATCAGCTCGACCAGCCGCGGCCAGGACGAACGCAAGAGATACCAGTAGCGCAGCATCATTGCCGCGACGCGCCGCGGCGAGAACGCCAACGCGCTTTCGGTCGCCGTGATCATTGCGCAGCCTCGGCTTCGTCGCGCCCGCGCGCCACGTCGAGGAAAACCTCTTCCAGCGTGCGCCGGCCGTAGCGGGTCAGGAGCCGCGCCGGCGTGTCGTCGTCTTCGATGCGGCCCTGCTTCATGATGATGACGCGCTCACACAAGCGTTCGACCTCGTGCATGTTGTGCGAAGCGAGCAGCACCGTGGCATGCTGGTCCCGGCAATAGCGTTCGAGATGGGAGCGCACCCAATCGGCGGTGTCCGGGTCGAGCGAAGCAGTCGGCTCGTCGAGCAAGAGAAGCTCGGGCGCGTTGATCAGCGATTTGGCAAGCGAAACGCGTGTCTTCTGTCCGGCCGAAAGCTTGCCGGTCGGCCGGTCGAGCAAGCTGGTCAAATCGAGCGCTTCAGCCAGTTCCTCGATCCCCTCGGCGAGATGGCGTACGCCGTAAAGCATCCCGAACACGGTCAAATTCTGCCGGATGGTGAGCCGCATCGGCATGTCGACATACGGGCTTTCGAAATTCATCCGCTGCAGCACCTGGTAGCGCTGGTGCGGCATGTGTGCGCCGAGCACCTTCACGCTGCCGGAGGTGGGCATCAATAGGCCCATGATCATGGCGATGGTCGTGGTCTTGCCGGCGCCGTTGCCGCCGAGCAATCCCGTGATCGAGCCGCGTCGGATCGAAAACGAGATGCCGTCGACGGCCGGCACCTCCTTATAGATCTTGACGAGGCGCTCGACTTCGATGGCGGCTATGGCGGAATCCCGGGACATGAGCCGCACATGTGGCGCGGCCGACGGGGCGAAGCAAGAGCACCGCGCATGGCTCTGCTTCGCGCACAGAGGATGGCTAGGCGCCGCGGAAAATGCCAGAAAACGGACCGAAGGAGGCCGGCGCGCTGACGCCAATCGCGCCGCAGGCACAAACTGTTCCTCCCCCTTTTGCGGGGGAGGGTTAGGGAGGGGATAGCGTGAAAATCGGACTTTTCGATCACGTTGAGGATGGCGCACGTCCGGTCGCACAGCTTTTCGACGAGCGGATTGAATTCGCCGCCGCCGCCGACAAAGCCGGCTTTTATTGCCTGCATGTCGCCGAGCACCACGCCACACTGCTCAATCTGGTTCCGGTGCCGGGCATCTATCTTGCCGCCGTGGCGCGGGAGACCAAGCATTTGCGGCTCGGCCCGCTGGTCTACCTGCTGCCGCTTTATTCGCCGCTGCGGCTGATCGAGGAAATCTGCATGCTCGATCATTTGAGCCACGGCCGCCTCGATATCGGTGTCGGCCGCGGCGTGTCGCCCTATGAGCTGGAATTTCACAATGTCCCGCACGACAATTCGCGTGACATTTTCTTCGAGGCCTACGAGTGTGTGACCACCGGCCTGGTATCGGAAACGTTCAGTTTCAAAAGCAGCCGCTACCTCTATAACGACGTCCCGATCGCGCTCAGGCCTCTGCAGCAGCCGCACCCGCCGTTTTGGTACGCCTCGTCCAGCGAAATCGGGTCGACCTGGGCCGGGGAGCACGGACTGCATTATGTGACGCTCGGGCCGACCGCCATGGCCAAGGCCAATATCGCCGCCTTCAAGAATGCCTTGGCGAAACGCGGCGCACCGGCACAGCCGAAACCTGAATTTGCCGGCGGGGCGGTGATCGGCGTGCAGCGCCACATCTTCGTCGCCGACACCGATGCGGAAGCGCATCGCGTGTTCAAACCGGCGATGGATGTTCACCTCGCCAACCTGAATTGGCTGCGGGTGTGGAAAAAAGATACCGGTCTCACCTCACGTCTGAAAATCCCGCACGGCACGAGCTACGAGGAGATGGTGTCACATGGCGGCATCATTGCCGGCTCGCCGCAGACGGTGCGCGCCGAAATCGAGCGCCAGGCGGCCGAGCTCGGCATCAATTATCTGCTCACCTACCTTTTCCTCGGCACCATGTCGCTGAAGGATGCAATGCGCTCGCTCGACCTGTTCCGCACCGAGGTCATGCCGCATGTGGAGAGGCTCTGACGTGCCTCTCTTCCGAGGCGGAGTTGCGCCCGGCCTCGAAAGGACACTGTTGAAACGTCGTGATCGAAACGACGCTATTGAACCGGATCGGCGCTGACCAGAACGGCCGCAATGATACACGGCTGGTCCGAGCGATTGTGCCAACTGTGATTGGTGCCGCGTTGGACGAGCACGTCGCCTTGTTTGAGCAAGGTCTCGCCTTTGTCCATCACGGCGTAAATTTCACCCTCCAGCACGATGATGTAATCCACAGTGCTGGTGATGTGCATCATCGGATCGCCGTGGCCCGCGACCGGCGCGTGACCGGCGCCGACCGATGAGAAAGCCCCCGACACGTCACCCTTGCCGCGCCAGTTCTTATCGGGGGGAAACTCGACAATCCGCAGAATGGTGCCGCCCTCCGGAGGCTCCAAACGGACCGGACGCGATGTTGCGTCATCGGTCCCGCGATTGTCGGCTCGCGGCCCTTTGGTCTCCCACAAGTCCGTGAGATAGAGCCCGCTCATGCCGGTCATTTCTTTGTAGTTTTCGGCTTTTCCATCTGAATGAAAATACGATTCGCCGTCTTGATCAGTTGCTGTAACAATTCGCCGAACGCGCCACATTTTCTTTGATCTCTCCTTGGGTCAGCGATCTTGGAGCTGGAGTCTGAAAGAACCGGTGAGAACCGGCCGCGGGTCACATCGAACGGCGGCCGCTTGTCCCGCCGGGGGCGGCCGCCGGGCTGCTAGGACCAAAGGTGCTTGCTCGCTAGTTGCGCGCCTTGCACGAGCGAGCCGAGCTTAAGCCACGCCACCTTCGGATGAACGGCGCCAAAGCCCACAAATGTCCCGAAGCCGCAATCGGTGCCCGCGATTACCCGCTCGCGGCCGACGAGACCGGCGTAGCGCTCGATCCGCTGGGCGACGAGTTCTGGATGTTCAAGCACATTCGTCTTGGTGTCGATCACGCCGGGGATGATGATCTTGTCGGGTGCCAACTTGATCGTCTCGAACAGCGTCCATTCGTGCTCGTGTTGCGGGTTCGCGCCCTCGAACGAATAAGCGGCGACATTAGCGGCAAGCACGGGCTCGAGAATTTCGCTCAGCGCGACGTCGTGGTGATGCGGCCCAGAATAGTTGCCCCAGCAAATGTGCAGGCGGATCATTCCGGGAGGCAGTCCTTTTATGGCGCGATTGATGGCTTGTATGTGCAATTCGGCGTGTCCTTTCACGCCATAGATTTTCTTTCCGTCGTGCCATCCCCGCGTATGGGCGATCATCGGTATGTCGGGGCAGTCGAGCTGGAGAACGAAGCCGGCATTCACGATCGCGCGATATTCCTCGGCCATGGCATCGGCGACGGCCCACAGGTAATCTTCGTAGGATGGATAGTGTTTGTTCGCGGCACACATCGTCACGCATCCCGGTGATGTTGCCGGAATAAAAGCTTCCAGGACGTGCGATTGACTAACCGCGTGCCGAAGCCGCACTATATCGTGTTGAACCTCATCCTTCCCGACATAAGAGATTGGGCCGACGCATTCCGGCATCAAAATGTGCTGGCCGGCTGCACCGCCATACTGCTCCATCACCAATTCAGGTAGATCGTCCATGTCGCCGAGCGCCCAGGGCGCCCCGACGCCACCAAATCCGGTAAGCCGTTTGCCTATATAATTGACGAAGCCGGGTTTGCTGACTTCGCCGTCCGACACGACGTCGACGCCGATTTCCGCCTGCCGGCGAACCAGTTCGTCGACGGTCTTGCCGACCATGGATGCGAAGGCGGCATCATCGACTTTCTTCCCTTCTTGTTTGGAGTAAACAAGATCGATCAGTTGCTGCGGCCGTGGCAGGCTGCCGGTATGGGTGGTCAAGACATGATCGCTGCTTGTCTTCATCGTACGCTCCTCCCGAATGGAAACCCGCGCGCGACTTGCGGCATAGCGCGGGTTGCGGCTTGGCTCGCGACGGCCGGCCGTTTGTTTTGCAGAGGTATTGGAGCAGATGTTGATCGTGTGTTCAATTATTTTATATTACCGTTCAAATACCTTATAGATCAATCTGTTATGGCGACATAGGTAGCCCAGAATGCGCAAAGGCCAGATGCCGAAAGTGAGGCACCTCGGACCGAAGGCGGAGGTCAACAACCGTCCGACGCAAGAACGAATATTGGCGGCCGCCGAGGAATTGTTTGCGGAGGCCGGGTACGAAGGAACGTCGATCAGGCAAATCGCGCTGAAGGCCGGCGTGCCGGTGGCGCTGATCAGCTATCATTTCGGCGGAAAGCTCGGCGTCTATCGCCGCGTGTTCGAGTCGCACGCGCCGACCCTCGTCGCCGAGCGCCGCGCCGGCCTTGCGCTGGCGGCACTTGAGCAAGATCCCGATCGCCGGTTGGCGGCCATCGTCAAGGCGGTGCTGGTGCCGATGCTCGGATTGCGCAGCACCGAGGGTCGCCAGTCGCTGGGCCGATTGCTGGCGCGCGAAGTGTCCGATCCGCGCTCGGTCGAACGCGGCATCATTCAGGACCTGCTCGATCCGATCGCCGCAGCGGTGACCGATCTTCTCGGCGCGACGCTACCCGGGCGCAGCGCCGCGGAGATTCACTGGGCCTATCAGATGATGATCGGAACGATGACATTCATCATGGCCGACGCGGGGCGGATCCAGAGGATCAGCGGCGGCGCCTGCGATCCGGAGGATGTCGACGCGACGATCCGGCACATCATCCCGCTGATTTTGGACGGGTTCAAGAACGGACGCGTGACGAAAGCAGAGTAACGATTTTTACGAGGCGTGTGCGACCGCTCACGTCCGTGTTCCTCGACACGAGGTGGGGCATCCCGATGCCGGCGCGCTGGAGCGGCTTCGCACGGGCGGTGATGCCGCACGTGGAGAAGCCGTGAAGCTTCCGCTCCCGCCGCCTCGGCCCGCCTGCCTACGGCTTCGGCGCGCGCAACGCCGTGAGCACGAAATCCATCAGTTGCTCGTGCGTCGCGCTCGGCTTGTTGGCAAATTCGGCGATCAATTGCGGATGGATGAACCGCAGCATGGCGGTCAGAACGCAAAGCGCGGTCACCGTGGGATCCGCTGCCCGGAATTCACCCGACCTCATGCCGTCTCCGACCACACGCGCGGTCACGGCGATGATTTTGTCGATATGCGCCTGGCAGACGTCCCAGTTCTCCTCCATGGCGACCGCGACCATCTCGTGCATCTTCGAGTCGCCCGCAAAGCGCTCGGAGTTCATCCGGAAGATGGTGATCAGCATTTCGCGCAGTCGCTCGGTGGCGCTCTGCGGCTGCGCGGCAATGGCCTGCAGCGCCTGATCCACGTCGCCCATCTGCCGGCTGACCACGCCGGCCGTGATCGACCGCTTGGAGTCGAAGAAGCGGTAGACATTCGCCGGGCTCATACGCAGCGTCTTGGCGATATCGGCGACCGTGGTCTTCTGATAGCCGATCTCGCGAAACAGACGCTCGGTCGTCGCCAGAATCCGTTCCCGGATGTCGGTGTCGGTGTGGTCCATCAGGTCAGTCATAGGCATAGCTCTCGGTCTTTTCTTGCTTGGTCTTCATCCAGCGTCCGGCTGCCGCGATCGGGGCATCATTCGGCCGCGACCGCAACCGGCACGGTTCTTTCCCTCCGTTCATCCAACTGCGAAACGCTGCCCACATGGCCGCGCTCGTCCAGCCGCTTACGATACCACAAGGCATAGAGGCTGGGCAGAAACAGCAGGGTCAAGAACGTCGCCACGAACAGGCCGCCCATGATGGTAATCGCCATCGGGCCCCAGAAAGCCGAGCGCGACAGCGGGATCATGGCCAGGATCGCCGCCAGCGCGGTGAGCACGACCGGCCGGGCCCGGCGCACCGTCGCTTCCACGATGGCGTCGCGGCGCCTCGAGCCGTGGCTGACGTCGGATTCGATTTGATCGACCAGGATCACCGCGTTCCGCATGATCATCCCCATCAGCGCGATCAGGCCGAGCAGGGCAACGAAACCAAACGGCTTGTCGGCGACATTGAGCCCCAAGGAGGCGCCGACGATGCCGAGCGGCGCGGTGAGGAACACCAGGATCAGCCGCGAGATACTCTGCAACTGGATCATCAACAGCGTCAGCATGACAAAGATCATCAGCGGGAAGAGCACGAAGATCGACGCATTGCCTTTCTGCAATTCCTCGATAGCGCCGCCGATTTCGAGCCGGTAGGCCGGCTCAAGGCTATCGCGGATCGACTGAAGCTTCGGCCAGATCGCGTTGGTCGCGTCCGGCGGCTGAACGCCGTCGACGACGTCGCCGCGCACCGTGATCGACATGTCGCGATTGATGCGCCACAGGATCGGCTCCTCGTGGCCGTATTCGACATGGGCGATCTGCGACAGCGGAACCGCGACGCCGTTGCGTGAATAAAGCGACAGATCGTCGATGTGCGCGAGATCGAGCCGCTCCAAGGGGACAGCGCGCGCCACGACGGCGACCTTCTCGATACCGTCGCGCACCGTCGTGATCGGCACGCCGGAGATCAGCATGCCGAGCGACTGCGCGATATCCTGCGGCGTCAATCCCATCGCCCGTACGCGATCTTGATCGACCACGAGCTTTAGGTACGGCGCCTGCTCGTTCCAATCGAGATGCGGATCGATCACCTTGTCGTTGGCGCGCATGACCTCGCGCACCTTATAGGCGATGTCGCGCACCTTCTTGGCATCCGGGCCGATCACGCGGAACTGCACCGGGAAGCCGACCGGCGGGCCGAAATTGAAGCGGTCGACGCGGACCCGCGCCTCCGACAGCGCGCCGTCCGCGACCGCCTTTTCCAGACGCGCCTTGATGCGCTCGCGCGCTTCCACATCCTTCGACAAGATCACGATCTCGGCGAAGGCTTCGTCGGGCAGTTGCGGATTGAGGCCGAGCCAAAAGCGCGGCGAGCCGCGGCCGACATAAGCCGTGTAGGTGGCGATATCGTTGTCGTTCTTGAGCATCGCTTCCGCGCGTTTGACCAATTCCAAGGTCGTGCCGAAGGCGGTGCCCGCCGGCAGGCGAAGCTGGAAGAACAATTCAGGCCGCTCCGACAACGGGAAGAACTGTTGTTGGACATGGCCGAAGGCCAGGATCGACAACACAAAGATGCCGGCAGTCGCGACGACCACGGTGACGCGCCGCCTCACGCACCATTCGATCACGCGGCGGAGCGCGCGATACATCCGCGTCTCGTAGATCTCGTGCGGATCGTGGCCGACTGCGAGCTTCTTGAAATTGGGCAGAAGCTTCACGCCGATATACGGCGTGAACACGACGGCGACGACCCACGAAGCCAAGAGCGCGATCGCAACCACCCAGAAGATGCCGCCGGCATATTCGCCCACCGAGGAATTGGCGAAGCCGATCGGCAGAAAGCCGGCTGCGGTCACCAGCGTCCCGGTGAGCATCGGGAAAGCGGTGGATTCCCAGGCAAACGACGCGGCGCGAACGCGATCCCAGCCCTGCTCCATTTTCACCACCATCATCTCGACGGCGATGATGGCATCGTCGACCAGAAGGCCGAGCGCGATGATCAATGCCCCGAGCGTGATCCGGTGCAGATCGAGGCCCATCGAATTCATGACGATGAAAACGATGGCGAGCACGAGCGGCACCGACATCGCCACCACGATGCCGGTGCGCCAGCCGAGCGCGAGGAAGCTGACGAACAGCACGATCGCCAACGCTTCGATGAAGGAATGGACGAATTCGTTCACCGCGTGATCGACGACCTCCGGCTGATCGGCGATCTGCTCCAGATCGAAGCCCTGCGGCACCGCCGACATGAAGTCGGCGGTCGCACTGGCAACGTCGGGACCGAGTTCCAGGATGTTGGCGCCCTTGGCCATCACGATGCCGACGCCGATGGCCTGCTTGCCCTTTTGACGGACCTGGAAGTCCGGCGGATCGGCAAAGCCATGCGTCACTGTGGCGATGTCGCCGACCCGGAAAACGCGGCCGTTGGCCTCGACCGGCGTCTCGGCAACGGCTTTGACGCCGTCGAGCGCGCCGGTGACGCGCAGCGGCACGCGCTGCGCCGTGGTCTCCAGCACGCCGGCCGGCACGACCGCATTCTGCCGGGCCAGCGACTGGAACAACTGATCGGGCGTGATGCCGAGCGTCGCCAGCTTGGCATGCGAGAATTCGACGAAGATCTTCTCGTCCTGCGTGCCGTAGAGATTGACCTTGGTGACGTTCCTGACCTTGAGCAGGCGCTGGCGGAACGCCTCGGCGACCTTTTTCATCTGCGCATAGTCGGCGCCGTCGGCGGTCAGCATGTAGAGGATCGAATCGACGTCGCCCCACTCGTCGTTCACCGACGGCCCGATCAGGCCGGACGGCAGATCGTCCTTTATGTCGCTGAGCTTCTTGCGCAGCTGGTAGAAGAGCTGCGGCACGTCGCGGGCCGGCGTATTGTCCTTGAACGCGACCTGCATCGCCGTGAAGCCAGACTTGCTGTAGGTCGTGACCTTGTCGATGAAGGGCAGCTCCTGCATCTTCTTTTCGATCGGATCGGCGACCTGTGTCTGCATCTCCGCGGCTGTCGCGCCCGGCCACATGGCGGTGACGACGACGAGCTTGATGGTGAAGGACGGATCTTCGCCGCGTCCCAGACTGCGGTAGGAGAACAGGCCGGCCGTGCCGAGCATCACGATCAAAAAAAGGATCAGAGCGGGATGCGCAACGGCCCACGCAGAGACATTGAAACGGCTCATCGCGCTCTCCCGCTCTTTCTTAAACTCTGCCTTCTGCAACTCAATTTCGTTCTGCGCCTTAGTTTTTGGTGGAGCATGATCTTTTCGGAAAACCAGTTTCCACTTTTCCGGATCATGCTCTAAAACGACAACGACGAGACGACCTTGACCTTCTCGGCGGGATTGAGCTTCTGCACGCCGAGCGTGACGACCTTGGCGCCCTCTTCGACGCCGCCGCTGATCAGAACGTCGTTGCTCTCGTAGGCTTTCACGCTGACCGGCTTGAGCGTGATCCCGCCGGTCGCCGCGTCGGCAACATACATGGCAGGGCCGGCGCCCTGGTCGAACAAAGCCGACAACGGCAGACGCGCCACGCGTTCGCTTGCCGGCTCGGACAGGATCAGCATCGCGGTCATGCCGAGCTGCACTTCGTCGCCGACGCCCGGTACGGAAAACTTCGCCAGATAGGTCCGCGTCGCCGGATCGGCCGACGGCGCAAGTTCCCGCAGCTTGGCGACGTAGAGCTTGTCGGGCACGGACCAGATCGAGACACGCGCCTCGCCCGACTTGGCGCGCGCGAGCAGCGTCTCGGGGACCGCGACCACGACTTCTTTCTCAGAAAGCCGCGCGACGCGGAACGCGGTCTGACCGGCCGAGACCACCTGGCCGGGCTCGATCAATGTGGCGGTGACGACGCCGGGAGCGTCCGCAAGAAGCGTCGCATAAGACAAACTGTTTTTGGTCAGTTCGACTTGGCGCTCGGCGCGATTCAGACGCGCGCGCGCCTCATCGCCTGCGGCTTTGGCCTGGTCCAATTGGGCGTCGGTCGACCAACCCTTCTGCCGCAGCTCCTTGGTGCGCGCTTCCGCGGCGGCTGCTTGTGCGAGCACGCCGCTCGCGGCGCGCCTTTCCGCCTCCGCCTGCTCGGCTTGCAGCTTGAGATCGACTTCGTCGAGCGTGGCGAGCGGCGTGCCGGCATCCACCATCGCGCCGACCTCGACCAGGCGCTTGAGCACCTTGCCGCTGACGCGAAACCCTAGATCGCTTTCGATCCGCGGGCGGACGGTACCGACGAAGGACCGGTCGCGGGCCTGGGCTTCGTAATGGACGGCGGCGACCAGAACGGGCCGGATGGGGGCAGCGTGCTGGGCAGCGATCTCGTTACACCCGGCGAGCGCCAGCGCCAGCGCTCCCGCTGCCGCGATTTGCGTTAACGCATTGGTAGAGCCCGCGAATTCAACATGCTTCCACATCGGAGACACCTCGCATTACGCACAACGTGTCCCTGACGGGTGACGAATGTCAATATTCGTCAGATGTCATAATTTAGGCACACTCGCTTCCGCTGCAGGCAGTCGCGCGGCCTCGAGGGTCGCCAAAATCTCCAAATTTTCCCGATATTTAGGTGAGCTGTTGGACGGCCGCGGACAAGCCGGCGCCTATTTCCCGATCAGCTGCCAGTCGCAAATCTTTGATCGCCGACCCTTTCGTCATGGCGGGCTTGACCCGGCCATCCAGGTCTTTGTCTTGGCGCGGACCCGAGACCTGGATGCCGGCGACATAGGCAGAGCGAAGCGACGCCGTTCTTCGAACGGCTATCCGCGGGCCTGACGATTCAACCAACTCGCATCCCGCCCTTAATCGCCGCCCCGCTCTCGATCGGCGCGCAAGGCGTCGGGATGCGGCATGGCGATGACATTGTAGCCGGAATCGACGAAGTGAATTTCGCCGGTCACGCCGGTCGAAAGGTCGGAGAGAAGATAAAGACCGGCGCCCCCGAGGTCGTCGAGCGTGACACCGCGATGCAGCGGCGAGTGGCGTTGCTGGAACGCAAACATCGCGCGCGCATCGCCGATGCCAGCGCCCGCAAGCGTGCGAATCGGCCCCGCCGAAATCGCGTTGACCCGGACCGCCTGCGGCCCGAAATCGACCGCCAGATAACGCACCGACAATTCCAGCGCCGCCTTGGCGGGCCCCATGACGTTATAGTTCGGCATGGCGCGATCGCCGCCGTTATAGGTCAGCGTCACCATGGCGCCGCCGTTCGGCATCAGCGCCGCCGCGCGCTTGGCAGCTTCGGTGAACGCAAAGCAGGAGATCAGCATGGTGCGCAGAAAATTCTCGCGCGTGGTATCGGCGTAGCGGCCGCTGAGCTGGTTCTTGTCGGAAAAGGCGATGGCATGGACGAGAAAATCCATCGTCCCCCAAAGGCGGCCGATCTCGGCGAAGACCGCATCGACCGACGCGATGTCCTCCGCGTCGCAAGGCATCACCAGATCGGCATTCACCGATGCCGCCAACGGCTTGACGCGCTTGCCGAGCGAGTCGCCCTGATGCGTGAAGGCGAGGCTTGCGCCGTGCGCAGCCAGCGTCCGCGCAATACCCCAGGCGATCGAATGGTCATTGGCGACCCCCATCACCAGGCCGCGCTTGCCGTGCATCAACCCCTGCATGGAATTTTTACTCTCCCCCGTCATGCCCACACTTGTTGCGGGCATCCACGACTTTCGTCCATCGATCAGGCGGTCTTCGTGCCCTAAGACTTAGATGGCTGGCACATAGGCGAGCGAAGCGACGCCGTTCTTCGCACGGCTATGTCCGGCCATGACGTCAAGGGGCACTGGCAATATCACGCATCCAGCCGCTTGAACACGATGGATGCATTGGTGCCGCCGAAGCCGAACGAATTCGACAGCACGCAGCCGAGCGTCACGTTATCGCGGCGCTCGCGTAGGATCGGCATGTCGGCGAACGCCGGATCGAGATTTTCGATATTGGCGCTTTCGCAGATGAAGCCGTTTTTCATCATCAACAGCGAATAGATCGCCTCGTGCACGCCGGTCGCACCCTGCGAATGGCCGGTCAGCGACTTGGTGGCCGAGATCGGCGGGCACTTCTCGCCCGAGCCGAACACTTCGCGGATCGCCTCGATCTCCTTGAGATCGCCGATCGGCGTCGAGGTGGCGTGCGGGTTGATGTAATCGACCGGCGGCTTCACATCCTTCAGCGCCAGGCGCATGCAGCGTGCGGCGCCCTCGCCCGAGGGCGCCACCATGTCGGCGCCGTCTGAGGTGGCGCCGTAACCGGTAAGCTCGGCGTAGATGCGCGCGCCGCGCGCCTTGGCATGCTCGAGTTCCTCCAGCACCAGCACGCCCGCGCCGGCGCTGATCACAAAGCCGTCGCGATCAGCGTCGTAGGCGCGCGACGCCTTGGCCGGCGTATCGTTGTATTTCGACGACAAGGCGCCCATGGCGTCGAACAGAACCGTCAGCGTCCAATCGAGCTCTTCGCAGCCGCCGGCAAACATCATGTCCTGCTTGCCGTATTGGATCAGCTCGAAGGCGTTGCCGATGCAGTGGTTCGAGGTCGCGCAGGCCGACGAGATCGAATAGCTCAAGCCCTTGATCTTGAACCAGGTCGCAAGCGTCGCCGACGCGGTCGACGACATCGCCTTCGGCACCGCGAACGGCCCGACCCGCTTCGGTCCCTTGGTGCGCGCGATGTCGGCCGCCTCGACGATGGCGCGGGTGGAAGGCCCGCCCGAGCCCATGACCATGCCGGTGCGTTCGTTCGAGATTTCGGATTCTTCCAGGCCGGCGTCGCGGATTGCCTGTTCCATGGCGACGTGGTTCCAAGCCGCGCCGCCGCCGAGAAAGCGCATCGCACGGCGATCGACTGCTTCGGTCGCGTCGAGCGTGGGCGCGCCGTGCACGTGACACCTGAAACCAAGCTCGGCGTATTTGTCGGCGCGCACCACGCCGGATTTCGCCTCGCGCAATGAGGCGAGCACTTCTTGCGTATTATTGCCGATGGACGAGACGATACCCATCCCGGTGACGACCACCCGTCTCATCTTTCGCCTCGTCCTCGTCGTATCGTCTTGAGCTTGCGCCCGTCGCGCGGTCTTCAGGCTTCGCTGGCCTGCGGCGCCGGATCGAGGAACAGCCCGACCTTCAAATCGAGCGCCTTATAGATCACCGACCCGTCGGCGGACAGCCAGCCGTCAGCCACGCCGAGCACAAGTTTGGATCGCATCACACGCTTGATGTCGATGCCGTACACGACCTTCTTCATGGTCGGCAGCACCGTGCCGGAGAACTTGATCTCGCCCACGCCGAGCGCGCGGCCTTTGCCCGGAGCGCCGAGCCAGCCGAGGAAGAAACCGAGCATCTGCCACAGCGCATCGAGCCCAAGGCATCCCGGCATCACCGGGTCGCCCTTGAAATGGCACGGGAAGAACCAGAGATCGGGCTTCAGTTCGAGAACAGCGCGAACCAGCCCCTTGCCGTATTCACCGCCGACTTCGGCGATTTCGGAAATACGGTCGAACATCAGCATCGGCGGCAGTGGAAGCTGCGGACCTTTGTCAAAAAGTTCGCCGCGCCCGCAGGCGAGCAGATCCTCATAATCGAAATGCGAACGCCTCTCTTGCATCCTCCGCTCCGCCCCCGGCTGAACGCCCCGCTCCCGAAGTTCGCGATCCATAGCGGCACCCTTGCACACTCCCTTGGACGCGAACTTCGGACAACTGAAGGGGCGCCAGCAAGTATATGAACCCGGTGACGCTCGACGATTTGACTTTCCTCAACGCGCGCGTGGCAAAATGCGTAGGAACTTCAAATCAGCGACACTGGCACCGTTCCCTAACACATGGGGATATGGCGGCAAAGCGGCGACCCCTCGGCTGGCCACAATTGCTGATTGCTGCGCCGCCACAAAACGGGTGGCATCCACCCTCTTCGCCTTTTCCTCGTGTGCGGGGAGAAGGCCGGGATGAGGGGCCTATCCGCTAGGCTCAAACTCGCGGCGCCCCCTATGACCCTTGGGTGTTGCAGCCTGCGCACCAAGCGGCATATAATGATTTCAATTGCAACGATCTTCGTCCGGCCCGCCCGTGGGGCCGTTAGGTGCCAGAATGAATCAGTCGCGGTTTCCCTCGCGTCCCCTGCTGCCCGCCGCCGGCATGCCCTCGGCGGTCCAGCCGCGTCCGCCGGCCGGGGCTGACGATCTTACCGGCTGCCCGTGGCACGACGTGAAGGCAAAGTTGCGCGAGGTCGGCTTGCGCCCAACCCGGCAGCGCATGGCGCTCGGCTGGATCCTGTTCGCCAAGGGCGACCGTCACATCACCGCGGAAATGCTGTACGAGGAAGCCAACCGCGCCAAAGTGCCGGTGTCGCTCGCCACGGTCTACAACACGCTGCACCAATTCACCGAAGTCGGGCTGCTGCGGCAGGTCGCGGTCGACGGCTCCAAGGCGTATTTCGACACCAACAATACCGAGCACCATCACTTCTTCATCGAAGAGAAAAACGATCTGCTCGACATTCCCTCCTCTGACGTCGTGGTCGGCAAGGCGCCGGTGCCGCCGGAAGGCTACGAGATCGCCCGCATCGACGTGGTAGTCAGGCTGCGCCGCAAGCGCTAGGCGCTTGGACCGGTTCGACAGTCGCAGTCGCATTCTGCTGGTTAGTTAGGTCGCTCGTCCCCGCGAAGGCCGGGACCCGGTCGCTGGCGCAAGCTTCTGGATTCCCGCTTGCGCGGGAATGAGCAAAAAAAGCTGCATAAGCTTTTGGCCCCTACCGCTCCCACTTCATCGATGCGATCCGCGGGTCCGCAACAAAAGCGGCCCGGTTGAAATCAAGCCTGCGGCGCGGCAATTCGCAGACCGCGCGCGCGCCGTTGCTGCCGAAAAGCAGTTGCCATGTTTGATGGGCCACCGGCTCGCTGCGCGCGAACGCCCGCCAGGACAGAAGCGCAAGATTGGCATGGTGTCCGGGATCGCGCACCGAAGCGTATCTGATCAATTCGATGTCCGCTTCGCGCGCCATCTCGGCGAGAGTTCTGGCAGGGCCCGTAGTCGGTCGGATGCATCCATAGCGCCGACCGGGAATCGAACGGCGGCGATGTCAGATCGATCGACTTTGTCGTGGCGTATTTCGTCGCAAAAGTCGTGTATTCGCCGGCGTTCGCCGGCCATTTCGTGTCCGGCAATTCCGAGAAGAACAACAGCCGGAGAAAGCAAAGCTCCGCGATCGCGGTTTCGACCCGCTCCGACGCATAGAACACGCCCGGCGTGAACCCGGCGCGCCGAAATCGCGACCCCCGCGGATAAGCCGCGCCGTATCGGAACGGCGTCGACAGCAGAAAGTTGAGGCGGCGGCATTCCGCGGGAACCGGCGGCTTGGTCTCTTCGATCAAGAGTTCGAGCGCGTGCTGTTCGGCGCTCGTGTCCGTCAGCTTCGTTGTTGAAATCTGATTTTGCGCTTCGACCACGCGCCAGCAACGGCCCGACGCCTTTTTCCCATTAGACGACAGCTCGTCGCGCGTCGAGATAATGGATGACATTCGCCAATCCCGACACCGACTGAATCAGTTCAAGCGGAACGCCATCGAGCACGGTGTTTTTGTTTGTGAGCCAATCGGCGGCAACGCGGTCGTCACCGCCGACGATGCCGTCGAGCGAGCGGTAAAGACGGATCAACAAGACGGCGAGGTCGAACGGCTTCTGCCCGCGTTCGAGCCGGTACTTGCCGTTGCGCATGCGCGAGATCGTCGGCCCCGACAGGCCCAGGATTCTCGCGAGCACGGCGTTCTTGATCGCAAGCCGATCGGCCGCGCGAAGGACAGCCTTGGTGAGAATGGCGGCTTCGTCGGGGACCGGGTGTGGGCGTGGACGCAATGGCATGGCCGACAATCTGTAGCCTATTCTACAGAAATAATATCACCAATTTTTTTCACAAGGAAGTATTCAGTGTCCCGTGGGGCGCAGGCGCGATCCACCAGAATGGACGTTGTGGGCATCTATATGGGCTTGCAAATCATGATGATTGACGTATTAAACATCAATATTCAGGTATTTCATGATTACAGCCGGCCAAATCAGAGCTTCCCGCGCGCTTCTCGGCATCGATCAGCGCACCCTCGCCGAAGCGGCCGGGCTGTCGCTCCCAACCATCCAACGCATGGAGGCCAGTGACGGCGTCGTTCGCGGCAATGTCGATTCGCTGATGAAACTCATCGCCGCGCTGGACTCGCTCGGCATCGAACTCATGACCGACAACGCCGTCAGCTCCGGCGGTGGCCGTGGCGTGCGGCTGAAGAGGCCGGCAACGTGATGCTGACGATCGCGCTCGCCGGTGCTGCGCTTGAGCTCGCACTTGGAGTGTGTGCGGTCGTCATCGTCCGGTCCGCGGCCGCGAGCCGCGTGATCTACGGCGCGGTCATCGTCGTCACGACCCTGTCGCTTGCTGCGGCGCTGACGCATCTCCTCGCGGCGGCCCCTGCCGAAAGCCTGACGCTGCCCGTTGGCCTGCCGTGGCTCGGCGCGCATTTCCGCCTCGACGCGCTGTCGGCCTTCTTCCTCGCCGTGGTCGATCTCGGCGCCGCGACCGCAAGCCTGTTCGCGCTCGGCTATGGCAGCCACGAGCCGGCGCCGGGGCGGATATTGCCGTTCTATCCGGCCTTTGTCGCCGGCATGACGCTGGTTGTACTTGCCGACGACGCGTTCACTTTTCTCGTCTCCTGGGAGTTCATGTCGCTGACGTCGTGGGCGCTGGTGATGGCGCACCATCGCGTCCCCGACAATGTCCGTGCCGGTTACGTTTATCTGGTGATGGCGAGCTTCGGTACGCTCGCTCTGTTGCTCGCCTTCGGTCTGCTGGCGGGAGCCGACGGGCTTTATGCCTTCGCGCAGATGCGCGCGGCGCACCCGTCCGCCATGATCGGCGCGCTTGCCATGATCCTGGCGCTGATCGGCGCCGGCTCCAAGGCCGGCATTGTGCCGCTGCATGCCTGGCTTCCGCTCGCGCATCCGGCGGCGCCGAGCCATGTCTCGGCGCTGATGAGCGGGGTAATGACCAAGGTCGCCGTCTACGGCTTTGTCCGCATCGTCTTCGATCTCAGCGGCGGCCCCGTCTGGTGGTGGAGCATCGTGGTGCTCGCGCTCGGCGGCATCACGGCGGTCATGGGCGTGCTGTACGCGCTCATGCAGCACGATCTCAAACGGCTCCTCGCCTATCACACGGTGGAGAATATCGGCATCATCTTCATCGGCCTGGGGCTGGCGCTGGCGTTCAAAGCCTACGGCATGCAGTTTGCGGCCGCGCTCGCACTCACGGCGGCGCTCCTCCACGTCTTCAATCATTCGCTGTTCAAGAGCCTGTTGTTCTTTGGCGCCGGCGCCGTGCTCACTGCGACCGGCGAGCGCGACATGGAACATCTCGGCGGGCTCATTCATCGCATGCCGCAGACCGCGTTCGTCTTCCTGGTCGGCTGTGCGGCGATTTCCGCGCTGCCACCGCTCAACGGCTTTGTCTCCGAGTGGCTGACATTCCAAGCCATTCTGCTCAGCCCGCAACTGCCGTCTTGGGGGCTCAAGCTGCTGGTGCCGGCGGTAGGCGCGCTCTTGGCGCTCTCGGCCGCGCTTGCCGCCGCTTGCTTTGTGAAAGCCTATGGCGTGACCTTTCTCGGCCGGCCGCGCACCCGCGCCGCCGAGACGGCGGCTGAAACAGACGGCTATTCGCTCGCCGCCATGTTCATTCTCGCCACGCTTTGTCTCGTCGCCGGAATCCTGCCGGGCTTGTTCATCGATGCGTTGGCGCCGATCTCGACGGCGCTGCTCGGCCAGCGCATGCCGGCGCAGCTCGGATCGCAATGGCTGTCCATCGTTCCCATCGCCGCGAGCCGCAGCTCTTATGACGGACTGCTGGTGTTTGCCTTCATTGCCATGTCCGGCATGCTGACGGCCTTCGCCGTTCATCGCCTGGCATCCGACAAGCTGCGCCGCGCGCCGGCCTGGGACTGCGGCTATCCGGATCCGAGCCCGGCAACGCAATATACCGCGACGAGTTTTGCCGAGCCGATCCGGCGCGTGTTCGGCACCGTGCTGTTCCGCGCCCGCGAGCAAGTCGAAATGCCGCCGCCCGGCGACACGCGCCCGGCACGGCTCACGGTGCAAATGACCGACCCGATCTGGGATTGGCTCTACGCGCCGCTCGCAAGCGCCGTCGGCGCCGCCGCCGACCGGCTCAACCGTCTGCAATTTCTCACCATCCGCCAATTCCTGACGCTGGTCTTCTGCGCCCTTGTCATTTTGCTCCTGGTGCTGGCCGTATGGTCCTGATCCGCGATCTCGCCATTCAGGGCGCGCAGATGCTGCTGGTGCTGGCGCTGGCACCGCTCTTCACCGGCTTTGTGCGCAAGGTCAAAGCCCGCCTCCTGCGCCGGCAAGGTCCGCCGCTCATCCAGCCCTATCTCGATCTCATGCGGCTGGCGCGCAAAGAGGTCGTGCTGGCGGAGAGCGCGTCGTGGTTGTTCCGCTTCATTCCCTATCTTGTGTTCGCCGCCACGTGGGTTGCCGCTTCGCTGATCCCGACTTTCCGCACCGGGCTTTTGTTTTCGTGGTCGGCCGATCTCATCGCCATCATTGCGCTCTTGGGCAGCGCCCGTTTTTTCCTGGCTCTCGCCGGGCTCGACGTCGGCACCAGCTTCGGCGGCATCGGCTCGAGCCGCGAAGTGATGATCGCTTCGCTCGCCGAGCCGGCCATGCTGATGGTGGTGTTCACGCTGGCACTGATCGCCGGCTCGACGCAGCTCTCCACCATCGCCGAATTCATGGCTTCGCCGCAGGTCGGCTTGCGGGTGTCGCTCGGCCTTGGCTTGCTCGGCCTCGTCATGGTAGCGGTGGCCGAGAACGGCCGCATTCCCATCGACAATCCGGCAACGCACCTCGAGCTCACCATGGTGCACGAAGCCATGGTGCTCGAATATTCCGGCCGCCATCTGGCGCTGATCGAGCTTTCATCCTCGCTCAAGCTCCTGCTTTACGTTTCGCTGCTGGCCTGCCTGTTCGCCCCTTGGGGCATCGAGAGCGCCGGCGCCGCCGTGCCGGAACTCGCGATCGGGATCGGCGCCTATGTCGCCAAGCTCGCGGTCGGCGGCTTTCTGCTCGCCCTATTCGAGACCGCGATCGCGAAGATGCGGGTGTTCCGCGTGCCGGAATTTCTCGGGGCGGCCTTGATGCTTGGCTTGCTCGCAACCCTCTTGCGCTTCGTGTCGGGGAGCTTCTGATGAGCGGAATCGATTTCGATATCGCGCATTTGCTGGCGGGCTCGCTGGTGCTGATCAGCTTTCTCGAGCTCTATCAGGACCGCCTTTACGCCCTGCTCAATGTTTATGCCGCGCACGCTTTTGTGCTGGCGGCCTCCGTCGCCTGGCAGGCTTTCGTCCAGGACGCGCCGCATCTCTACGTCACCGCCGCGATCGCGCTGTCGTTCAAGGCAATCGTCATCCCGGTGACGCTGCACCGCATCATCGCCAAGCTCGGCATCCATCGCGAAATCGAAAAGGTGGTCGGGGTCGGCTTCACCATGCTGGCCGGAATCGGCCTGGTCGCGCTGTCAATGGTGGTGATGCTCCGCGTCACCCATGGCGCCGATCCGCTCGCCCGCGAGGATCTCGCCTTCGCGCTGTCGGTGGTGCTGCTCGGCCTGTTGATGATGGTGACGCGGAGAAACGCGGTCAGCCAGGTGGTCGGTTTCATGTCGCTGGAGAACGGCCTCGTCCTCGCCGCGACCGGCGCCAAAGGCATGCCGCTCGTGGTCGAGATCAGCGTCGCGTTTTCGATCCTCATCGCTTTCATCGTGATCGGAATTTTCTTGTTCCGTATCCGCGAGCGGTTCGACACGGTCGACGTGCAGGCGCTCGACCGCTACCGCGGAGAGCGCCGATGACGTTCGATGCCCTGACCGGGATCCTGCTGATACCGGCATTTGCCGCCGCGTTGCTGGCGCTGCTCCCCGGCTACCGGCTCACGGCGCGGATCAATGTGGTAGCCACGGGGCTGACGCTGCTCTGTGCACTGTCATTGTTCTACCGCCGGCCGGAGCCCGGAACCTTTCTCCTGGTCGACGATCTCAACGCCACCTTCATCGTGCTGACGACGTTCGTCGGCTTCACCACCAGCATTTTCAGCGCCAGCTATATCGGCCACGAGCTCGAGATCGGCCGCCTGACGCCGCCGTTCGTGCGCTTCTATCACGCCATGTATCAGGTGCTGATGTTCGGCATGAACCTGGCGCTGGTCGCCAACAATATCGGCCTGATGTGGGTGGCGATCGAAATGGCGACGCTGACCACCGTGCTCATGGTCGGCATCTACCGCACGCACGAGGCGCTGGAAGCGGCGTGGAAATATTTCATTCTCGGCAGCGTCGGCATCGCGCTGGCGCTGTTCGGCACCATTCTTGTCTACATGGCGGCCCGGCCGGTCGTGGGCGAAGGTCTCGACGCCATGGTATGGACCGTGCTGGTCAAGCGCGCCGGCGCGTTCGATCCGGCGCTGCTCGATGTCGCCTTCGTGTTCCTGCTGCTCGGCTATGGCACCAAGGTCGGCTTGGCGCCACTGCATGCTTGGCTGCCCGACGCGCACGCCGAGGGCCCGACGCCGATTTCGGCGGTGCTGTCCGGATTGCTGCTCAACGTCGCGCTCTATGCGCTCCTGCGTTTCAAGATGCTGCTCGCGGTGAACACCGGCGCGCTGGCGCCGGGGCCGTTGATGGTCACGCTCGGTTTGATCTCGCTCGTGTTCGCGGCGTTCATGCTGTACCGCCGCCGCGACATCAAGCGCATGTTCGCTTATTCGTCGATCGAGCATATGGGCATCATCACCTTCGCCTTCGGCATGGGCGGACCGCTCGCCAATTTCGCCGGCCTCCTGCACATGACCATGCATTCGCTCACCAAGTCGGCGATCTTCTTCACCGTCGGCCATGTCACGCAGGTCAAGGGCACCCAGCGGATCGCCGATATGGGCGGGCTCACCGAAACCCATCCGGTGCTCGGCTGGGGCTTGGTGCTCGGCGTCGTCGCCATCGCCGGACTGCCGCCGCTCGGCATTTTCATGAGCGAGTTTCTGGTCGTGAGCTCGACCTTTGCCAGAGCGCCATTGCTGGCGCTGGTGCTGGTGTTCGGCATTCTGGTCGGCCTTGCCGCGCTGTTCCTGCGGCTCAACAGCATCGCCTTTGGCGAGCCGCGCGGCCCGCTCGGCAAGACGCACGCGTCCTACGTGCCGATGTTCGCGCATCTCGCGCTGGTGCTTGGCGCCGGCATCTACCTGCCGCCGGCTTTGGTCACCTGGTTCCAGAACGTGGCGGGATTATTGGGATAGCGCGATGCCATCACTCGCCGAGAGCATCGGAGGCAAGCGCGTCGAGAACCACGGTCCGTGGCCGCGGATCGCCGTGACAGCGGACGCTTGGCGCCGCGCGGCGAGCGAGCTTGCGGCCGGCCGCGGCACTCTTCTCGGCCTTTGGGGCGATGCCGATCCGGCGCCGCTCGTCCACATGGCATTATCCGATGCCGCGGCCGGTGAAATCCTGGTCGTGAGCCTCGCCTGCCCGGACAAAAAATTTCCCTCGGTCGGCGCATTTCACCCGCCGGCGATCCGGCTGGAGCGCGCCATCCACAGTCTCTACGGCTACGAGCCTACCGGGACGCCTGATTCCCGGCCGTGGCTCGATCTCGGCTTTTGGGATGTGCAGTATCCGCTCGGCGCACGCAATGCGCCGCCGCAAGCGCGGCCCCCCTACGACTTCCTCCCCGTCGAAGGCGAAGCGCTGCATCAAATCCCGGTCGGGCCCGTGCATGCCGGCATCATCGAGCCGGGACATTTTCGTTTCACCGCGAGCGGCGAAACGGTGGTGCGGCTCGAGCAGCGCCTCGGCTACGTGCACAAGGGCATCGAGTCGCTCATGTCCGGCGCGAGCCTCGAGCGTGCCGCGAAGCTTGCCGCGCGCACCTCCGGCGACAGCACGGTCGCCTATGGCATCGCGTTTGCGCATGCGGTCGAGGCCGCACTCCGCATCGATCCGCCACCGCGGGCGCGTTATCTGCGCGCGCTGATGGCCGAGCTCGAGCGGCTGGCCAATCACCTGGGCGACATCGGCGCGATCTGCAACGACGCGTCCTTCTCCATCATGCATGCGCATTGCGGAATTTTGCGCGAGCACGTGCTGCGCGCCGCCGCTTCAAGCTTCGGTCATCGGCTGATGATGGATCGCGTGGTGCCCGGCGGCGTCACGGCCGATCTCGAGCCCGGCGGCGCGGCGCAGATCCGCAACGCCGTGCAGGAGATCCGCCGGCGGCTGCCGCAGCTCATCAATCTCTACGACAACACCGCTTCGCTGCAGGACCGCACGGTCGGCACCGGCATCGTCCGCGCCGAATGGGTGCAGCAATTCGGCGTCGGCGGCTTTGTCGGGCGCGCCAGCGGCCGCATCTTCGATGCGCGCAAGACGCCGGGCTATGCGCCCTACGACAGTCTCGATTTTTCCGTTCCGGTCTTCGCCGAAGGCGATGTCAATGCGCGCGTCTGGGTGCGCATCCGCGAAGTCGAGCAAAGCCTGTCGCTGGTCGAGCAGATCATTCGCCACCTGCAGGACGGCCCGATCGCCGTTGCGGCCAAAGCCGGCGACGGCGAGGGATTAGGTTTCGCCGAAGCATTTCGGGGCGATGTGCTGGTGTCGGTGCGGATCGAAGGCGGGACAATCGCGCGCTGCCACTTGCGCGATCCGTCGTGGTTTCAGTGGCCGCTGCTGGAAGCCGCCATCGAAGGCAACATCGTCGCCGACTTCCCGCTGTGCAACAAGTCGTTCAACTGTTCGTATTCGGGGCATGATCTTTGAAGAGCGATCTCCTCCTCAACGTCAGTAGCATCTTCCGCTCGTCCCCGCGAAGGCGGGGACCCAGCAACTGGGTTCCCGCTGGAGTTCACCCCCGACCTGATCGGGGGCGGGAATGAGCGCAGCTTGGGGTTCTTTCTAAATGCGCAGACTGCTGCTCGAAGGGCTCGCACGCCGCCCGCTGACCGAAACGCCGCCTGCCGCCGACGACGCCGCGCTGGCCGAGCTCGCGGCGAGCCTCGATCGCACCGCACGGCGCAGACTTGGCCGCAGCCTCGCCATCCGCGAGGTCGACGCCGGCTCCTGCAACGGCTGCGAGCTTGAGATTCACGCACTCAACAACGCCTTTTACGATCTCGAACGCTTCGGGCTGCGTTTCGTCGCCTCGCCGCGTCACGCCGACGTGCTGCTGGTGACCGGCCCGGTGACCAAGAATATGCGCGAGGCGCTGGAGCGCACCTATCGGGCCACGCCCGACCCGAAATGGGTGGTCGCGCTCGGCGATTGCGCCGTCGATGGCGGAATCTTTGCCGGCAGCTATGCGGTCGCCGGCGGCGTGTCGAACGTGGTGCCGGTCGACTTGCACATTCGCGGCTGTCCGCCCGCGCCGGAGACAATCCTCAAGGGATTGATCGCGCTCCTGGAGCCGGTGAATGGAAGGGCCGTCGCGCGCTGAGGCGATGCGGATCAAGCGCACGCGCCATTGCGAGCGAAGCGAAGCAATCCAGTTCTACCCGCGAGCCATGGATTGCTTCGTCGCGGAGCCTGTCATCGGGCCGGCCACTTCGGGCCGGACCCGTTGGCTCCTCGCAATGACGGCCGCGAGGCGCTATTCGATCTTTTCGTCCGGATAGACGCCCCACAGCCGGTTTTGCTCGATCCAGCCGTCGTAGCCTTCGCCGACCAGACGGCACCACAGGCCGTTGCAGCTTTTGATCGATCCCAGCACGCCCGATTGCAGTTGCGCGGTGACCGGCGTATCCGCGTCCGGCTTGGCATGCAGAGGAGCAAGATCGGTCTTCGCTTTGAGCTGCACCACCGCCGTGCGCTTGCCTGAGAGGAGCGAGTGATAGACCCAGCCCTCGGTCCCGTCGGAATCGCGGATGCGCCGCCAGTTCGCGAATTCGGCGGTGATCTCGACCGGCCAGCCGACTCGGGTATAGATCCACGCCACGTCGTGATCCTTGTCCGGGCCGCCGCGGACATTGACCCGGTCGGTCTTGATGCTGACGAATCGGGGGATCGGCAATCCGCTGGTGGTATCGCCGCCGGCGAGCGCCGCCGGTGCAGCCACAGCAAGCATGCCTAGCGCGAGCACCAGGGCGCCCGCGACACGGCTGACCACCGTCCGCACCCTTGCGCCCAAGACACTGCCACGCCGACACGCCACGGTCACACGCCCGGATTCTGCAGCAAAACAAGGTGTAAGCCGGGAATCCCGGCGCGCTTTGTGGGAACGGAAACCATCTGCTAGAGAGACTTGATGAACCGCCGCCCGGTCTTACTGTCGGCCAGGGCGGTTAACGAGACCTGAACGGGCGGAAGCGCGTAAGGCCGGGATCGATCGGCCGATCGAGCATGGTCCGGAACCTGCCCCTGGACACAGTCCGGGGCGCAAGCGATTTCCGAGAAACCGTGCTTCGCTAAGTGGGGCAGCGAATGGCATCAGGCAAAAAGCCGCTGGTTGTGGTCACCCGCAAGCTGCCGGACAGCGTCGAAACCCGCATGTGCGAACTATTCGACACGCGGCTCAATCTCGATGACAAGCCGATGAGTCAGACCGACCTTGCCGAGGCGGTCAAAGTCGCAGACGTGATCGTGCCGACAGTGACCGATCAGATCGACCGCTCGGTGCTCAGCCATTCCGGCGATCGGCTCAAGCTGATCGCCAATTTCGGCAACGGCGTCGACAACATCGACGTGGCCACGGCCCTGCAGCGCGGCATCACCGTCACCAACACGCCCGGCGTGCTGACCGAGGACACCGCCGACATGACCATGGCGCTCATTCTCGCCGTGCCGCGGCGGCTTGCCGAAGGCTCGCAAGTGCTGACCGGCGAGCGCGATTGGACCGGCTGGAGCCCAACCTGGATGCTCGGTCATCGCATCTGGGGCAAGCGGCTCGGCATTGTCGGCATGGGCCGCATCGGCCAGGCGGTCGCACGCCGCGCCAAGGCGTTCGGCCTACAGATCCACTATTACAACCGCCGCCGCGTCGCGCCGCGCATCGAGGAAGAGCTCAACGCCACCTATTGGGAGAGCCTCGACCAGATGCTGGTGCGCATGGACATCATCTCGATCAA
The DNA here is from genome assembly GCA_963720115.1 of uncultured Alphaproteobacteria bacterium. Taxonomy (GTDB): domain Bacteria; phylum Pseudomonadota; class Alphaproteobacteria; order Rhizobiales; family Xanthobacteraceae; genus BOG-931. The sequence goes on from CAVREN010000027.1 coordinate 80,793, forward strand.
CTGTCCGCACACGCCGGCGACCTATCACCTGCTGTCGGCGCGCCGCCTCAAGCTGATCCGGCCCGAGGCCTATATCGTCAACACAGCGCGCGGCGAGGTGATCGACGAGAACGCGCTGGCGCGGCTGATCGAGTCCGGCGAGATCGCCGGCGCCGGCCTCGACGTGTTCGAGCACGAACCGGCAGTGTCGCCAAAGCTCGTCAAGCTCGCCAAGGCCGGCAAGGTCGTGCTGTTGCCGCATCTCGGCTCCGCCACGATCGAAGGCCGCATCGACATGGGCGAGAAGGTCATCGTCAATATCAAGACCTTCATGGACGGCCACCGCCCGCCCGACCGCGTTTTGCCGTCGATGTTGTGAGTGCACGTCTTCGTCATGCCCGGGCCTGACCCGGGCATCCCGACGGTCGAGCACGATGCCGGCATAAGCGAGATGGCCGGGACAAGCCCGGCCATGACGACGAAGCGGGTCGCGGGTGCGGCCGTTACGCCGACGTACCGGTAACCTGCCCCTGCGGCTCGCCGCTCAGCCAGCGATAGATGACACCGCCGAGAACGCCGCCAATGAGCGGCGCGATCCAGAACAGCCACAGCTGCGTGAGCGCCGCACCGCCGACGATCAGCGCAGGTCCGGTAGAGCGCGCCGGATTGACCGACGTATTGGTGACCGGAATGCTCACCAGGTGAATGAGCGTCAGGCAAAGGCCGATCGCCAGCGGCGCAAAGCCGGCCGGCGCCCTCCCGTGCGTCGAGCCCATGATGACGAACAGGAACAACATGGTCATTACGACTTCCGTCAGCAGCGCCGAAAGAAGATCGTAGTGACCCGGTGAATGCTCCGCATAACCGTTGGTCGCAAATCCCTTGCCGAGATCGAAACCCGGAGCGCCCTTGGCGATGGCATAAAGGAGCAGCGCGGCCACGATGGCGCCAACCAGTTGGGCGATGATGTAGGGAATGACTTCGCCTGCAGGAAAGCGGCCGCCCGCCGTCAATCCCACGGTCACCGCGGGATTAAGATGGCATCCTGAAATGTGGCCGATCGCATAGGCCATGGTCACCACGGTGAGGCCGAATGCGAGCGCAACGCCGAGCAGGCCGATGCCGACTTGCGGAAAGCCGGCGGCGATGACGGCGCTTCCGCATCCTCCGAACGTCAACCAAAATGTGCCGATCGCCTCGGCAATATAGGCTCTGTAATTCATGGTGGCGCATTCCTTTCCCGGCGGCAGCATGACCCGAACGCGGGCCGAACGAGCGCTGAAAGATTAAGAGCTGGCTCGTCCTTTCCGAACCGGGCTTGCGGCAATTGGTATTGTTATCAACAGGATGATTGCGGACGATAGGTACTGGAGGGAGGAACGCCATTGTCGAATAGAGCGCAATGCAAGCTCACCACCGAAGACGTCATGGTGCCGGCGCACGATCCCGGCATCGAGATTTTCGTGCGCAACAAGCGGCCTGCGGACATGCGCGCTTTCCGTCCAGAGCGCACGTTGCTGTTCGTCCACGGCGCGACTTATCCAGCACACACCACCTTTGATCTGCCGATCGAAGGCCGCTCGTGGATGGATCACATCGCCGCGCGCGGCTATGACGTTTATCTGCTCGACCTGCGCGGCTACGGCAAATCAACGCGCCCACCGGAAATGGCGCAAAGTCCCGATGCCAATCCACCGATCGTGCGCACCGAGACCGCGGTCAAGGACATCGCCGCCGCGGTCGATTTCATCCTTGCCCGCCGCAACATTCCGCGGCTCGTTCTGCTCGGCTGGTCTTGGGGCACGTTCTCGACGCCGGCCTACACCATCGCGCATCCAGACAAAGTCGCGCGGCTTGCCCTCTATGCGCCGATCTGGATCGGCCAGACCGGCCGGCTTGCGCACGCCGAGGGCGGCCGCATGCCCGCTTACCGCACGGTGACGCGCGAGCAGGCAAGCGCGCGCTGGCTCAACGGCGTACCCGAGCACGAAAAGGCGGCGCTCATTCCGCCTGGCGTGTTCGACGCTTGGGCGAATGCCACCTGGGCCACCGATGCGGAAGGCGCCCAACAAGTTCCGCCGGTCATCCGCGCGCCCAACGGCGTGATGGCCGACGTCGCCGCCACCTGGTGGGTCGGCAAGCCCTATTACGATCCGGCCAAGATCGCCGTGCCGGTGCTGCTCGTCACCGCCGCCTGGGATTCCGACGTGCCGCCATCGATGGCGCGGGCGCTGTTGCCGCTGCTCACCAATGCGCCGAGCAAACGCCTGATCGAGCTTCCGCAAGGCACGCACAGCGTAATGATGGAAACGCACCGCTTGGCGCTGTTCGATGCGGTGCAAAAGTTTTTGGATGAAGGCGGGGAGTAGTCAGCCCTGACAACGAAGCCGTATCGTCTGCTCGGCGCGGACGGCCGCTCGCACCAAAGCGCGACGAAGGGTTTGCTCGGAGGCAACACCCGCCTGAAAATCTACGGGCGGCTTGACTGTCCGTCCGCCTTGCGCGCGATCAAAAGCGGCCCGACCTATGCGCGCTATCGCGTGTTTTTCGCCGATGAGGCGAGCGCGATCGCTGCCGGCTTTCGCCCTTGCGGCGTGTGCATGCGCACCGCTTACGGGAAATGGCGGGCGGCCAAACAGAAGAACAATCTGTCCACGCGACCAAACACCAAACAATCCGCCTACGAACCGAACAAAAAAAGCTAAAGAGATTCCCGGGCAAAAACCCTAGTCTTTAGCCTTGAGAGAAAGCCTCGCCGCAAACCCAGGAGGGGTGCCATGGCGCTCGAAAATACGGCGCTCAAGGATATCATCGTCGCGACGCAAGCCGATCTGCGCGACAATCCCGAGCATGCGAACGCCAGCTTTGCCGCCGATTCCCGTCAGGTCGATGGCCTGCGGAGCGAAACCAAGATCCGCCAGTTCTCGCTGACGATCGACGAGCCGCCGAATCTTGGCGGCACCGATACGGGCCCCAATCCGGTCGAGCTGGTGCTGGCGGCGCTCGCCACCTGCCAGGAAATCACTTACCGGGCCTACGCCACCGCGCTCGGCATTCCGCTCGACAGCGTTTCGGTGAAGCTTGAAGGCGCGCTCGATCTGCGCGGCTTCTTCGCTGTGAAAGACGGCGTGCGCGCCGGCTTCAACGACGTGCGCGGCACCGTTCATCTGCAAAGCTCAGCGCCCTTGGCCGAACTCGCCAAACTGAAAGAAGTGGTCGACGCGCATTGTCCGGTGCTCGATATCCTGCGCGCCCCGGTGCCGGTGGATCTGAAACTCGAAACCCAGCGCGCGGTCCACGCGGCTTAAACCAAATTGGCCCGCAGCGTCTCGCTTGAGACTGCGGGTCCGACAGACGTTCTCCCCCCGTCGGAAGCACAGCCAGCGGGTGACACGGGGCCGGCCCAAGAGCAATCGAGGGCCGGCCCCGATCTTTTCTATCAATTGAAATGATCGGCCCCGAAAGAGCCATGCCTCAAGCGAGGCGGCGGCCCGCTCCAAGTGAGGCGGGGCGAGGCTGCTCGCTCATTTGAAAGGCCCTTCCCAACCAGGGGGAAACATTCTAGTATTTAACAATCTGTGATTGCGGGCCGACAAAGGCTTTTAGCGAATCATCACCTTTCGAGTGACGAGAAACGAGGCCCCGATCCGTCAGGGAGAATGATGATGCCGTCGATCATTTATCTGACCTTTGTCGCCGGGCTCGCATTGATAGTCGTCGCTGTCCTAGGCGGCGGCCTTGAAATTAAAGAAGTTAAGATTCCTGTGCTTCCCACCATACCTAGAGCTTTGAGCTTTACGGTGGGTTGTGTCTTGTTAGCTCTATGCCTTCTCGATCCCGACCTTTTTAAACAACCACCCGCTGACTCAAATCCGCCGCACGTAGATCTGAATCAGGCACATACGCCACAGTATCCGCCAGAACGCACAGCCGAAAAGCGCACTTCTGATTCTTCGCCTCAGTCGGTCGTGCTAATTTTTGCGGCGAACCAACGCGACTTTGCGCTTAAGGTGCAAAAGTATCTCGTCGGCGAAGGTTACGCGGCAAGTGCCATATACAGCGATTTTTCCGAACTCAAGGACGACAACCGGGAAAAATCTGGAACGATTCGGATCGTTTACAAGGACGTCAGTCAGAACATTGAGCAGAAGCTGACAAAAGAACTTAAACAGAAATTCTCGTCGGAGATAATCAGACTGGTTGAAAGCCTCAATGAGAATGCGAGTTCCGATCTACAAATCCAATTCTTCTAGCAGACGTCCGGTGGCGCAGACCGCGTGGGGAAAAAGGCCAAGTCCGCCAGGTCGGCTTGAATTGAAGAATCATCCTCGTCACTCTATCGGCGACGGTCTCTTGACGATTGTCCTTTTTTCGGCTACACGAAGACATCTCGCTCATCGTGGGACGCATTCCGGATGCGATCTGAAGTGTGGAGCGAGTGCGGTGCTTCCGCGCGGGCTCGCAACCTGCGCCGGAGCGGCTTCGGGCATCATTCCCTTCGGTACTACGGCCGAGGCGTGAGGTGCTGTCACTGGACTGGGACCGGATAGGGCGGGTAACGCCCGCTTGATTCCAAGTCGCAGGAAGCATGGCCTGGAGTTGAGCCGGGATGGGAGTCCCTGCGAGACCGCGGCCGAAGCGCCGGAAGGCGGGCGCGCCTCCGAAAACGGCGCGCAGCCGCCCCGAACGCAGATGCGTGGCGCGCCGTGCGTCCACTCGTTTGCGCGGCGGCAAATGGTTGGCATGCGCCTTTCGGCGCTTCGCCTCCCTTTTTATGCGGGGGCGAATTTATTGGCTTGGTGGTCGGCAAGGCTCGGGCACAAGAACGTGTCGCGAGAACGGTATTCCTTGCGCGTCATTGCGAGCGTCAGCGAAGCAATCCAGAGGGCTTGCGCAAGAATCTGGATTGCTTCGTCGCTATCGCTCCTCGCAATGACGAGCTTGTGGGTTTCAGCGCCGGGGAGAGGGGAAGCAAGAGCACCATCATGCGCCAGAATACGCCCACCCCGCCCCCGCCGGAGGCGGTATGAACGCGCGGCATCGTGCCATGATTTGCGCCCAGTGGCCTGCTCCTATCTAATCCGCACCATGAAGAAAATTCCGCTTCGAACCTCCCTCCAGCTGGCACTGACCGGCATCGTCGCGCTTGCGTTCCTTGCGTGCGGCCCTGCCTATGAGATCTCGCACTACGACATCGCGCACGCCGAAGGGCGGCTTGATCCGGAGATCGGGCACGCCCATTCCGCCACTGCCGCAAACGGCATGGTCGTTGCGCAGGAGGCGATCGCGGCGCGCATCGGCGCCGACATTCTCCAGAAAGGCGGCAACGCGGTCGACGCCGCGGTGGCCACGGCCTTCGCGCTTGCCGTGACCTATCCGCGCGCCGGCAATATCGGCGGCGGCGGCTTCATGGTGATCCATCGCGCCGACGGCCAAGGTGGAAGTCAGGACACCACTATCGATTATCGCGAGACCGCGCCGGCCGCGATCAACGGCAAATCGTTCCTCGATGCGCAGGGCAACGCCGACCCGCAGAAGTCGCGCGACTCCGCGCTTGCCATCGGCGTGCCCGGCACCGTGGCGGGGCTGGCGCTCGCCGAGCAGAAATATGGCTCGGGCAAGTTCACGCTCGCCGAGCTGATCATGCCGGCGATTGCGCTCGCCCGTGAAGGCATCGCGATTGCCGACGACATTGCCGATTCGCTGCCGATCGACAGGCCGCGGCTCGAGCGCTGGCCATCTTCGGCGCGGATCTTTTTAAAGCCCGACGGCAATGCGCTGGCGCCCGGCGACCGCCTGGTGCAGACCGATCTCGCCAACACGCTGCTTGCGATCGCGCAGGAAGGCCCGCAGGCTTTCTACGAAGGCGAGATCGCAAAAAAGATCGCCGCCGCCGTGCAGGCGGCCGGCGGCGTGATGACGGCTGACGATCTGAAAGGCTATCGCGCCATCGAGCGCCCGCCGGTGCGCGGCACCTATCGCGGCTACGACATAATCTCGATGCCGCCGCCATCCTCGGGCGGCGTCGCGCTGATCGAGATGCTCAATATTCTCGAAGGCTACGACCTGGCGCATGACGACCAGACACAGGCGCTGTTTCTGATCATCGAGGCGATGAAGCGCGCCTATGCGGACCGCGCCTATTTCCTCGGCGATCCCGACGCCGTGAAGGTGCCAGTCGCGCGGCTGATCTCCAAAAGCTATGCCGCCGAATGGCGCGCGACCATCGATCCCGAGCGCGCCACGCCCGCAAAGGACATTCATCCGACCGCGGCGCCGATGCCGAAGGAAGGCCGCAACACCACGCATTTCTCGGTGATCGACCGGCTCGGCAACGCGGTGTCCAACACCTATACGCTCAATTTCAGCTATGGCGTCGGCCTCGTCGCCGACGGCACCGGCATCGTGCTCAACAACGAGCTCGATGATTTTGCCGCCAAGCCGGATGCGCCAAATGCCTACGGCCTGCTCGGCTTCGAGGCCAATGCGCCCGGCCCGGGCAAACGGCCGCTCTCGTCGATGACGCCGACCATCGTACTGAAAGACGGCAAGCCCTATCTCGTCACCGGCTCGCCGGGCGGCAGCCTGATCATCAACACGGTACTGCAGGTCATCACCGACGTGATCGATCGCGGCATGACCATCGCGGACGCGGTGTCGGCGCCGCGCGTGCACAATCAGTGGATGCCCGATCGCGTCTTCGCCGAACCGGGATTTCCCGACGATTTGATCAAGGGCCTGGAAGCGCGCGGCGACGCCGTCATCGTGCGCAAACTCACCACGTCGGCCAATTCCATCCTGGTGACGCCGCAAGGCTTTGTCGGCGCCGCCGACCCGCGCACCCGCGGCGCGGTCGCCGCGGGGTATTGAATGCTCCGCGACTTGCTCCAGCGCCAGCCAATAACGTCGGCGCGGATTCCCGCTCATTCCCGCGCAAGCGGGAATCCAGTCGTCGGACGATTATGTTGAAGCTGAACCCTGGGTCCCGGCCTTCGCGGGGACGCGCGGAAGAGCCGACGAACTGAATGCAACCAAACGCCGTCTCACGTGTAGCCGCCGTTGGCGCGCAAGGTCTGCGCATTGATCCAGCCGCCGTCCGGACCGGCGAGAAACGAAATCACATTGGCGATGTCCTCGGGCGTGCCGAGCCGCTCCATCGGTGCAAGCTTGGCCAGCCGGTCGATCTGCTCCTGGGTCTTGCCTTCGAAGAACAGCTCGGTCCCGGTTGGGCCCGGCGCCACCGCATTGACGGTGATGCCGCGCCCGCGCAGCTCATGCGCAAGAATGCGCGTCAGCACTTCGACCGCCGCTTTGGAGGCCGCATAGGCGCCGTAACTCGGAAAATTCATCCCGAGTACGCTGGTGGACACGGTGATGATGCGGCCGCCGTCGGCGACACGCTTCGCCGCCTGTTGCAGCACGTTGAAGGTTCCGCGCACATTGATGTTGAACACCGCATCGAAGTCTTCGACCCGGCCCGAAGCGATCGGAAAGAGCTTCATGATGCCGGCGCTGTTGACGACGACGCCGATCTTGCCGTGGGCCTGCTCGGCCTCATCGAACAGGCGCGCGACGCCGGGTGGATCGGCAACGTCCGCCTGCACGGCGATGGCGCGCCCGCCCGCCCCGGTGATGTCCTTGACCACCTCGGCGGCCTTGTCGCGATTGCCGGCATAATTGACGACAACGGCAAAACCGTCACGCGCCAGCCGCAGCGCCACGGCACGGCCAATGCCGCGCGAAGCGCCGGTCACGATCGCATGCTTCGGCGCAAGGTTGGGCGCAATGTCATTCATCCGAATTTCTCCTATTCTCGGCGTCCGCCGCTCGATACAAGGCAAGCGTAAGCCGTGCCAGAGCTAAAAACGAAAGGGGGGAATGCATGAATGGTCGCGATCCCATTCCGCGGCTGCGGATCGGCATGATCGGAAGCGGCTTCATCGCCAACTTTCATCTGCAGGCGCTGATCAATGTCCGGCATGTGACGGTCGCGGGCATCTATAGCCCGAATGCGGCGCATCGCGAGGCGCTGGCGGCGAAAGCGAATGCGCTCGAGCTCGGCCCCTGCCGCGCCTTCCCCTCACTCGAAGCGATGCTCATTTCCGGCGAGGTGGACGCGGTCTGGATCGGCGTTCCGAACTTCGCCCGGCTCGAAACCATGCGCGAGATTCATCGGCTTGTGACATCGCGCTGGGCAAAGCTCGTCGGCGTCGCCTGCGAGAAGCCGCTCGGGCGCACGCTCGCGGAAGCGCGCGAGATGCTCCGCCTCGCCGAAGACGCCAAGCTCCTGCACGGCTATCTGGAAAATCAGGTCTTCTCCAGCGCGGTGCAGCGCGGCAAGGACATCGTGTGGCGGCGCGCGGTGCCGTCGTGCGGCCGTCCCTTCCTCGCGCGCGCCGCCGAGGAACATAGCGGCCCGCACATGCCGTGGTTCTGGCAAGGCCGCCGGCAAGGCGGCGGCGTTCTGTCCGACATGACCTGTCACAGCGTTGAAGTGGGACGCTATCTCCTGACCAAGCCGGGCGCCCCGCGCAACGATCTGAAACTCGTCAGCGCCAGCGCCACCGTCGGCAATCTGAAATGGACGCGGCCGGAATACGTCAAAAGGCTGAAAGATATGATGGGTCCCGAGGTGGATTATGCGGCGCGGCCGGCGGAGGATTTTGCGCGCGGCGCGCTCACATTCGTCGACCCGGAAGGCCACGAGGTGATAGTCGAGGCGACCAATTCCTGGGCCTATGTGGGCGCCGGCCTGCGTATCCTGATCGAGTTGCTCGGTCCGGAATATTCGATGGAATTTTCCTCGCTCAATACCGGGCTGAAGATCTTTCTGTCGCGCGACGTGCGCGGCGGCCAGGGCGAAGACCTGGTCGAGAAGCAGAATGCCGAGCAGGGCCTCATGCCGGTGGTCGAGAACGAGCCCGACATTTACGGCTATGTCGGCGAGAACCGGCATATGGTCGACGCCTTCCGTCATCGCCGCCAGCCGATCGAGACTTTCCACGATGGAGTCGCTGTCGCCGAAATGCTGATGGCGCTTTATCGCTCGGCCGAAATCGGGCAGGTGGTCACCTTCCCGTCACCGGAGCTGGAGACTTATGTTCCGCCGGTAGCACGGCATTAATTTAACGCAGATCAAATTGCGCGGCGCCCAAAAAGCGTAGAGGCGGCTAGAAACAGCATTAAGGAGTTTGGCGCGGTGAAAGCATCGAAGGGACCTTACGCCCTACCCGACACCTTGGAACGCGATCTCGCCCGCGTGCACGCTTTCTGGGACGGGCTCAAGCGCCACGAAGCGGAAATGCCGTTTTGGGACGACGTGAACATTTCCGCTCTGCCGGACCTCGCGAGCCGCCTGATGATGGTCGAGGCAACCGATAAGCCGGTGCGGTTTCGCATTGCCTTCGGGCTCGTCGGCGCTGACATCAAGCAGCATTATGGCCAAGACCTCTCCGGCAAATTCCTCGACGAGATCGACGCCGCCGCGCCGCTGCAATTCTTGCAGTCGCAATGCAGCGCCACCGTAGAAGGCCGCGCGGCGACCTACTACGGCAACGACGGCGCCGTTGGCTATTCACGGCTGGTGTTGCCGCTGTGGGGCGATGGCCGCGTCGGCATGCTGCTGGTCGCTTATGCCTTCGCGTAAGCGCCTGCGAGGCGGCGCCATGCGGCGGCAGTGACGAGGCAAGCAAGGCGCGAACATGGCCGACGTCGTCACGCTCACCATGAATCCGGCGATTGATCTGTCGGTGTCGGTCGAGCGCGTGACGCCGTTTCACAAGCTGCGCTCGTCAGAAAGCCGACGCGATCCGGGCGGCGGCGGCGTCAATGTCGCGCGTGTGATGAAACGGCTCGGCGCCGACGTCACCGCCATTTATCCGGCCGGCGGCACGCTCGGCCAGTTGCTGCGGCAGTTGGTGGATCAGGAAGGGATTTCGCAGGTCACCATTCCGATCGCCAACGAAACGCGCGAAGACTTTACCGTCAACGAGCGCGCGACCGGTTTTCAATACCGCTTCGTGCTGCCGGGACCACCGCTCACCGAGCATGACTGGCACACCTGTCTGTCGCGCATGACCGCCATCGATGCGCACACGCGCTTCGTGGTGTGCAGCGGTAGCCTGCCGCCCGGCGTGCCGGACGATTTTTACCGTCGCGTCGTGGAAGCGACGCAGCGGTCCGGCCGGGAAATCATCGTCGACAGTTCGGGGGCGCCGCTGAAATCCGCGCTTGCGGCAGGCGTCTACCTGGTCAAGCCGAGCCTGAGCGAGCTGCGCGATCTTTTGGGCGCTGCGCTCGACACACGCGCCGATCAGATCAAGGCCTGCCGCGTGCTCATCGAGAAGAAGCAAGCCGAGGTCGTCGCGCTGACGCTCGGCGAGCAGGGCGCGATCCTGGTGACGCACGATCATGTGCTGCGTGCCCGCGCGCTGCCGATCGAGCCGAAGAGCGTGGTCGGGGCCGGCGACAGTTTTCTCGGCGCGATGATCTGGGCGCTGGCGTCCGGGCATGCGGTCGACGAGGCGTTTCGCTATGGCGTCGCTGCCGGCTCCGCCGCGTTGCTCATGCCGGGCACCGAGCTCTGTCAGCGCGATGACATCGAGCGGCTGGTGAAGCACGTTGAGCTGGATGTGCTCTCAAGCCGATAGCTGGCGTCACTCTTCGTCGCTTTGTTATTGACAAACGTCTCTGTTTATGAGACGATGGCGCTATGAATTATTCTGGCGTCTCAGCGAAGCCGGACCCCACAATCTCGGGCTCGCCTGCACAAATGACGGTCTGTTGCTCGGACACACGTCGCTGGTCGAGCGACGCGACGGGCGTTTTGTCGTGCGCGAGCGCGGCGAAATCGAGCAACTGTTGAAGCATGCCTATCACGGCGAACCGCCGGTGGACCGGCTCATGTCGGGCCTGACGACGGTCGCCACCGCCCTGAACGCCGACGATCAATGTTTAGCGCGGATCGCAGCCGTACATTTGGAGATTCCCGATCTGCCAAGCGCAACCGCGCGCGACGCAATGGCGGCCGAAGATACGCTAATCAAATACACACGCGATGAAGGCAGCGGTGCCGCGAACTGGAATCCGGCGCTCCATCCACGTACCGGCGCGCCGCCTAATCCCGGCTGGTTCGCGCCGACACACGGCACTGGTACCGAATCCAGGGATGACGAATCAAGCCGTCACGAATCAAGATTCCGATTGGCTGGAAAACCAGGGTGATGCGCACCGCACCGACGCCTCGCCGACAGGCGCCGAACTAAAGAATCAACCGGCAGGCGGCAGCTTTTGGTCGAACATCAGTTCCGCCGTCCGCAGTTGGCTACAGGAGTTGGCGCCAGAATATGACCTGGAAAGCGGCCGTGTTGTAGGAGAACGGCCGCGGTGGCAAGCCATCGCACCTTATGTAGGCATTTCCGCCGCGACTGCGGTGATCTTCGGCGGGGAGGCACTCGCGCCGGCCGTACCTTCAATATTAGGTCTGGGCGGGTCCGAGGCCGCAGCTGTCGGTCTAACTGAACGAGTTGCTCAAATTCATGGAGTGCTAGACCCAATTGCCCAGGAGATGCGCACTACTGCTGTTCTAGAGACGGATATAGGACGTATCGTTGCTGGTGGGGCTCGCGACTTAGCGCCAGCGCAACGTAGTCTGTTAACTGGGAGCGAAATTGCCACTCAAGCTCCAGGCGTTCACGCGGAGATCACAGCACTTCAGGCGGCGGCAAAACTCGGCGCGACACCGCGGGCGATCGCCGTGTCGAGGGCGATCTGCCCGCGATGCGCGGCAGCCATAGAGACTAGCGGAGGAACAATGACGAGTCCGACGACAGCCGTATGGCCCGGCCCTTAGGAGTAGAGCATGGAGACCCTTCGCTTCAGTGAGCAGTGGCTTATCAACAAGCTCGATGGGCTGCCTCCCCTGCTTAGAGTGCTGTTTGCCGCGATCGCAGCAGAGAGACTGTTGCCTGCCTACCTGAGTTATTCGCATCTTACTGGTCGTGGAAATCCAAAATCATTAAGTGCAGCGCTTGATCGCCTATGGCGCGATATCGAGGGACAGCGCATGGACAGCGAGCAGGTTCAAGAGAGTCTTGATCTGGTAATGAAGCTCATACCTCGAGAAGATGATAATTCGTGGGTTCCAGAGCAAGCCTGGGCAGAGGATGCTGCGGCAGCGGTCGCTTATGCACTGCGCTGCAGAGAAAATGGGCTATCCGCAGACGCGGCGTGGGCCGCTCGACGAGCCTATGAGGCCTTGGATCATTTTGTCGTCGCCAAAACGGGTATCGACACAAGCAGGCCTGGAGCCAACGAAGAAGTGCTTTCATCTCCGCTTGTTCAAGCCGAGCTTTCACGTCAACGACGCGACATCGATGAATTGCTGGCGGGAGATAGGGAGGATGTAGCTAGCGTTGCACGGCGAATGCGCCAGCGGGCGCTGGCGGAATCTAAGATCATTTTTAATGGAAACACTTGACTGCAGCGGTTCGGGCTTGCTGCCACTACGCCTACGACGGAGTTTTACAGCCGCGTCATCGCGCGGCGGCGAAGCACGCGCGCCGCCCGCTGAAGCCGGTCGCCGACGTCACACGTCGTCTGATTTTGGCGCTAACACTCATGCAGCAACAGCGCGGCGGCGCCGAGCAGCACCGGCAGCGGGCGGGTGATGACATAAGTCGGGATCGCCGCGACGTACGCGTTCAGCCGGCCCTTGGCTTCGAAGCGCGCGCGGAATTCGGATTGCGCGAAGAAAGCGCCGATGCGCGGCACGATGCCGCCGGAAATATAGATGCCGCCGCGCGCGCCGAGCGTGAGCGCCAGATTGCCGGCGACGGTGCCGAGCATGGCGCAGAACAGCGAGGTCGCCTCTTGCGTGCGCGGATCGGCGTTCCAGATGCCCTCATTGGTGATCTGCTCGGCCGAGTAGGACGCCGCCGGCGTTCCCGACAGCTCGCACAGCGCGTTGTACAAATTCACCAGGCCGGGGCCGGACAACACGCGCTCGGCCGAGACGTGATCGAAGCGCGAGCGCATCAGATCGAGGAGCGCGCTTTCCTGCGGCGTCGCCGGCGCCATGGTGACGTGGCCGCCTTCGCCGGCGATCATCGCGCCGCCGTTCGCCGACGGCACGAACGCGCTGACGCCAAGCCCCGTGCCCGGACCGATCACGCCGATCGGCGCATCCTTGACCGGCGCACCGCCGCCGACTTGCAACACGTCGTGCTCGCCGAGATGCGGAACCGCGACCGCATTGGCGGCAAAGTCGTTGACCACTTGCAACCGCCGCAAACCGAGCTGCTCGCGCAGCGCCTTCACCGAAAACGTCCAGGGATGATTGGTCAGCGTGACCTGATCGCCGGTCACCGGCGACGCAACCGCGAGCACGGCCTGCACGGGGTTTTCCGAGGGCTTCTCCTCGCGCAGATACGCTTCGATCGCTTCCGGCAGCGACGGATAATCGTTCAGCGCGTAGACGTGAGCGGGGCTCTCTTTGCCGCCCGGCTGCACCAGCGAAAAGCGCGCATTGGTGGCGCCGATATCGCCGATCAGACCGACACCGCGGACGCGTTTGGCGGTCAAAGCGTCGGGTGCGATGCGATCTTCAACCGAACTCATGCGCGGCGGAGAGCCCTGTTCGTTTCGGCCGCGGCGACATGCTCCTTCACCGCGATGAAACTGTCAGGGCTCACCGACATTGAGTCAATCCCGCAACGCACAAGGAACTCGGCGAATTCCGGATGATCGCTCGGCGCTTGCCCGCACAATCCTACCTTCGCGCCGGCCTTGTGCGCCTCGCGGATGACATTCTCGATCATCCATTTCACCGCCTCGTCCTGTTCGTCGAACAGTTGCGCCAAATCCGCGGAGTCGCGGTCGACGCCAAGCGTGAGCTGGGTGAGGTCGTTGCTGCCGATGGAAAAGCCGTCGAAACGCTTGGCGAAGGCACTCGCCAAAATGACGTTCGACGGGATCTCGCACATCACATAGACCTCGAGGCCATCCTCGCCGCGCTTCAGGCCGTTCTCGGCCATGACGGCGAGCACCTGATCGGCCTCCTTGGTGGACCGGCAGAACGGGATCATCACCACGACATTGCGGAATCCCATATCGCCGCGCAGGCGGCGGATCGCGCGACATTCGAGCGCGAAACCTTCGCGATAGCGCGGCGAGTAGTAGCGCGAGGCGCCGCGAAACCCGAGCATCGGGTTCTCCTCGGTTGGTTCGAACGCAGCCCCGCCGATCAAATTCGCATACTCGTTGGTCTTGAAGTCGCTCATCCGCACGATCACCGGCTTCGGATGATAAGCGGCTGCGATCCGCGCCAGGCCGCGCGCCAGGCGATCGACGAAATACTCGGTTTTGTCCTGATAGCCTTCGGTCAGCTCTGCGATCTGGCGCTTGGCGTTCTCGTCAGCCAGCGTGCCGTAACGAACAAGCGCCATCGGGTGAATCTTGATGTGATTGCTGACGACGAATTCCATGCGGGCAAGGCCGACGCCGTCGGCCGGGATGCGCCACCAGCGGAACGCGGCGGCCGGATTGGCGAGATTGAGCATGACCTGCGTGCGCGTTGTCGGAATACCGGCGAGATCGAGCTCCCTGGCTTCGTAGTCGGCGGACCCTTCATAGACGAAACCGAGCTCGCCTTCCGCGCACGACACGGTCACATCCTGTTCGCTGTGCAACACCTCCGTCGCATTGCCGGTGCCGACGATCGCCGGCAGCCCGAATTCGCGGCTGACGATGGCGGCGTGCGACGTACGCCCGCCATGATCGGTGACAATGGCGGCGGCGCGCCGCATGATCGGCACCCAATCCGGATCGGTCGTGCGGGTGACCAAAATCGCGCCGTCGACGAAGCGGTCGATGTCGCGCGGGCTTTCGATCAAGCAGACGCGTCCGGTCGTGACCGCTTCGCCGATGCTGAGCCCGGTCACGAGCGTGCGGCCTTTCGACGTGACGCGATAGGATTTCAGCGCACTCGCCTGCCGGCGCGATTGCACCGTTTCCGGCCGCGCTTGCACGATGAACAGTTCGTTGCTCTCGCCGTCCTTCGCCCATTCCATATCCATGGGGCAGCCATAGTGATTTTCGATCACGCAGGCCCAGCGGGCGAGCGTCAGGATTTCGTCGTCGCCGAGCACGAAGCTGGCGCGTTCGGCTTTGGATGTCGGCACGTTGCGCGTCGGCCGCTCGCCGGCGCCGGCGTAGATCATCTTCTGCGCCTTGGCGCCGATGGTCTTCTCGATGATCGGGACCAGCGCCGGATCGGACAGGAGCGGCTTGAAGATCTGATATTCGTCGGGATCGACGGCGCCTTGGACGACGTTTTCGCCGAGACCCCACGCCGCGTTGATGACGACAACCTTGTCGAATCCCGTCTCGGTGTCGATCGAGAACATCACGCCGGCGCCACTGAGGTCCGAGCGCACCATATTCTGGATGCCGATCGAAAGCGCGACCTTCAGATGGTCGAAGCCTTTGGCTTTGCGGTAAGCGATGGCGCGATCGGTAAACAGCGACGCATAACAGCGCCGGCAGGCATCGAGCAAAGCCGGCACGCCGCGAATATTGAGGAACGATTCCTGCTGGCCGGCAAAGCTTGCGTCCGGCAAGTCCTCGGCCGTCGCGCTCGAGCGCACCGCGACATCCGGATCGGTCCTGCCCGATCGGCGCCCGAGTTCCCGGTACGACTGGGCGATGGACGCGGCGAGTTCATCAGGCCACGTGCCGCGCAGAAAAGCCTGCCGAATGGACGAACCTGCTTCCGCAAGCGTGATCTTGCCGGCTTCGAGATCGCTCAGCGCTCTGGAAATGATGCCGCGCAGTTCGTTTGCATCCACGAACCGCCAATAAGCGTCCGCCGTCGTGGCGACGCCGGCCGGCACCTTCACGCCTTGCCCGGTCAGATGGCGCACCATCTCGCCGAGCGATGCGTTTTTACCGCCAACGACTGCAACGTCGCCGCGCCCAAGCTTTTCGAACCACACCACCGGGGACGCGCGCGCAGTCATCGGGAGACTCCTTTGCCGATCTGTTGCCAGATCATGAAGGCAGAGGCGGCCACGTCGTTGATGCAAATCAAGTACGGCGCCGGCACCGGCGGCGCGTCAATCGCGGCGATTGAGGCCGGGCGAGCTCAAGCCAGCGACGCTGCGATGGATGACGGCGCGGCGATCCTTGACGACGCCGATCACGACGCCCATCCGCTCGATGCTCGCAACTACTTTGCCCTCCAGCGCGCGATCGCAATTCATGTGCGTGGGCGCGATGAAGAACTCCGCGCGGCTCGAGTCGCGTGTCCATTCCAGGCGGGCGTCGGCTTCTTTCTCGAACGGCAAGCGCTCGCCGCACACCGCGACCAAGTAACGATGCCGAGGCCCGGTCTTGACGGCTCCGCCCTCGGTCCGATCGAGGAAATGCTCGAGATCGGTGACCGCTTCGGGCATGATGTTGACCCAGTAGTCGGTGTCGTAGCGCCTCGAAGCGCCTGCGAGCCCACCGACCAGCGGATTGAAATACAGATACTCGTCCGGGTGCAGCCGATAGAGCGCGGTGGCGTTCCAGCCCAGATCCAGCAAGACGAGCGCCAGCCCGAGTGCGGCGACAAGCGGGCGGCGTGCCTGCAGTCGAGAGAGCAGGCCGTTCAGGCCCAAGCCGGCCAGCACCGCAATCGGCGGCACCGTGAACAGAAAGTGCCGCATTCCGGAAAATGCCGGTCCGCCGGCGATCACGTCGCAAATCAGCGGAAAGAACGCCGCCAATGCGACCAGCGCGGTTTCTTTTCGCCATGCGCCGTTTTCGACACGGGCTTCGCCGCGCGGCAGCACGAACAGCGCCAACGCGAGAGCTGCACCGACGAGCAGCGGCAGCGTGAGCTTGATCGCCATATAGGTCGGGATGTACCAGCGCGGCACGTCGGCCATGTAGTAGACGTGCCCGTCCAGGAACGTTTTGATCTGATAATGGAAGTCGGCGAACGCGGTCATGGCGCGCAGCGGATTGAGCGGCGCCAAAGCGGCCCAAGGCCACGTCGCAATCATGATGGCGTAGGCAAGAACGAACGCTGGCAAAAAGCGAAGCGCGGACTGGGCAAAGAAGACAAGCGCCTCGCCCCACGTTTTGCCGCGGAAAATCGGCGCGTAGGTGATCACCACAAACGCGGCATAGCCGACGAGCAGCATGCCGAGCACGCGAATGCCGAGCGCACAACCGAAAAGGAGCCCAAACGCCACGACCAAATGCCAGCGCGGGCGCGGCAATTCGCGACCGATCCGCACCAGGAGATAAACCCCTCCCATCATGGCGGCGGCGAAGGGAATGTCCTTGGTGTGATTGAACATCGCGCCGTACCACGTGCCGCACAGCGCAATCGCGAGCGCGGCCAAAAGCGCGGCGCGCGAGCCGCCGATCGTGCGCGCCGCGGCCCAGACGGCGACGATGCCGCCGATACCGGTCAACGCCGTCAGCAGGTGGCGGACCGCGTAGGGCTCGAGCGGAAGGAGATTTTGCAGACCAAGCGCGACGAGATCGAACAAGCCGCCATACAGATAAAGATTTCTGAAATGAAACACCGACTGATCGACAAACCCGCTCCGATAATAGGCGACGATCAGCTCGGCATAGCGCTGCTGCACTTCTTCGTCGTTGGAGATCGCATAGTCGGGAAACGTGTAAGCGACGAGAACGATCAGCGCGCCGAACAGGACCGCCGCCACCGCGTCGTAACGGTCGGCGCGCGCGAGCCGTTGTTGGGCTCCGCGCCGCAAGCGAGCCGCCGCCCCGTAACCGTGATCGAAACACAATTGGAGAAAGCCAACCGTACCTGCTGCCCGTGCAGGCATAACCATAGTTTCCTCCGAATCAGCCGGCGTTATCACGCGAAACTACCAATCCCATGCCCGCGCCAGTGGGTATGGCGCAAAAATGCTTTTCGCTTCATGAACGTAGGCTGAAGGCCGCAGGCGCCAGTGGTTCAAGGTGAGACGGGCCGTTGCAAGCCACGACCACCCCGTGTTCACGCTTTGGCCTCAGCCAAACCCAAGAGCTTGATCGCGTTCTCCTTCAGAATCAGCGGTCGCACGTCCGGCTTGATGTCGAGCTTGTCGAAGTCGTTCAACCAACGGTCCGGGCGAATGACCGGCCAATCGGAGCCGAACAGCACCTTATGCTTCAACAAGGTGTTCGCATATTTCACAAGGATCGGCGGAAAGTATTTGGGGGACCAGCCGGACAAGTCGATATAGACGTTCGGCTTATGTTGGGCGACCGACAATGCCTCCTCCTGCCAGGGGAAAGACGGATGCGCGAGGATGATGGGCATTTCGGGAAAATCTACGGCGACATCGTCGATAAACATGGGATCTGAATATTTCAGCCGGATGCCAGCGCCGCCCGGCATGCCGGAGCCGACGCCGGTTTGCCCGGTGTGAAAAAGCGCCGGGACACGGGCTTCCGCGATTGCCTCGTAGAGCACATAGGCGCTCCGGTCGTTCGGGTAGAATCCCTGCATCGAGGGATGAAACTTGAAGCCGCGGATGCCGAAGTCGCGGATCAGCCGCCGCGCCTCCCGGGCGCCGGTCTTGCCCTTGGCCGGATCGATGCTAGCGAACGGGATCAAGACGTCGCTGTTGGCGGCGGCTTTTTCCGCCACCGCTTCGTTCGGATAACGGCGATAGCCGGTCTCCCGCTCCGCATCGACCGGAAAGATCACGGCGCCGATCTTGCGCTCGCGATAGTAGCTGGCGGTTTCTTCGATGGTCGGCCGGTTGTTGGGTTGATTGAAATAGACCGCCATCGCGGCCTGCAGATCATCATATCCGTCGTCCGGATGGGTGCCGCAAGGCTCCTCGGCGTGGGTGTGGATGTCGATGGCCACTAGTTCTTTGACATTCACGTGACACTCCTTGGCACGCCTTGAACGTTTCAGGTTTTGCGACAATGCACCACACACAGGCGGCCGCGTATAGCAGCCTTAGTTTCGCAGTGCAGCGAGAACGTCGTCGGGCCGCTCGCTCATCAGCATATGCCCGGCGCCCTCGATGAGGGCGAGACGGCAGTTGGGGATTGCCGCGGCTAGCGCTTTGCCGCCTTTGGCCGGCGTCATCAGATCGCGGCTCCCTTGAATGACGATGGCCGGAACGTTGATCCTGGCGGCTGCGGACAGCGCGTCCTGATAGGCGTTGCAGGCGGAAAGGTCCGCAAAGATGGCACCGGGCTGCGCGCGTTCGAGCAGGCGTTCGGCACCGCCCAGCATCCACAAACCCGGCGCCTGCGAGCCGCCGAGCGTGGCGCGATAGCCCTCGCCCCAGATCGCAATCATATCGACGGCGGCGTGATCGTTGGCTTTGGCGGCGCTGAGCAGATCGTCGGAGACGCGCATCGTCGCAGTGGTCGCGATCAAACCAAGGCCCGTTACTTTTTCAGGATGCCGTGCGGCCGTTTCCAACGCCACCAGCGATCCCATCGAGTGACCGACCAGCCGAGCCGCTGTCGCACCGGCAGCATCGATGAGCGCGGCGGCCCAATCAGCAAGGGCAGCGATCGAGGTCAACGGCGGGCCCGCCGAACGCCCATGGCCGGGAAAATCCGGCACCAGCACAGCGTAGCCGTGATGGGCAAAGGCGCGCGCGAGCAGAGCCCAGACCGAATGATCCATGCCGGCGCCGTGCAAGAAAACAATCGCCGGCAGCGTCGGGTCGAAATCCTTGCCGCCGGTCGCGACCAACGTGTCGCCGCCATTCACCAGGATCCGCATGGCTCACCCCTTTTGCGAGGCGCGCAAGGCTTGCGCGAAATCCTCGACGATGTCGCTTGCCGCCTCGAGGCCGACCGAGATGCGAATCAGTTCCTCGCCGACACCCGCGGCGGCGAGCGCGGCCGCATCCATCTGCTGGTGCGTGGTGCTGGCCGGATGGATCACCAGTGTCTTGGCGTCGCCGACATTGGCGAGATGGCTTGCAAGCCGCACCGCTTCGATGAACTTGCGCCCGGCCGCGCGTCCGCCTTTGATTCCAAAGCTCACGATCGAGCCGGCGCCTTTGGGAAGCAAAGTCTGCGCGAGCGCACGATCCGGGTGGGTTCTCAACGACGGGTGCAGCACCCAATCGACCGCGGGATTTTTGCTCAAGAAATCCAGCACAGCCGCGGTATTCGCCATGTGGCGTTCCATCCGCAACGGCAGCGTTTCTACCCCTTGCAGCAGGTGGAAAGCATTGGCCGGCGACAAACAAGCGCCGAAGTCGCGCAAGCCTTCCGCGCGCGCCCGCATGATGAAAGCAGACGGGCCGAACTCCTCGGCAAAAACGATGCCGTGATAGCCCGCATACGGCTCGGTCAGGGTCGGAAATTTCTTCGAGGCCTGCCAATCGAAACAGCCGCCGTCGATGATCACGCCCCCGATGGCGATGCCGTGCCCGCCGATCCATTTGGTGATCGAGTGCATGACAATATCGGCGCCGAGCGAAAGCGGACGGCTGAGATATGGGGTCGCAAATGTATTGTCGATCAGAAGCGGAATACCGGCCGCGTGCGCGATCTCCGCGACCTTCGGTATGTCGAGGACCTCCAGGCCGGGGTTGCCGATGGTCTCGGCGACGACAAGCCGCGTGCCTTCGCCGATCGCAGCCCGGAAGCCGGCAAGATCGCGCGGTTTGACAAACGTCGTGCGGATGCCGAAGCGCGGCAGCGTATGCGTCAAGAGATTGATCGTGCCGCCATAGAGCGAAGCGGACGCAACGATATGGTCGCCGGCACTCAACAGCGTAGCGATGGCGAGATGCATCGCCGCCATGCCGCTTGCAGTGCAGATCGCGCCGACGCCGTCTTCCAGCGCCGCCAAGCGCTCTTCCAGCACGGCCGTCGTCGGATTGGAAATGCGCGTGTAGATGTGGCCGGCGCGTTCAAGGTTGAACAGGCCCGCGGCGTGATCGGCATCGTCGAACACATAAGAGGTGGTCTGATAGATCGGCACGGCACGCGAGCGTGTAACCGGGTCGGGATGCTGCCCGGCATGCAGGCTCAAAGTCTCGAAGGCGGGCGGTTTCGGAGCGGGCATACGTCCTCACGACGCGACTGAGTAAGCCCGATATGTCGCACCGAATCCGCCGCCTGCCAATGCAGCAGGCACCCGTTCGTCGCCTTCGGCCGGCAGCGGTCAGACTTTCGCCATCAGCCGGGAGATGTGCGATTTGCGCGCCTGCAGAAAGGCCGACAGCCGCGCGTCGTAGTCCTCGGCGACGGCGGAGCGGATCGACGATCTTGCCGCCAGCTTTTCACGCCATCCGGTAACTTTGGGCTTGCCCGCAAGGATGCCGAAGTCACCGATGCGGTCGAAGACGTCGAAATAGCGAAAGACCGGACCGAAAACGGCGTCGACCAGCGAGAAGCCGCCGCCGTCGAAGTATGGGCCTGATCCGAGGCGGCGTTCGAGCCATGCGAACTTGTCGGACAGCTTGCCGGCCTTTTGGCCGAAAGATGCTTCATCCGGCGCGGAATAGAGACCGGCGATATCGTTGAGCGTGGCCGACCCGAACTCGATCCACGAGCGATGCTCGGCGCGCCGCAGCGGGTCCGGCGGATGCAGCGGCAGCGGCTGCGTTTCCTCGAGATATTCCAGGATCACGGCACTCTCAAAAACCGCCACCTCGCCGGCTTTGAGGACCGGCGTTTTACCGAGCGGCGAGAGCGCGTTGAACCATGCCGGTTTGTTGGCGAGGTCAACGTCGATGCGTTCGAATGGGACCTGCTTCTCCTGCAACGCAATCACCGCCCGTTGCACATACGGGCACAGACGGTGGCTGACCAGCGTGAGCTTTGGCACGTCCTCGCTCCTCACTCATGTCAATGCACTTACATGAATATAGATGCAAACGCATGGACCGTCAATCTTGATGCAAGTGCATGGACCTGCTAAATCCGGTCCTGTGAGATCACAGCCGCGCGATACGGTGGTACGGGCTTGGGCGCGTTTGGCTAAAGCGCAGCAGACAGCACTTGCGTCCATCGAGAGCGCGTTGAAAGCAGCGAAGCTACCGCCGCTTGCATGGTATGACGCGCTTCTGGAATTGGAGCGCGCCGGCGAGCGCGGCTTGAGGCCGGGCGAACTCCAACGCGAGATGCTGCTGGCGCAGTACAATCTCTCGCGCCTGATCGACCGGATCGAGCGCGCCGGTTACGCCGAACGGCGGCCATGCGACGACGACGGCCGCGGACAGGTCGTCGTCATTACAGCCGCCGGCCGGGAGGTCCGGCGGCGCATGTGGGCTGTTTATGCGCCCGCGATCCAACGCGCGCTCGGCGATCGTCTCTCGCCAAGGCAAGCCGCAACGCTGGACGCAGTGCTGGGCAAATTGCTCGAGAGCTCTGACGGCAAGGAAAGTCGCTGAAAACCGGCGGCATGGGCAACGGCGTCTAGCGAATGGTCCAAGGCAGCATCCGTTGCAGGACGCCGTCGCGCAAAATCAGCCCGTGGAACAGCGCCGCGGCGGCGTGGATTCCGATGAGCGCCAGGAGCATCCAGCTGCCAAGCTCATGGAGCGTTTGGAACAGATGCGAGATCGCTTTGTCGGGTGCGAACCACGCCGGCACTTGCCAGACGAACAACGCAAACGGCCGGCCATGCAGCAATGTGTTGGCGAGGCCGGTGAGTGGCTGCACAAGCAGGAGCCCGTAGAGTCCATATTCATTGAGCTTGGCAATCTGCTGTTGCAGTTTCGGCATGCTCGCCGGAAATGGCGGCAGATGGGCGAAGGCATGCCGCCAGATGAGGCGCAGCACGACGACGATCCACGTCAACATTCCGATCGAGCGGTGAATGAAAAACAGCCGCGAAACTTCGCTGTCGCTCAGACTTAATAGCCACGCCGTCGCGAACTGCGCAGCAACAAGCACGACCGTCAGCCAATGGGCGGCGATGCTGATCCGATCGAAGCGTCCGGCTTTCGGCTGCGGCTTGGCGCCTTGCCAATCCTCAACGAAAATATCTTCGCTCATCGCCTCGCCCTGTTAGCCGGAAGTGAAGGCCGGCGTTCGACGGCAAGACTCGCGCAATGGCGTCGTTATTCCCGGACGACCATTATTTTGTTTGCCGGAGCGTAACGCAAAACAAAGCGAGTGACGGGCTTGCCAAAAACTGTGTCCCGCGTCGAAGATCGGATGCAGTCGTTGGAGCGAGCGCAGTGGGTTCAAAGTCTGCCAGCCTTGGCAAAGTCCCACATCATCACCAATGTTGGAGAGATCTTCTCACGTCGACCGTTAGAGAACCCATCACGAACGAAACGATAGGAAATTTTCATGCCGTCGCTTTTTGAGCCGATCACACTGGGAGCCGTCACGGCCAAGAATCGCATCCTGATGGCGCCGCTCACCCGAGCACGCGCCACGATGGATCATGTGCCGACACCAGTGATGATCGAATACTACCGGCAGCGGGCCGGCGCGGGTTTGACCATTTCGGAAGCAACCGGCATCAGCGCGCAGGGCCTCGGCTGGCCCTACGCCCCCGGGATCTGGAACGCGGCACAGATCGAAGCCTGGAGATCGATCGCCTCCGCTGTGCACGCATCGGGCGGCCTCATGTTCTCGCAGCTCTGGCACATGGGACGGCTCGTCCATCCAAGCCTGCCGGGGCGCGGCCAACCTGTATCGTCGTCCGCGACCACGATGCCGGGCCTGGCGCGGACCTACGAAGGCAAACACGCTTACGTCCAAGCCAGGGCGATGACGCATGACGATATTCGCAACGTGATCGCCGACTATCGCAAAGCAGCCACGCACGCGATGGACGCGGGCTTCGATGGTGTCGAGATCCACGCCGCCAATGGTTATCTCATCGATCAATTTCTGCGCGACAACGCCAATTTTCGGACCGACGAATATGGCGGCTCAATCGAAAATCGCATCCGGTTCCTGGTTGAAGTGACGTCGGCCGTCGTCGAAACCGTCGGCGCCGGCCGAACCGCCGTTCGCCTCTCGCCGAATGAGGAACGCAACAGCGTGAATGACAGCCATCCAGAACCGCTGTTTGCGGCGGCTGCGGCCGCGCTATCGGATCTGGGCCTTGCGTTCTTGGAAGTCCGAGAGCCCGATTTTGACGGCACCAACGGCCGCGCGGAACGGCCGCCGGTCGCGCCGCTGATGCGCGCCGCTTTCAAGGGCGTCTTTGTCTTGAACTCGGACTATGACTTTCAGAGGGGACAGGCCGCCCTCGACCAAGGCAAAGCCGATGCGATCTCATTCGGCCGTCCGTTCATTTCGAATCCGGACCTCACCAAACGCTTCGCCAAAGGCTTGGCGCTGACGCCCGACGACAAGGCAACCTGGTATACCGGAGGCGCTACCGGCTATGCGGACTATCCCGCTGCCGAGTAATTCCTTCATCTGCCCTGCGCCGGCTCCAGCGGCATTGCCGCAGCCTTTGTAACTTGGATGACAGATGACGACGCGTTGCAGTTCGCCGCGCAGAGCGGTTATCGTATCGATCCAACCCTATCAGGGGAAATGTCGGATCAAGTTCCAACTTGATCCGAACGACGCGGCCAGACGAAGGCCCCCATCATAAAAAGCGGAGGAACGTCCCATGAGTCAACGCCTGCGCTTCGGCATTTTTCTCGCGCCGTTCCGCAAGCCCGGCATCAACCCAACGCTCGCCTTGCAGAGCGATCTCGAGCTCATCCAATGGCTCGACCGTTGCGGCTACGATGAGGCATGGCTCGGCGAGCACCACTCCGCCGGCACCGAGCTCTCCGCCTCTCCGGAAATCATGATAGCGACGGCAGCCGAGCGCACGCGCCACATCAAGCTCGGCACCGGCGTGATCAGCGTGTCGTATCACAATCCGCTATGGGTGGCCGAGCGCATTGTTCTGCTCGACCATCTCACGCGCGGCCGGGCGATGCTCGGCCTCGGCCCGGGCTCGCTCCCCACCGATGGCATCATGATCGGGCTGCAGCAGAGCCAGACGCGCGGGCTCCTCGAAGATGGCGTAGCTGTCATCACAAAACTTCTAACCAGCGAAGAGCCGGTCACATTCAAAAACGATCGCTGGGACTTGCGCGAGGCGCGCCTGCATCTGCGGCCATACTCCAGTCCGCTGTTCGACGTCGCCGTCGCCGCCGTGGCGTCGCCTACGGGCGCCAAGCTCGCCGGCCGATATGGCGTGGGCATGCTGTCGGTGGGTGCCACGACTGCCGCCGGTTTTGACGCGCTGGCGCTGCACTGGGATGTGCTGACGGCCGAGGCGAAGGCGCACGGCAAGACCGCCGATCGGAGCAAGTGGCGGCTTGTTGGCTTGTGCCACATCGCGGAGACCAAAGAGCAAGCGTATCGCGACGTGGAATACGGCATCGAGCATTGGTTCCGCTACTTCCAGCAGGTCGCCGCATTTCCCCAAATGGCGGTGGCTGGCAACTCGGTCGGCGAGATGATCGAGTTCATCAACGGCTCAGGCCTCGGTGCCATCGGCACGCCGGACGCATGCGCTGCGCAGATCGAGCGGTTGTGGCAACAATCGAACGGCGGGTTTGGCGCCTATCTGCTGCTTGCGCACAACTGGGCTAGTCCGTCGGCTACACAGCGCAGCTACGAACTGATCGCGCGCGAGGTGATGCCGCAATTCCAAGGCCACGCGCAGGCCACGCTCGACGCCGCGCGCCGCGCCAAGGAAGTCCGCGAAAGCCTCGCCGCGGCGCAGGCGCAGGCTGTGGAAGATGCGCGAGCGCGCTATGGGGCGGAGGTCGCCAAGCGACGGGCTTGAGTTAGTCGACGGTAGCCCTGCACGTTGCAATCCAATGCTGATCGCTACTGCACCGCGATCGCCGTGCTCAGTTCGCTCAGACGCTGGATTTCTTCGTCGGTCGCGAGAACGTAATAGATTTCGTAAGGAGACATGCCCTCGCTCATGACCGGATGAAGGCCGATCGCGAGTTTTTGAATAGGCTTGGACACCCTGTGCCAATGGCGCGACATGGTGGATCTCCTATTTTGCGACGACGCGGTGCTGCCCCGCGCCGGAGGACAGGCTGGAGATAGTTGGCTCTGCAAAGGCCGCGTGGTCACCGCGCACCACTTCGAGCACGCCGACCCTATTGTCGACCCCGTCCACCGCCCTCGCCGGCTGAGTTGCGTGAAAATGTGCAGTCAGAAACCCGGGCACAATAATCGCTGCAATCAGCGCCGATAGCGCGTAGGGGAGCACTTCCAGCACAAACCTCGATACGAGCTTCAGCAAGGGGCACTCTCCTCAATCCGTCAAATGTGCAGGCTGTGTATCATACGCTCGTTTGAAATTCAAACGATAGTTTGAGACGCTAAATCACAAGCGCGAGACGTGAAGGTTGAAAGATGTGGATGGCCGGGCGTTGGCCTGCCCTGGAAGCGGCGAGATTGCTCCGTGAGCGCGGAGGAAACACGGCCGCTTGACCGGACGTCCGCAAAACAACGCCAGCAACTCAAGCCTGCAACGGCTATGCGATCCTGCAACGGCTATGCGATCCTGCAACGGCTATGCGATAAGGTGATTTTGGAGCGGGCGAAGGGATTCGAACCCTCGACCCCAACCTTGGCAAGGTTGTGCTCTACCCCTGAGCTACACCCGCATCCGTAAGGAGGGTAACGGCAGACCATCAGGCCGCCGCGCTGAAGACGTAGGCCAAAGCGCGGCTTTTTGCAACCGCCTCGGCTGCGCGCGCCAGCAACTCCACGAAATACCTAGAAAATGCCCGATATTAACCGCCAGCGCACCGAACGCTGGTAGTCGGCATATCCCGGCAGCCCCCTGGCCAGCAGGTGTTCCTCGTCGAACAGGCGCCATATGACGATCGCAGTCATAGGGACAAGCACCAACAGCCCCCAATAGGAACCAAGCGCCAGCGGCATTCCCAACAGGTACAAAAAGGCGCCCGCATACATGGGATGCCGGACCAGCGCATAAGGGCCAGTGGTTATGACCCGTTGTTCCTGTGCGATCTCGACGCGCGCCGACGTAAACGTGTTTTCGCTGAAGACCCGCAAAACCACCGCAAAGCCGGCCGCGACCAGAACGTTGCCTGCGACCACCACCGGCACCGGCACATTGGACCAACCGAAACGGTGATCGAGAGCCGGCACGAGCAAAAGGCCGAGGAAACCGATCGAGGCGAAAAGCATGATGATTTTCTGGCTGGTCTCCGGCTCCGCCATCGGGCCGCCGGCCAAGCGGCGCTGCAGCAGCGCCGGATCGTGCTTGGCCAGGTAGGCGGTGATGACGAGCGCCGCGCCGAAAAACACCGCGAGGAACAGCCAGCCCTGCCAGTAATGCACCGTTCCAGCGGCGGCAAAGAGCAACCCGCCCATGACGAGCGCCAAGAAGAAATTTCCGAGCCAGGCTTTTACGTTCAGACCGATCATGTTCTATACCGCGTGCCCATGCGCTGCGCCTCGCCTGACGACCTTTTCGCCTATTTGGATAGCCTCGGTATTGCGCACCAGACGGTGACGCACGCGCCGGTATTCACCGTGGAAGAATCGCGCGCCCTCTCGAGCCGCGTCCCGGGTGTGCACAGCAAGAACCTGTTCCTGCGCGACAAGAAGGGAACGCTATTCCTCGTCGTCGCGTCAGAGGATGCGGCGATCGAGCTCAAATCCCTGCACCGCCTGCTCGGCGCTTCCGGCCGGTTCTCGTTCGGCTCGGCCGACCTGCTGCGCGAAACACTGGGCGTCGAGCCGGGTTCGGTCACCCCATTCGCCGCGATCAACGACGAGGCCGGCCGGGTAACGGTCGTGCTCGACGCCGCCATGATGGCGCACGCGGTGCTGAACTTTCATCCACTGTCGAACGCCGGCACGACGACGATCTCCCGGGAGGGCCTGGTCAGGTTCCTGGAGGCCACCGGCCACCCGCCGCGCATCGAGCCGGTTTCCGCCCCGGAGTTGGCCTCCAATCCGGCGCACCAGGCACGGTCCGGTTGAAGGCCAGCGATTGCATTCGGCTGCAATCTTCCCATTTAATCGGGCGAATACGGGAAGATTGCGGCCCGCTTGGGCTCAAAAGGGAAGGCGTAGCCAGGAGATGTTGCAGCAAGCGCAAACCGCCGCCGCCGATGGTCTGATCAAGGACACGACGACGCAGACCTTTGTCAAAGACGTTATCGAGGAATTGAAACGGCAGCCGGTCCTGATCGACTTCTGGGCGCCCTGGTGCGGCCCCTGCAAGCAGCTCACGCCGGTGCTGGAAAAGGCGGTTCGCGCCGCCAAAGGCAAGGTGAAACTCGTCAAGATGAATATCGACGAGCATCCCGCCATCCCCGGTCAGATGGGCATCCAGTCGATTCCGGCCGTGATCGCATTCGTTAACGGCCAGCCGGCCGACGGCTTCATGGGCGCGCTGCCGGAAAGCCAGGTCATGGCGTTCCTCGAGCGGCTGACCAAGGATCGCATCGGAGGCGAGGCGAAGGATCTGCTCAAGGCGGCCGACGCCGCTTTGGTCGAGGGCGATCCCGCGGGCGCGGCCGATCTTTATGCGCAGCTCCTTGAAGAGGACAATACCAACGTCCACGCGCTCGCCGGCTTGGCGCGCTGCTATGTCGAGACCGGCGCGATCGACCAGGCCAAGCAGACTCTGGCCCTGGTGCCGGATTCCAAGCGCAACGAAGCGTCCGTCCTCGCCGCCCAGGCTGCGCTCGACCTCGCCGAGCAGGCGAAGTCGCTCGGCCCGACGTCCGATCTCGAACAGAAAGTCGCCGCCAATCCGCTCGACCATCAGGCCCGTTTCGATCTTGCGCTCGCGCTCAACAGCAAGGGCCGCCGGCTCGAGGCACTCGACCACCTGATCAGCATCGTCAAACGCGACCGCAAATGGAACGACGACGGCGCCCGCAAGCAGCTCGTCCAGTTTTTCGACGCGTGGGGGCCAACCGACGAAGCTACGATCGAGGGCCGCAAGCGCCTGTCCTCGATCTTGTTCGCCTAGAGCATGATCCCGAAAAGTGGGAACCGGTTTTCGGACAAGATCATGCTCAAGCCGAAGAATCTAGACCGTGATCCGATTCAACTGAATTGGATCAGGGTCTAGGCTTTAGAACGGAGCATGATCTTTTCGGAGAACCGGCTTTCCCTTTTCCGGATCATGCTCTACTCGGTCGGCGGCGCGCGTTGATCGCGTGCGGAGTACGACATGCCGATGAATGCGGTCTACAAGGGGCCCGAAGACCTTCCCGGCGTGATCGCGGTATTCCCGCTGCCGGGCGCACTGTTGTTGCCGCGCGGCCAGATGCCGCTCAACATTTTCGAGCCGCGTTATCTGACGCTGATCGACGACGCCCTGCGCGGAACGCGCTTGATCGGGATGATCCAGCCCGATCCCGCACACCCCGGACCCGACGAGACCAAACCGCATTTGTTCAGCGTGGGCTGTGTCGGACGCATCACGCAGCTTGCCGAAAGCGGCGATGGCCGCTACTTGATCCAACTGACCGGCATCGCGCGTTTCCGCGTCGAGGAGGAATTGCCGGCCGATACGCCCTATCGGCAGTGCCAGGTTACGTTTCGGCCCTTCGCCGACGACTTCGTCGCGCGCAAAGGCGAAAACGAGGTCGATCGCAAGACGCTGTTGCGCACGCTCGCGGACTTTCTCAAAGCCAACAACCTCAAGGCCGATTGGGCCGGCATCGAGAACGCACCCAACGAAGCGCTGGTGAACGCGCTGGCGATGATGTCGCCGTATGGCGCGCCCGAGAAGCAGGCGCTGCTGGAAGCGCCGGACCTGAAAACCCGCGCGGAGATTCTGGTCGCCGTGACCGAGATCGAGCTCGCCAAGGGCAAGACCGGCGAGACGACGTTGCAGTAATGTTACCAGCCGGGGAACGTGCGCCGGCCGCGGATGTAATTTGCCAGATGCGAGATCGTTAGAGCATGATCCCGAAAAGCATGCCCTCGGGCTTTGACTCGATGGGTGGGAACCGGTTTTCGGACAAGATCATGCTCAAACAAAAAAGCTAGAGCGTAATGCCGATCCAACTAAAACTCGTCCCGCGCTAGGAGCCTTTCATGTCGTCCGATCATCCCAGCGACGTTGTCGATCCGAAGCTGTTGGAAATCCTGGTCTGTCCGCTGACCAAGACGCCGCTCGAATACGACGCGCAAAAGCAGGAATTGATCTCGCGCGCCGCCAAGCTCGCCTACCCGATCCGCGACGGCATTCCGATCATGCTGCCCGAGGAAGCGCGGCGGATTGATTGATGGTTTATTTCTGTCGTCACCCGCGGGCTTGACCCGCGGGTCCATGCCGATTTCCGGCACGTTCAGCCTCCGCATGGATTGCCGGATCAAGCCGGCAATGACGAAAAATGGAATGTGGGAGGGATTTGGTGATCAAAGTCTGGGGACGGAACACCTCGTCGAACGTGCAGAAGGTGATGTGGGCGGTGGAAGAAATCGGCCTGCCGCACGAGCGTATCGATATCGGCGGGCCGTTCGGCAAGAATCGCGAGCCGGCCTATCTGGCGATGAATCCCAATGGGCTGGTGCCGACATTGGAAGAGGACGACGGCTTCCTCCTTTGGGAATCGAACGCCATCGTGCGCTACCTCGCGGCCAAGCATCGCGCGCAAATGCTCGAGCCGGCCGATCTTCACGCGCGGGCCCAGGCCAATGCCTGGATGGATTGGCAGCTCTCGGTGCTCGGACCGGCGATCACGCCGTGCTTCGTGGGCATGGTGCGCACGCCGCCCGAGAAGCGCGATTACGCCGCGATCGAAGACTCGAAGAAAAAAACAACCGAGGCGGTCGCGATACTCGACGGCGAGTTGGCGAAGCGCGCTTTCGTCGCCGGCGACTTTTTCTCTTACGGCGATATTCCGTCGGCGGTGATGGCCAATCGCTATCGCCAGCTCGTGCCCGAGCGGCCGCCGTTCAAGAATTTCGAGCGCTGGTTTGCGGCGATTGCCGCTCGGCCGGCGTTCAAGAACCAAGTCGCCGCGGTGCCGCTGGTGTGACCGTCATTCCGGGGCGCGCGAAAGCGCGGACAGGGAATCCATACTCACGGTTCCGTCAAGCTGACGACGCCGTGTACGCCGCTACCCGGCTCGCGAATATGGATTCCGGACTTGCCGCTTGGCGGCAATCCGGAATGACGCCACTACTCCGCTGCCACGCGCGCCGCGGCGGACTGCGTCGAGACAATGTAGTCCATCGCGGCCTGCACGCCACCCGTCTTGTGCGGCACGCCGGCGAGCGCGAGCGCCATCTCGGTTGCGGCCAGCGCGCCGAGCATCATCGTGTCGTTGACGTCGCCCATATGGCCGATGCGGAAATATTTCTTCGCATAAGGACCGAAGCTCGCACCGTAGGCGATATTGAAGGTGTTGAGCGCAATGCTGCGAAATTGATCGGCATCGTGGCCGTCCGGCAGCAGCACCGCGGTGACGCTCGGCGAATAGTATTTCGGATCGCGGCAGAGGATTTCGAGGCCCCAGCCGCGCACCGCGCGGCGCGTCGCCTCGGCCAGCCGATCATGACGGGCAAAGACGTTGTCGAGCCCTTCCTCGTGCAGCATCTGGATCGACACATCGAGGCCGTACAGCATTTGCGTCGCCGGCGTGTAGGGAAAGAATCCCTGCTTGTACATGGTCAGCATGTCGTCCCACTGAAAGAACGAGCGCGGCAGCCTGGCCGTCTTGGATGCGTGCAGCGCCTTCTCGCTCACCGCATTGAACGACATGCCGGGCGGCAGCATCAGGCCCTTCTGCGCGCCGCCGATGGTGACATCGACGCCCCATTCGTCATGGCGGTAGTCGGCCGAAGCGAGCGAAGAGATGGTATCGACCAGAAACAGCGCCGGGTGACCGGCAGCGTCGATCGCCTTCCGGATCTCACCGATCGGCGACAGGCAGCCGGTTGCGGTCTCGCTGTGCAGTACGCACACCGCCTTGATCTCGTGCGCCTTGTCCTTGCGCAGATGCTCTTCGATCAGCTTCGGGTCGGCGCCGACGCGCCAATCGGTCTTGATGAATTCAGGCTTCAGGCCGAGCCGCTCGGCCATGACCTTCCAGAGCGTCGCGAACTGGCCGGTCTCCACCATCAGCACGCGATCGCCGGGCGACAACGTGTTGGTGAGGGCTGCTTCCCAAGCGCCGGTGCCGGTCGCGGTGTAGATGATCACCGGCTGGGTGGTCTTGAAGATGGTCTTGATGCCTTCAAGCACGCGCTTTGTCATTTTAGCGAACTCGGGACCGCGCTGGTCGATCAGCGGCATGTCGATGGCGCGCAGCACGCGGTCGGGCACGGGCGTCGGCCCGGGAATCTGCAGGAAATGGCGCCCGGGAAGACGCGAGGCGTTCTGCGGCATGTCGGCACTCCTTCGGATTGCTCTTTTCAGATTCGGACTGTTCTTCAGATGTCGGGCTGCGCCTGAAGGCAGCGCGGCGGCGCTTTGATCCCCGAATGCCGCAGGCCGGTCAAGCCTTCTCTCTGCCGCAGGCCGACACGAGCCGCAGGTGGGCAGACGATGGGCAGCGGCCAACCGATTCCGTCCGCCGGTTAACGATCAACGCCCAGCGCGCTCTCGTGCCAACGGCGCAGCGCCAGATAATTGATAAGCGACAGCAGATAGAAAATCACGATGCCGGCGACCGACAGCAGCAAAAGCGCGGCGAACATGCGTGGGATGTTGAGGCGGTAGCCGGATTCGGCGATGCGATAGGCGAGGCCGGAGCCCGCACCCGCCGAGCCCGCCGCGATTTCGGCAACCACAGCGCCGATCAGCGACAATCCGCCGGCGATGCGCAGGCCGCCAAGAATATAGGGCAAGGCCGACGGCAGCTTCAGCCGCCACAGCACCTGTCCGCGCGAGGCGCCGTAAAGCGAAAACAGATCGGCGAGATTGCGATCGACAGAATTCAAGCCGAGCGTCGTATTGGCCAGCACCGGGAAGAACGCCACGATCCAGGCGCAGACAAGCACGGCGGCTGGCTGCGGCAGATAGATCAAAAGAAGCGGCGCGATGGCGACGATCGGCGTGACTTGCAGGATGACGGCGTAAGGATAAAGCGAATATTCCACCAGCCGCGACTGATTGAAGAGGACCGCGAGGCCGACACCGCCAACGGCAGCGAGCAAAAATCCTTCGAGCGTGGTGCCGAGTGTGACCAACAGCGATCGCCCGAGCAGCGCCCAATCGGTGACCAGAGTCTTTAGGATCAGTCCGGGCGCCGGGAGGACATAGGCCGGCACATCTTCGAAGCGCACGACCGCTTCCCAGATCAAAAGACCGAGCGCCAGCACGACGATCGGCAGCGCGATGCGCAACGTCCGATCGCGGCGTTCACGGGAAGACGGATGTCCTTCGATAGAGACATCCGCTCGTCCCCGCGCAGGCGTCGGCCCCGGTCTTCGCGACGCGGGTGCTGGATTCCCGCTCCCGCGGGAATGGGCGGATTGCAGATCCGTCATTGTTCGCCTCCCGCGGCCATCGCCTGCGCCAGCGCTTCCGACGTGCGGCGACAATTCTCGGTGTAGACGGCAGAGGTGCGGAACGCTTGATCGCGCCCGGATGGCGGATCGAAGGTGAGCTCGGTGAATGCTCGCCCCGGCCGCGCCGCCATCACCACAATCCGGCTCGACAAATAAACCGATTCAAAAACCGAATGTGTGACGAACACAATTGTCGTGCGCAACGATTGCCACATCTGCAGGAGATCATCATTCAGCTTGAAGCGGGTGATCTCGTCGAGCGCCGCGAACGGCTCATCCATCAACAGAAGCCCCGGTTCGGTCACGAGCGCACGCGCGATCGAAGCGCGCATGCGCATGCCGCCCGACAATTCGCGCGGATAAGCATGGCGAAACTCGGCCAGGCCGACATGGCCGAGCGCCGCGAGCACGCGGCCCGCTACGTTCGTCGCCGACGCGCGCTGCAGATCGAGCGGCAGCTTCACGTTGTTGAATACCGAAGCCCAGGGCATCAATGTGGGCTCCTGAAACACAAAGCTGAGCCGGCTCTTGCTGCCGTGACCGGCGGTGGAAGGCCACTCGACCGCGCCCTCCGTCGGCTCGCTCAAGCCCGCCATGATGCGCAAAGCCGTGGATTTGCCGCAACCCGACGGACCGAGCAGCGAGACGAATTCGCCAGGGCGGATGTGGAGATCGAGATCGGCCAGCGCGCGCGTGCCGCTCGCGAAGATCTTGCCGACACCGCGCAATGCGACGAGCGGGCCGGCGGGATCGGTTATGGCCGAGAGCGACATCGCGACATCCGCTCGCGCGGACACCTCAAAATGGAATTAATGCTTTAGATCCAGTCCCACTTTCTTGTTCAGAAACTGCAGTGTGTAAGCCTTGCGATAGTCGAGATTGGCCTTGGCGACGCCGGCACGCACCATCTTGTCGAAAAAATCCTTCATGCGCGCCTCCGTCATGGCGCCGATGCCGAGCGTTTTCGCATCGCCCGAATCCACGATGCCGTATTCTTTCATCTTGGCGACGGAGTAGGCCAGGAGCGCGTCGGTCATTTCAGGATTCTGGCTCTTGATCAACGCATTGGCCGCGCGATTGTCACCGTAGATATAATTGTACCAGCCGATGATCGAAGCATCGACAAAGCGCTGCACCAGATCCGGCTTTTTCTCGACCAGGTCGCGGCGCGTCTCGACCAGCGTCGAATAAGCCGAGAAGCCCTGATCGGCCAGCAGAAAGATCTTCGGCTTGAACTTGCCCTGCTGCTCGATCGCGAACGGCTCGGATGTCACATAGCCTTGCATCGCCGACCTCTTGTCGGCAAGAAACGGCTGCGGATTGAAGGTGTAGGGCTTGACCTGATCGTCGCGAAAACCGTAATCGGCCTTGAGCCATTGGTAATAGGTGGCTAGGCCCTCCTTGGAGATAAACAGCGTCAATTTTTTCAGGTCTTCGAATTTGTCGATACCCTGGTCCGGATGCGCGATCAGGACCTGCGGGTCCTTCTGAAACATCGCGGCGACTTCGACGGTCGGTATGTTGTTCTCGATGGCATCGAAGCCTTGCAGCGTGTTGGCGCTCAGATAGAAATCGAGCTTGTCGACGAGCAAAAGCATGCGATTGTTCGCGTTGGGGCCGCCCGGCAGGATGGTGACATCGAGACCGTATTTCTTGTAGGTGTCGTCGGCCACCGCCTGATAGAAACCACCGTGTTCGGCTTCAGCCACCCAATTGGTGCCGAACGTCACTTTGTCCAATGCCAGAGCAGGCGCCGAGCCGATCGACGCGGCCGTAACCAGGAACAGGGCTGCGAGCATGCGGCGGGAAATTGTGAACAACGGCATAAAGAGGCTCCTTGAGCGCGACGGGGCAATAAGGCGCAATCCTGAAACAACCTGCAAGAATTGATTATGCTCCATCGTCGCAAAATTCATAACAGTGAAGCTTGACGAGTGATCGTTCGATGAAGCTGCCGAAACGCGACTGGATGGATATGACCTGGCAGGACGTTGCCGGCGCGGCGGCCGAAGCGGCGCGCTGGATCGTGGTATTGCCACTCGCGGCGGTAGAGCAGCACGGGCCGCATCTTGCGCTTGGCGTCGATACATTCATCGCCGAGGCCTATCTGGCGCGGGTCCGCCGACGCCTTCCCGACGAACTTCCGGTCACCTTTCTGCCGGTGCAACGCATCGGCGTCTCGATCGAGCATGTGGCGTTTCCGGGCACATTGACACTCTCGGCGGCGACCGCGATTGCCGCGTGGACCGAACTCGGCGAAAGCCTCGCACGCGCCGGCATACGCAAGCTCGTGCTTGTCACCAGCCATGGCGGCAATGTCGCCGCCATGGAACTCGTGGCGCGCGATCTGCGGGCGCGCTTTGGCATGCTTGCGGTCACCGTGGGCTGGCATCGCTTCGGTTACCCGGATGACACCTTTCCGAGCGAGGAAAAACGCCACGGCATTCATGGCGGCGACATCGAGACCTCGCTGATGCTCGCGGGCAAGCCGGAAGCCGTGCGCATGGAAAATGCGCCCAATGCCACGCCGGCGACCGTGGCCATGGCGCGGGAATTCATCTGGCTCGGCGCCTATCGTCCGGCAGGCTTCGCCTGGATGACGCAGGATCTTCACCCGACCGGAGCGGTCGGTGATGCGACGCTGGCAAGCGCTGCCAAAGGCGAAGCGGCTCTGAACCATGGCGCCGAGGCTTTTGTGGAATTGCTGCGCGAGATTGATCGGTTCGACTTGAAGCAACTGCAGCTGGGGCCGTTGCTGTCGTAGTTCATTCCGGAACGCGTCATGGCCGGGCTTGTCCCGGCCATCTCGAAAGACTGAGCGGTGATTATCGGGATGCCCGGCACGAGGCCGGGCATGACGATTCAGAGTATTGCGCGGTGCACTATGCCGCGATCTTTACGTATTCGAAATCGCCGGGCTTATTGTCGATGCCGATGCGCGGCGGCGCGATCCAGCTTGCGAATTGGCCGGGCTCGGTCACCGACTGCATCAGACTGACGATAAAGTCGCCGTCGTCTTTTGACGGCAGCCAGCTATCGATGCCTCGCTGCCAGGCCGGCTCGCTGATGATCGCGCCGGCCGGCGTCACCTTCACGTCCTTGAACTCGCCGATGTCGCGATGGAAGCCGACATGCGGCAGTTCCAGTTTGAACGCAACGCCGGTCCGGTCGATCACCTTGTTCCACCGATCGAGGCCGCGCTGGCAATCTGCGGTGTAGTCATCGCGCAGCCGCATGTTGACTGCGGTCAGCGCCGGCTCGTCGACACGCTTGATCGCGCCATCGACAAGTTTCAGCACCGGATAGGTCGAATTCTCCAGCCGGTGATCGTCCTCGATCTTGGTCTCCTGGAAGCGGCCCTTGAGACTGGCGTTGAAGGCATTGGCGGCGTTGGTCGAGACCTCCGAACCGAACAGATCGAGCGACAGCGAATAGTGCAGATTGAGCTTCTTCTGGATGGTCGGAAGGTCGATCACGCCCAGCTTGCGCACCTTCTCGATCTCGTTCGGATCGTCGATGCCGGCGGCCTTCATCGCCTCGCAGGTACGCTGGATGGTGCGGCCGACGCCGGTCTCGCCCACGAACATGTGATGCGCCTCTTCCGTCAGCATGAAGCGGCAGGTGCGCGACAGCGGATCGAAGCCCGATTGCGCGAGACTCTCGAGCTGCATCTTGCCGTCGCGGTCGGTGAAGAAGGTGAACATGTAGAACGACAGCCAGTCCGGCGTCGCTTCGTTGAAGGCGCCGAGCATGCGCGGCTTGTCGGCGCTGCCGGAACGGCGCTGCAACAGCTCGGCGGCCTCCTCGCGGCCATCGCGGCCGAAATATTTCTGCAGGACATAGACCATCGCCCAAAGGTGACGGCCTTCCTCGACATTGACCTGAAACACGTTGCGCAAGTCGTAGAGCGAGGGCGCGGTCTTGCCGAGATGGCGCTGCTGCTCCACCGACGCCGGCTCGGTATCGCCCTGGATCACGACCAGACGACGCAGCATGGCGCGATATTCGCCCGGCACGTCCTGCCAGGCCGGCTCGCCGTAATGGTGGCCGAACGGAATCTTGCGATCCTCTTCTTTCGGCGCGAGCAGAATGCCCCAGCGGTATTCCGGCATTTTCACATAGTCGAATTTGGCCCAGCCTTTCGGGTCAACCGACACGGCCGTGCGCAGATAGACCAGCGACTGCTGGAAGCCTTGCGGCCCCATGTCCATCCACCAGTCGATGTAGCCCGGGTGCCAACTTTCCAGCGCGCGCAGCACGGTGCGGTCTTCGGCGAGATTGACGTTGTTCGGGATCTTGGTCGTGTAGTCGACGGCTTCGATGTTCATATCCGCTCTCCTTTTACCCTCTCCCGCTTGCGGGGGAGGGACCGCCCGAAGGGCGGCCGAGAGGGCAAGTCGCCTACCCTCTCCGTTCCTTGCTTCGCTTCGCTTCGCTTCGCTTCGCTTCGCTCGCCACCTCCCCCACAAGCGAGGAGGTGAAAGACTCAAACCCGGCGCGTATCGAAGACCGGCTGCTGGCCGGTGCCGTAGCGCTTGAGTGCCCCTTCTTCGCCGACCGCGTTGGGACGCTGGAAAATCCAGTTCTGCCATGCGGTCAGCCGGGCAAAGATTTTCAATTCCATCGTTTCCGGGCCGGCGAAGCGCAGATTGGCTTCAAGGCCGGTAAGACCGTCGGGCGAAAAGCTTGCGCGCTCTTCCAGAAAGACGCGCACTTCGTCGTCCCAATCGATGTCGTCGAGCGCGAAGGTGACGAGCCCGAGCTTTTGCGCGCGCTCGGCGTCAAGCATCTTGTTGCGCTCGGATTTTGCTCGCTCCAGATCGGCGGTGTCGGCGAGGAAGCGGCTGCCGAGCCGCGTCAGCCCATTCGACATCGGATACGGGCCGAAATTCGCGTCCGCCAGCGCGATCGCAGCCGGCGGCTTGTTGTCGCCTTCGCGGGTGCCGAGGAACATGTAGGAGCGGTCGCTGGCGAAGGCGAGTTCGGCCAAAGTGCCGGCGAAACACGAGCCCGGCTCGATCAGCGTCACCAAGGAGCGTGACGTGAGATCGACCCGCTTGAGCACGCGTTTCCAGAAATGACGGATCTCGCGGGTGAGCCAGTGATCCTTGTTGGCGTCGAGGAATTGCTCATACGCCATGACCCGGCCGGAATCGCCGAAAGACTTGAAAACGATCGCAGCGACGTCGAACTCGTTCAGCCGGATGTTGAGGATGGCGTCGTCGAGTTCACGCGCAAGCTTGAGCGGCCAGAACTCGGCGCCGAGCGCGACCATGGCGTCGGCCGATGCGGGCGGCATCGCGGCCGGCCCGCGTAGAACAATGGTGGCGATACGGCCGCTGCGGTCGAACTCGACCGAGAGCGTTTCATATTCGACGCCATGCTCCGAGAACTTTCGGGTGATCGGCGTCAGCAAGATGCCTTGCGCTTCGCCATCGCGGCGTGATTTCGCAGCAAATTCCTGCGCGCGCGCAGTGATCGTCTCTTCGAATTTCGAGCCTGGCACGACTTCATCGACCAGCCGCCAATCGAGCGCGCGCTTTCCCTTCACGCCTTCTTCGGTGGTGCAGAAGAAATCGGCATGGTCGCGCCTGACCTTGCGCTTGTCGGAGACGCGCGTGAGACCGCCGGTGCCGGGCAGCACCGCAAGGAGCGGCAGTTCCGGCAGCGATACCGCCGACGAACCGTCGTCGACCAGCATGATGTGATCGGCCGCCAGCGCGAGCTCATAGCCCCCGCCCGCCGCCGTGCCGTTAATCGCGCAAATGGTCTGCAGCCGGGAATTCTCGCTAAGGTCTTCGATGCCGTTGCGCGTTTCGTTGGTGAATTTGCAGAAATTGACTTTGTGAGCGTGGCTCGCACCCGCCAGCATGCGGATATTGGCGCCGGCGCAGAACACACGCGGCTTGCCGGAGCGAAGCACCACGACGCGCACCTGCGGATGTTCGAAGCGCAGCCGCTCGATCGCGTCGGCAAGCTCGATATCGACACCAAGATCGTAGGAATTGAGCTTCAGCTCATAGCCCTCGAACAGGGCGCCCTTCTCGTCGACATCCAGGAGAAGCGTGGCGATGTCCCCATCGATCTTGAGCTTCCAATGCCGGTAACGCGACGGGTCAGTCTGGAAGTCGATCCGGGTCTGGCCGTTTGCCAGCGGACGCTCGGGGGCATGGGCGTCAGCCATCACAGCGTTTCCTGATATGTATTATAATTCACATATTGCGCGGACCCTTGTATGCACTATAATGCACTAGGCCGCAACCCCGGAAATCGACGCTCCGTTCGCCTTCGTGGTGGTCGCGCAGCAGGCGATTGATGAAGGCCGCCACCGTGTCGAGCGTCAGAGCCGGCGCGTCGCGGTGGGGCGAATGGCGCACTCCCGGCAGGATTGCCGTTTCCACCGGGCAGTAGCATTCCTGCTGCGCCGCTTCGATCTGTTTGAGCGTGCCGTATTGATCATCAGCGCCCTGCACGATGAGGATGGGCACGCGGATATAACCGAGCGCCTCGGTGATATCCCAAGCGCGAAATTCCGGATTGAGCCAAGGCCCGTTCCAGGAGTGGAAGGCGCTGTCGACGTCGTCGTGCCAGCGCTTGAGCTTTTCCCGCAGATTGCCGGCTTGGTAGTCCTCATTGGCGCGGCGGATCTGGGCGAGACCCATGTCCTCGGTGAAGAAATGCGGCGCCATGAGCACGAGGCCGCGCACCCGGTGATCCTGCACACTGCCGGCATAAATCGTCGCGATCGAGGCGCCGTCGCTGTGGCCGAAGAGGATGCCGCGCTGAAAGCCGATTGCCGCCAGCACGCGCGGCAGCACGTCAATCGCCTCTTCGTGCATGAAGCTCACCGAGCGCGGCAGCTTGCCGGGGCTCGATTTGCCGTAATTGGTGCGGGAATAGATGAACACGCCGGCGCCGGTGGCGGCCGCAAGCTGTTCGGGGAACGTGCCCCAAAGCCCGACACAGCCGAGACCTTCGTGCAGCATCACGATCGTCGGCGCCTGGGACGGGCGTGGCCCGATCATGCGGTACTCAAGCCGCAGCGGAGCAAGCTCCAGAAAGCCTTCGTCGGAAAGCGTCACGCGGCAGGTTCCCCGCGCAAGCGCGCGACAATGCGTAGAAGCTTGGCAAAGCTTTGCTCGACCGCGTCGCCTGATGTGTCGACTTCGGCTTCGGCGCGTGCGTAATCGGCGCGGCGTGCTTCCAGGATCGCCACCAGATCGGCCATCGCTTGGCAATTCTGCGCCATGGGGCGAAAATCGCCTTGCGCCATGACGCGGCTCATATGCTCCTGCGGCCGCGCCTTGATCCAGATTGTGTGGGCGTGGCGAAGGAGCAGCGCGTAGGTTTCCGGATTGGCGACAATGCCGCCGGCCGTGGTGATGACCGCGGCCTCGTGTTCGGCAAGCACGCGTTCGAGCGCGCTTCTTTCTTGACGGCGGAAGGTCGCCGTACCTGCCATTTCGATCAGGTCGGGAATGCTGGCGCCGTAATCCTCTTCCACGCGGCGATCGAGTTCGATGAACGGCCAGCCAAGATGCTGCGCCAGCATGCGCCCCAGCGTCGACTTACCGGCGCCGCGCAACCCGACCAGCGCGATGCGCCGCGCTCGGTCGGCTCCGCTGCGCAGCGCAACGCGCGCCTCGATCTCCTTCGCCAGCGCCGGCAGCTCCTTCTCCGGCACCTGCGCGAGCAAATCGAGGATGGCGCCGAGCTCGGCAATGCGCGCGCCCTGCTCCGGCAGCAGCGCGGCGGCGGGAAGATCAAGCGCTTGCGCAATGGCGCGCAGCACGGTGACCGAGGGATTGCCGGCGCCACTTTCGATCTGGGCCAGATATCGCTCGGACGTCTCGGACGCCTCAGCCAATTGCCGGCGCGTCATGCCGCGCTTGGCCCGGTTCTTTCGAACTTCGCGCCCCACCGCGGCGAGGAAGGCGGCGATCTGCGGCGCTTGGCCAGCCGGCGAGGCGGCAGCAGCCTCGGGCGGAAGCTGTTTCTTCGGCTTCGGTTCGGCCACCGCGCGCTTGTCCTTATGCATTATAATTCATGCCATATAATGCACGCCTCGCTGTGAATTCGCAAGGTTGGAGCGGGGAGCCGGTGCCCCGGCTACTCGAAAATCCGCCGCCAGCCGCCATTGTGCGGTTCGACGCGCGGCGTGGCTTCATTGGTGGTATCGGCATCCGGCCCGGGATCGTCCGGCGCGTGTACCAGGGGAATCACCGCATCCCGCTTTGGCGGCACAGGTGCGATGCGGACCGCAGGCGGCTCGGACGCCGGACCCGCCGCGGCGGACGTCCCCCCGTCTCCCTTT
Source organism: uncultured Alphaproteobacteria bacterium (assembly GCA_963720115.1). Classification (GTDB taxonomy): domain Bacteria; phylum Pseudomonadota; class Alphaproteobacteria; order Rhizobiales; family Xanthobacteraceae; genus BOG-931. The sequence goes on from CAVREN010000027.1 coordinate 122,533, forward strand.
TCCGGCGCCTTCTCTTGCGCGGACGGCGGTTCCAGCGCGGCTGGCGGCTTCTCAATGATGTCGTTGTTTGCCGCGACCAGAGGCGCAGCCCTAACCGTGGCAATCTGAGTGGTCGCCGGTTCGATCGGCGCCGCAGCCTGGGTAATTCCGGTGACCGGGACGCGCCATTCGAAGGCATCGAGCTTGCCGCTTGGCGACACCGGCAACCAGCGATCGGAAACGTGCCCTTCGGCGGTCCAGGCCGGATCGGGCGCGGCATGCAGCGCGCGCGCGATCCATTCGCGGGCGCGACCCTCGTCGCTGCGCTCGCCCCGCTCCAGCTCGGCCATCAACAGCGCCACGCGCTTGGTCGGCGCAGCAAGAAAGGACGCGAGCGCGTCACGCGCTTTGGCGAATTCGCGCGCGTCGATGGCTGCGCGCGCCAGTGCGAGCGCGCCCTCGATATGACCGGGCACCTGTTTCGCCAGCACCTCGATGCGCTTGAGGCGATCGCGCGCGGCGTCGCCGAAGCGCAGATCGGAGAACACTTGCGCCAAGTCGGGATGCGGATGCGCTTCCCATGCCTTCTGCAGGATACGAGATGCTTTGCGCAATTCGCCGCCCTCGGCCAGCATCCGCCCGGCAAGCGCGGCCGCCGGCACGAAGGTCGGCTCAAGCTTCGCCGCTTCGACCGCCAGCGCCTTGGCTTGATCGCGATCGTTCTCTTCGCCGGCGATCGCACGAGCGGTCAGCATCACGGCGCGCTGCCGGCGATAGCTGTCTTTGTCGATCGCATGCTTGTTCGCGTCCAGCAGCGCGAGCGCGCCGGCCCAATCGCCGGTCAGGCAGCGAAATTCGAGCACCGCCCTGCCGGCCCAGCCGAGCGCGGGATTCTCACGCGCCGCTTCCTCGGCGAAGGCATGCGCGCTGGCGCGATCGCCACGGCGATGCGCTTCGACGAAAAGGCCATGCAGCCCGAGCGCCTTCGTATCAGAGCGGCCGGCCATCGCGCGGAAGGCGTTATCGGCGGACTCGCGGTCGCCCGAGAGCTGCGCATGCTGGGCGTCCAAAAGAAGCGCCAGCGGCTCGGACGGCGCAATGCGCTTGGCTTCGGCCGCGTGCTTGCGCGCTACGACCAGGTCGCCGGCGCCGATCGCGACCAATCCGCGCGAAATCGCCTCGTAAGCGCGCTCGCCGCGGCGCCGATGCAAGCGCCGGCGCAAGATGAAGGGCGACCGCAGCAGAGCGCTGAGCAAAGTCCACAAGATCATCAGCGCCGCGACAGTGGTGAGCAGACCCGCGGCGAGGACCATCACCGAGGTTTCGATGTGCATGCCCTGCCAGGTGACGACCACCTCGCCCGGACGATCGGCGAGCCACGCCGCGCCGAGCGCCAACAGGCCAACGAGGATGAGGAAAATGACGACGCGGATCATCGCGATTCCGGTTTGGCCAGCGCAGCGAGCGCCTCGGCGGCGATATGCCGGCTTTCCGCCAGCGCCGCTCGGCGTGCGCCGGCCCTCTTGCCCCACGCGTCAGTCAACGCGCGGGCTTCGTCGGGCAGCTTGGCAATCTCGGCAAGCGCCGCGTCGATGTCGCCACGCGCGGCGTCGGCGTTAAGCCGCGCGATCAGGGCCGCCGGGTCGTTCCCGACCGGCGCCGCCGATGTGCCGACCGGCCTGATGCGAACGAGTTTTTGCGCCCGGCTTTCAAGCTTCGCCAGGATCGAGTTGTTGCTCGGCTCAGGCTCCATCGTCCGAGACAGTGCCGGCGTGAGCGCGGTGAGGTCGCGTCCGAGCTCCGCGGTGCTGGTCAACCCCTGCGCGGCAAATGGCTCGAGCTGCGCTATCGCCTTCGGATCGGCGCCCAGCGCCTTGATAGCCGCAAGCTCGGCCTGAAACGACGCACCGCGTTCGACTGCCGCGCGCAGCGCCTCGGCAGCGATGGCGAGCCGCATGACCCGGTCATCCGCATTGGAAGAGAAGGCGCGCTGCGCCAGATTGGCGTCCAGCGATTTCATCGCGCTTTGAAGCGCGGCAACGCGGCCTTCGAGCGCCTCGATGTCGCTTCGCTGCACGCCGGTCTGCGTGCCTGACTGGGCGGCATTTTTGGCTGCGTCCTTCGCAGCATCCTTGGCCGCATCGGCCGCAGTCGCGGCAGCCTTGGCCTCTGCCAAGCCGGACTGCGCCGCTGCCGCCAACTCGTCAACACGGCGCGTCAAAGCGGCGAGTGAATCGCCGAGCGCTTTGGCTTGCGCTTCCGCGGCGGCAACGCGACCGGCAACAGCCGCGTCGGTGCGCGGCGGGCCTTGCAGGGCGTGCTCGATTCGATCGAGCCGGCCTGAGATCTCTTCCGTAACACTCGCTTGCGTGCTTTGCGCCACGGGCACGGGCGATGTGCTTGGCGGAGCGACCGTACCAGGCGCCGCGACCGTGGTCTGCGGCGGGGCAGTATCGTGAAACGGCGCGAGCCCCGCGTACCAGAATGCAGCCGCGATGGCCGCGACGCCGACGGCTCCGATGACGACACCAATCGCGTACGGCGCCGTGCCGCTTGATGAGGTGCCGGCGTGCGCCGACGCAGTGTCCGGTGCGCTCGCCGCCTGTCCGGCATCCGCCTCCGGTTTCGAGCCCGGGCCTGCGGTTTCGACTTCCTTCGCCGTCAAATCGATGGTCGGCGGCCGGCGGCGGGACGTGCTGTCAGCCTCGCTCATACCTTCTCCAAGCCTGCCCGGAACCGATTCGTCATACCGGCTGTACCACCGTCTCGGCATAGTACGGCGGCGCGATGGCGGCAACACGACCACAGAAACGCCCGCGCGGACAGAAAATTAGACGTTAAGCCTCCGGGATCAGTGCCAATAAGGCCGCTTCGGCTGACTCCGGCGCCACGCGGGTGTCGGCGGCTCCTGCCTCGATCAGCGGTTCGGCGACCTGCGCGGACATGCAGAAATGGACCAGCCCTTTGACGGCATGGTCCTGCAGGCCGCTGGCGCGGGCGGCATTCACGTACATTTCCGAACTGCGGCGGGAAAAATGCAGGATGCCGTCGATCCCCTCCGCCATGGCCGCGACCGCCGCCGGCAGGAGCGCGCCGGCGGGAACGGCGCGATAGACCACCGCCCTGCTCACCGCAAAGCCGCGACCGGAAAGCACGCCGGCGAGGTCGCCGGAACGGTCGGCGCCCGCAAGATACAAAAGCGAGGCGCCCACTTTGAGCCGCGAAGCAACAAGCGCCGCCAGATCGGCCACGTCGCCCTGCGCCGATGTTACATCGGCAAAGCCCACCGCGCGCATGGCTTCCGCGCTACGGTCGCCAACCACGAATACCGGCAGCGCACGCAACTGCGCGAAGCGCTCGTGACGAGCGATCGCCGGCGCGGCGTTCGCGCTGGTCACAAGAAGGGCCGTGAACGGTCCGGGACCGATTTCGGCATGCTCCACCGGCTCGATCCGCAGCAACGGCGCGACCAGGACGATATGGCCGCGCGCACGCAGCGCCGCCGCGGTCCGTTCCGCATCCGGCTCTGGCCGTGTGACCAGAAGCCGCATGGTTTAAGCCCTGATGAAAAAGTCGGCGCCGGCGCGGGCGCGCAATTCACCACCAGCGTCGGCGCCAAGCTCGGCCGCAGCCTCCCGCGGGCCTTCGCGCAAAGTCTGGAATGCTTCGCTCCCATCAGGCTTGATGATTATGCCGCGAAAGCGGAGCGTCCCTTGTTCGAATTTGGCGTGGCCGCCGATCGGCGTCCGGCAAGAGCCGTCCAGCACCGCAAGGAACGCGCGTTCCGCTGCGAGCGCGGTTTTGGTATCGGCATCATCGATCGCCTCGACCAGTGCGCGGGTTCTCGCATCGTCCGCGCGCGTTTCAATGCCGATAGCCCCTTGCCCGACCGCTGGGACGAATTCATCGGGATCGAGTATCGCCGTGGCGGCTGACAAGAGCCCAAGCCGCTTTAGGCCGGCGACCGCGAGCAGCGTTGCGTCCACTTCGCCCGCATCGAGCTTGCGCAAACGCGTTTCCACATTGCCGCGCAACATGACGACTGTGAGATCCGGCCGCAGTCTCTTGACCAAAGCTTGCCGGCGTGGCGACGCGGTGCCGACAACCGCGCCCGGTGGCAGATCGCGCAAGCTCGCTGCCTTGCGGCTGATAAACGCGTCGCGCACATCCTCGCGCTCCGGAAAGCCGGCGAGCACGAGGCCTGGCGGCAATATGGTCGGAAGGTCCTTCGAGGAATGCACCGCAAGATCGATGCTGCCCGCCAGCAGGGCTTCCTCGATTTCTTTGGTGAAGAGCCCCTTGCCGCCGGCATCGGCAAGCGCCCGGTCCTGCACAACATCACCCGTGGTGCGGATGATCTCGATCTCGATTGTCGCGGCGTCGACGCCGGCCGCCGCGGCGAGCCGGTTCTGCACTTCGCGCGCCTGCACCAGCGCCAGCGGCGAGCCGCGCGAGCCGATGCGCAAGAAGGGAACCGCGCTTGCCGATTGTGTCATATGGCCTTCAAGTGCTACGCCCACGTCCGCCATTTCCGAAATTGGGTGAAGCGGTTATCCGGAACCAATAACCACAGTCCGGGCAAAGCATGCACCAACAATCGCGGTTATGGATTCGGGCTCGCGCTAACGCTCGGCTCAGAAAATAACCGGAACCATATAATACACCGATGATCGTTCTCGGCATCGAAACGACTTGCGACGAAACCGCCGCCGCCGTGGTTGAGAGGAACGCGGAAGGACAAGGCCGCATTTTATCGAACGTCGTTTTGTCGCAGATCAGCGAGCATGCGGCCTTCGGCGGAGTCGTGCCGGAAATCGCCGCCCGGGCCCATGTCGAAGTGCTCGATTCAATCATCGCCAAGGCGATGAACGAGGCGCAACTGCCGTTCGCCGCGCTCGACGGAATTGCGGCGGCCGCCGGACCGGGCCTGATCGGCGGCGTGATCGTCGGACTGACCATGGCCAAGTCAATCGCGTTTGTGCACAACAAGCCGCTGATCGCCGTCAATCATCTGGAAGCGCATGCGCTCACGGCGCGGCTGACTGATGGGACGGCCTTTCCGTATTGCTTGTTCCTCGCGTCGGGCGGTCACACCCAAATACTCGGGGTGCGCGGCGTCGGCGATTATCTGCGCATCGGCGGCACGGTCGATGACGCGATCGGCGAAGCCTTCGACAAGACCGCAAAGCTGCTAGGTCTCGGCTATCCGGGCGGGCCGCTGGTCGAGAAAGAGGCGGCGCGCGGCGATCCGGAGCGCTTCTCACTCCCGCGCCCGATGGCCGGACGTCACGATGCCAATTTCTCGCTGTCCGGGCTCAAGACGGCATTGCGCCTCGAAGCAGAAAAGATCGCGCCGCTCAGCGACGACGACGTCGCCGATCTGTGCGCGTCGTTCCAGCAGGCAGTCGGTGAAGTGGTGATGGACCGGCTGCGTAACGGACTACGGATATTCCGCGAGCAGGTCGGCACGCCGACGGCGCTCGTCTGCGCCGGCGGCGTCGCGGCCAATCAGGCGATCCGCAAGGTGTTGCATCGGGTCGCCTTCGAGATCGGCATATCGCTGGTCGCGCCGCCGCCTGCCTTGTGCACCGACAATGGCGCCATGATCGCTTGGGCCGGCGCCGAACGGCTTGCGCTCGGCCTGACCGATACGCTCGACGTCGCGCCGCGTGCGCGCTGGCCGCTCAGCGGAGTGATGAAGGCGGCGGATCAGGCTGTCATTCCGGAAGCCGCGACAGCGGCTGTGCGGGATCCATAACCACTGCCCGAGCAGAATTTGTATCTGCGGGGGGTTTATGGATTCCGGGCTCCGAACTTTGCTCGGCCGCGGAATGACAATCGATGAGCCGCTGCTCAGGCGCGGGCGGACTCAATCTGGCTCAAAATCGCCTCCAAACGCTCAAGCCGATCCGCTTCACCGGGCGGCTTATCCCAGCGCAAACGGTTGATGCGGGGGAAACGCATGGCCAACCCGGACTTGTGACGGGTCGAGCGCTGCAAGCCTTCGAACGCGACCTCGAGCACCAGGCCCTCACTCGGCTCATGCACGACCTCACGCACCGGGCCGAAACGATCGATGGTGTTACGGCGCACGAAGCGATCGATCTGCAGCAATTCCTCGTCGGTAAAACCGAAATAAGCTTTGCCGACCGGCACGAGTTCGTCGCCTTGCTCGCCGCGCGTCCAGACGCCGAACGTATAGTCCGAATAAAACGACGAGCGCTTGCCGTGGCCGCGCTGCGCATACATGAGCACGGCGTCGACGATGAAAGGATCGCGCTTCCATTTCCACCATGGTCCTTTCGGGCGGCCGGGCACGTAAAGCGAATCGCGGCGCTTGAGCATGATTCCTTCGACGGCATCGGCATCGATGCCGGCGCCTGCCGCCGCCGGATTTTTCCGGGCGGCCGTGAGATCGTCCCACGTTGCGAACGAAACAAGCGGCGAGAGATCGACGCGCGGATCGCCCAGCTGCGCGATGAAAGCTTCGAGGCGCACGCGACGGGCAGCGAAAGGAAGTTCGCGCAAATCTTCCCCGCCGGCGGCGAGCAGATCGTAAGCGCGCAAATGGGCGGGAAACTCGGCCATTAACTTGCCGGTGACGGTTTTGCGGTTGAGCCGTTGCTGCAGCACGTTGAATGACTGCACGCGGCCTCCGCGCATGATCAGAAGCTCGCCGTCGATCGCCCCCGGCAGACGCAAAGCTTCGATCAAATCGGGAAAGCTTTTGGAGATATTCTCGCCGGTGCGCGAATAAAGCCGCCCGATGCTGTTGCCATCGCGCGCCGCGGCGACCGCTTGCACGCGGATGCCGTCCCACTTCCACTCGGCCATGAAGTCGGCAGGGTCGAGCGCGGCGAGAGCCGGCTCGTCGAGTGCATGCGCCAGCATCGGCGGCCGAAACGGCACCGGGTCGCTGCTCGCCGGTTTCTCCGCGCGCCCTTCGAGCCAGCCGAAAAGCTCGAGATAAGGCGGCGCCAGACCAGGCCATAGCAATTCGATGTCCTGCGCATCGGACGCGCCAAGCGCCGCGACCGCAGCCTTGGCGAGCCGCGCTGAAACGCCGATACGCAAGCCACCGGTGACGAGCTTGATGAGCGCCCAGCGGCCGGTTTCGTCGAGCGCATCGAGCCAGCGCGCAAGCCGCGCCGGCAGTTCGGCCTTGCCCAAAGTCGCGAGCGTCTCGATGACGGTGGTGAGGGAAAGCGGCTCCACTGCCGCTCGCTCTGCTCCTCCCCCTTGTGGGGAGGAGATACGGGTGGGGGTCGCGAGGTCGTACGCAAGCGAGGTTCCCGCCACCTCCCGACCCCCCTCCCCCACAAGGGGGGAGAGAGCGCGCGCAGCGAGCGGCTTGGGCCACATCAGCGCGATCGTTTCCGAAAGGTCGCCGACATAGTCGTAGGAGAGCTCGAACAGCACGGGGTCGGTGCGTTCAGCAATCAGGTTGCGGATCAATCCCGGCTTGGCGTGCGGGAAGGTGAGAGCGCCAGTCAGTGCTGCCAGGGCCCAGCCGCGCTCGGGATCGGGCGTCGAGCGAAAATAGTCGGTCATCAGACGCAGCTTGGCGTTGCGCGCCGGCTCGTAGGTGAGGCGGTCGAGCAATTCGGCGAAGCGGTTCATTCCTTCGCCTCGCCGTTTTCGTCATTCCGGGGCGCACGCCGCGGGAACACGGAATCCATAACCCCCGCCCGTTCAGGATCTGCACCGCCGGCGCCAGCACTTGATGCATCCGTGGTTATCGATTCCGCGCTCCGGCCTTCAGCCGTCCCCGGAATGACGGCATCATCCTCGTCGCCGTAGCCGACAATATCGAGCGGCCGCGCCCTCAATCCGCGCGCGGCGCACCAATGCACCAGCGCATCTTCCTGGCCGTGGGTGACCCAGATTTCGCCGGCACCGGTCGCCGCGATCGTCGCTGTCAGCCCGTCCCAGTCGGCATGATCGGAAATAACCAGCGGCAATGCTACGCCGTGTTGGCGGGCCCGCGCGCGAATACGCATCCAGCCGGATGCAAACGCGGTCACCGGATCAGGAAAGCGCCGCGTCCAGACGTCGCTCAGTGCCGAAGGCGGACAAATCGTGATGGTGCCGGCAAGCTCGGTTTTGTTGGCGCCGCGCACCGCGCGCAATTCGCCGAGCGCGATGCCGCGGCTGGCGTAATAGCCGGTGATGCTTTCCATCGCGCCATGCAGATAAATCGGTGCGGCATGGCCAGCCCGCCGCAGCAGCGCGATGACACGTTGTGCCTTACCGAGCGAATATGCGCCGACCAGATGCGCGCGCTCAGGGAATAACGCGACCGAGCCGAGCAACTTCGCAATTTGCTCATCCGGATCGCCGTGGCGGAAAACCGGGAGCGCAAAGGTCGCCTCGGTAATGAACATATCGCACGGCACCAGTTCGAACGGCACGCACGTCGGGTCGGGCACGTTCTTGTAGTCGCCGGAAGCCACGACGCGCAGGTCGCCGGCTTCGACGGAAATCTGCGCCGAGCCGAGCACATGGCCGGCCGGATGGAACGTCACTTTGGCGCCGCCCAAATTGAGGCTCTCGCCATAGCGAGTCGCCTGGCTGGAACCGGCGAAGTTCTCGCCGTAGCGAAGCCGCATGAGATCGAGCGTCTCCTGCGTCGCCAAAACTGCGCCGTGACCGGCGCGCGCGTGGTCGGAATGGGCGTGCGTGATCAGCGCGCGCTCGACGGGCCGTGTCGGATCGATATGAAAGGAACCGAGCTTGCAGCATACGCCGGCGGGCGTCGGAACCAGGATGTCTTCAGGCCGCATATCGAGTCATAAATAGTCATTTGTCCTTGGCCCGCGACCACACGATGCCCGATACCGGCCCGCTCTTTGTTTCCTCCGGCGATCTGATCGCCGACCGCCGCTACAAATGGGCCATCGACCAGGCCGCGCGCGGTGACTTTGTCGCTGCCGCCGACATTCTGGCCCAGACTGTCGAGATTGCGCCCGCCTTTGCCACCGCCTGGTTCGCGCTTGGCGCCATCCGCGACCAGCTCGGCGATCGGAGCGGGGCCATTGCGGCGTTCGAAAAGGCCCGCGCCGCCGACCCGGACGACTATCACGGCGCCCGCTTGCAGCTTGCACGCCTCGGCTCCGGGGAGACGACGCCGGCCATGAGCGAGGCTTACGTGCGCCGGCTGTTCGATCAATATGCGGCCCGTTTCGACACCGCTCTGACCGAGCGCCTGGCCTATCGCGGACCGGCGGTGCTGCGGCAAGCGGTCGAGCAAGTGGTCCATGCGGCGCAGCGGCCGCTGCGTTTTTCCGCCATGCTCGATCTTGGCTGTGGCACCGGCCTTGCCGGCGCCGCTTTTGCGCCGCTCGCCGACCGACTGGTCGGCGTCGATCTTTCGCCGGCGATGGTCGCGCAAGCGGAAGGCAAGCAGCTTTACGATCGCCTCGTGACCGGCGAACTTGCCGCCTTTCTCAAGGAGGAATTGGACAAAGGTGAAAGGTACGATCTTGTCGTCGCCGCTGACGTGTTCGTCTATGTTAACGATCTTGCACCGGTCCTGGCTGCGGTCGCCCAAGTGCTGGCGTCCGGCGGAGTTGTTGCCTTCACCGTTGAGACCCATCCCGGTGAGGGCGTGAAGCTGTTGCAAACGCTCCGTTATGCCCACGGCGAGCCTTACATCCAACGCGCGCTGACCGAAGCCGGCCTGACGACTGCTTCGATAGCCAAGGCGGCTGTGCGCAGCGAAAAGGGCGTACCGGTCGATAGCCTCGTGGTGGTCGCCTCGACCCCGCCGCACGCGCCCACTACCTTCTCGGGATGACCGTCCTCGATCGTCCAGCGGTGTTGCCGGACGTCTTCGTTCGCTGGTTCGCCAGCCGCGGCTGGGCGCCGCGAGTGCATCAGCTCGATCTGCTGGCGAAGGCGCAGACCGGCCGCTCGGTGTTGCTGATCGCGCCGACCGGCGGCGGCAAGACGCTGGCGGGCTTTCTGCCGAGCTTGGTCGAGTTGAGCGGAATGTCCATTCCCCTCGCCCCGCAAAGCGGTGGAGCGCAATATCAGCGCGGAAAACTCTTCTCCGCCGGCCGCGACCTGCGGCGCGACGGCGGGCTGCACACACTCTACATCTCGCCGCTGAAGGCGCTCGCGGTTGACATCGCGCGCAATCTCGAAGCGCCGGTCGCCGAGATGCGGCTGCCGATCCGCATCGAAACACGCACCGGCGACACACCGATCTCCAAGCGCCAGCGGCAACGGCGCGATCCGCCCGAGATCTTGCTGACCACGCCGGAGCAACTGGCGCTGCTGCTGGCGTCGGCCGATGCGCCTTATTTGTTCGGCTCGCTCAAACGCGTGATCCTCGACGAATTGCATGCGCTGGTGCTTTCCAAGCGCGGCGATCTGCTTTCGCTCGGGCTGGCGCGGCTGTTTCGGCTTGCACCGAATCTCGCCAGCATTGGTCTCTCCGCGACGGTGGCGGAGCCCGCGGAGCTTGCGCGCTTTATGGTGCCGCAGCGCGACGGTGTCCCGGCCGCCCATGCCGATCTCATTGTTGCGGAAGGCGGCGCCGCACCACACGTGAGCATGCTCGACACGCGCGAGCGGCTGCCTTGGGCCGGCCATTCGGCGCGGCACGCGCTTGCCGAAATTTATCAGCTCATCGCCGCGCATCGCACCACACTCGTCTTCGTCAATACCCGCAGCCAGGCGGAGGCGATCTTTCAGCAGCTCTGGCACATCAACGACGACAATCTCGCCATCGCGCTGCATCACGGCTCGCTTGATGTGGCGCAACGGCGCAAAGTCGAAACGGCGATGGCCGCCGGCCGCTTGCGTGCGGTGGTCTGCACCTCTTCGCTCGATCTCGGTGTCGACTGGGGCGACGTCGACTTGGTCATCAATGTCGGCGCACCAAAGGGCGCTTCCCGGCTGCTGCAGCGCATCGGCCGTGCCAATCATCGCATGGACGAGCCCTCGAAAGGCGTGCTGGTGCCGGCCAACCGCTTCGAGGTGCTGGAATGCCGCGCCGCGCTCGACGCCATCGCGGAGAATGCCCAGGACACGCCGCCGCTGCGCATCGGCGCGCTCGACGTGCTAGCACAGCATGTTCTCGGCTGCGCCTGCGGCGAGCCTTTTCGCAGCGAAGATTTATACGCTGAAGTGACGTCGGCCGCGCCTTACGCGGCTTTGACGCGTGCCGATTTCGACGCGGTCGTCGACTTCGTCGCCACCGGCGGCTACGCGCTCAAGGCCTACGATCGCTTCGCGCGCATTCGCGAGGGCAAGGACGGCCGCTGGCGCATCGCCAATCCCAACGTGGCGCAGCGCTATCGGCTCAATGTCGGCACCATCGTCGAAGCCGACATGCTCAAAGTTCGTCTCGTGCGCTCGCGCGGTGCGAAGGCGATCCCGCGGGGCGGCCGGCTCCTCGGCGAGGTCGAGGAATATTTCGTGGAGACGATGGTACCGGGCGACACTTTCGTGTTCTCAGGCGAAATCCTCAAATACGAGGCCCTGGTCGAGGACGCCGTCTATGTTTCGCGCGCGACCGCGCAAGACTCGAAAGTGCCGGCCTACGAGGGCGGAAAATTTCCTCTCTCCACTTATCTCGCCGCGCGCGTGCGCAGCATTGTCGCCCATCCGCAGGAATGGCGCGAGCTGCCGCCGCAAGTGCGCGAATGGCTCGAAATCCAGCAATGGCGCTCGCAAATGCCGGGCGCACGAGAGCTTTTGGTCGAAACCTTTCCACGCGCCAACAAGCACTATCTCATCTGCTATCCGTTCGAAGGCCGGCTTGCGCATCAGACGCTCGGCATGCTGCTGACCCGGCGGCTCGAGCGCGCGCGGCTGCGGCCGCTCGGTTTTGTCGCTAATGAATACGCGCTCGCCGTCTGGGGCCTGGGCGATGCCGCGCAGCGCATTGCACGCGGCGAGCTTCGGCTCGATGACCTGTTCGACGAGGACATGCTGGGCGACGATCTGGAAGCATGGCTTGCCGAATCGGCGCTGATGAAGCGCATGTTCCGCAACTGCGCGATCATCGCCGGCCTGATCGAGCGGCGGTTCCCCGGGCAGGAAAAATCCCGCCGGCAGGTGACCATCTCAACTGACCTTGTCTATGACGTGCTGCGCAGCCACCAGCCCGACCATGTGCTGCTGCGCGCGGCCCGCGCCGACGCGGCAACGGGACTCCTCGACCTGCGACGCGTCTTCGAAATGCTCTCGCGCATCCGGGGCCGAATCATTCATAAAGCGCTGGACCATGTGTCGCCGCTGGCCGTGCCGGTGATGCTGGAGATCGGACGCGAAATGGTCTACGGCGAGGCGTCCGATGCCCTGCTCGCGGAAGCGGCCGACGAATTGGTGAAGGAGGCCATGCAATGAGGGGCGAGGCTTTGGCCGCCCATGCCCGCGCCAGCGGGGCTGCCGCGACCGGAAACCCGTTGTCGCGAGGACGCGCGGACCACCCGGTCCGCGTGGCCGATACGACGCTGCTCGCCGATCCCGACGGCGCGCTCTACTGGCCGGAAGAAAAACTGCTGATTGTCGCCGATCTGCACCTCGAAAAAGGATCGGCTTTTGCCAAGCGCGGTGTGTTGCTACCGCCGTACGACACCGCGTCGACCTTGGGACGATTGGCACGGCTCGTCGAGCACTATGCGCCGCGCGTGCTGATTGCGCTGGGCGACAGCTTCCACGACGATTGCGGGCCGCTACGTATGAGCGACCTCGATCGCATCAAGCTCAAGGGCCTGCAGCGCGGCCGCGATTGGGTTTGGATCGCCGGCAATCACGATCCCGATTTGCCGAAGGATATCGGCGGCCGTTTCGCCGATGCGCTGGCGATCGGCGCGCTCAGCTTTCGCCACGAGCCGACCGAACAGGCGCAGGATGGCGAAATTGCCGGGCACCTGCATCCGGTCGCGCGTGTCGCGCAACGCGGCCGCGCGGTCAGCCGGCGCTGCTTCGCGAGCGATGGCCGGCGGCTGGTCATGCCGGCATTCGGCGCCTATACGGGCGGCCTCAATGTGCGCAATGAGGCAATTCTCGGATTGTTCGGTTCGCTGACATTCACCGCGCACATGCTTGGCGCGCAGCGGCTGTACGCCATCACCGCGGAGCGCTGCCTGCCGGATTGATTGTTCCCGTCATTGCGGGGAACCACAATCAATCCCTCCTGAACGCGACGCTAGCGATCCAGCCGGTCAGGAGCGCCATGCAAGCGGTGGCGAAGCCGTAAAGCAGCCCGTGATCGCGCGCGGCCTCGACCACAAATTGCTCGAAGCCGACCTTCACGATCTCGAACAACAACGCGGTATGTCCGATCATATTGCCGTCAGCGAACAGCTTGACGTCCACCGTATAGTCGCCGACCGGCACTTGCGCCGGCAGCTTGATCGACGCGCGAAACAGCGTCGGCGTCAGGAAAGTGACGGCATTGGCTTCTTCGCTGTAGAGGCCGCGTTCACCCATCAATCGCACCAGAGCGCCGCGGAACGGATCTTTCGTCACCTCGCCGATATCGTTGTTGATCAGTTCGGGCAGCGGCGTATCGGTAAGGCCGAGTTGCAGCTTGCGCCGGTTCTCGGCGCTGGCGATCAAATCCAGCGGCCGGTTTGCCAGCACCACGAGATAAGACGGCGGATCGACGAACGTCCGCCCCGCGGTATTCACCCAGATGCCGAGTACGCGTTGCCGGTGACGGACGCGCAGCGTCTCGCGCGGCCCGATGACGGTCGCGACAATATCGTAGGGATTGGAGCGCGCAGCATTCGATGCATCGGGCTCGACCGAACCGAACAATACCAGTTCGACGCCGGTATAGTTCGAGGTAATCATCACGTGACGATTGGAGAGCGACGCGATAAGCCGCTCGGCGGCCACCGGCTCCGCGGCCGCGATCGACGCGGCTGCGGCAAGCGTCGCAATCTGCGGCCACCTCACAGCCCACCTCCGACCAGCCGGATCGAGTAGAGATCGTCCGGTCGGATCACAAGTTGGAACGCGAAACGCATTCCGACCGCCAGCACCAGGAGGCCGAGGAAGAGACGCAGCCATTCGCCGCGGATACGCTGCCCGGCATGCGCGCCGAACTGCGCGCCAATCACGCCGCCGACCATCAGGATCAACGCCAGCACCGCGTCGACGAGGTGATTGGTGACAGCATGCAGCACCGTCGCCGACACCATGGTCAGGAAGGTGAGCACCATCGAGGTGCCGATCACGGTCATGGTCGGCACCCGCAACAGATAAATAAGCATCGGCACCAGCAGAAAGCCGCCGCCGATGCCCATGACGGCGCCCAGAAAGCCGATGATGAATCCTGATGGCCAGGACCGGGATGGCGGAGACGTAAACCTTGGAGCGCTTAAAGCGGAGCTTCAGCGGCAAGCCGTGAAACCACGCGTGGCTGCCGGGCCGGCGCAATTCGACCGGCTTGCCCTGCCGGCTGCGGACGATAGCGCGGGCGCTTTCGCCGACCATCAGCACGCCCACCACGGTCAAGAGCGTGACGTACGACAGGCCGATCATGAGATCGAGCTGATCGAGCGCGCGCAGCCAGGTAAACAAGGCGACGCCGCCGGCGCTGCCGACGATACCGCCGGCAAGCAATGTGAGCGCCAAGGTGAAGTCGAGCGCGCGCCGCCGCCAATAGGCGATGGCGCCTGAAAACGACGAAGCCGCCACGTGGGTTGTGACGCTTGCCACCGCCACGGCCGGCTGCACGCCGATGAAGATCAACAGCGGCGTCATCAGAAATCCGCCGCCGATGCCGAACATGCCCGAGATGAAGCCGACCGCCAGCCCCATGGCGAGCAGCAGGAAGATGTTGACCGGAATATCGGCGATCGGAAGATAGATTTGCACGATGCGCTGCCGGGCAAGCGGTTATGCGACAGCCCGTTCTACTCGCGCGGCGGCGCGCGGCATACCGTCAAAGATCGGCGACCGCACAAATTTGCTTGTTCGTTAAGTTCCAGGACCCGTCGCGGCGCGCCGCGCGGCGGCGTGGGGACGCTCAATTAACCTTGGAGACGTCGCGAGGGGTCGCTTTTGCGGACCGCGGCTTCGGCTTTGCGGCCGGCTGCGAGGTCTGCGGCGGGTCCCAAACGCCCTTTACGGTGATCGCATCTGCGGGCTGCGGAATAGCTGTCCAACTCTCCGCCGCGGCGCGGGCTGCTGCGAGCGCCGTGCGGTCGATCCGCGAAGCGATCTCGTCGCGCTTTTGAGCGGCGTCCTGATCGCCCTCCTTCGCGGCAAGGAAGAACCATTTGTAGGATTCGGCCAAATTCTGCTCGACGCCCACGCCGCGCGCATAAAGGATCGCAAGATTGTATTGGCTGTCGGCGACGCCATGATCGGCGGCCTTGCGGAACCATTGTGCCGCCATCACGTAATCCGGCTTGCCTTCCGGCCCTTCGGCATAAATCACCGCCAGATTGTGCATGGCCTTGCCATGACCTTTTTCGGCGGCGGCGCGGTAGAGGTCGCGCGCGGCGATCAGGTCTTTCTTCACGCCCAGCCCTTTTTCGTACAGCGTTCCGAGCCTGAATTGCGCAGGTACGATACCCTTCTTGGCCGCGATATCGAACCAGCGCGCAGCCTCTTCGTTGCTAGCCGGCACGCCACGGCCTTCGGAGAATTGCACGCCGACTTCGTAGGCGGCGAAGGGATCGCCCGCAATCGCAGCGAGCCGCAATGTCGAGCCGCCGATCGCCGCCGGAAGCCGGTCGGCAACTGCAGGCGCACCCGCGGCCGCGTGGGGCGCTGGCGCACTTGCCGCCGCCGGCGGCTTCGGCAGCGACCCGGTGATGTCCATCGGCGCTCCCGCGGCGGGCGGAGCCGTTTCGGGCGGGCGATTTTCGGCCTGGCCGTCGCGACGACCAGGAGCCATCGGGGAGGATATCGAGCCGGCGCCCGCGGCCGGGTCCGCCGATTTTTGCGAAGGTTCGGGCAATGGGATCGGTGCCAGCAAATTCGCTGAGTTGAGCGGCGGCTGCGGCTCTGCCTCGACGTGCGGCGGCTCTTTGCGGGCCGGCGCGTCCGGTTGAGCTTGCGGCGGCGCGCTCTGGGTACGCGGCGGCTCAGTCTGCGACGGAGGCGCGCTTGATGGCACGTCGATCCGCGTCGACGAGCCGGAACCATCCTCGAACAGCCGCGAAATGATATGGAAGCCCCCGACCACGATGACGACGACCGCGGCCGCCACCGCGAGCGTGCGCAGTCGCTCGGTCAACTTCTTGGGCTGTCCCGCACCGGACTTGGCCGCGTTCTTTCCTTGGGCCGAGGCGGCGGAGGCCGCTTGCGCGGCGCGCCGCGCGGCGGCGATGAAATCGGGCTTGCCCGTGCCCGGATCCGGAATGACCGGCGGCTTCGGTTCAGAGGCCGCTTCAGCGGGAGTGACACGCTCGGCGGACGATGACGACCCGCGCGAACGGCTGGTCGAGCCGGGCTCGAGCGGATGGTCCGGCGGCAAGCTGGGGTCGATTGGGGTCCGCGCCGCGGCCGCCCGGCCGAACGCCGAATTTATTTGGCTTGGCCGCAGCGTCGATTCGGCGGCGATCGCATCGGTCGACGCCACGTCCGTTTGCAAATGCTCTTCGTATTTCCCGAACAGAGGCTGCGGCATCGACGCAGCTGCTTGCGCCGGCAGCGGCGGCGCCGGCGCGAACGCCACACTCGGCCGCTCGCTTCGGCGCTCAGGCGCGATGCTGGGGCTGTGCTCGGCCAAAGTATCGGTCGTTTGAGGATCGTCGAACAGCTCGTCATGAACCGAAACGATGCCAAATTGCTCTGGCTGTTTGGGTTGCTCTGTTTGTTTGAATCGTTCCGTTTGTTTGCTTGCGGCATCCGTCCGCTCAACCGGCGCCGCAGCAAGCGACGCCTGGACGGCGGGAAAGGCGGCGCCCGCATTGCTGGCCCCGCGCAGCTGCTCGATATAGACCAACAGATCCGCAAGACCGCGCTCGACACCTTCGAGCAAACCGAGCCGCGAATCCGAGGCGTCGAGCCGCTTCACCAACGCCGCGATACGGTCCTCAAGGTGGCCCAGCGCCGTGCGATCGGTATGGGTCAATTGCACCCATTCCAGCTTCTCGACCAATCCGGACAGCAACTTCTCAAGCTCGCGCGGCACCGCATGCCCCGCTTCAGTCGAGGCGTTGAGCGCGCCGGCCAGAATATCGATCCGGTTTTCCAGCGCGGCGAGCGTCGGCACGTTCGAGCCGCCGCCGGCCACGTGATCGACCTTGGCGGACAGCACCCGAACGTCTTCGGCGACTTTGGTCAGCGCCTCATCGGAAGCGACGCGCGAGATCATGCCGCGCAGGACTTCCATAGCCGCCTCTAGTTGCTGTAGCGCGGCGGGATCGTCCTTTGTGCCAATGGCTTCGACTTTGCTGGCAATCGCCTTGAGCGCACCGTCGAAGCCGGCCAAACCTTCGGCCGGCATCAGTCCACGCAGGGCCTCGCGCACTTCCGCCAATCCGTGCTCGACCGCGGCCAAGGCCGTCGAATCCACGCCCGCTTGACGGCTGCGATCGATCCGTTGCCAGAGCGCCTTCACTTCAATTTCGAGCGACTCCATAGCGCGCCGGGGCAGCGCTTCGGTAAACGAGCGACTGATCTCGGCAAGATCGGCGCGCAGGTCTACGATCGCCTTCTCGAGTTCGTTCGATGGGCGCAACGCTTCAATGCGCGCCGTCATCTCGCGCAATTGTTCTTGCAAGCCGCTGATATCGATCGATGGCTCAGGCGCAGTGCGCGAAGCGTCAGGTGCGGCGCGCGGCGCCGTTGGTGTGGTGCGCGGAGGCTCCGGCGCGGCATGCGCCGTCTCCGCTGAGCCGCGCGAACGCCAGCCCTCCGGCCAAGGAGCAAACACCCTCTCCGGCTCCGCCGGCCGCGCCGGCGCGACAGTTCGCCGGATCTCCGGTTCAGTCTGCTGCGATACCTGTGTCGGCGGCTCGCTGATCGCCGGTGCCGTAGGGCGCTGTGCATCGAGGTGCCAAGATCGTGCGCTTTCTCGCGCACTTTCAACTGCACGCTCCTGATCGAGCGCCCGCTGCCGCGCCGCAATCTCGGCGACGGCTTGATCGATGGAGCTTTGTCGCCGCTGTTCCGCGGCCGCGCTCGCGGCGGCGCGCTCAAAAATTTCCCGTTCGCGGCGCTGACGTTCTGCGCGTACCTGTTCGTCGCGCAAACGGCGGATTTGCTCTTGCTCTTCAGCGCGGCGGATTTGCTCTTGCTCTTCAGCGCGGCGCCTTTGTTCTTGCTCTTCAGCGCGGCGTCTTTGCTCTTGCTGTGCAGCATGGTGAACGCGCTCCCGATCCACCGGGCGTTCGTCGGCGTATGGCTGTTCCTCGTGCACGGGCGGACGCCACGCGGCATCTGCCTCCCATCGCCGCGGCAGATCATCGGGAGGTGAATTCAGTCTTTGGTCATCGTCGAAGCCGCGATCGCGATAGCGCCGCGGTGGAGCGTCGGGGCGGGGCAACTCTCGATCCTGGTCGCGCCGACGCCATTCTGGTTCGTCGCCGGCTTCCCATTGGCGCGGTCGTTCGTGGCGATCGCGATGACGTTCGTACGACACGCCGCCAACCGGAACGAATTGCGGCTGCACATCGTCGGCTTCACGATCGCGAAACCGATGCTTTCGATTGCGATGACGCGAGCGCGGCTCGCTCTCGGCGGTCTCCGCGCGCCATTGTCGCTCGTCGGGTTCGCGGTCGCGATGCCGTGGCATCCGATCGCGATCCGGTTCGAACATGCGGCCATTGTCGTCTTGCGGACTCTTGCGGTGCGGTTCGTCCGAGACATATTCGCGCCCGCGCCGCGGCGGCTCCGCATGGCGCGGCGCTTCGCGATCGCGAAAATCTTCTCTGCTCTGTCGCATGGAACGATCGCCGGACCGTTCTTCGGCATCGTTCGACCGCCAGGCCTCGCCATCCTCGGCTTCTGTCGGCTCAATGACAGTATTGAGCCATTCGCCCACGGACATGCCGGACCGGCGCGCGGCGTCCCGCGCAGCGGCGCGCGCCTCCGGACGGAGACCTCTCAAATTCCACGGACCGCCCGATTTCATTCTCACGTCCAAGTAACCTGCGGAGCAGGAGTTGCTCGTCGATTCGAGCTGACGCCCTTAGAACCCGAGACGCCGAGGGCGCGTTGTCGGTCTTCACTGAGAATGTTGAGGAATAGGGTAAAGAAGCCGTTAAGACCGCACCGGCCCGTTACCGCACCTGGTTGCCGCCAGACGGTGCGGTGGCACCGGGCAAAAGTTCCGGTAACCGTTACGGTTACCGAAGCGTTGTTTTCGGTGAAACCAAACGTGTGAGAACGTAGTTCTAGGAGGTTGATAAACCGAAAATTTACCAAGTTAAGGGGCGCTCATGGCGGGTAACGCGTCGCACCATAGAGCCGGCTCGCCGGACAGAGGCCCGGCTGTGGGCGCTGTCAATGGGTCCAGTGATCGATTCGGTTCACACGACGCGCAAGAAGAAAGTTCGCCAAGCGACACCAGCGGTGATCGACCGTTGACCATCGGAGAGGTCGCGCAACAATATGGCATCACGCTCCGCACCTTGCGCTTCTACGAAGCGAAGCGCCTCCTCACTCCTTACCGCCACGGCGCCACGCGGCTGTATCGGTCCAGCGACCGCAAGCGTCTCAGCGTCATCCTGACGGGGCGGCGTCTGGGGTTCACTCTTGCCGAGATCAAACATCTGTTGAACCGGCCCCACGACGGCGGCTTGCACCTCACGCGCGCGCAGTGCGTCAAACAGATCAAAATGCTCGAACAGCAAAAGCGCAGTATCGAAACCGCGATCACCGAGCTGCGGCAGATTCACACATCGTTCTACCAAAGACTTCTCGAAGACGCGGGCGAGCACTCGCACTGAACGATTTGCGGTGCGGCGCGCCGCGGAAGCGCGGGTAGCGCTCAGACGCGATGCAATGCGTCGCCGCCAGCCGCGCGCTGGTGTCGGCATGGCAGCGGGCCTGGCAGCGCATCTTGCAACCGCCTCTCGCAATCACTTCTTCAGGCTCGACTGCGATCCTCCGTTGACGCAAAACGGCAACGCTATACCTTCCTGCGCGGCCGCCGGCCCGCGCAGGGCCAAAAAGATCGAAGGCCGAGGCCCGGAGGACGATATGCCGACCTACAAGGCGCCCGTTGCGGACGTGATGTTTCTGTTGAGCGACGTGTTTCACATCGATCGCTACAATAATTTGCCGGGTTTTGCCGACGCCACACCCGATCTCGTCGAGGCGGTGCTCGATGAGGCAGCCAAATTCTGCGAGGACGTGCTGACGCCATTGAACCGCGTCGGCGACAAAGAAGGTTGCAAGCGCCATCCGGACGGATCGGTCACGACGCCGACCGGTTTCAAGGACGCTTACAAGCGGCTGACGGAGGGCGGATGGATCGGCGCGTCGGCACCTGCCGAATTCGGCGGACAGGGGCTGCCGCGCGTGCTTTCGCAAGCCGTCGGGGAGTTCCTGGTATCGGCGAATATGGCTTTCGCCATGTATCCCGGGCTGACGCAAGGCGCTGCCGCGGCACTCGTCGTCCATGGCTCGCCCGAACAAAAGGCGCTCTATCTGCCCAAGCTCATCAGCGGCGAATGGACCGGCACGATGAACCTCACCGAGCCGCAATGCGGCACGGATCTCGGCCTCTGTCGCGCCCGCGCAGTGCCGCAGCCGGACGACAGCTATAAGATCACCGGCACCAAGATTTTCATTTCCGCCGGAGAGCACGACCTCGCTGAGAACATCGTTCATCTCGTGCTCGCGCGCATCGAGGGCGCGCCCGAAGGGGTCAAGGGAATTTCGCTGTTCATCGTCCCAAAATATCTGCCGACCAAAGACGGCGGCGTCGGTGCGCGCAACGGCGTTTCCTGCGGCTCGATCGAAGAGAAGATGGGCATTCACGGCAACTCGACCTGCGTCATGAATTATGACGACGCAACCGGCTGGCTGGTGGGCGAGCCCAATCGCGGCCTCAACGCCATGTTCGTGATGATGAACGAAGCGCGGCTCGGGGTCGGCGTGCAGGGGCTGGCGATGTCGGAAGTCGCTTATCAGAACGCCGCGGCCTATGCGAGGGAGCGGCTTGCGGGTCGCGCGCTCACCGGCGCTAAGTTCAAGGACAAACCCGCCGATCCGATCATCGTGCATCCCGATGTTCGCCGCATGCTGATGACCATTCGTGCCTTCAACGAGGCCGCACGCGCGCTCGTACTCTGGACTGCGCTCAAGAGCGATGTCGCCCATCGCTCCGGCGACGCCAAAGAGCGGCAGGCGGCGGACGACCACATGGGCCTGATGACGCCGGTGATCAAAGGCGTGCTGACCGATCAGGGTTTTGCCAACACCGTCATGGCGCAGCAGGTGTTCGGCGGTCACGGCTATATCGCCGAGCACGGCATGGAGCAGTTCGTGCGTGACGCGCGCATCGCCATGATTTACGAAGGTGCCAACGGCATTCAGGCGCTCGATCTGGTCGGGCGTAAACTGCCGAAAGACGGCGGCCGCGCCTTGCAGGCATTCCTTGCCGAAGTGTCCGGCTACATCAAAGAACACGGCGACGATGCGAACCTCGCTCCCTTGGTGAAGCCGCTGGCGCAAGCTGTCGGCGAGCTTCAGCAGGCGACGATGTGGTTCATGCAGAATGCGCTCGGAAATCCCGACAATGCCGGCGCCGGCTCGACCGATTACATGCAGCTGTTCGGACTGGTTGCTCTTGGCTACATGTGGTGCCTGATCGTTCAGGCGGCCTACGCCAAGGGCGCGGCGGCCAAGGGCGCGGCGGCCAACGGCGCCGGCGATCCGATGGCGGCAAAGCTCGTCACCGGGCGCTTCTTCGCCGAACGTTTGCTGCCGGCCTCGACAACGCATCTCGCCCGCATCAAGGCCGGCGCCGCCAGCACGATGGCTTTGCCGGCCGAGGCTTTTTAGGGCCGAGTACGCCCCACTGCAATTCCGTGGAACTTGGATTATATGGAGAGTCCGGTTTCACAGCCGAGTAGTCCAACGGCTCCTGGTCATCGGCCGCCCTGCCCATAGCGGGTCGGGGACATATTAGCGAAGGAAACGCCATGCCCGACGCTTTCATCTACGATCACGTGCGGACACCCCGCGGCCGCGGCAAGGTGGACGGCTCGCTCCACGAAGTGACCGCGCTCAATCTCGCAAGCCAGGCGCTCAGCGCGATCAGGACGCGCAATGATCTCGATCCGGCATTGGTGGATGACGTGGTGTTGGGCGTGGTCGATCCGGTCGGCGAAGCTGGCGGCGATATCGCGCGGGCCGCAGCGCTTGTCGCCGGCTATGGCGACAGCGTCGCCGGTGTGCAGATCAACCGCTTCTGCGCATCCGGCCTCGACGCCGTGAATTTCGCCGCCGCGCAGATCATGTCGGGACAGCAGGACATGGCGATCGGCGGCGGCGTCGAATCGATGAGCCGCGTCGGCATTGGGGCTTCCGGCGGCGCCTGGGCGGTCGATCCGACCATTGCGGTGGCGCACTATTTCATGCCGCAGGGAATTTCGGCGGATCTGATCGCCACCAAATACGGTTTCTCGCGCGACGACGTCGATGCTTACGCGGTCGAGAGTCAGAAGCGCGCCGCCGCCGCCTGGCAGGACGGCCGCTTCAACCGCTCCGTGATGGCGGTGAAGGACGTCAACGGGCTGACGATCCTCGACAAGGACGAGCACATGCGGCCGGATACCAGCATGCAGTCGCTCGCTGCACTCAAGCCCTCGTTCGTCCAGATGGGCGAAATGGGCGGCTTCGACGCGGTCGCCGTGCAGAAGCATCCGGAAATCGAGTCCGTCAACCACGTGCACCATGCCGGCAATTCGTCGGGCATCGTCGACGGCGCCGCCGCCGTATTGCTCGGTAACAGCAAGGTCGGAAAGAAGGCCGATCTGAAGCCGCGCGCGCGCATCCGCGCCTTTGCCAATATCGGCTCGGAGCCGGCCATCATGCTCACCGGGCCGGTCGACGTGACCAAGAAAGTCCTCAAACGGGCCGGCATGACGCTCGCCGATATCGACCTGTTCGAGCTCAACGAGGCGTTCGCGTCCGTCGTCCTGCGCTACATGCAGGCGTTCCAAATCGACCCCAATAAGATCAACGTCAATGGCGGCGCGATTGCCATGGGCCATCCGCTCGGCGCCACCGGCGCGATGATCGTAGGCACCGTGCTCGACGAGTTGGAGCGGCGCGGCTTGTCGACCGCGCTGGTCACGCTGTGCATCGGCGCTGGCATGGGAACCGCCACCATCATCGAGCGGGTGTGATAGCCCGCTCCGCGCGTAGGCCGAGACGGGGGTGAGAGGGGAACTGCGCGAATGTCCAAGATCAACATAGCGAGCTTGCCGGTCGACAGCCGCACCAACTATCCGGAGCCGTTCAATCGGGTCGTCATCGGCCGCTCGCGCAAGCGGCTCGGCGTCGCCGCCGGCCTCGATCAGTTCGGCGTCAATTTGACGACGCTCAAGCCGGGCGCCGCCTCGGCCTTACGCCACTGGCACGAGAAGGAAGATGAACTTGTCTACCTACTCGAGGGCGAAGTGGTTCTGATCGAGGAGGACGGCGAGACTGTGCTCAAGCCCGGGGATGCCGCGGGTTTCAAGGCGAACGTGCCGAACGGCCACCACCTCGTCAACAAATCGGATCGCGACGCGGTCTATCTGGAGATCGGCACGCGCTCCAAGCTTGAGCGCGCCGAATATCCTGATGTGGATCTGCGTATCATCCGCGACGAGGCGGGCGCGCGCTATACGCACAAGGACGGCAAACCTTATCCCAAGTGATTTAATGCCCTCTGCCGGGCAAGACCAAAATCAGAGAGACGACGGAGACGCGTATGACGTTTCAAAATTTCACCATCGACACCGACGCCGACGGCATCGCGCTCGTGACGTGGAATATGCCCGGACGCTCGATGAACGTTATCGACGAGAAAGTCGTTGAAGAACTAGGCGCGATCGCCGAGCGGGTTGCGACCGATGGCGCCATCAAGGGCGCTGTGTTGACCTCCGGCAAAGACTCGTTCTGCGGCGGCGCCGATCTTGCGATGCTTGAGGGGCTCAGCCGCACCTTCGCCGAACTGACTAAGTCGCAAGGTGAGGAAGCGGCGAACAAGCGGCTATTCGACGAAAGCCGCAAGCTTTCGCAAATCGCCCGCCGCATGGAGACGTGCGCGAAGCCCTGGGTCGCGGCGCTCAACGGCACCGCCATGGGCGGCGGCTTCGAACTGGCGCTCGCCTGTCATCACCGTGTCGCTGCCGACAGCGATAAGACGCGGCTTGGCTTGCCGGAAATCAAAGTCGGCTTGTTCCCCGGCGGTGGCGGCACGCAACGGATCGCGCGCATACTGCAACCGGCGGACGCTCTGCAATTCTTGCTCAAGGGCGATCAACTTCGGCTCAATCGCGCCAAGGCGATGAAGCTTGTCGATGCGGTGGTGCCGCAAGCGGATCTGGTGCAGACGGCCAAGAACTGGATCAAGGCCGGCGGCACAGCGAAAGCGCCGTGGGACGTCGACGGCTTCAAACTGCCCGGCGGCCTGGTCTATTCCAAGAATGGCATGATGGTGTTCCCGGCAGCGAACGCACTTTATCGCCGTGAGACCTACGACAATTATCCGGCGGCGCGCGCCATCCTGCAGGTGGTCTACGAGGGTCTGCAGCTTCCGATGGATCAGGCGCTGCGGGTGGAATCGCGCTATTTCGCGAAAATCCTCCGCTCACCGGAGGCGGCGGCGATGATCCGCTCGCTGTTTGTTTCCATGCAGGACCTCAACAAAGGCGCGCGGCGGCCGGCAGACGTGCCGCCGAAGCCGATCAAGAAGGTCGGCATCCTCGGCGCCGGTTTCATGGGCGCCGGCGTTGCCTATGTCACCGCGCAAGCCGGCATCGACGTCGTCCTCATCGATCGCGATCAGGAAGCCGCCGACAAGGGCAAAGCGCATTCGCAAAAGCTGATCACCGATCAGATCAACCGTGGCCGCGCAACGTCCGCCGATCGCGATGCGCTGCTCGCACACATCACGGCGACGCCAGACTACGCCGCATTGGCGGATTGCGATCTCATCATCGAGGCGGTGTTCGAGGATCGCAAGATCAAGGAAGACGCGATCGCCAAGGCGCAAGCTGTGATCCGCAAAGACACGGTCTTCGGCTCCAACACATCGACCCTGCCGATTACCTCGCTGGCAACAGCGTTCAAGCACACACCGCGTTTCATCGGCATTCACTTTTTCTCACCGGTGGACCGGATGATGCTGGTCGAAGTGATCACGGGCAAGAAGACGGGCGACGAGGCGCTGGCGATGGCGCTCGATTACGTGCGCGCCATCCGCAAGACGCCGATCGTGGTCAACGACTCGCGCGGCTTCTATACCTCGCGCGTGGTTGGCACCTACATTCGCGAAGGCCATTTGATGCTGACCGAAGGCGTGCCGGCGGCCATGATCGAGAATGTCGGCCGCATGGCCGGCATGCCGGTCGGCCCGCTTTCGCTCAACGACGAAGTGGCGGTCGATCTCGCCTGGAAGATATTGAAAGCGACGGAATCCGATCTCGGCGCCGACAAGATCGATCAGCGGCAGAAGGCGCTGCTCGAGGACATGGTGGAAAAGCGCGGCCGCTATGGCCGCAAGAACGGCAAGGGATTTTACGATTACCCGCAGAATGGGCCGAAACGGCTGTGGCCGGGGCTCGCCGATTTGCAGGCGACCAAGCTCGATCCCGACACGATCGACATCGACGAACTCAAACAGCGGCTATTGGCCATTCAGGCGCTCGAATCCGCGCGCTGCATCCAGGAAGGCGTCGTCACCGATGTCCGCGAGGCCGACGTGGGCTCGATTCTCGGGTTCGGCTATGCGCCGTTCACCGGCGGCACCATTTCCTATATTGACGGCATGGGCTCGAAAGCTTTTGTCGAGCTCTGTAACCGGCTGGCGAAAAAATACGGCGACCGTTTCAAGCCGGGCAAGCTCCTGCGCGACATGGCGAAGACCGGCGAAACCTTTTATCACCGCTTCCCGCCGGAAAAGCGGAAGGCCGCGTGATCGTCATCGCTACGTCTAAGCCGCCGCTTTTTGATTTCGGACACCATGGCGCGTGATCAAGTCGACCTGACGCCAATCGAGCGGCGAGACGAGCTCGTCGATTGGATCGCGCAAGGCGCCAAGCCGAAATCGCGTTTTCGCATCGGCACCGAGCACGAGAAATTCGCGTTCACGCTCGATGACCACCAGCCGGTGCCCTATCAAGGGCGCCGGGGCATCCGTTCGCTGCTCGAAGGCATGGAGCACCTGCTCGGCTGGCAGCCGATCACGGAGGGCGACAATATTATCGGCCTGTTCGACGTCACCGGCGGCGGCGCGATTTCGCTGGAGCCCGGCGGTCAGTTCGAGCTGTCCGGCGCGCAGCTTGAAAACGTGCACCAGACCTCGAGCGAACTGATGGCGCATCTCGCACAGGTGCGCGAGGTGGCGGAACCCCTGCGCATCGGCTTCCTCGGCATCGGCATGACGCCGAGCTGGAGCCGCGCCGCCATGCCGAAAATGCCGAAAGGGCGGTACAAGATCATGACGGCCTACATGCCGAAGGTCGGCAAGCTCGGCCTCGACATGATGTACCGCACGTGCACGGTGCAGACCAATCTCGACTTCTCGTCGGAAGCCGACATGGTCAAGAAGCTGCGCGTCTCGATCGCGCTGCAGCCGGTCGCAACTGCCCTGTTCGCCAATTCTCCGTTCACCGAAGGCAAGCCGAACGGTTTCTTGTCGTATAGAGCCGAAATCTGGCGCGACACCGACGCGGACCGGACCGGGATGCTGGCGTGGGCGTTCGAGCCGGGGATGGGTTACGAGCGCTGGGTCGACTATGCGCTCGACGTGCCGATGTATTTCGTCAAGCACGGCGACGACTATGTCGACGTCGCCGGCCAATCGTTTCGCGATTTGATGGTGGGCAAGCTTCCGGGCATGCCGGGCGCACATGCGACGATTTCCGATTGGTCGAACCACATCAGCACGATTTTCCCGGAGGTGCGGCTCAAGCGCTATCTGGAGATGCGTGGCGCCGATTCCGGGCCGACGCGGAACCTGCTGGCTTTACCTGCTTTTTGGGTCGGCATACTCTATGACGACTTAAGTCTCGATGCCGCGTGGGATCTGGTCAAACACTGGACCGCGGGCGAGCGGCAGAAATTGCGCGATGACGTACCGAAACTAGGCCTCGCCGCCAAGATCCACGGCCGCACCGTATTTGAAATCGCCGGCGACCTTCTCGCACTGGCGCGCGGCGGGCTGGTGCGCCGCCGCCATCTCGACGCAAACGGACAGGACGAGGCGCACTACCTCGAAATCCTGGAAGACCGCCTCGACCGCGGAACGACGCCGGCGCAAGAGCTGCTCGATAAATTCAACGGGCCGTGGGCCGGATCGGTCGATCCGATTTATGCCGAACAGGCCTATTAGCGCCGCACGGAAGGACCCGCTTCGCACTCGACCCGAGGGTGAACATCGGCCGCCGAAAAGACGGAAAAGCGAGAGCGCCAATCGATTCGACGCGAGCCGATCGCGCTCAAGACCTATTCAACGCCGTAAATCGCTTTGGCTTCGGCCAGCGCCCGCGTGCAGGCTGCAGCATCGCCTGAGGCGTCGGCCTTGCGCGCCCGCTCAAGCGCAGCATCCCCGTCGGCAATCGCCATGCGCTCGGCGCTTTGCACCGAGCCTGGGGTTGGCTGGTGATGCAACTGGGCGCCCACCGATTGCTGGGCGCTTGGCTCGCCCGCACCGCCCGGCGCAGATCGCATTTGGGCTTTGTTGATGGCCTGCTCGACCTGCGAGATCTGATTGGCGCATGGCCCGGCTTGCGCGGTCATGCCTCCGCCGATGACGCCTATCGTGATCAACACCAAAATTCGCGATCGGTCCATGACCGGCCTCCGGATGAAAATTCGACATAACAATAATGCTGCACCGAACCGCCGAGAAGAGCGGCGGCCGAAATTCACGTTTGCACTCTCCGCAGCCCATGTGGGAAGCGGAAACGTTCCTTCAAATGCGATCCTGCCCTTTGTCGCCTGCTGGGGCATCTACGGGACCGAAGGATGTTCCCCCAGACCCTTTTTGGTTCAACCAGACCCTTTTTGGTTTAAAATGTCTTTATGAAGATCAACTTCGCTGGATTGCCCCGCCGGCAAATGCGGGGCGTACGCGGTGTGGCATGCGCCGTGCTGCTCGTTCTTGCGGCCTGCGCAGGCGGGACGACCAATGCCGGCATCTACACGATGCCGGCAGAACAACCGCGAGGGCCCGATCCCGCCTTCGCCCGCCAGGTCGTCGCCTACCCGACCCGCGAGCGGCCGGGAACGATTATCGTCGATCCGGGCAGTCATTTTCTCTACTTCATCCACGGCGGCGGACAGGCCATTCGCTATGGCGTGGGCGTCGGCGCGGAAGGCTTCGTCTGGTCCGGGCGTGCGACAGTCCATAGCAAGCAGGAATGGCCCGATTGGTATCCGCCCGCGGAAATGCTGGCGCGCAAGCCGGAGCTGCGCCAGCACATGGTGCAGTTGCAAAGCGGCATCGGCATGAAAGGCGGTCCCGACAATCCGATCGGCGCGCGGGCCATGTATCTGTGGCAGGGCAACAAGGACACGCTATACCGCATCCACGGCACCAATGAACCCTGGACCATTGGCACTAACGTCTCGTCCGGCTGCATCCGCCTGACGAACGAGGACATTGTCGATCTCTACAACCGCACCCCGATCGGCGCCAAAGTCATCGTGCTCGCGACCGCCAAACCGGCCGCCGCTGCCCAATAGGGCCGGCCTCTTCGGCTGGCGGTCGTCGCGACTTGCTAAATCGCAACTTTGCGGAGGAAGCCGTCGACGCTGCCGCGCAGCGAATCGGCGGCGCGTTCGACCGCCTGCGAGGCAGCGAGCACCGTGTCGGCCGAGTCATGCATGTTGGCGATGGCGTCGGAAACGCGCCCCAGCACGGCGACGACGGACTTTGTCCCCGATGCGGCCGCCGCAACGCTTCCGGAAATTTCCTGCGTCGCCGCATTCTGCTGTTCGACCGAAGTCGCGATGGCGGAGGTGAATTGACGGATTTCTTGCATCTTGCCGGCCACGCTGCCGATCGCGCCAACCGCGCTGCGGGTCGACGACTGCACCCCGGCAATCTGGGACGCGATATCGTCCGTCGCCTTTGCGGTCTGCACGGCCAGCGCCTTCACCTCGGAGGCGACGACCGAAAAACCCTTGCCGGCGGCACCGGCGCGGGCCGCTTCGATCGTGGCGTTGAGAGCAAGCAGATTGGTCTGTCCGGCGACGCTTTGAATGAGCTTGACCACATCATCGATCTTGCGGGCCGCTTGGGCGAGGCCGGCGATCTCTTGGTTGGTCGATTGAGCCTCGGTGGCGGCGGCGACCACCACCTCGCTTGCGCGGGTGAGCTGCCGGTTGATCTCGCCGATCGATTTTGACAATTCGTCGGCTGCGGTCGCGGCGATCTGGGCACTGCCAAACGCGTCGTTTGACGTTTGCACCGCGCCAACGGTCTGAGCTGCCGTCTCGCGCGAAGTTTCCGCCAGCACGCTTGCCATCGACTGCATCGCCGTCACGCTGTCGGCAACGGTTTTCAGGACGCCCTCGACGCTTTGGCGGAACCAGGCAATCGCTTCCTCGACCCGCGCGCGACGGGCCTCCTGCTCGTCGAGCAACGTGTTTCTGCGTTCCGCCAAACGGCGTTCGGTAATGTCGTCGTGCGTCCCCACCCAATAGACCGAACCGGGTATCGGCCGATTGACCACGGAAATCGCACGGCCGTCAGGCGACTCGCTGACAAAGCTGAGCGTCTTCCCGGCGGTGATTTGGCTCAGGATGTCTTCGCAATATTCCTCCGCATCGCGGCTCAGGCTGCCGCTGTCGATGCGATTGCGAATGATGTCGATCAGCACTGCCCCGGGCGTCACGACATCCGGTGAAAGCCGGTACATCGTGCGATATTGCTCGTTGCAGACGATGAGCCGGCCGCTGGTATCGAACAAAACGACGCCTTGCGTCATGTTGTTCAAAGTCAGCGCCAATAGCCTAGCATCAGGCTTTCTGGCCTGGCGACCGATCAGACGATTGAGGGCCCCGAACATGGTGCCTCGCGCCTCAAAGCTTCCCCCCCCTCGAGTGTAGCTATCGGACATCGATTTACGCTTCGTTAATCAACTCAAATACTCATCCCGCCGTCGACCATCAGCAGGCAGCCGGTGGTGAAGCTTGAAGCGTCGGAGGCGAGGAACAGCACCGAGCGCGCGACTTCCTCGGGGCGAACGTGGCGGTGAAGAGGGATGATCTCGTTGAAGAACTGGGTTCCGTCACGGCCAATCAGAGCACCCAATTTTTGTTCGACGCCCAGCTGAAACGAGTTGTCGACCGGACCGGGATGCACGGTATTCACCCGGATATTGCGCCCGGCCAGTTCCTTGGCCAGTACGCGCATCAGTCCGACCTGGGCATGCTTTGCGGTGATGTAGCCATAAACGCCGGGATCGCCGGTCACGCCGGCGACACTTGACGTGATGATGATCGAGCCGCCGTCATTCATGTGCGGCACGGCATGCTTGGCGCAGAGGAAGGCTCCTCTGACATGGACGGCAAGCACCGAGTTCGAATACGTCCTCGGGATAGTCGGCGATCGGCGCAACCGTGCCGAAATTGCCGGCATTGCTGAACAGCACGTCGATCTTGCCGAACCGCTCGATAGTCGCGGCGATCGCGTTCTTGACCTGAACGGATTTGGTCACGTCGGCGGCGCACCAGGCGACCTCGCCGCCAATATCGCTGGCGGCTTTTTGCAGCGCGGCCTCCTGCAGGTCGATCAGCATGACCTTGGCGCCCTCGTCGCGCAAAAGCTTCGCCGACGCCGCGCCAATGCTGCCGGCGCCGCCGGTGATCACGCACACTTTGTTTTGCATTTGGCCCGCCATTGTTTGCTCCCCTGCTTCAAGCCGGCGGGAACCTAACATGAGGGCGGCAACCCTGCGCAAGGAGAAGCAGCTCCAGCTATTCGTTTCGCCGAGCTGAGCGCCGAAGCTCGCTGCGCAATCCATTCGGTGATGCGCCTTCGGCGTCCGAGTTCAAATCGGTGCCAGGGTGACGTGGAGCCCGTCGTGCGGATAGGGGATCGGCCACATTT
Source organism: uncultured Alphaproteobacteria bacterium (assembly GCA_963720115.1). Classification (GTDB taxonomy): domain Bacteria; phylum Pseudomonadota; class Alphaproteobacteria; order Rhizobiales; family Xanthobacteraceae; genus BOG-931. The sequence continues at coordinate 153,716 of CAVREN010000027.1, forward strand.
TCCAAGCGGGCCGATAGTCGGGTGCGATTGCAACGCGGAATCTGTTCAGGAAATGCCACGTGAAGCACTTGGCCTGCATGTAAGCGAAATTCAATCCGAGGCACATATGCGCGCCGCCGCCGAACGGCACGAAGGCGAATTTGTGCCGCGTGCGCGAGGCTTCCGCATTGAAACGCAACGGATCGTAGCGCTCCGGGTCGGGCCAAATCTGCGGCATGTGATGCGTGTAGAGCGGGTTGATGTTGACGCCCGCGCCGGCCGGAATGCGGTAACCCAGGAATTCGAAATCCCGCACTGCCCGGCGCGGCAACGAAGGTACCGGCGGCGCCAGCCGCATTGCTTCCTTGAACGCCATTTCGGTCAAGGTGAGGTCATCGAGGCGGGAGAACGGCAACGGCGCGCCGGCCGCAAGCTTTAATCCACGCACGTCCTCGCGCACGCGCTCCTGCCAAAGGGGATTGGCCGCCAGCCGATAGACAAACGAGGTCAACGACGACGTCAGCGTGTCGTGCGCTGCCATCATCAGGAAGCTCATATGATCAACGATGTCGGCATTCGACAGAAGCGAGCCGTCTTCCCAGGTCGCGCGGCAAAGCTGAGAAAACAGATCGTCGCCGCCGCGCTCACGCCGCAACGGGATCTGACGGTTGAAATAGTCGACGATCAACGCCCGCCCGCGCACGCCGCGGCCCATCTGCGTGCCAGGCAAAGGCACGCGAACAACCGCGATCGAGGCGGCGACCATCGCAATAAAGGCGCGCTTGACCGCTTCAAGCTCCGGACCAAGCTCCTCGCCGAGAAATGACGTCGCCGCGAGATCGAGCGTCAGCTGCTTAACGGCTGGATAGAATTTGAACTCGCGCCCGCACGGCCATTGCGCAATTCCTTTGGCGATGCCGGCATTGAGCTGGCCGAGATAAGACTGCATCGGGCCGGATTTGAAGGCGACCGAAAGGGCGCGGCGATGCAGGCGATGCTCGTCGAAATCGAGCAACATCAGCCCGCGTGGAAACAGGCGCCCGAGCAGCACGCTCCAGCCGAACGTGGACGAGAACAATTTCTGGCTGTCCAGCAGCACGAACTCGTTGGCTTCCGGACCCAACAGCGAAACGTTGCTCTGGCCGAAGGCGTAGCTGCGATAGACCGGACCATATCGTTCCGCCCGCCGCTCGACGAAACCCTTTGGGTCCGAAAGCAAGACGAGCGTATGGCCGACGAGCGGCCATCCATTGTCGCCGGGGATATGCGCCAGCGCTCTTGTGGGTGCTGGCTTGTCGCCACATGGCGACTCGCGGGCATCAAGCGTCTGCACCGACATTGTGGTCGTCCTCATAGCGGCCCTCGACCGGGCATTGCGCTCTTCGGCTGGGGTCGCGGCGCACTTGGAATCGCTTTGGAGTATCGCATGAACCCCGGACAGGCCCACATCCGAGACACGAGACCGAACATGGGAGCTGCCGGCGATTGCCGCAGCGCGCAAAAACGGTGAATGAGCCAGTCGCTGGCCATCGATGGGTTCTCCCCTGCCGAGTGTCCGTACGCCCGTCCCTTTCAACAAGTCTCAAAATCTTCTTCTTCCAGTCACAAATTATTTCGCACGCGCGAAACGTGCAGCGATTTGCCCACGGGTTTGCCCGCCGGAACGAAACGGCCGGCAGGGCCGATAGCTCCCCATTCGGAAATCTGACACCGATGTTATCTGCAAACTCGACTTGGTACGCGCTTGCTTACCGCCCGACCCCAGCGTACGATAGTAACGCTAGCTGTGCTCACACAATCGATTCCGACCCACATCATTCCCGAACGGGAGGACTTCACGATGTCGAACGCAAAGCACGCTCCGAAGCGCAAGCGCGGGGCGAAAGCGGTACCGGTGCTGGGGGCTGCCGGTTTGTTGTCGCTGGCGGGGGGCGCCTCGGCCGCGACAAGCGCAGCGCCGGTGGCGGACCTGCCTCCTCAAGCGACCACGCCGAATCACGAAATCATCCTCGGCGAGGAAGAGCTTTCCGACGTCAGCCTGTCGACCTTCTATGTCTTCGACAGAGAGAGCGCCAAGTCTCAGCTTGGTGACAAGGTCGCCTGGCGTGGATGCGGCGGTTGTCGATGCGGCGGCGGTTGCCGGTGCGGCGGCGGGTGCGGCTGGCGCGGCTGTGGCGGCTGTGGCTGCGGTGGCTGTGGCTGCTGCTGGCAGTGGGGCCGTTGCCGCATCTGCTAAAGCGGACCACGTTCGAATTCAGTGGACAAAAGCGAGTGTTCGTGGCCGGCTTGATTTCACATCGAGCCGGCCATTCATTTTACTTTTGCATTTTGTCTTTGTTCGCGGTTTCGTCGCATTTGCAGTGAATGGATGCGCGGCGCGACTTTGTGCACGCGCATGAGCGTACAAGAGGTCAGCTTTGCCGAGAAGCACCGCAGAAGGAGCTAAGCACCCTCCCCACCTCCAACATTCGTCCCCCCCGGTTCGCGAAAGCGGCAAGGCGCGCAGCCGCCGAGCGCGGGACGACCGTCGGGGCGTTCCATCACTGCGTGGCAGCAAGGACATTCCGCAGTTTGCGCCGAACTTCAGCGTCTATCTGCTGCCGCCCGATGCCGTGTGCCTCTATTCCGAAGACCGGAAGTTCTTTCTTCACGGCGAGCTCTATTGCGCGCTCGCGTCGGCGGTCGGAAATGGCGGCCGTAGCTTTCGGGACCTCTTCGGCGAGCTCGAGCGGAAGTATCCGTCCGACAAGATCCAAGAGGCGTTCACGCGGCTCCTCGACCGCCGCTACCTCGTCCAGACATCGTCCTCCTCCAAGGGGACGGCTTCGGCCTACTGGGCGAGCTTGGGCCTGCCGTTGGAGACGGCACAGAAGAACCTTCAGAATTGTCGTGTGAGCATTACGTCGAAGGACGTGCAGGGCGCCAAGCAGCTCGAAAGCGCCTTGCGCGAACTCGGTGTCCGCATCGTCAAGCGCTCGGGCGACCTGACCGTGATGCTGGTCAACGATTATCTCGACGAACACTTGGCCGAATTGAACAAGCAACACTTGTCAAAGCGCACGCCGTGGCTGCTGGTCCAGCCGTCCGGCATCGCCCCGCTCGTGGGGCCGGTGTTCCGGCCGGGCAAAGGCGCGTGCTGGCGGTGTCTTGCGGAGCGCATGGCCCGCAACCGCGAGGTCAGGGCGATGCTCGACCGCAGCGATGCCCATTGCGTCGCCGTCTCGCCTCTAGCCAAACATCCGGTCGGCGGCAGCGCCATTCAGCTTGCCGCGGTCGAAATCGCGAAGGCGATTGCCACCGATTTCCGGACCGAACTGAACGATCACATCGTCAGCCTCGATCTCACCGGCGCGAATATCGTGAAGCACTATGTTGCGGCCCGTCCGCAATGTCCGAGCTGCGGCCGCAAGAAGCTGCGCGACCCGCGCCGCGAGCCGAGGGAAATCGCGCTGAATGCCGGCGGCAAGTTGGTGATGACCAGCGGCGGCTACCGGTCCGTGGCCTCCCGGGACACAGTCGCGCGTTTCCGCAGGCACGTCAGCCCCCTCACCGGCGTGGTTTCGCGTCTCGACCGCATCGACGCCGATCTGCCGTTGAACACCAACTATTACGCCAGACACAATTTCGCTGGGAAATCGGAAAGCGTCCACGAACTGCGGGCGGGGCTCTCCGGCGGCAGCTTCGGCAAGGGCAGCACCGCCGAACAAGGCGAAGCCAGCGCGCTGATGGAGGCGATCGAGCGCTACTCGGGAATCTATCAGGGCGACGAGATCAGGGTGATGCGGCGTTTCACCGATTTCGCGCCGGGCGAGGCCATCCATCCAAACGAGGTGCTGCTCTACAGCGACGCACAATACCGGCGGCGTTTCGAGCCGGTGGTCGACCACCACGCCATGCCGACGCCGGCGCCTTTCGATCCGTCGGCTGAAATCGACTGGTCGCCGGTCTGGTCTCTGCGTGACGAACGCTTCAAATACTTTCCGACCAGCCTGTTGTATTTCTTCTATGAAGGCCCTGGCCAGATGCATGCCGATTCCAACGGCTGCGCCGCCGGCAATACACTCGAGGAAGCCATCGTCCAAGGCTTTTTGGAGCTGGTGGAGCGGGATTCCTACGCCATCTGGTGGTACAATAAATTGCAGCGGGCGGAACTCGACATCAGTCAGCTCGACGACCCCTATGTCCGCGAGTTGCGAACCCAACTTGCCGAAACCGGGCGCAAGCTCTGGGTGCTCGACATCACCCATGATCTCGGTATTCCAAGCTTCGTGGCTCTGTCGCACTCGAAGGAGAATAGCGAGGATTTCGTCGAGTTCGGCTCCGGCTCGCATTTCGATGCACGGATCGCGCTATTGCGCGCGCTGACCGAGCTCAATCAATTCTTGTCCATCGGCCTCATGGGAATGCGCGATCAAGGGACCTTGAGCGAAGACGGCACCGTTCCGTGGCGGCTGGAGGATCACCCCTATCTGATTCCCAATGGTCGCCCGTCAGTGCAGGCCGATTTCAGCTCGAAGTTCGGCGTTCTCGATAAGCGCGAACAGGTGATGGCCTGCGTGAACCTGGTCAAGCGCGAAGGCCTCGACTTTCTTGTCCTCGACCAGACCCGGCCCGACATCGAGGTTCCGGTCGCGCGCGTCATCGTTCCAGGCTTGCGGCATTTCTATCGCCGCTTCGCACCCGGCCGGCTTTACGATGTTCCGATCAAGCTGGGATGGCTTGACCGGCCCGTGCCGGAGAGCAATCTCAATCCGCTTCATCCCAAGACCTGAGGCATCCGGTTGTGCGCGCGCCGCGGAAAAAGGGCTTGCGGCGGTCGCCGCCGGCTATTCTTTCCGCTCGGCTCAACGGCCATGTCACGATCGAACCGCGCGCGGCTGGAGACATTGTCGCTAGGTTCAACGGCATGTCGTTGGCCTTGGGGCAATTCAGTTCAGCGGCAGCCGAGCGCGCGCGTGAATTGAATAAGGGCCTGCCGCTCGCTGAATTGGCTTCGCCCCGCAAGGCCGTCGACAAGGAAGTCGATCTCCTGGTCCGGCGGCTGGCTGCGCGCGGCCTCCTGGAATTTCGGCTCGTTCGGCCCGGCCGAGGACGCGAGCGAAGCGATCAGGACCTGGTAATCATCGAGCCGCAGGCAGCGGATTACTGGCCGCGCGTCGCGCAACTGCGTGACACCGACACGCTCGTGCTGTCGCGCTTCGCCTATTTGCGGCGGCGCGCGGAGGACATGGTCCTCGAATCGCCGCGCGCCCGCGCGTTGTTTAGGATTTGTGATCCCGCGATTGCGGCTGCGTTGGCCACGCTTGCAGCGCCGCAACAAATCAAGCAGCTCCGCCGGGCCGACGGCTTCCCTGGCGTCGAGCTTCTGGCGCTCCTTCTCGACTGCGAAATCCTCTTCAAGACCCGAGCCAAGGATGAGAGCCTGCGGACGGCGGAAGGCGACGAGCATCTTGTGCTCTGGGACTTCCACGATCTTCTGTTCCACGCCCGCAGCACGGAAGGCCGGCATGCCAATTCGCTGGGCGGAACGTACCTGTATTCCGAGGCGATTGCCCCGTTACCCGCCGTGCGGCTGAGCTGGCCTGGAGAGAAAATCGATTTGCGCAAATTGCCGTCGCCGCTGGCGGAGGCCGAGCGACAGGCTGCGGCGCTCCTGAGGGAACGTCACTCGACCCGCGACTTCGATGCGCAGCAACCGATCACGCTCCGCGAGCTTGCGCATTTTCTCGACAGCACCGCGCGCGTCCAATCGGTCTTCACCGGTCCCTCCGGCGACGGCGAACCGCCGCTCACCTTTGCGCCACGGCCTTATCCTTCGGGCGGCGGCAGCTACGAGCTCGAGCTCTATCTTGCCGTCGACGCATGCGAAGGGCTTGCGCGCGGCCTTTATCACTACGATGCCGGCGAACACGCGCTGGTGGCGATCGACGTTCGCCCGCAGCACGTGGAAGCAATGCTGCGGCACGCCCAATACGCCATGGACGCTTCCACGCCGCCCCAGATCGTGATCACGATCACGGCGCGCTTCGGCCGCGTCGCATGGAAATACAGCTCGCTCGCTTACTCACTTATTCTCAAGGACGTCGGCGTTTTGATGCAGACGCTCTATCTGATGGCCACCGATATGGGGCTCGGCGGCTGCGCGATCGGCAGCACTAATATCGATGTGTTCGAGAAGATGACCGGAATCAAATTCCACATCGAAGGCCCGGTCGGTGTTTTCGCGCTCGGCCGCGGCGTGCCATCGGCCGCTTCAGGAGGCGGATAATCCGCCGTTCGAGGCTCGCCAAGACCAGCGCCGGCTCTGCGGATCGCGCGGCTCCGTACGCTCGAAATATCCGATCGGCTTGGCGAAGCGCGGCCCCATCAGCGCGAACATGGCGCCTTGCGGGTCTTCGCAGCGTGCGATCCATCCGCCCGGCGTTTCGCCCGGACCTTCGCGGATTTTGCCCCCGCCAACCCTGACACGCTCGACCGCGGCATCGATGTCGCCGACGCCAAAATAGAACAGCCAGAACGGGAGCTTCACCATCGGGGGTTTGGTGAACATGCCACCGAAGGTCTGCGCTCCCACCGAGACGAACTGATAATTGCGCCCTGCGCTGGTTTCAGCGCCCCCATTCTGCCAGCCAAAAAGCGAGCCGTAGAAAGCAAGCGCTTTCCCACCGTCAACGGCGAGCAACTCATGCCAACCGACGCGTCCTAATTTGCCCTCGGCGGAGGCCGGCTCCTCGGGAGGCGTCAGCCATTTGACCAGAGCGATCGTCGTCCTTTGCGGGTCAGTGACGACGGCGACGCGGCTGACGCCGGGAACGTCCGTCGGCGGAAGATAAACCGAGCCGCCGAGTTGCCGCGCTCGCGCGACGGTGGCGTCCACGTCGTCGACGGTCACATACCCGATCCAGCACTGCGACCCGCCGCGCTTCTTGACCTCTTCCGGCAGGTTCATCATCCCGCTCACCGGCGTCTGGCCGATCCTGAAAAACGTGTAGGCGTTGCCGGGCGCCGAGGCATCTTGCGTGCCCCAGCCCACGACGTCCGCGTAGAAGGTCCTGGCGGCTTCCATGTCGGTCGTGAGCAACTCGTACCAGCTAAACCGACCGTGGGTGTCGGTCACGTCAGCATCTCCTTGGCTTCGGCGCGGACGATGGCGCAGCGCCCGAAAACGTCAAGTGCAGGTCGAGTGATCGAGAGAGCGATCCACTCGTTACACAGTGGTTTGATATATCGGCACGGGCCGGGAAAAATCCCAGATCTGCCACGCCGGAAGGCGCATTGCGAACGTGGATGTTCCACGAAGAGAAAGGACATGCTTCCAGTTCTACTGACAGCGCTTGTCGTCCCCGGTCTGCCCGCGCTCTATTTTGCGATTCGAAGCCGAGAGTTTCGCAAGTTTCTTGCTGGCGCTTTCTTTGTGAGTGCGGGATTCAATTCTATCTCTATCTTGCAAACGTTTCGGGTGCCGCTCACAGGCAAAAGCGCGCCTTCACGCCGGAGATCAGCGGCTGGCGCTCCATTCCCCACTTCGTCTTTTTCCTGCTGTGCTTCTATTTCGGATTTATCGCCAAACAGAAGGACACAACCCTGTTGAGGCGGTCTCCATATCCGCGCGCTGAAGTCGGCCTATCGTCGTGAACCAAAGTGACCGGGGCGCCAACAACGGTATGAACCCGCACCAACTATTGGCAGCAAGTCGCTTTGAGTGATGGTGCCCAGGGGCGGCGTCAGACTCTTTTCAGTTTTCAATAGCTTAGCGTGTCCCACCTTAGCCAAACCTCCCATTGAATCTCAATAAGCATTTTTAAGATTGTCCCACCGATTTTCGGCCGCATCGCCTGTCCGTTTCTCCCTCGATTGTGTTGCAAAACTCGATTGCGACGCTGGATTAGCTGGAGGATGCCCTGGGTAGCTTCGGTAAGCTGGTCTTGCCCCGATGGTTACACTGGGCAAGCTGCCGACATCGGCGGAGGACGACAGAGGAGCTTGGCAAGGCGCCTCAAGTTCTGTGCGGTTGCCGTTAGCAGCACCTCATCCTTTACCCCGCTCAAGCCTCGCAAGCGAAGCCGGTCGAGCTTGAGGATGCGCTTCATGTGGGCAAATCGCATCTCGACCTTCTTGCGCTCCCGCCGCGATTGATGGAAGGCGTCCGTGTTGACCAAGGCGCGGACCTGATCACGCACCTCCTCGTTAAGATCACGGGTGATCTTGCGTACGATCGCTGTCGTGCACTTCGGCTTCAAGGAACAGGTCGAGCAGTCGTTCTTGCTGGCCCTGTAGTAGACGATGTGACCCTGGTCGATGTTGCCGGTACTGGTTAGCTTTGCGCCGCCTGGACAGACATAGATGTTGCGCTCAGGGTCGAAAACGAAGTCGCTCCGACTGAAAGTGCCATCGGAACGCGCCGACTTGTCCCACACCGGAATGTGCGGTGTGATGCCGCGATCTACCAGCCATTTGAGCAGCCTGACCGCGCCACAGTGTCGCCTGCAAGCCGTCGCGGCCGAAGATCGAAGCGGCTCTTGACGCGCTCGATCATGGTCTCGGTGATGGCGATCTCCGCGATACGGTTGGCACGTGTGCCCTCAGCGTCGACGATGATCCCGGCCTTATTGTCGATGAGATAGTTTGCGTCATAAGCAAAAAACGGATCGGGACTATCGGAATTTTTGTGTGTGAGGCGGTTTTCCGTCATGCGAGCACGAAGCGCTCTTTGAACATAACGGCGAACTGCGTCTTCGCCTCGAACCACTCGCGTGGCGGCCGTTTCCAGTCCGCAGCCGCATGATTCAAGACCAAATATAGCAGCTTGGCCGCGGCGTCGTCAGATGGGAAATGACCTCTGGTTCTGATGGCCCGGCGCAGCTTGGAGTTCAGTGCCTCGATGGCGTTCGTTGTGTAGATAATTTTGCGGACGCCTTCGGGGAACGCGAAGAACGGAATGACAAGGTCCCAGTTGCGGCGCCAGCTCTGCGCGATCGCCGGATACTTCTCGCCCCACGGACTTTGTGCGAAGGCATCGAGGGCGGCCTGGCCGATCTTGGCATCGGCCGCGCGATAGACGGCCCGAAGCGCCTGCGCGACGTTCTTGCGATCCTTCCAGGCGGCAAAATCCATGGAATGGCGGATCAGGTGAACGATGCAGGTCTGAATGACCGTCTGCGGGAAAACCGCATTGATGGCTTCAGGAAAGCCCTTCAGGCCATCGACGACGGCGATCAGAATGTCCTGGGCGCCGCGGTTCTTTAGTTCGTTCATCACCCGCAGCCAGAACTTGGCACCCTCGGTCTGCTCGATCCAAATGCCGAGGATCTCCTTAGTGCCGTCCGGCAGGATGCCAAGCGCGATGTAGATCGCCTTGTTGCGCACGAAGCCCTCGTCGCGGACCTTGACCCGAATGGCATCGAAAAACACCAGTGGGTAGCAGATATCGAGCGGCCGGTTCTGCCATTCCGCGACCTCGTCCAGCACCGCATCGGTGACCGCCGAGATCAGGTCGGGCGAGACATCAATGCCGTAGAGTTCCTCGAGGTGGCCGCGGATCTCCCGAACCGTCATGCCGCGGGCGTACATCGAGATGATCTTCTCGTCAAAGTCCGGAAACCGGCGCTGGTATTTGGCAATCAGTTTCGGATCGAAGGTCCCAGCCCGATCGCGCGGCACCGACAATGTCATCTTCGAAGTGCCAGTCAGAACCGACTTCTTCGAATAACCGTTGCGGTGATTGCCTTTGGCTTCGCCGCCGTCGCCGTCCAGATGCTCGTCAATCTCAGCGTTCAGAATCCGCTCCGATAGCGCCTTCTTCAGTTCGTCAACCAGCCCATCCTTGTTGAACACGTCCTTCGGATCACGCCCGGCTAAAAGTTGGTCCAGCAGGTCTTTCTCGATAGCCATATGATGCTCCTTTGCCTTCCATCATTATGGCCTCACACACAGAATTCCTGACAGTCCCAACGGATCGGTGCTCTTCCTTGCAACCCACGCCGCCTGTGGATCTGTCAGCGAGATCTCCTTCGGAGGCTTGCGTCTGCCGCCACCAATCGAGCGGTCGTCGTCGCTCCTGCCGCTCTCCTCTTCGCTGCGAGCGGCATCTAAAGTCTGGAGGTACTCGCGAACTGCCCGGGATGCCTCCTCGGCCTTCGGCCAAGCGATCGGCTGATCACCGGGCATCCGCTTCTTCTTGTCCACGTCCGCCCTGATCAGGCTGGCGTCGATCGAAAATCCTTCGCCGCCAACCAATCCAGCCGCGATGCACTTCGCCACCACGCCCTCAAATACGCGGCGCAACGCATCGCTTTCGCGAAAGCGCTCGTGCCGGGCGCGACAAAACACTGAATGATCGGGAATCCTGTCCTCAATGCCGAGCTGACAAAACCACCGGTACGCCAGATTGACCTGAACCTCAGAGCAGAGACGCCGCTCCGAGCGTATCGCAAACACATATCCCACTATCAGCATCCGGATCATCAGCACCGGATCGATCGATGGACGGCCTGTATGCGAGTAGTAGGGTGCAAGCTCCTTGTGCACCCAACTCAAATCGAGAACACCCTCGACCTGTCTGACTAGGTGATCCGGCGGCACCACCTTGTCGAGGTCAAACGAATAAAAGAATTGGCCTTGCCCGCCTTCCCGCCGACCCATCATCGACCGCTCCCGCGAATCGCCGCCTTAGTCGATGGAATCACGGTTCATCGATCGTCTCAACGCGTGTTTTGCAACACAATCCCCTCATCAGCGGACATCAACCAGTATAGTCGGCATGTCTGTTAAGGGCCAATAAGCGACATCGATCACGGATGGCGGCTCAGTCAGCGGGGATCGTAAACTACAGCCGGCGAGCCGGTCGGCGCACCTGTGTCCACGCCGGATCTTGTGCCGGATGGCGGAAAGTTCATTGAAGCGGTCTATACCTACGCAACTCTAAAGACCCCCCACACCCACTACGACCAGAATGCGCAACAGGCGTAAGGCCTGGGCAATACCGAGCATGCCAAACCCGCCGCAGATCATTGCAATCGCCGTACCCCAATGTCTCAGTGGAATTTCCGTCAGCCTTCTTTGATTCCACAAATCGACGAGGTCCCAGGATAGTAATCAGCCAAGCGAGAATAGTCGTGCCCATATTGAACCTCCACTGTCGATGAGGATGATTGCTTCTCACCACTTGGAGTGCAATCGGAAGCTCGTCCATAAAAGCTCGCCAGCTTCGTGGTCGTTTCACTGACCAAAGATTCTCCTAATCCCGCCATAAGTTCTTACACCGCCCCGACGCCAGCGGCGTATACCGGGCAGTATTCTGGATATGGCTGTGCCCGAGGTAGGCCTGCAGGCATCGGGCATCCATCCCGTCGTTGGCGAGCTTGAAGCCGCATGCCAATATGCTACATCGCCTCGATCACTCGATCACCTCATCGGCCCGCGCCAGCAGTAAATTTGAAATGTTGAGGTCGAACGCCTTTGCTGCTTTCAAATTTATCACCATCTCGAAGCGCGCTGGCCGTTCAACCGGCAGATTGGCCGGCATTGTTCCTTTTAAAATCTTTCCGGCCATCACGCCGACTTTGCGGTACAAATCATCAAGATTGGGGCCATAAGACATTGCCCAGTGGCCGTGATCTGATGAACCACGCGTGCGTCGGCATCCTTGAACGCGCCCAGCAGAGTTTGAAAACGGCGCCGCACTACACTGCACGCAGCCTCGCAATTGAGTTTAACGAGGTTCGCTCAACATGGTGATAAACTTGATGTCCACATCCTTTTCCAACAGGTCGAGCCGGCGAGACCAGAAGCTCGTAAGAATGGGTGTCTGAAGGTGCTCGTCCAGCTCCTTGCGCGTGCGCCAATTCTCATAAAAGACGAATAGGTTCGGATCGTCATTGCTGACGTGCAAATGATAGTCGACGCAAGCGGGTTCCGAGCGCGAGGGCTCGACGAAGCTTTGTAGGAGCTTGAGCAGTTCTTCGCGCTTTTCAGGCTTGGCGTGGAGATAAGCGATCAGAGTGCAGCCGGGCTTCATATGGTCCTCATAACTGAAAGCTACGTGCGGATTATGGTTCTCTGAGCCGCATCTTGCAAACGGCACCTCCGAACACAAGGCGCAGCGTTCTCCCGTCAAAGCGCAATAGAAAAACGGTGGTGCTAATATGGCCCTGGGTATTTTCTTCGAGTGCAGCGCTGATTCATTGAGAGAGGGGAAAGCGATGAGGGTTGTTCTCCTGGTGCTGATTGTCTTGTGGCCGGCGATTGCCCAGGCCCGCTGGGTCGGAACGGCCGAGCAGTGGGCGGATCTGCAGAGCCGGGACGCCTATGGTGACATGGGCATCTGGTTCAATAGCCTGTCGAGTAAGAAGGCTGGCAGTTGCTGCTCGAACTTCGACGGCCGGCCGCCCGAGGCAATCGTTCAGACGAGCGACAACCACTACCAAGTCATGCTTGAGGGCCAGTGGGTCGACGTTCCCGACGATGCCGTACTCGACGTGCCGAACAAGTATGGCAAGGCGGTCGTCTGGTACAGCAAGAGTTGGCGCAGCACGGTGACAGGCCAGGAGGGTGGCTTCTACATCCGCTGCTTCCTGCCGGGTGAGCTCTACTGAGGCGTTAGAAACCACTCGAAGTCTCCTCCTTGCTATAGCCGGACACCTTGGCGACTTGAGCCTTGTAATGTCTTTAGGCTCGCATGGTCACACCGCAAGAATAGGTAGGTCAGCGGCTCCGCGTACGGCAGGCCGAGCTTTCTCCGATAAAGCCAGAAGCCCCTTCGGCCGCCAGGCTTCCGTGCTTGCGATAGGCTTCGTCGGGCTCGGCTGTAGCCAGCTGTGATGAACGCTTGGGCCGCCTTCTGGGTTTTGCAGATTTAGACCAGGCGGCCTCTAACTCCGCACGAGCGTGCACTAAATTGCGACGGCGTACTGTTCGGCCCGATGTGGTGACGGCTCCACGCGATTGCGACCCAATGCCTTCGCGCGATAAAGCGCTCGATCGGCCGCGGCGAGTAGCGCGCTGAGATCAGAATACTCTTCATCCGAAATCGCAACTCCGACGCTGACGGTTGAGCGAATTGCACGCTGCCCAATCGGATGGGAGGAAGCTTCGAACGCTCTGCGCACCCGCTCGGCCAGCCAAATGGCGTCGTCCTCTCCCGTATCTGGCAACAGACTCGCGAACTCCTCACCTCCGATCCGGCCAAAAATATCATGCGGTCGCAAGTGCGAAGTCGCCAACCGACAGAATGAGGTAAGCACCTCATCGCCGGCATGGTGCCCATACCTATCGTTGATGCTCTTGAAGCGATCGAGATCAAAGATGACGAGGGCCGTCGGCTCGTGCGCAAAGCGAGCCCGCATCAACAGCCGTTCGCCCCTCTCGAAGAAGCCGTGACGGTTCGCAACGCCGGTTAGTGAATCAGTCAAGGAGGCGCGCCGATAGCGTGCGGCAATCCGATCCTTGGCGAGACCCCCGAAGAGATAAGCCGCGCAAATACAGACAAACGCGCCTTCGAAGACCGCAAAGGTTAGCAAGTCCAGGTCGGAAGGATCAGATGGATCAGGATGGGTCAATGCCCCGGCAAGCGGAATGTGGATTGGAATGGCGGCAGCATGGGCGAGCAGCAGCACCATGATCGGCCAGCGCCATACTTGGTCGCCACGTCCGCGCCAGAGTTCGAAGACGACGAGTAAAGTGTAGACAATGCCAATTGCTGCCATCACCGTCGCCCGGGCCTCCGGCCGCGCATAGATGGGCCCGATCGAGCAAGCGACTATCCAGACCGAGACCCCTACCAGCGCCAGCACGATGGGGACGTTCTTGCCCTCGAACTTTCGCGCTCCAGACCACAGGATCCCGTACGCGGCGGACAAAAGCGCATTGCCGACAATGATCGACCAGAAGTTGGGTATCGTGCCGCGGAGGACGATGATAAGCGTCGTCGCGACCGACGCGGTTATGAACCCCGATCCCCACAGGGCCAGCGCAGTTACCCTTCGGTGCTGAGCCATGAGAGTAACAGAAGGCACCCGGCAAGGGCCGGCGTGAAAACAGCAATCGCCAACAATGTCGAATGACCGGGCACGTGATGCCAGTAGCTGGTGACATGCTACCGGCTCGTTAAATCGATCCCAGAAATCAGACCTTCAGGTTGACCATTCGGGGCTAACGTGCGTGCTGGAGCAGTGGCCAAGTGTCGACGGCATAAGGCGCAGCATTTTTATTTGCGGCCATGTCGATGCCAACTGTGCGCAATCGGGCCGTCAATAGGGAAAAGCAAGCGCTGCCGCCAAGAGGATGCCGCATCCCATAACTGCAATCGCCACTGGATCGTAGGCAGGCATTCTAAACATAAGGCCTCTCACGGCCCCGACCCGCGGCAGGGTTTAGTTGCGGCATAGAAGAGGGGCAAGCCTCTCAAGGTGGTTTGGTTACCGGCCGTTCGCCCTCATTCCGAACGCAGAGCGGAACAAGTTCATATTTTAAAGGCTATTCATCAAACAGTGTTGGCCAAGGGTCCACCGCCCAGAAAGATTTCAGATTCATACTGTTATTGGGGTGGCTGTTCGCTTTGAAGCACCCTGCGGAAAGCGATCATGACCTCAATTCTGATTGTGGAAGATGACGTTCTGACCAACGACTATTTGGAATTCATTCTTCAACAGGCCGGTTACGAGGTGGTGTCTGCAACGAGTGCCGACGAAGCAGCCGCGTTACTTGAAGGTCGCGACGACGTCCAACTTATCGTTACCGATATTAATTTGCCGGGTTCCATGAACGGTCTAAAACTGGCGGCCGCTGTGAAGGCCCGACGGCCCGCAATGAATATCATCATCGTGACGGGGTACGGTGCGCCTAAGGGCGACGAGATTCCGCCAGGGAGCTTATTCGTTCCAAAACCATACAATGCCCGAAAGATGATAGAGGCAGTCCGGCATTTTCAGTAGCCACTCCGTCGACACAACATCCAGGGGCCATGGATCGTCGAGAACAGACGCCGCCCAATTCCGATCCTTACAGGGCTTGTCAAGAAGCGCTGGTGAGGAAGATACGGAGCGGGGACCTCGATATTGGCTGCTTCTACTCGTTAGAAACGACTGATGCCGGGCTCACCGCGATTGATCTTCCTGCCGGGATAACGTCAAAGCGATCTATACGTTAACGATCCCCCAGAACGCATCCCGGCGCCGAAAAGTTTGTTTCGTTCCTATTCGGCTCGAAAGGGTCAGCGCTGCTGAAAGAGCATGGGCTCTCGTTGACCCACCCGGAGCTAGCCGGCCCCGATACGTCGATGCCGCAAGCCATTCGTTCCTTGCTGGCAGCAAGCGTTTCCACGGCATCGCTACAGCGACCCCCGAACAAGCATGGGAATAGTACGATGCGTGTCGAGGCCGGATGATATGACGGCTGCGTGAAGGGCCGGCAGCGGACGCGCGTGCTGAACAGAGATCGGCCCCCGCCGAGGGACAGCCAGTGGCGACGCTCTGCTTCTAAGGTACCATCGGTAACATGAGCAGCGCCAACATGCCAGCCAGCGCTCCGCATCGTGGTGGTCAATATTGTTGCCCCTATTTGCTGTTGCTCCCTCGCGGGGCATCGTTGTGAGGAGTAGCCCGATGACTTTAACGCTCGACGAAGACGAAATTCTTTCTGCAGCAATCGCCGGAGTTTCGAAGGTCGCTGAGCTTATCGCGACCGTTCCTGCTGAGGAACGAACCCGGGCTCTGGAAGCAGCGGAAAAGAGCTACCTCGAAACCGCGCACAATCTGGGCTACCAAGACGCCGACGCTCAACAGTGGGCTTCTGCAGTGATGTCGCGATTGCGAATAGAAGAAGACAGCTACAAGCTGCGGATGCTGACTTCACCGCCGACTTCGCCGAGCTGACGGATTTAGAACTGCTGTGCCGATCCTAGTTTCGCCGGGCTACACTCCCCGATCCGGCGGCCACGCTGCACTTCCGTCATCGTCATGTTTTTCGCGCCCATCACCATCGCGATACGACCGGTGAATGCGTTGCTCGAAAGCTCGTATACGGCGTGACCCCTTGCGGCACCTCGTTCTGGGCAAACAATGTCGTATTCGAGCCTCGAAGCATCAGCTACTAAATTGGTCGCAGAGCATTTGGCGAATGGATTGTTCGCGCTCACCACGGGCACGGGAATCTCGTCAGGACCCCGGGAGTTGGACAGACAGATGATCGCGGTTTTGTCCACGCCCCATCGCTCAAGATGCGGCAATTCAAGTCGAGCGGTTAATTCATATGACCCGCTCGGCGGCGAAAGCGGGTTCGCTAACAAAAGCTGAGGTTGCGCGATCGTCGACACTAGAATGGTCGGAAAAAGCGCGCGAAATAGCGTCATGCAGCTGCATTTCATATCAGCCTCCTGCGATTTCAGGTAGCCTACACAAGGTGACGGCTGCCGTCCGCCCGTTTTCTGCTTCTGAGAAGTACGAAGCGGGCGGGTAGTCGCAAATTTTCGCCATCTTGGGCGCTGAAATTAGCGCGTGCCGCACGCTGCCCTCGTGACCGATCCTGATCTCGCTCGCTTCGTGGAGGCGCAAGCTTCCGGTACGCCCGGGCCGTCGAAGAACTGAACCGCGGCGAACAAGCGGACCCACTGAATGTGATTCATTTTCCCGCAGATTGCCGGCTTGGGCCACAGCACCATGGCGGAGCACGCGAGTCGCGACCTCGATCAGGCCAAGCGCTACCTCGATGATCCGACCTTGGGAGAACGCCTGCGCACGATGTGCGTTTGATGTTACGCCACGCAGGCAAATCCGCCCTGCAAATTCCTGGCGCTCCTGATGATCTCAAATTTCGCTCTTGCTTGACACTTTTTGCTCAGTCGGCCTCGAATGATGACGACCGGTGTTTGATCAAGCAAGCCTTGGATCAGTTCTATGAAGGCGGGCCGGATCCTCTCACGGAAAATCGGCATGGCCGGATCGATCAAGCGAGATCCCTCAACTCTGCTCGCAGAAGTGCCGCGGTCCGCCCCTCACGGCGAAAAAACAAGTCCTCAAATTGTTCCTTTCAAAAGAATGGCTGATGGGAGTCTCGGGGCAGGTCGAGTTCAGTGCGGCCAAAATGAGCAAAGTTCTGCTCTGGGTTGAGGCTCACATGCATTGAAGCAAAGTGGATGTCGCGCCAAGCACGCTGTATCGGATGGTTGGCGGCGAAAACAGCGGTGCCGCTCATGGCGATCAGGGCATCGATGGCACTGACGCAAAGTTCGGCTGAGCGCGCACAATCACGCATCGTCCGCGCGCGCAAGGCCAACGAGGGCGGAGACGGTGTTTGCGCCGTATTCGCCGCGCGGCGCAACAGCAATTCGGCAACATCCAGGTCGGCGGCGGCTCGCCCCAGCCGCACCTGAATGCTAGGAATCTCGGCGATGGCGACACCACCCGTGCCGCGCCGGCTTTTGGTCCAGTCGCGGAAAATCTCATACGCGCCCAGTGCCGCACCCAGCATCGGCGTGACGAAAGTCAGTGGCGCGTAGGAGATGAAGGGCGCGCGGTAGATGGGATGCGCATGGAGCTTTCCGCCCGGGCCCTTGCCGTCTCGAAGATCCGACAGCCGGATGGTGTGAGTTTTCAGCACGAAGACGTCGTCGCAGACAGCGGTGTTGCTGCCGGTTGCTCGCATGGCGCCGGTAAACCACGTGTCGACCACGTTGAAGTCGTTGGGCCCGATAAGGAAGAAGGTCCACTCTGGGTGTCCGTCGCTCTCGTCCATGCCGCCGACAATCACCCAGCGGCTGTGATTGATCCCGCTGGCGAACGGAAACTGGCCGGAGATGCGATAACCGCCGTCGACTGGCGTGACGCGGGCCGACGGCAAGATCGATGCTGCGATGGGAACGTCAAGGCCGTCGGCCCAGACCGCCTGCTGCGCATCCTTGGCGAATTGGCTGATGTAATGTGGGTGGTGGATCATCAAGCTAGCGCACCAAGCGTGCGATGCGTCTGCCTTGCCGATTTCGCGCACCACTTCGAACCAAGTCTCGAGGCCAAGGCCATAACCTCCGAACCGCGGCGGTACGAGAATGCGGGTGATGCCAGCGGAGAGCAGCGCGTCAATCATTTCACGCGGCACTGTGCGCGCCTCTTCCGCTGCGGCGGCGCCATCCCGGATGCCCGTTGTCAGTCCGCGGATCTGGGCAAGGATCTCGTCATGCGTCTTCACCGTGCTATCTCTACTCTCGCTCGCCATTGCTCTCGCCTTCACTCCCTCAATGCATCGCAAGAATCTTAGCTGTGGGGACCGCTAGTTGCAGCAGGCCCCATTTCTATAAGAACAGTGCCACGAGCGACATGATTCGACGCACCCGCTGGCCAGGCAGTCGCTTAATGGCGATGTCAGAGAGGCTGGCCGATGCAAGCCGGCGGCAGCCCCCGCCACTAGTCCGCCACGGGCCTGACGGTTTTATAAATTGCGTTCGCATCAATAGCCGTCCGCCCACAAGAGCACGGCCGGACCGACGCCGTAAGGGGCATGGCCCACCTTAGTTCGCGTACTCGGTTTCGTCTGATTGGCTCATCCCCATGCAGCGCCGCTAACTCACGGCATAGGAATTTCGCCAACATCCTTCGGCACCTTATAGCCCCGCTGCACGGCGGGGCGCCCGGCGATAACCGTGTACCAGCGCTTCACGTTCGCATAGGCATTGAGATCGACAGTCTGCCATTCGTAGCGCGAGACCCATGGCCAGATGGCGATGTCGGCGATGGAGTAGTCATCGGCGACGAATTCGTGCTGGGCGAGCCGGCGGTCGAGCACGCTGTAGAGCCGATGCGCCTCCTTGAGGTAGCGCTCTTCCGCGTAGGGCGCCTTACCCCTGTTGTATTTCACAAAGTGATGAACCTGGCCTAACATCGGACCGGGTCCACCCATCTGCCACATCAGCCATTCGAGTACGCGATAATGCCCTTCGCCTGACTTCGGTAACAACTTGCCGGTCATGTCGGCCAGATAGATGAGGATTGCGCCGGATTCCATCAGGCTTATGCCATTTTCGCGGTCGACAATCGCCGGAATACGATTGTTGGGGCTGATTTTCAAAAATTCCGGCTTGAATTGCTCGTCCTTGCCGATGTCGATCGGATGCGTGGTGTAGGGTAGCCCAAGCTCTTCGAGTGCGATGGAAGCTTTGCGACCGTTGGGCGTGGTCCAGGTATAGAGATCAATCACGGTGGTGGTTCCTATGCCTTTTTAAAGATCAACAATCATACTGGCCGCCACGACCCGTCGCATATCCAAGCGACGGCGGAACGATCGACCTACGTCTTGAAATAACTGACGCCACAGGCCGGCTTGCCGACGCGGGCTTCGAGCGTTTCCTTGGTAGCGGGCGCTTTGGTGCCGGGCATGGGAAAATCGTAGGTAAAGCTCACGATCTCACCCTCCGCAGCCTTTGCAACCGCATCATAGGCGCGCTGGCCGACCGGATTGTTCGGCGGAATCTTCAGTTCCTTGACATTCGTGCCGATCATCACTGGGCTTTGGTAGGCGGTAATATTGCCGTCGGGAAAACTGAAGCAATAGATGTACAAATCGCGGTCGCGGAATTCCTTAGTCTTCTCGTCATTGAATGCCTTCAACGCTGCCCCTTCGTTCGCTTTGAGGGCCTCGATGGCGCGTTCCATCATCGCTTTCCCGTCCGCGGGTGATGCAAGTTGAGGTTCTGCAGAGGACGTCACGGTCCAAGCCACGACCAATCCCGCGCACGCCGCCGCCAAGGTGCCTGTCTTCACGGCCTTCCCTATCTCGGGTGTTTACAAACGACGGTACGAACAAACCTCTTCAAGGAACCAAAGTTCCGTTATGCGGCTTGCCATCGCCGTATCAAGGCTCGGTTAAAGCCCTTTCCATTTATGCACAAGATGGGATCACTAAGTTTAGGTCCCAGCCGCAATCCATTAAAGTGGAGGACTGGCTGGGCGAGGCGCGGGGACCAAAAACACGACATCAATGCTCTGCGTCGTGCGATAAGAACCGTGCCTGTTGTAGGACAAACGGCGAGGATTACCGTTGCTGCAAAAATTACAAAGCGACAACGACGATCTGATGGAAATCTTTCAGCAGCATTATGCGGAGCTGCGGCGCGAGCATTCCGAATTCAAGGACACTGCGCACAAGCTTGAATGCGAAGTCGCTGGTTTGCGTGGTCGGATCGAGCAGCTCGAAGAATTGAACAAGAGGCTCACCGAGGAACGCGACCAGTTCTTGGAACGCTACTACCGGCTGGTCACACAGTTCGAGACGCTCGGCGGCGGCATTGATCCCGTGATTGGACCGACGCCAGGTGATGTCATGAACCGTCGCACTTGGGCATCATTGCGGGCCAGCCGCATCACCTTACGGTCGAGGTCCGCAATCTGCCCCCCTCGCGTGCCTTGAGCAGCGGCTCTACCGCGGCAGCGAGTTCTGGCCGAGCCTCGGCCAGCTCCGCGGCGCGCGCAGCAGTGCGGCACACGTGCCCTGTTCTAACTCCGTGCGCGTGGCCGTGGATTCGTTCTTCTGATTGGCGACTAGGGTGGGTGGCTCCTCAGCGGGAGAACGCATCAGCGGGCCGCGGCGCTCCATAACGCAGTTACAGAAATAAAAAGCCCGCTCACCGTGATGACTGGGCCTCGTGAAGATCCTGGGACGACTGAGAGACGCGCCAGGCAGCCACGTCGTCTGTGCGTCAGGCGACTGGGCCATTCGCAAGCGCGTTGACTTATGGTCGCGTCTCGCCTTGCATAGCGCGAACCGTGCCGTAGAGCACGCCGCAAGCCGGGAGGACATGATGTCGGTTCAGCCATTGCGGAAGGAAGGCGATCAAAACCCGAGAACCGCCGAGGAGGCCAAAGCGCTCGTCAAACAGGTCGAGTTGCTGTTCATGCCCTGGAACATCGATGCGCTGGTCGCCGGGTTCGCTGACGATTGCATTGTGCGTTTCGGCACGGTGCCGGAGTTTCGCGGTCGCGACGCGCTGCGCGCCTTCTTCACCGCGCGCAGCGGCAAGCAGAAGGGCTACCGCCTCAAGAAAAGCTTCCGGGCGATGGTAAACGACACCATCACCAACGTCTGGGAAGGTGAATGGCAGGACGCCGAGACGGGCGCCGCCATGCGCGGCTTCGGCGTTGAAGTCTGGATCATGCGCGACGGCAAGATCGCGGTGTGGGAGGGAGCATTCAATACCGGGCGCGCCGACCAGACGAACAGCGTCGCCGACCTTTTGCGCTGATCTTATCTGCCCACGGATTGGCATTTGGTTGAGAAGAGCGGCCGGCTGCCTTTAGCCCGCTCGTTCGATCAAAACAGCAGCATAAGATACTTTCGCGTGAGGGCTCAAATGGTCTTGCAGTACTATCTGCCCATTCACTGCTTGTTAGCAACCGCCGTTCTGGCATCGTTGTTGGTCGGACCGGTGGCTAGAGCTGAGTCGCCGCAACTTTTGCCGACGCGCGACGTGGATATCACCTATGACGTGACCCTGCCATCCCAACCACGCGTCCGCGAACGGGTGCGTTGGCTTGCAGCCGAGAAATTAGAGCGGGTCGACGGTCCGCACAAATCGACGACAATTTTTAACCGTCGCACACGCGAGATTATCCACCTCTCGTTGGCAGACCGTACTTTTCGCCAGTTGGATATGCCGCGAAAGCCGGAGGAGCCAGCGCCGGAGGCCACACTCAAGCGCGGCAATGAGTCAGTCGTTGCGGGATTGCATTGCGTCAGCTGGTCGTGGACCGAAGACGTGGAAACCCGCACTGTTTGCATGACAGAAGATGGCGTGCTGCTTCGGTTTCTCATTGACGGGAAGACGGTTTCGGAGGCGCGTTCGGTAAGCTATCGTAATCAACCGGCTGAGCTTTTCCAGGTGCCGTTAGGCTACGCGCCATTGCTGGCACCCGAAGGAGGCCCGGTCCCTTGAGGCCATCGGAGCCGATCCACGACGAAGCGTTCCGCCGCTCGACTTTGTCGGCCAACCCGATCTGGCTCAATTGGGATGCAACGCGTCCGCGAACGGTTGCCGAATGTCCGGAATCGGCCAAACTCGGAAGTGGCACTGGGTTGGCGGTGACGGACCGTCTGTCGCATCGGAATGCTGCGGCGCCCGCTGACGCAAAGCGCTACAAGATCTCGGGTGCGATCCGCGACCAAGCCGATCTTTTATGCTGCGTGTTGACGCTCGCGAGCTTTGCGGCGTGCCAAAATCGCTTCAACATTCCTCGAATTCTTGGTTCCCCATTCGCAAAGCGGAGCCAGCGCCTTTCCCAAGGTTCTGCCGAAAGCCGTGAGCGAATATTCGACCTTCGGGGGTATCTCTCCGAAATCGACACGATCGACTATCCCGTCCGCCTCAGACTCGGACTTCCGAAGACGTCCGAGTCACTTCCGCTCATCCCTCAATTTCAGACATAATGTTGTAGCGTTGCGAACGTCGAAATGGGCCAGGAGCGGTCATCGTACCGATTCAATCTTATTCGGTCAGCGTGAGCTATTTAGCTCAGATTTGGCACCGATAAAGGCGAAACGTGTGAGAAATGCCGTCGGCATTTTTTGCGCGTGCATGCGCTGCCTGCGCAGCACTTCCTAACAAGGAGGAAATCCATGATTCGTACATTCATGATTGCTGTGGCGACGGCCGCAGTCCTTACGCTCTCGCCAACGGCCTTCGCAATGTCAGACCACGGCACAGCCGACGAAGCTAAGGCCATGCTCACGAAAGCGGTGGCCGCCCTGAAAGCCGATAAGGCCAAAACGATCGACCTGATCAACAAAGGTGAAGGAGGATTCCTCGATCGCGACCTCTACCCGTTTTGCTCCAATATCAGCGACGGTAAGAACGTTGCCCTTGGCAATCCTAATGCAAAGCAATTGCTAGGCGTGGACGTTAGGACCACAAAGGACGCCAACGGCAAGGCGTTTGGCCAGGAATTCTGGGATGCATATCAGAAGCCGGAAGGTGAAATCACTGAGGTCAGCTACATGTTTGTAAGGCCGGGTCCCGATAAAACGCCGGTGCAGAAGGTTAGCTTCGTCACTAGGGTGGGCGATCTGGGCTGTGGCGTCGGCTATTACAAGTAAATCAGTCTAGAACCAGCGATCTTGGGGGGCGTCGAGAACGGCGCCCCTGTCACGCTGTTTTTTACGTCAACAAGTCAGATCTCGTGCCTTCATTCCGCGTATGCAGTTGGGCATCGGGTCTCGCGGCTGAGATGTCCGGACATCGGAGTCATTGTGGCGCGAGCAATGGCGGCCGTCGCCCGCGATTCCAAGTGATTAATCAGCGCGCTCAATGAGTCAGGTTCGTCCCCCAACGATGAACGCAGCCGCGCGCGGCAGAACAATGCGGACCTCGGTATACTCGCCGGGTTGCGAGTCAACCTCTATAGACCCCGAATGTTGCTTCACGATGATATCGTGAGTGATGGACAGGCCAAGGCCAGTACCCTCGCCAGCAGGTTTTGTTGTGAAGAAGGGATTAAACATCTTGTCCCTTACTTCGGGAGGGATACCAGGGCCGTTGTCGCGGATCGCAATCTCGACGCGGTCGCCCAGGTTTTTGGTCACCGCCCTAAGGGTCGGCTCATAACCTTCACTTTTGTCCTGCTCCCCGCGCTTGGTCGCCGCATAAAAGCCATTCGAGATTAGGTTCAAAAGTGCACGCGTGATTTCCTGCGGGTACGCATCGACTTGACCGGCGGTCGGATCGAACGATCTGTCAACATTGACCTTAAAGTCCTGTTTCTCGGCGCG
The DNA here is from genome assembly GCA_963720115.1 of uncultured Alphaproteobacteria bacterium. Classification (GTDB taxonomy): domain Bacteria; phylum Pseudomonadota; class Alphaproteobacteria; order Rhizobiales; family Xanthobacteraceae; genus BOG-931. Next base: position 177,437 of record CAVREN010000027.1, read on the forward strand.
GGCACCGTGATAGGCGAGATTGAGGCTCTCCTCGACGAGGGCATTGATATCGACAGGCCGGTGCTCTCCCGAACCTTCGCGCGAGTGCAGCAGCATATTCTTGACGATGGAGTCAGCGCGCTTGCCGTGCTGCACGATCTTTCCGAGATTGTCATGCAAGGTGTCCGTCAGTTCGGCGATTTCACGGCGCGTCTTATCATCGCCCGTCATTCTGTCTAGCGCCTCTCGCAGTTCGTCGATCAATTCCGCCGAAACGCCTGAGAAGTTATTGACGAAATTGAGGGGGTTTTTGATCTCGTGGGCGATCCCGGCGGTCAGTTGGCCTAGCGAGGCAAGTTTCTGCGTCTGGACAAGGCGGTCTTGCGTATTTCGCAAATCCTCCAGCGATTTCGCCAGCTCATGGGTGCGCTGCTGCTCTGCCTCGAACAAACGCACGTGCTCGATGGCGACGGCTGCCTGGTCGGCAAACGTCAGCGTAAGCTCTATTTCACTGTCACTAAACGGCTCGACGCGGCTACGGGAAAGCCCGAGAACGCCGATCGGTTCGTTCTGGCGCATCATTGGCACACCTATTGCCGATCGAAATCCGCCAACTTTTGCATCGCCCTTTCTTTCGTAAAGCCGATCGACAAGTACATCGTCTATCCGGACCACCTGTCGACTCATGGCTGCGCGGCCGACTAGCGTGCCCGGTCCCGGCAAAATCGGCGTTGCCCGCTCGATTTCCACATAAGCCGGTAGAGCGCCATGGGCGGCCACAAAACGATAGACGCCGTGTTCAAGTCGAAAAATGACTGATTTATCAGCGCGGCAGAGACGCGCTGCGGTGTCGAGCACGCCTTGCAGGACCGCCTGAAGGTCGATCTTGGAGCGGGTGATGACGCTCAGCAGCTCGGAAGTCGCAGTCCGCTGCTCCCGCGCCTCATCCCGCTCGCGAATAAGCTGCGCGACCTTTGTCCCCCCGGTCGAAGTTGAAGAACTGGGAGGGCGTACAGCCTTTGACGCAATGCTGCGCTCGCGCGCTACCGCCTTCGGAGCTTGCGCGTTAGGCCGTCGCATTGCCACCCCTCGGCTCAGGACAAGGAAGGCATCGTGGCGAGGTTAGGCTAACACACTGACCGATGGTTCGTCCCCCTTGGGGTAGGACCGATGTCTCAGATGGGTCACGAGCAGACGTGGCGGCTCAAAATTCGTCATGTCCGCTTTTCCCGGAAGCGGACTTGAACGGCGCAGTGACAGGTCAGCTCGCCGTCGGAAGTAGGCGGGGTTCGATTCCGTTTTCTTGGGTGGGACTTTTTCAGGAAAAAACGGAAGAGAATCAAAGCCGGATTTTTGTGTTGGTGCCCAGGGGCAGCACCATACCAAAGTCCAGCGCCATCCAACCAAGTCCAGATTCAGGCCTGAAACGAATGTTAATCTGCATCCATCGTCTATCCTGGTCCGAGGTAGTCCACTATAATCCGGGTCTTTCCTTAGGGTAAATCTTAGGGTGGAAATGACGAGGGCAACGAGACGGCTGTCTGCCCGAAAGGTCGAGACGATCCGGAAGCCGGGCTACCACGCCGACGGTGAAGGACTTTACCTCGTCGTTGACAAATCTGGTGCTCGCCGGTGGGCGTATATTTACCATACTCACGGAAAACGGCGTGAGATGGGCTTGGGCCGCATGGGTCTCAAGGAGGCGAGAGAGACGGCAGAGGAAGTACGTCGCAAGATCCGCAAGGGCATCGATCCGATCACGGCTCGCCGACATGACTGGTCAAATGCGGCATCCATTCCGACGTTTCAGGCCATCGCCACTGACGTGATTGCTGACGCGCAGGAGAGGTCAACCAACGATAAGGTTCGCTACCAGTGGGAGCTCTTGCTCGGACCTCGCTACTGCAAATCTCTCCTGCAGAAGCCAATTAACCAAATAACCACTCTCGACATCGAACAGGTGCTGCGCCCTGTCTGGCGGAGCAAGCCCGAAACCGGCCGCAAGCTACTGGTGCGTTTGCGCCGCGTCTTCGACTATGCCCGTGTTCACCTACGGGATCGGCACGGCATCGTTATGCCGAGCAACCCGGCTGCTTGGCAGGATCTGCGGGACCGTGGGTTTGAACGCATCAGTAAACTAACTCGTGGGCGGCAAGCTGCCCTTGATTACCAGCAGGCGCCTGAGTTCTTCGCCGCAATAAGCCAGCGACAGGGCATAGCCGCTAGAGCCCTTGAAGTCACACTGCTGACGGGTCTTCGGACTGGCGAGGTGATCGGCGCCAAATGGACCGAAATCGACCTGGAGCGCAAAACCTGGGTTATTCCGCCAGAGCGGCTCAAGGACCGCAAAACTCGGACCGAGCCCCATCGGGTGCCGTTGTCGCCCCAAGTGGTAGCGATCCTGAAGGCCCTGCCGAGATTAGGAGAGTTTGTGTTCCCGGGCCTCAAGCCGGGCAAACCGCTGAGCAACATGGCCATGCTGAGCGCACTGAAGGACATGAACTGCGACGAATCTGGCGAGCCTCGGTGGGTCGATCCCAAAAGCGGACGCCCAATCACTCCACACGGACTGCGTGCCACCTTTAGGACGTGGGGGGAAGATGCGGGATTTCCGCGTGATCTCCTCGAAGAATCGCTAGGCCATCAAATTGGGACGGCGGTGGAGCGAGCTTATCGGCGCACCGACAGCTTCGATCGCCGCCGAGCAATTATGCAGGCTTGGGCCGATTTCTGCTGTGGCAAGCCTGTTGGCCGCCGGGGTGTCCGTTCGGCATCGAGGGTCAAACGCTAGCCATGAACCGAGCCTTCTGCGGCGACCATGACCAGCTGACAGCAACCGCCACAATGGTCTGTTGGCTCACAACTTAGCCTCTCAATACTGCGGCCGTTTCAGCAACTCCTGCAGCTTGGCGATGTTGATGGCTATGCGCCGTGCCTCGTCCCGCGTCATAAGATTCGCAGCAGACCGGTGTCCAGGCTCATTTTCGTAATAAGCGTAAGCGAGCGCGTGCCCGAGCCGTTGTCATCGATCGTCCAAGGTGGCGGGAAGCGGCGGCAGGGCATCGGCTACGGATCCCTAAGAACAAATCATGAACAACGTATACAACGATTCCCGAAATGCAACGGCCGAAGCGTGGCGCCAGGATCAGGTGCTGCGCCGGCTCGGGTATTGACAGCATAAAACATCGATGTAAATGTTATTTACATTCACATCGTGCTTGAGGAAAATAAATGGGTCTGATTCTGATGGTCTTGGGTTTCATGTGGTGGTGGCCACTGGGACTCATCATTTTGGCCGCACTGATTGCGAACGGGCGGATCGGATACCGGCGTCGTCTGCAATTCGCCGGCAGTGCGCCGATGGGCGATTGGGATCACGTCACCAGACGCGCAATCTAGTCGAACTTTTTCCGCGCGACGCCACGTAGCCAATACCGGCGAGCGCAAGCAAGTCCGCCAATGACGACTTTGAGTGCATCGCCCCCTGTCGGTCGCCCAGGATTTCGCAGGTGATGAAAAGAATGCCGAGCGTGAGAATATCGGGTGCGGCGGCGAAATGCGCTGGGCCGTCGCGATCCATGAAGCGCGCACGCAGTTGTGGCTTGGATGCTCGGCCTGAAGGCCGAGAGACCGGGCATTGGTGACTATGCAGGCGCGCCCCACGGGACTCGAAGACGTGTTTCCGCCGCGAAAGGAGCTTCATTGGGGCGCACGTGCGCTGGGCCCGACTATCGAGGCACAATACACTGTCCTCTGACTTCACCGGTCTTGAAATTCTTCTTTCCCGGATTTGTTCTGTACCGCGGTGTGGCGAGCGGCGTTGATCCGTCTGCCCTTTCGCCCACTTCGGCCCTGCCAGTGTCACGCGGGGCGCCCCCGTGTTCGGGAGGTTGGTGACGGTGACCATTGCCACAAACGATTGTGCCCCCTGCCCTGAAGCTTCCCTCTCTCTGCGCAGGCTTAGGATGACCGGCATGCTTGAGGATAGTCAGTTTGCGCTCTCCCACGCTCTCAACGGTTTGAATGAAGCGAAGCGGCTCTTTGCTGATCAAAAGTTGAAAGTTGATCGGTTGATGGCTGCGGGTGACGACGCGAGGGAGGCCCAGCAAACGCTTGGGCTATTGGAGGTGTATCTCTCAATTTTGGAGAGAGCGAGCACCTGTCGCGACGAAAGAAGCTACGTCAGGCGACTTGGTGACGCCTCCGGGCCGTATCTCACAATGGCCGGCGCCGACCGGGATGGCCCGTTCGGCATGCTGCTCGTCGCGCTCACCGACCTGTGGGGGACCACAAGATCGCCGGCCGGCGACCGCCGACCTGTACCGAATAATTGGGTGGCCACGTCGGCGTCGCCCTGCGCAGCAGTGCGCGAGCATCCCTTCTCATTAAGCCAAGACCCGGTCGCCTTGGCTGGTGCTTTATCTTTGCTCAGTAGCCGGTTGCCACGTGATACTTATGACGCGGTCACCCTCCGCGTAGTGCGCCAAAGCTTTACTTACGCCCACCTTTTGAGTTGTATATTGTGAAAGCAAAACTTTGGGGAGCGCCAACGACCGGGAAATTGCGTATCAAAGCGAAAGACATCGCAATCGAATGGGAGGGCGAAGTCGAATGTCTCAAGACGACTTGCCTGGCGAGGGAGCCATTAGCAAACGCTTAGCAAGCATTCGGATTTGACTATCTGAGGAAGGTAAGCGCTCATTACTGATCGCCTGGCAAAAGGCAAAGATAATGCGTCGCTGAGAGAATTTCGGCCATGATGAAAATTTTGGAGAGCAACGCTGTAGAGAAATTGGCGCGTGACGTTGAAGAGTCAACGCGCTCCACCCGCGAGGGTGTAAAGTACTTCATAGAGCCCGCGCCGGGAACTCTCGCACGCGCAAAATACAAGCGTCATCACATTGTGTTTGGGCGTCGCGGCTCGGGAAAGTCGAGCTTGCTCGCGAAAGTTACAGCAGACCTAACAGTAAACCGCACCCCGATTGCATATGTGGACTTAGAGGAATTCAAAGATCACAGCTATCCCGACGTCTTGTTGAGCGTGCTCATTAAAGCGTTTGGAGAGTTTAAGAAGTGGCTAGAAACCGCCGCCATCAACCCCCGAACGAAGACTTCATTTTGGACTCGTTTCTTTGGTTCAAGGCCGGAACGAAAAGGCCTTAATCGAGCTCAGAGCAAAGTGCTTATCGCCGAGCTAACGGCAATCATTACCGAATTAAATGCAGCGCTCTTTGCCACTGACGAACAGAAACGTCAAACAAGCATTCGCACGGAAACCGCCGACGAGTTGGAGACTGCACTTTCATCTCACGTTGGAACGACGGGAGCCAAGCTCGAAGGTAAGGTTGCAGTCACCGGCAAAGAAATTGCAAGCCGCGAAGATAAAACCGAATATGTTTCAAAAAAGATTGAGCTTCTGCAGCGAAACATCATGCGTTACAAATCATTATTCGGAAGCATGGCCGAATTGGCAGAGGGACCTACATTCTTATTGTTAGATGATCTCTACCACATACAGCTTGGCGACCAAGCATACGTCTTGGACTACTTTCATCGGATCGCTAAAGGATCAAATCTTTGGATAAAGGTAGGAACGATTCGACACCGATCGCGCTGGTACGTTTACGGAAAGCCCCCGTACGGTATGAAACTCGGAGACGACGCAGAAGAGATTGATTTGGACGTCACTCTGGAGAAATACGACTTAACGAAGCGATTTCTGATTCGTATTTTGGATCAGTTCGCGCGCTCCCATAAACTCCCGTTGGATGATTTTCTTACCGACGGCGCGCGAGATCGATTGGTGCTTGCGAGTGGCGGCGTGGCTCGCGATTTCCTAACTATTTTTCGAAGAGCGATTGATATTGCTAGGGAGCGCACCGGAAAAGGTGACACGTTCCGCGGCTATAAGATAGGTACGGAGGATGTCAATAAGGCCACTGGGGAAAATGACAGGTTCAAGCGAGAAGACCTTTCGCGAGATGCTGGTAAAGACGAGGAGAGAAAACTGCTGGAGAGTTTTGAAAAGGCTAGTGACTTTTGTCTGAATACCGCCAAAGCAAATTGTTTCTTGATAGATAAGGACTCGCCGGGCGATGATGCGGCGAATATTGCTGAGCTTGTTGATCTCAAATTTCTTCATCATGTGCGATCACGCGTGACGGTCCCTGACCGAGTTCATCGGCTGTATGACGCATATATGTTGGACCTTAGTCAGTATGCGGGTGAACGCGCGCGTCGAAATTTTGAAATCATAGAATTTTGGGGCAAAGGCGCCGAAGATCTACTGCGAAAGACGCGTTTCATTTATTTGGAACGATCAAAAGACTAGAACGCGCGCCGCTTGGGCTTGTACTCCCGCGGCAATCAGATAAGCAACAACCAGACGCGCAGCGCGTGACGTATTTGTTTGGTTCGCTGCTGCGGCGCGACATGGTAATCGAGCCCGAGGCAAACTCCCATTGCTCTCGGGCTCTAACCACAACGAAAGCGGCAGAGCATCGTTATGGCTTCCGACAGCCTATCCCGATCATCCTACGTCATCATACTGGCCTTGGGTGCAGTGCTGATCGGCATTGTCAGGGCTGGGGCGATCGATGAGCCGGGGCTGCGTTGGCGCGATGCTTAGGCTCTCTAAAGCCTCGGGACACCTTGTTGGTCACCAGCCGCTTAGCGCGATCAACTCATGATCTTCTGAATACCCTCGACGCTATCGTGAAAGCGGGCGGTAGATTAACCACCACACCCCACGGCAAGTTCATGATCACGATCCTTGGCGGACTGGCTGAGTTCGATCGCCACCTGATCCTCAGCCGAACCGAAGGACGCAGTCGCGCCAAATGGGGGCGTGAAGTTTGGATGGAAGCACAGGCTAACGGCTTGGTCCCGACTGAAAGTCGGCTTCCGTCCACGTATTTCATGCCGTCATCGTGGGCCTGGGCATGAGCTATGCCGGCTTTTTGGGCTTCCTTGATGATTTCGGCTTGAGTTTGAGCCGTTGCCCCATGAGGCAATCAGGGAGCCACGAACGGCCTGCTGCATCGGGTCCTTCGTCGCACCGTCGAGCGTCAGTCCATTGACGACCGTCAGTACGCCTACCTGCCTTTAAGGGCGGTCTCAACTTGCCGTTGCTCGTCTAGCCGCCTTCGGGTGACCTGACCGCGTTCGCGCCAGCGCTATTCGGCCGCCTTTAAGCTGCTGAGCAGTGGCAGGGATAGAATGCTTACCATCTGCGGCAGCCACACGATGTCGCGCATGAGGCTGAGACGTTCGAAGATTGCCGTGGGCGACGGTCGTGGGACGACGAGCTTGGCTTCTAGCGGATGTCTGAGTCGACGCGCCGTCCTGCGACGCGGAGTCCTGCGCCACGCTGAACCTGTTGGCGAAGTGATCGATGCGTGCTGTCCAGAGACTAACGAAGTCGCCACTTTGTATCTTCTCCACACTTCCGAAGGTGTGCTTCCATTCCGGAAGAAGATTTCCCCAAATGCATTTCCTGCACCATTGCTCACCCTTCAGCATGCCCTCGTCGGTCGCACACATCGATTGCCACGCAATGCGCTCGGGATGTGTGTAGTGTTCAATCGCGCCTTGGATACCCTGCTGATGCACCATGTATCTCTCTGCGTAATCCGGGTAGTGACCAAGCGCCCATCTGAACTTCTCGGCTTGAACCAGAAACATGTGTGCAGCGGCGCGAGCGTTATCCCGCGCGTCCCATATGCTGCCGTCGCCGTATTTGTTGAACTCGTAGCTGCTAAGTTGAAAGAGCCCTTTGTATGACCCAGTTTTTACGCGAGGATTGAAGTCACTCTCGACCTTGGCGATTGATATCATCATGGCCAAGTCCAGGCCGTACAAAGACGCTGCCTCCCGGATTTCGTCGCGCGGGTCGTCGGTCGTCACGTGCGCTTGATAGAAGCGGGCTTCAAACAAACCACCGAGATATCCAAACGCGTCGAGCGGCGTTGCCTGACTGGTTTCTTCAGCAAAGTTCCCTGAGTTTGCTTGTTGCGTCTCCGGCGCATCGGCGTCCACTTCTTCTCCAGGGAAGGCCGATGATTCACGGTGGGAGAATTCATTGGGCTTCGCGGAGGACGCAACAGAGCTCGCCGCCTCTGCACCGTGTTCTGCCTCGAAGTCCATATTCAGCGGGGCTGCAACCAGGTTATGTCGGATGTTAGTGAAGCATAAGGCCGCAATTGTCGTCGCAGCGATAACGCCGCCAATTCGCAGGATTGTCATTTGTTCCCCACCGTCTCGAAGGTGGATGTCCAGAACACCTCCCCGTGGCGAGATTCAGGCAGTGTCGTTCAGCTTGCATTCATGTGCGAGCTTCGGCGATTCGGCGCGATATCAGTACGAAGGTAAAAAGGGGCTTGGCGACGTGCGAGCTTCGCTAGAGATGGGTGTCGCTCGTCAAGATTTCGAATAAAGATGAGCAGCAATGCGTGCAAAGCCCACAGGGTTCTTACGACGTCTGCGGGTGAGGCACCTGCCGGCGCTTAAAGGCTAAGTCGAAAACCCATAACAATGTAATATCCTAATTTTTTCGTCACTTGCCTCGCGCCTATCAGGCTGCTTTTAGGCAGGGCGTCTGACGCCACAATACATGTTAGCAAGACTTCGCTATTACCTTGCAGCGGTCATTCGATCCGGCGGCCGGACAAGTCGATGCTGTATCCCCCAGGAGGATCACGCGAGCGCTCTTAAACCTGATCTCCAACGGCTTCTATGCGGCGACTAAGCGCAAGGAGCAGGACAGTAGCGATGGCTATCAGCCTACTCTTGCCGCCACGACGAAGAACCTCGGCGACCGCGTAGGGGATCAGGATTCGCGACAACGGCCCTGACGATACGCCCGAGGTCAGGGAAAAGATGTTCAATCCCTTCTTCACACCAAACCCGCGGGAGAGAGTACCGGCCCTGGGCTCTCGATCACTCACGACATCATCGTGAAGCAACGTCGGGATATATAGAGGTCGATACGCAGCCCGGCGAGTTCACCGAAACGGAGTTTATTCTCTCCTCGCGAGGCAGCGTTTACGGCTTGACGATGACAATGAGTAGGCGCGTGTCGTTAGAGTTTCGTCTGCCGGTCCAGCGCGGATAACGCTCATCCGAAGGGGGTCGCCAATTCAGCAGATTGCGGAATGGCTGGAAAAACTCGGCGTGTCCAGTACGCCCCGCGTTTTGCTGAAAACGGGATTGATTTCTCAGTACTCCCCCATCTGAGCGGTCAAACCTCAAAGACATCGGCGTTCTGCTCGGGCATTCGGCGGAAGATGCTCGCGGCCATTTCTGGGTTTGCCGGTGTTGCCTCGGCAACCTCTGAACCGACCGTAGGACAGGAGCCGAAGACTAAACGCCCGCCGAGAATACGCGAAAACTGCTCGGCAGTCTGTTTGAGTTTGAGGACCTCGGAACAAAGGACCTTAAGGACGTTGCAGGATCGGCACGAGCATCGCGGGCGGCGCCGCGGCCGGCTCGTCGAAAGCCGCTTCGAGGCTTTTCATGGGGCTGGCCTAACCGAGCTTGTTGGACGGGAAGAAGAACTCCAACTGCTGCTGCGAACTGGTCAAAGGCAAAGACGGCAGCGGCAAGTGGTGCTGTGTCCGGTGAGCCGGGTATCGGCGAATCGCGGCTGGTCGCAGCGCTCATGGAACATTTGACGAGCCACACACGCGCTTGCGCTACTTCTGCTCTTCAGCAGCATACCGACAGCGCGCTATACCCAATTGCTAGCCAAATCGAACGCGCGGCCGGATTTGCGCGGCGAGACAACTCGACAAACTCGATGCACTGCTCGCGCAGAGTTCTACGTCCCGCCAGGATGGCTCGTTGGATCGATCCAATGCACGTCCTCAAAGATCATCGATACCGGCTCGGATTGCGATGCCCCTCCAGTTGCGCCGCGAGTGCCTCGAACGTCTTCTGTCGCCGTAGCTGTGGGGGCATTTTAGACGTTGGATAACGTCCATCGTTTGGCAGCGGCCGCCAAGTCACCGTGATGTTCTCTGACTTGGTTGGCTCGACGGCGCTGTCGGCGCGGATGGACACCGAAGACCTACGCGAGGTCATTTCGGCTTATCAGAAGTGCGTCACCGACACCGTGCGGCGCGCCCCATGTACTTCGCCACGAAACCGCCGAAGCCGATGACGACAGTGTTCGGCTCAGCAATCCCTTGCAGGCGTGCTGCGAGATTCGGTGTCTCACCCACGATTCCGCGTTCTTGCGCTCGCCCGATCCCGACAAGGTCACCGACAACAACAAGCCGGGTGGCAATGCCAACGCGCGTCTGGAGGGGCGCGTGGGTATTCAGGCGACCCACCGCAGCTACCAACTCCAGGCCCGCCTGTACGGCCCTCTCTGCGTCATCCTCGTGGGCTTTCGGATACCCGGAATCGACCAGGACCCCGTCGGCCTGATCGCGGGCTCCGCAATCTTTACCAGTCAACAGCCCGCACATACGGCCCTCGATAGATGGTAAGACGGCTCTCGCTTTCCTCAACGGCACTCAAGCAGAATCCGGGTGGGAGGAAAAGCGAGGGGAAGCAGGAAACGTGCTTCTACAGCACGCTCGGCGCTGCCGGCAATTCACAGCCGATCGCTCTAGTGTCCGTTCTTTCAGCAAATATCTCCTTGAAGAAATTCTCATAGCGATGCAGGAACGCCACGATCTGCCTGTTTGTTTATAGATTGCCGGCGGTGGCCCATCCTCCGGCATCAGCCAGTTGGTGAAGGTGTGACCACGTTGCCGTCGGCGACAAACTGCCAATTTGCCTTGGCGTCGCGCATCTCTTTCCCAGAACGCCATGGTCTGATCCTCCGGCACAACCGGATCATCAACTCCGTGTAGCACCAAAATTTTGCCTTGATAGGCACTGGGCTTGAGTGGTGTCAGCGTCGCCAGCACCCCATGGAAGCTGACAACACCAGCAAGATCGTTCTGTCCGTCGCGCACCATCTCCAGCACGGCCAAGCCGCCGAAGCAGTAGCCGATTGCGGCCATCTTGCTCGTATCTGTGTTCGGCACCTTGCGCAATTGATCAAGGCCGCAGCGCGCTCGCTCCCGCAGCAGCGGTCGGTTGGTTGCGTATTTCATCATCTCGGCTTCGCAAGTTTCCAGGGTGTTCGGGCGAATGCCCTTGCCATAAACGTCGACGACAAAGGCATTGAAGCCGAGGTCGCCGAGCATTTGAGCGCGTTTATGGGTGTATTCACCAACGCCGCCCCATTCCGGAAACACAAGAATGCCGGGCTACTTGACGCTGGCATCGTCCCAGACCGCAAATCCCTCGCATTCATAGCCGTCGAGTTTGTATTCAACGACGCCAGATTTGAGCATTATCCGCCTCCCGGATTGCCAATTCAGAAGTTGTCGAACGGCTGGAGCTCTGCGTCAACTAATAACAGACCCGGGCTCACTGTTTCGGCGAGGCGCGTCGCGACACTCACCTTGCTTACCTTACTGCGTTCTCGGGATGGCGGTCTTGCAGCGTCGTAATTGCCAAATTTTTCCAGGTCCTCCGTCCTTACCAGCAGAACGGAAAGACGGTAGCAATTCGACAGTTTAAAGGCCGCATCCCGCCACCTTCAACGCGCTTTCGTGCCCCCTTAGCCGACGGAGCGGCCACTACCGGAGTGCTAGCGTCGGGTGTTGGCTGAGCTGTTACCTCCTCATTGCTAAGCTGCGATCCGTTTTGGGCAACGAGAAGGTTCAACTCGTTCTTGCGCCAACGATATCCAATGCCAAATTCAAGTGGACTTGCACTTCGAAACAACTCAGCCATGCGGGGCTGATAAAAATTTGCGAACATTGGGATCGGTCCAGCGTAATGCCCAAACGCCTGAACCCGCCATTTCGTTGCTTCGAAATACGTGAGCGGAATACCGCTATCGTCCTGAACGATAGTCGCGCTTCTATTCAGTATAAGCTTCCGCACGCCAGCAAAATGGGCTCCATGCAGGAGATATGAGGCACTCTTAATAAGACTGTCGGCCGGACCGAACTTGGCTAGGAAGGCTGAAAATCCGCTCCGCTGAAATGAGCCATCTGCCAGGTTGGTGCTGAAGTAGTAAAGCGTCTGCCTCGGGCCGTTTCCATCCGAGAATACGATTTTGACACCCGAAGAGGTTGCCGCTCTGTTGGTTTCGGATACTCGTGTTACCGCGTCCAAACCGTCCGCGATCTGAAGGTTTCCTTGTTCATCCAGACGCACGAAATTGACTTCGTGAATTGTTTTGCTGGTCCGCGCCAGGAACACGTACAGAATCGGCAACGCCCCGTAGAACTGCCCCTCCCGCAACTGGGTCTTCATCTTATGAGTTATGAAAAAACTGAAACTGAATAGCGAGCTCATGGACGCTTCAAGGCTTCGCAGTTCCCCATCGATAACCAAAGGGCTTAGGCTCGTCAGGTCTGGGACTGAGCCCACGGGTTCGAGACCGGCCAAAATGTAGGTTGAGGCATTCGGAAAAAAGGAGGTCGCGTAGAGAAAATCCGGTCCGCTGAACATGTAGAACACGGTATCGTGCTTTTCCGTCAGATATTTCTCAGAAAATTCACGGATCTTGGAAAGCTGGGAGCTTTCCTCGCGCGCAAAAATGGAATTCAAATTACGAGCATGCGACAGCCAGACCGGATCGCTGGTGAACGCCGCGAGCGGAGATTTCGAAGACACCGGCAATCCCGCTAAGAATCGCGCCGTATCATCGGCGGAGACTGCCTCAGAGCTTCGCGTAGGCGCGGCACTGAGCGTCAGCAAGAATGTCACTAAGGCAGATGCTATCAATCTAGACAAATAAGAGCAGCTCCATCTTTTGTGTTTGCCCTTTATCCAATCCCCATCCGAACTTGTCGAGAGGCGCTTTATGGCGACATTGAGACGGCGGTCGGGCTTTCGGCTTCAGCGCGCGTCCGTCGTAACGAAATCTCTTCAGCGGTTCTGCCAGGTCTGATGCTAAGGATCTGATAAGCTCCTCGTCAGTCATTTTTCGCTGCGGCGCATGTCACTTCGGCTTTCCCCAGTGTCATCATCGCCTCTCGCCGCAGTATTTGTGCCACGCGCGTTACAGCTATTCTTCCTTTTGTTCTTCGCACTTCTGCTGCAAGGTATAGAATGCAGCAGCGATCCGCTGCCCTTCATCAGAACTAAAATCGATCTGGTCTATTCCATTGAGTACTTTGTCATACTCGGGACCGAGTTGTCGTTCGAAAGCGTTAGTTTTGGCGGTGACTGCAGCAATCGCGTCCGTGTCATTGTATTCCACCGCCTGCCGGGTTTCGTCGTGCAGCTTTCCTAACTCGCAATACGCGCGAAGCTTAGACTTGTCGCTACTGATCATTTCCGCGAGGTGCTGCACATCCTCCAAAGTTGGCATTGGCGTCTGGTTGGCCGGTTCTTCCTGACCAACGGCGGCAACAGTGGTGCCAGCGAAGATCGCCACGCCTATAAGGGTCTTGAGCAACATCACCGATCTCTTCACCCTCGCTATCCGCATGATTTAAACTCCTCGAGGGCGAGCAAGTAAAGCACAGGCGGCTTTTTGAAGCGCAAACGGCGTCGCCGGTCATCTCCCCTCGGGCCTTGACCTGGCTCGCCGATAGGGGACGCAGTACGCTTCCGGTCGGCGCTTGCCCCGGAGCCTGGAACGTGAGCGGCTTGATTGAGAAACGGCTCGTGCCCAAAGCACCCTATGATCGGCTCTCTTTTGAGCCGTTGACTCGGCGCTGTCGCGGAAAGCGGCTCCCGGGGGAGAGGTGGTAACTTTGCAATCCGGACGGCTTCGCCTCCGAGCATGGCCTCTCTGTGCCCGAGAAGGCCGCCGCCTCTTGCGGTAGGTCCCGTCCGAGGCCATTTCCAGCGTGACGACCGACGCCCAAGACCCAATTAGCTATCTTGGGCGAAAACGCGAATTCCTCGCATTGCCAAGACGGCACTTTTCATGGCCGAGACGCGCATCAATCGCAAACTGGCGGCAATCCTGGTAGCCGATGTTGTCGGCTATTCACGCCTGATGGGAGCCGACGAGGCCGGCACACTGGCTGCTCTAAAGAAGTTCCGAGAGACCATCTTTGACCCGGCTGTCGCTGCGCACAACGGCCGCATCGTGAAGCTGATCGGCGATGGCACCATCGTCGAGTTTGGGAGCGTGGTCGATGCCGTAAACTGTGCACTTTCGGTGCAACGATCTAACCTGTCGTCGCCAGATGCAGCTGTGCGTCAGTCGACCATCGTGGTCCGTATCGGCATCAATCTCGGCGATGTCATCATTGAAAATGACGACATCTATGGCGATGGCGTCAACATTGCGGCGCGACTAGAACCTTTGGCGGAGCCCGGCGGAATCTGCATGTCGTCGATCGTTCATGAAAGCGTCGGTAATCGGATCGACGTTCGCTTTCAAGATGGTGGCGACATCAGTGTCAAGAACATCGATCGGCCGGTCCGAGTTTGGAAGTGGAATCCTAATAAAACAGATGTCGTCGCCAATCCCTCAAATGCCTCTGGTCCAACGCCCAAAGTCGAGGCGCCGTCGATCGCCGTTTTGCCCTTCACCAACATGTCGGGCGATGCCGAACAGGAGTATTTTTCCGACGGCATCAGTGAAGACGTAATCACCGACTTGTCGAAGATCGGTGGCCTGATCGTGATCGCGCGCAACTCGAGCTTTGCCTATAAGGGCCAGTCAGTCGACATCCGCGCCATTGGCCGCGATCTCGGCGTGCGCTCTGTGCTTGAAGGCTCCATTCGGCGCGCTGGCAATCGCGTCAGAATCACCGCACAGCTCGTCGACGCCAACAACGGAGCTCACCTATGGGCTGACCGTTATGACCGCGACTTGACCGATGTCTTCGCGGTCCAGGATGACGTTACGCGCCGAATTGTCGACGCGCTGAAAGTCACACTTAGTCCAGCCGAAAAGGCGCGACTTGCCGATAGTGGTACGCCCAACGTCGATGCTTACGACTGTTATCTTCGCGGCCGCGAGCTCCTGGCCGTGAACCCTAAGAACCGTGAGAGGTTCGAACAGGCGTCAAAGCTCTTCGTGCGCGCGTTGGAACTCGATCCCAGCTATTCACAAGCCTATGCAGCACTAAGCATGGCATACAATCTGGATTACCAAAACCGCTGGAGCGATAATCCAGACACCTCGCTGCGGCTTGCCAAACAAAATGCGGAACTGGCGATTGAAAAGAATCCCAACGAACCATTTGCGCGACTTGTCGCGGCGTGGGCCGCAATGTTCGAGGACCTCGATCGGGCAAAATCCCAGGCCGACAAGACGCTGGCCTTGAATCCGAATTCCGCCGGGGCTTACGTTATTCTTGGCCATATTGAGACCTTATCGGGTCGGCCGCTGGAGGCAATTCCGGCCATCGAGCGCGCGATGCGTCTCGATCCGGCTTTTAGGGCTCAACATCTACACTTCCTCGGCATGGCATACCTGCTCGCTGGCAAGTATGAAACCGCAGCGGCTTTGCTCAAAGAGCGGGTTAATTTAACGCCGGGGACGGATTTTGGCCGCGTATTACTTGCTTCAGCTTTAGGTCATCTCGGTGAGGGCGAAGAAGCTCGTCGCATCTGGAGAGAAATCAAAGAGATTAATCCAAGATACTCCTTCAGCGAGCATTTCGCTCGGCAACCCTTCAAGAACCAAAAAGACGTTCAGCGGATTGCTGACGGTCTTGCGAAAGCCGGATTGATGGTCTGAGCCCGTCGTTCAACATCGTCGTTCAAGCAGCAGGCAGCTGCTGCGTGTGCGTTTCTTTCGGGTCTCACGTCTTTGTGGGCGGCTGCTTGGGCCGCAACCGAGCGGGTCGAAGCGCGGCATCTTCTGTTTCCGTGCTCTCGGCGACCGTCTTCGCCGATAGCCTCAACAGCCGTTTCATACATGACACGAGCGCGGCACATAGCGTTGAAATTCGACGACAATTTAAACCGTTTAAATCTAATCTCGGCACATGCAATGGCGCCGCGATGCATCATCAAATCAACCCACTTGCTGCGCATATTGTAATCTTATCACCTCACCGAGCGGGAAGCGAGTGGGCTAGCATATTCCGCGCCGCAGATCGCCGGGCGAGAAGAGCCGTTTCACTCGGCCATTCGCGAGCATCTGAAGGGTCACACGCAGGGGCTGGAGGACCTGGCGATCGAGATGCTGGCCCGCGGGCTGTCGGTGCGCGACATCGAGGATGCCTTCAAAGACGAGAACGGCCGGCTGTTGTTATCGCGGACCGCGGTGTCGCAGCTTGGCGAGCGGCTGTGGGAGGATTATCAGACGTTTGCCCAGCGGGACCTGAGCGAATACGAGATCACGTATCTGTTTGTCGATGGCATCGCCGAGCGATTGCGGCCTGGCGCCAAACGCGAACCGGTTCTGGCGGCTTGGGGCTTTACGATCGAAGGCCGTCGCGTGCTGCTGCATATGATGGCGGGCTCCAAAGAAGACGCGGCCATCCCGGAGGTGAACGTTTTGATCGCGCCTTCCTCAAAAATCTCCGCCGCCATCTGCTGGGAGCGTCCCAAAGTAATCAAACTGCAGGGATTTGTCGCTGCTATGATGAAGCGTCGCGCAGCTCTTGGATCGGGGCTGGCGGCACAAAGCTCGCCCGGATCAAACCGTGCGCCAGAAGGTCGGAGATCCACACCGCGTCGTTGACGTCACTCTTGCGGCCGGGAACATTGCGGATATGAGCAGCATTCGCGAGCACAAGCTCGAACCGACCCTCCAGCATATGCCAGATCGGCTTCCAGTAGACGCCCGTGGCCTCCATCGCCACGTGCGTGATTCCTTGGCCCGCCAGCCAATCCGCAAGTTCCAAAAGATTGTGCGTCGCCGTCGAAAAGCGGCGTACCTCATGGCTTGCTTTCGTCCTTGCCGTCAGTCGTGCACAGGCGACGACGGTATCGCTGTGAACATCGAGACCAGCGCATCGCCGATGTAAGGTCTTCATCGCGCACCTCCATCAAGGTGCCACCGGCGTGAAGCCTTCGTGCAGGAAATCTACCCACCGTGCTACCGGTGAATCCTACCTCTTGCGAGGCAAGGACAAACCGGGCAACAAATACAGGTGCTCAGAAGGCTTCCGGTCAAACTAATCCACGGGCTCGACCGCACCAAGGCGATGCCGACCTCTGTGCCGGCGGCTGCTGATCTTACTTCCGTTTCATGCCTCCGAGTGCGCCAGCCGTCCATGGCAACTA
>CAVREN010000028.1:0-24491 GCA_963720115.1 uncultured Alphaproteobacteria bacterium
GGCCTGATCGCGGGGTTTGATCCCCAGTAGCAACTTCGCCGCTTCTGCGAACAGCCTGCGAAGGTCCACTCGCGAGATGCGCAGTTGGCAAAGCTCGGCGGCCGTGATCGTCGAGACTTCATCTTCCTGGATGGCGAAATCACCGGCGTCGGTGGACATGACAAGTACAGCCATACGGCGTTCTCTCTTGGCAGAAAGCCGACCAGGAGCCTCCTCCAAAAGTCCTAGCAAACTGTTTCGCGACGATCTGCACTAGCCAGTGGCACCACAACCGTCGCCCCGCGCGTTGCACGTTATGGAGCCTCGCCGGCAATCCGGCAATTAACCCCGCAGCAGAATTAGGGACCCAACGCCGCTACGCCTACGGAGACCGATGCCTCAAGAGCAGAGGTGCACTGACGACCGGTGAAGACCAACGCCCCGGCATGACAGCACCGGGCTGTGGGACGGACTTCACGGCGCCGGCCGTCCATCAGACCGAACGCAGGCGAGGCTAGGCGGTCCCCCATGCCAATCTGGACAATCGGTCGCGGCATCGGAGCGCCGCTAAGCATATCAGCGCCGCAAGATTGCACGCTATTACTGCAGGGCTAGAATTTCGATTGATGGGCCCGACCCGGGCGGCACCCCATCCCCCGACACCCCGCCGCCCGGATCATAAGAGCCTACAAGCTGAGGCAACAACCTGCAGAGACCCCGGGAGCGTGAAGTGTCCGGGGTTCTTTTTGTGGCGTTCAAGCGCTTTCTCTAGCCGCGCAAAGTTTGTTGGAACGTGTGACGCAACAGCCACACTGCTCGAATATTTCCTACCTAGCAGATTGCGCAGGAACAAATGACATCCTAGTGGGCTATGTCCAGGATTGCTTGCCTCGAAGAGCCGAGCAGTAGGGCTCAAACATGACTGCTTCTGACGTATCCAACGCGGAGGAGGGAAAGCGCGCAAGGCGCCATAAGGTTGCTCGTCGGCTGTATGAAGCACTAGTGGCCCAGAGCCCTAATCGCGCAATCACCCTCTGCGACGAATCCGGTAAGTCCTGAAGACACTGCCGAGATTAGGAGAGTTTGTGTTCCCGGGCCTCAAGCCGGGCAAACCGCTGAGCAACATGGCGATGCTGAGCGTGCTGAAGGACATGAACTGCCACGAATCTGGCGAGCCTCGCTGGATCGATCCGAGGAGCAGTCGCCCAATCACTCCACACGGACTGCGAGCAACATTTAGGACATGGGGAGAAGATGCGGGGTTCCCACGTGATCTCCTGGAAGAATCGCTGGGCCATCAGATTGGGACTGCGGTGGAGCGAGCCTATCGGCGCACCGACAGCTTTGATCGACGACGGGCAACCATGCAGGCTTGGGCTGATTTCTGCTGTGGTAGGCCTATTGGCCGCCGGAGTGTCCGCTCGGCATCAAGGCGCAAGCCATGATAAGTCGCCACCGAGCCTTCGAACTCTATGACAGGCTTATACTCGCGTTCAGGTCCGGAAAGCAGGATCTGCATCTGGTTATTGCGCATTTCCAACATCTAGCTGGCTGACTGTGGATCAGGAGGTCGGTGGTTCGAGTCCACCCAGCGTACCAGCAAAATCAATAACTTAGTAGTAACAGCAATGAGCTGCTGGATGCGCTCTTAATTACTCACCACCCTGTTCGCTGGTCTAAGCTTGGGGAACTCGGAATGCATTGCCGGCCATAATCTGCCCGCGATCAGAGCCTAGTGGCCTCGTCTATGGGACGGGCCAGAGCGGGGGAGCGGGTGTGAGTCTGTTGCAGCGGATCGCACGGACATTTTGCGTCCTTCTGGTGCTGGGACTTGCAAGCGGTTCCGGCGCCGCCTTGCAATGCGCCTACGCACAAACTGCCGGTCCGACACAGCCGTCGGCGCAGCCTGCAGCGCCGCCAAACGCCGCGCCGAACAGCCAAGCTGCGCCGGCTGACCCGCATATCGACAAGGCTCAAATCGCGCAGCGCCTGAACCGCGAACTCGACTTCAATCTCGAAACCACCACGACCGGATGGCAACATGCCCTGGATCGCGTGGACGGTGAACTGGCGCGCCCGCATTTGCGCTACACCGAGCTTAATCGGCTGCGCGACGAGTTGCAGCGCATTCGCTCCGAGGTTGCCGATAGCTGGCGCAAAATCCAGCCGCGGCTGGACGCCGATCGCGATCAGATCAAGCTGCTCGGAGCCGCGCCCGCCGCGGGAGCGCCACCGGAGCCCGAGCAGGCGGCTCGCAATCGCGCCGAACTGAATTATCACCTCGGGCTTCTTTCCGCGGCGGAAGCGACGGTGAACTCGAGCAATCTTCGCATCGACAACCTCCTCGACAAAATCCAGGACGTCCGCCGGAAGAACTTCACCTCCGCCTTGTTTCAACCGATTCCGGGTCTCTACGCCTACGATACCTGGGCAAATGTGCCGCAATACATGCCGGACGCTGCGCACCGTGTTCGCGACCTAGTCGCCGATTGGTGGGCCGACCCGCAGAATCGCGGCGACTTTACCCGCACCGCGCTTGAAGCCTTGCTGATATTGCTCGTGCTCTCCGTTGGAAGCTGGCGGGGAATTCGCCGGCTGCGTCGCTGGCAAGATGTCGGCGAGCCGCCATACTGGCGGCGCGTCTCTTCGGCCGCCGGCGTGATCCTGCTCCGTGCGCTCCCGGTCGTAGCGCCTGCGGTCTTCTTATACGCCATGATTGCCAGCACCCAGGCCTTGCCCGAGCGGCTGGATTGGCTGTTCTATCTGATCACCCAATCGATCGTGATCGTCTTCATCGTCGGCGCGCTCGTCACCACGGCGTTTGCCCCGCGCGCACCGCAATGGCGGCTCATCGCCATGTCGGACGCGCGCGCCGCCCGTATCTGCGGTCTTATCCTTCTGCTGGCATTTTTCTACAGCCTGGCGAGCCTGCTCTATGGCGTCACCCGTCTCGTTCAGGCGCCGTTCGCGCTGACCATCGCCGTCGCCTTGCCGTCGAGCTTGCTGTTGTCGGCAATCGTAATCGCCCTGCTGCGCACGACCGGCGAAAGCCGCTCCGACGCAGCGCCGTCGGCGCGCGTGTTCCGGGTGATCCGAACCGTGGTGTGGATCATCGTCGCCGCCATCGTCGTGTGTGCGCTCTCCGGGTACCTGCCGTTGGCGCGGTTTCTCGGCCAGCAATTGATCGTCACCGGCTCGATCCTTGCGCTCGTCTATCTGCTGCTGCTCTGGGTCGACGGCTTCGTGCAGGGGCTGGGCGACGAAGCAACGACAATCGGGCGATGGCTCAAACGCAGCGCACGACTTGAATGGCGCGAGCGGTTGGCGCTGCCGCTCAGCTTGATCCTGAAGTTCGCGGTGCTGGTGCTCGCTGTGCCGTTCCTCATGCTGCAATGGGGCTACACCTGGCCGGACATCCGCGAATGGTACCGGCAGCTTTTCTTTGGGCTGCATATCGGCAACACCGAGGTAACGTTCGGCGCCCTGCTCGCCTCAATCATCGTGTTCGGCCTCGGCTACGCCGCTGCGCGGCTGTTCCGGAGCTGGCTCGACTCGCGGGTGCTGCAGCCCGCCGGGATTTCGGGCGGCGTTCGCGATTCCATCAAAACAGGCGTCGGCTATATCGGCATTCTGGTCGCGGCGCTGGCGGCCTTCTCCTATGCCGGCTTCAACCTCTCCAATCTCGCCATCGTTGCCGGCGCGTTGTCGGTCGGCATCGGCTTCGGCCTGCAGAACCTCGTCAACAATTTCGTCTCCGGCGTCATCCTGCTGGCCGAGCGCCCGATCAGGGTCGGCGATCTCGTGGTCGTCGGCGGCGAGCAGGGTTATGTGCGCAAGATCAGCGTCCGCTCCACCGAACTTGAGACCTTCGACCGGGCGAACGTTCTCATTCCAAATTCGTATTTCATCTCGGAGAAGGTGAAAAACTGGACGTTCCGCAACAACGTCTGCCGCATCAGCATCACGGTCGGCGTCGCCTACGGCAGCGACGCGCGGCAAGTCCAAGCGGCGCTTCTTGCGGTCGCGCAGAAACACCCAGAGGTGCTGACAGCACCGGCGCCGTCGGTCACGCTCGACGATTTCGCCGCATCTAATATCACTTTCACGCTCTACGCATTCATCGGCGACATCACCAAGAACGGCGCTATCCGCACCGATCTGGCGGTCGGCATCCTGGATGCTTTTGCCGAGGCCGGTATCGCCATTCCCGCCGGGCGAAACGAAATCACCATTCGCAACTTGGACAGCTTGCGCGAGATGATCGCCCAGAACGCCTCGGCGCCGCCGGGAAAAAGCCCGAGCAATGGCGGCAGCAAATCACCCAGCGAGGCCGTCGCCGCGAATGCCGCTGCGCTCGCGAGCTGAGGCCGTTGGGTGCATGTCGTTTCAGGTTGAAGGGAGTGACGACGCTGTCTCTATCTTTCGAAGCTCGCTAGCGCACCTCAAGCGCGCTCTTCGATTGAAAGAAGACCGAAACGATCAACGCTGGCGCGTTGCCCGGCCCATACGGTCGTCGTCCTTCACAATGAAGCACGCCGTTGTCATCGATCGTCCAAGGTGGCGGAAGCGGCGGCAGGGCATCGGCTACGCGACTGAGAAACAAATCATGAACATGGTATAACGAATTCCCTAAATGCAATGGCCGAGGCGTGGCGCCAGGATCAGCTGTGCAACGGCATAGTATTGACAGCATAAAACATCGATGTAAATGTTATTTACATTCACACCAGAGGCAAATAAATGGGTCTGTTTCTGATGGTCTTGGGTTTCATGTGGTGGTGGCCACTGGGACTTATCATTTTGGCCGCGCTGATCGCGAACGGGCGGATCGGATACCGGCGTCGTCTGCAATTCGCCGGGAATGGGCCGATGGGCGATTGGGATCACGTCACCAGAATGGACCGCATGGGGGAGAAAGCGGATCGCGTTCCCGCCAAGACGGACGGCTTGCGCGACCGCGTCCGAGGGAATTGGTGGGGTCAACCATCAAGCGGCAATCGTGCTTTCGACGACTATCGCGCTGAGACGTTGCGCCGTCTCGAAGACGAGCAACGCGAGTTCAAGGAATTCCTGAAACGTCTGCGCGTTGCCAGGGATCGTGCCGAATTCGACCAGTTCATAAACGATCGCCACCTCGACGCGCCACTCGCCTCCAGACGCGCGATCTAGTCGAACTTTTCCACTGCGACGCCACGTAGCCGATAACGGCGAGCGTAATCAAGCCGCCAATGACGATCTTGATTTGCGTCGCCACCTGTCGAGGGAGCGATGCCAATCATCACAAGGTATAGTCGCCCCAGAACTTCGCAGGCGATGAAAAAAATGCCGAGCGCCGCCCCCAATTTTCTCATCGTGAAGATCGAAAAGGCCGCCCAGACTGTAAAAGGCGCCTATAATGATCGTCGAAGTCGCCGGCGGAATGCTGTGCGCCAAGATGCCTGAGTAATTTCCCGTCGAGCCGACGACAATTTCGCCGATGCCGGCAATAGTGGCGAACGCACCAACAAGTGCGATCCCGGACGGGAGCCCGATTTTGTTTTCTCGATCATTGCGTGCTCGATCAGTTGCTGTCGCATCCGGCCGCGAGGGCCAACCGAAGGACAAGACGACGCCAGATGCCGACGGATGCCCCTGCCGACGTGCGACCACAGCCCGCCCAGAAGACGGCGATGTCCGGCCTGGTACAAGGTTCTTGCCGGATCGTACAAGGTTCGTGCCGGATTGAGCGCGCGAACGGCAAAAAGTAGCGAGCGGCTAGCCATGCCAAGAGGCGGATCGAAACCAGGTGAGCGAAGGGGCGGCCGACAGAAAGGCACGCCGAATCGAAAAACAGTTGAGCGGCAGCTGATCACCGAGCGGATCCTGCAGGAGCCTCCGGCCGGCATTGAAAGCGGGAAGCTCGGGCGGGAGGTGCTTGCGCAATACATGAACACGTTCGACGAATTGGCCGAGCAATACCGCAAGGCCGACGAAGCCAAGTTTCGACAATACGCCGAACTCGCAGTTGCGTGCGCGAAGGCACTGGCGCCTTACCAATCGCCGACCTACCGCGCCATCGTCGTATCTTCGCCGCAGCAGGAAGGCAACGGCGCGCCGGTCCTCGAGATGACGAGGGAGGAGCTGGCGCGCAAGCTCGAGGAACGTGGCCTGCCGCCGTTCGTGTTCGGGATCGACAAGCCCACGCTCGAGATCGAGCCGCGGCGGACTGAGGGCAACGGCTCGAGCGAGCCGGAGGACTAACGTCGATGCTGAAATCGCCGTGGGATGGTTGCCAAAACGAACAGGTCAGGCTGCTGCGGTCGCCCAATGAGCTGCCGCCGACCAGCGACGGCGGCGAGCATCCCGTGGTTGGCATACACGTTTACATGCCCGACGACCATTTCAGCATCGGCTTCGTGACGGGAACGGGTCGGACATTGCGGGTGAGAATGCACAGCGATCAATTAGCCGCGCTCGGGCGGGTGCTGCTCGACCTGGCCGAGGAGCGCCGTTGGCACGGCGACGTCTGAAAAACCGCCCGAACCCAAACCGCCGCAATATCTCGGCCCTGGTCCCGTCATGATCGTCAGGGGACTGCTCAAAAACAGCGCCGCCGTCAGCGCACCCGGGCGCTGCTGGCACGGGGCAGCGGCGACTAAGAAGCGAATACGCCCAGGCGGCTTGACCTGCCAACGCTAGAGTGCAGCGAAGCGCGGTCCCGCGCGGACCAGGATCGTGACCTCTACTTCGCACCTCAATTGATCAGTTCGCCAGCATCGCTAACCGCCTGCGAAACCTTCTTCGCCAACTCCTGCTGCGTCAGATACAAACATT
The DNA here is from genome assembly GCA_963720115.1 of uncultured Alphaproteobacteria bacterium. Lineage (GTDB taxonomy): Bacteria > Pseudomonadota > Alphaproteobacteria > Rhizobiales > Xanthobacteraceae > BOG-931. The sequence goes on from CAVREN010000028.1 coordinate 6,793, forward strand.
CGGTGCCCATTGGTTTGAAAGTGTTGCTATGGTATTGAAGTGAACCGAAACGTCGTAGTCGTGCGGCCCTTGCGCGTTGTGAAAATTCACGCGACTGAGCCACGCTAGACGGCGAGACAGCGGCCCGTCTTAATCAGCGCCAAATATCCTTGAACGGCTCCGGCGACATCGCTGTGTACCGCACGGTATTCGTGATCGAGGCATGTCCGAGGAAATGCTGGAGCCGTCGTGTGTCCATTCCCCTGGCCGCCAGTTCGTATCCGGTTGAATGCCGCAGCATGTGGACATGCACCGGGAACGGCAGCCGAGCGGCCTCGCCAGCCCGCTCAATCATGCGTCCAATGCCCATCCGGCCGAAGGGCTGGCCGCGCTCATTGATGAAGACGTAGGCCCCCTTGATCCCGTCAGTCTGTTGCTGTCGTTGCAGGAGCTTCAGACCGTTCACCTCATCCCGCTCCAGGTAATGAACGCTATCGGTGCTGCCCTTGAGCCGGCGGACGATGATGGTCTGCTTCGGCAGGTCGATGTCATCCCAGCGCAGATCGCAAGCCTCTGAGACCCGCAGCCCGTGGCGGTAGATGATCAGCCCGACCTGCCAATCCCGGTGACCGTGCCGGTTACGCTTGAGGGCGGTCAGCAGCTTGTCCATTTCGGCCTCGGTCAGGTGCTCTCTGACCCTGTAGGCATCGTTCGCCCGCCGTCCTTTTGAGTGACTGGTCGCATTACGAACGATTTTGGCCTGCTGAAGCCGGACGATTTTGCCTGACATTTCCGCGCCCCAGGTTGGTCGACTGATCGCATAAGAAGCGACCAGTTTGTCAACGAATGATCTGAGAGTGGTCCGGTGTAGCGCCGGTCGAAACAGCAGGTGGGGAATGAGGAGCCGCTCTGGTACGCTCAGAAATCGAGAATAAGCGGCCCCATGTGTGCCCCGGCCCATCATGCTTGCCCATGCGTGCCCTGTTTTAAAGGAGGGCACATATGGCACGCAAGACAATGATCGGCTGCTAATATGTTCGAGCCGAACAAGCGAGCCGTTCGGGCTCGGGGATCCCATGTACGATGGAGCCGCACAATGACACGCCATGCCGCCTGCAGTTGCGGGCAGCTCCAGCTTTCGATTGAAGGCGAACCCTCGCGCAACGCTATGTGCCACTGCTTGGCCTGCCAGCGACGCACCGGCGCCGTGATCAGCAATCAAGCGCGCTACCGCAATGACCAAGTCACCATCACCGGCAAATCCACGCAGTGGAGCCGGACGGCCGATAGCGGGAACGCGATGACTTTTCATTTCTGTCCGAGGTGCGGATCTACGGTTTTCTGGGAGAATGCGGGCTTTCCAGGACACCTCAGCGTTGCTATCGGCAACTTTGCCGACCCGAGTTTCACGGCGCCGACCCTCGCAGTGTGGGAAGAGTCGCGCCACCCGTGGGTTAATCTGCCTCCAGATACGCCACCAAAGCGAGCGGTGAAGCAGAGCTGATACGCGGCGATCCGCGCTTGCCCGGCTCCCGTTAAATGAAGGCGCTGAGTTGCCCGTCCGGCTGATTCTTGAGGCCCGAGCCCGAGAATGCCGGAGCTTCGGCACTCCGCGCCGCAGCGAAAGCGACAGACTACCGCTAGCTCTAGGCGCGCCGGGGCCGCCGCTCGACCGAGCTGTGTGCGGGCTTGGCAGGTGAAAGACGAGAATGCGCACGCCCTGCGAGCGCGACGCGAGCGCGAAGGTGCGATGCATGAGACCGGAGAGATTGAAGATTGCTATTGGCTACGGCAGCAAGACCGCGGGCGTTGTCTTTAGGGGTTGCGCTTACGCCCGCGTCGGCCGGCGCCACGCTGTATCTGTCGGCGACGTGATCGATGCGTCCCGTCCATAGAGCAATGAACTCACCACTTTGTATGTTGTCGACATTTCCGAAGGCGCGCTTCCATTCCGGGAGAAGGTTTCCCCAAATACACTTTTTGCACCATTGCTCACCCTTGAAAACGCCCTCGTCGGTCGCACACATCGATTGCCACGCAATGCGCTCGGGATGTGTGTAGTGTTCAATCGCGCCTTGGATACCCTGCTGATGCACCATGTATCTCTCTGCGTAATCCGGGTAGTGACCAAGCGCCCATCTGAACTTCTCGGCTTGAACCAGAAACATGTGTGCAGCGGCGCGAGCGTTATCCCGCGCGTCCCAGATGCTGCCGTCGCCGTATTTGTTGAACTCGTAGCTGCTAAGTTGAAAGAGCCCTTTGTATGACCCAGTTTTTACGCGAGGATTGAAGTCACTCTCGACCTTGGCGATTGACATCATCATGGCCAAGCCCAGGCCGTACAAAGACGCTGCCTCCCGGATTTCGTCGCGCGGGTCGTCGGTCGTCACGTGCGCTTGATAGAAGCGGGCTTCAAACAAACCACCGAGATATCCAAACGCGTCGAGCGGCGTTGCCTGACTGGTTTCTTCAGCAAAGTTCCCTGAGTTTGCTTGTTGCGTCTCCGGCGCATCGGCGTCCACTTCTTCTCCAGGGAAGGCCGATGATTCACGGTGGGAGAATTCATTGGGCTTCGCGGAGGACGCAACAGAGCTCGCCGCCTCTGCACCGTGTTCTGCCTCGGAGTCCATATTCAGCGGGGCTGCAACCAGGTTATGTCCGGTGTTAGTGAAGCATAAGGCCGCAATTGTCGTCGCAGCGATAACGCCGCCAATTCGCAGGATTGTCATTTGTTCCCCACCGTCTCGAAGGTGGATGTCCAGAACACCTCCCCGTGGCGAGATTCAGGCAGTGTCGTTCAGCTTGCATTCATGTGCGAGCTTGAGCGATTCGGCGCGATATCAGTACGAAGGTAAAAAGGGGCTTAGCGACGTGCGAGCTTCGCTAGAGATGGGTGTCGCTCGTCAAGATTTCGAATAAAGATGAGCAGCAATGCGTGCAAAGCCCACAGGGTTCTTACGACGTCTGCAGGTGAGGCACCTGCCGGCGCTTAAAGGCTGAGTCGAAAAACCCATAACAATGTAATATCCTAATTTTTTTGTCACTTGCCTCGCGCCTATCAGGCTGCTTTTAGGCAGGGCGTCTGACGCCACAATACATGTTCAACGTTAGGGCAACACAATGGTCACCGAATTCCGTACGTCAAGCCGCAACAAGCATGTGCCGTCGGAGTGGCGCGAAAAGCGTTGCGATTGTTGCGGCAAGTACTTTCTCGCGCGCGGCCGTGAGTGGTCGTCGCCCCTCTACTGCTCTGCGCGCTGCGTGGGCGAAGCCCGCAATGAGCGACGGCGGGCGGCGCGGCTTGAGCCGCGTATCAGCAAGTGCCTCGTCTGTGGGGCTTCTTTCCAGCATCAGCGCTCGTCACGGCGCTATTGCTCGGTGCGCTGCCGGGTCGCCGCTCACCACAAGAAAATGAACAGGCCAACAGCCATCGTATAGAAGCCACTCGGCTGTTTCGTGCCCGCTAAGGTTTGGCGGCGCTCGCAGTCACTTTTGCCCTGCTCTGGCAGGCCGGTATCTTGACATTGTTTAATGATGATGTGCCACGCCAGTGCCCAAGGGAGACCTTCTGCGGTGGCGTTATGGCGACCACGACCAGGCTTATGCGGCTTGCCTCCAGTGGCACCCGCGCTGACTCAGCCACGACTCAGGATTCGTTTTCCTGGTTGTTCGGTATCGGACAGCGGGCGAGCAGAGTGCCACTCGCTGTCAAAACGGAAGGGTCGTCATCAAAAAGAGCAGGTCCCGGCCGGGCTCATCACACGAACGTGAACGAACCGAGAACTGGGTTACGGAGTCCATTGGTGGGCGTTTGTACTAGCCGCTGTCAGACACCGGCCAGCCTGCCAAACGAATCCATGGCTAAGGCTGAGTCAGGAAGAGGCATCGTGCCAGAAACCGAAGGCAAGTATTCCGAAAAGACGGCGAGGGCGCCGGCCAGGAAGTGCCCAGTATCCGGGTCGGCGGGTCATGTTATGTGACCGCGCTCGCGTTCTGGCGCGAAGCGACCGGCCAGAGACGATGCAAATTGGGACGCTTCCCGCCACGGCGGCGCTGCGTCGCGAAGCAATTAAGTTACAAGTCGCATTTGCGAGCGCCCTTTTTCATGTCAAGGGCTACACAGCCCCGGAAACGATCGCTGCGTTCGAGCGCGCCGATGCGATGATCCAAGAAGCGGAGGCGTTAGGCGAGCGCGCGGACGACGACCTGCTTCGCTTTTCAGTGCTGTATGGTCAGTGGACAGGCAATTTCACTGCGGGAAATGTTACTAAGGCGAACGAAGTGGCAAAACGGTTTTTCTCTGCCGCGGAACAGCAACCCAAATCTGCGCCCTTGCTCATAGCCTACCGACTTACGGGCGCGACTCTCACAATGCTGGGAGAACTTTTACCTGCCCGAATCCACTTAGACAGAGCGGTGGCTCTCTACGTCCGAGAGGAGCACTCGTCACTGGCGACAAGATTTGGTCAGGATATCGGCGTCGCAGCATTGTGTAACCGTTCATGGGTTCTGTATCGCTTAGGCTACCCTATGAAAGCGCTTGGCGATGCGGACGAAGCGTTGAAGACCGCACAAGAACTTGGCCAAGCCGGCACTCTCTTTTACGCATCTTATTGTGCGGGTATTTTGGAGTTGCTATGTGGCAGATACGATGTTGCTGAAAGGCGCGTCGAAGAAATGTTTGCTCTGTCGGAAAAACATGCGTTGGCATTTTGGAAGGCGCTCGCTGAGCTTTCTCGTGGTTACCTTTTTTCCGCGACAAATCGCTCCGATCAAGCGGCCAAGATGATCAATTCCGGCATGGCGGCGATGAAGATGTACAGAGCAACCTATCTCACCCCGTTTAGCCTGATGCGGTTGGCCCGCGCACAGGCGGCGTGCGGTCGAGTTAACGAGGCGCAGAAGGCCGTCTCAGAGGCGCTCGAAGTGGTTAGCGACACAAACGCAAGATGGGATGAAGCCGAAATTCACCGGACTGCCGGCGAGCTTGCTCACGACGATCCCGAATTGGCCGAATTGCATTTTCGGCGGGGCCTCGACATCGCCCGCCGACAGGGGGCTAAGTCATACGAGCTGCGCGCCGCCTGAGCGGCCGTTGCTGCCAATTTTTTGAGGCTTTTACCACCAGCGCCAGGCTTGCCGGACCAAGCAGCAGCAGGGCACAAGTCATCGGCCCGATGATTTTCAGCCAGTTCCACGGCGTCTCGAGTGCGATCATCGAAAGCCAGGCAATGACCGTCCAAACCGCCATCGCGACTGTGACAGCTTGCTTGCCGGTACGCCGCCACGACTCGATCAGGAACACGGCCATTAGCGGCACCGCAAAGGTGACATATTGCGGCCCAGCGGGTGTAATCATCAGCGGTACCGCAGCGAGCAAAACGGCGCAGGCGATCAAAAGCGGATAGCCGCACGCCGGTTGGGGGCTACGCACGTTCCAGAAGCCGCCGCGACCAAGGCCGACGATCGCCGCAACAAGCGCCGCATTGAACAGGAGCTGAAAGGCAGATGCCCATCCGGGTAGCGGCGACGAGTAGAACGCCCGACCGGCGGCTATACGAGCGACGACCGCGCCGACGCCGATGCTCGAATAGCCTCCCGGAGACACCTCGCTTGCCAACCCGGGCGACATTGACGCGGTAGCGAGGCCGGCGAGGTGGTCGGTCAACATCGCGCGATACAGATCGAAGGTCGTCGCCGGCCCCAGACAAATCACCGGCAGGCCGACCAGGAGGAGGAGGCACCATCCCGCCGTCCAACTCAAGAATGTCCAATCGCGGCGGAACAAGGGGAAGATCGCGAGTACAACGGGAAAACCTTAAAGGCAATAGCGAGTGAAAAAACAAAAGCCGCTGTTACCAGGCGTTTCTCGGCGTACAGGCCAAAGTAGAGGACTAGTAGGAGGAGCAGCACAGGCGCTGGCTGTCCGCGCACCAAGCCGTCGCCGACAAACGGCAAAAGTGCCAGGAGCGGACCGAGTTGCAGCGTCCACGGGCTCTGCAAAGATCCGCCTTTTGCCTCGACCGGCACCTGACGTTCCAGGGCGTTGGCCCAAACATGCAGCGCCAGGAACAGACCCACGGCATTGATCACGTACCAGACCGCGACCGCCGCCGCGAACGGCAGCGCCCAAACCGGCTGCGGATAATCTGGAAGCGGATTGGCGAACGGCGCCATAAAGAGCGCGAAGGTCGGCGGGTAGTGGAACGTCCATCCGTGGTGATCGGTGACTTCGTAGAGTGGGTATCCGGTCCACAGGGCCCAGCCAGCGCGGAAGAAAACCTGCACGTCGCCCTGTCCGAGCCCAACAGTCTTCCAAAGGACGACAGGAAGAAGCAGCACCGTGAGGGCAGCAAAGATTGCGATTGCCACCCATTCTCGCCGCCCTGGTCGCGATATCGCTTCAAACGCGAAGAGACTGCTGTTCATGCTTGGGGCGTACGCTGCTCGCTCTAGAGATGCAACCTGCCTTCGTGCATTCCCGAGCCTTCGATACGCTCCACCAGCCTTGCTCGACGCACTGATCGTGAGCCGGTCAAGTGCCGAGGCGACTATCTTTGTTTCGATTACAAACCGCCTTGAGAAGTGGAGGCCGATTGCTGACGGCTTGCGGCATGCGAAGGTCGGCGGTAATAATAATCGCGTTCAGAATTAAGCTCACTTGCGCATGTCCCGCTCAGCTTTCGGATCTGCCGCGCGCATCAATTTGAAGGAATTGCGCAGGCGCGCCATCAAACTGCCGTTGAAAAAGCTGGGTCACGCCATCGAGGACTGGGTAGCAAACCAATCGCCCATGGGAAATAGCTCAATCATAGACGCTAAAGCGTTCGAGTGGGTGGAACGACTGGAAAAAAACAGCGAAGTGATTAGGCAAGAACTCGTTGCTCTGCTTTACGAACAAAAGCATTTGCCCGATATTCAAGAAATATCCCCGAGGCAGACGAACCTCAGCCGGAACGACGGTTGGAAATCATATTTTTTCTTCGTCCTTGGTCATCGGATCGACGAGAGCTACTACCGTTGCCCAGAGACCGGTAAACTGCTCGATTCCATTCCTGGTCTGTCGCTTGCGTTCTTTTCGGTGCTTGCGCCTGGAATGCACATCAAGGCCCATCGTGGGAGTTACAAGGGTGTAGTCAGGTGTCATCTTGGATTGATCGTACCGGAGCCGCAGAAGGATGTCCGTATGCGGGTCGGTGATAAGATGATCCATTGGGAGGAAGGTAAGTGTGTAATTTTTGACGACACGCACAAGCACGAGGTGTGGAATGACACCAATGGCATCCGTGTCGTATTGCTATTCGACGTATACCGGCCCCTTCCGGGATGGCTAACGCTTGTGAATAAGACGCTGCTCAATTTGGCTTATTATTTGCCTGAAGTCCGACGAGCGGTGCGGAGCCAGCGGGAGTGGGAAGCGCGATCCTCGGCACTGACCAGCCCTCATTAAATGGATCCAGTAGCAATGTTAGTTTAGGGCTGGCGGTCCGTTTGGTCGCATGCAGGCCGCGAGCAGTGAAAGAAGATCACCCAGACTGGAAAGAGTCCTGATCTGAGCAATCGGAAAAGCTCGGTCGTCGCTGACCACGATGTCGCTTATTGGCCGTGCGCCCCGAAGGCGCGAATCATCAGTGGAGGAAGATTCCACCCGGAGAATTGTCGATTGATCCGGTAGCTGACGAGCGGCTCGGCTGGGCAACCGGCAGGGCTGGAGCCTCGTGACAAAGGTCGCCTTAGGGCGACTGAGCGATTCGATGGGCCGTAACGTGAGTGAAGCTTGAGCAGGCCTCGAAAGTGACAATGCGGATGCCGACCCTCCGGCCATTTGGGGAAGGCTGCATGAGCGGGGAAGCAATCGACACGCGCACCCGCTCGATCCGCCGGGGTAGTGAGCACGGCACGTCGGAAAGGTGGTTCGGGTAATCGGGGGAGACCCGTCACGGGCGAGGGTAGCGGCCTCAACGTCGCGACAGGCGGCGGCACTGACGGGCGGTCCGAGGGCGACTATATCTCCGCGCGCATGCATCTCGAACAGGCGCTCTCAGCGTACGAGCACGAGCTGCACGGTTCGCTCGCTTTCCGCTATGGCGTAGATTCGCGCGTCTCCTGCACGGTTTATCTCGCTTTGATTTGACGCTCTGGCCGCTCGGCGAAATCGAGCGCGCCAGGCTCCTCGCCGATGAGGCGCTCGCCGCGGCGAGGGCGACCGGGCATATCGCGACGGTCGCTTACACGCTCGGGCATGTCTGCTATCTCGACCTCTTGTCCCGCGACAACCAACGGCTTCAACCCCACGCCAAAATCCTCGTCGAGCTGAGCCGAGAGCATGAGCTGCGGATGTGGCTTGCTATAAGCGGATTCCAGCACGGTTATGCGCGCTGGCGCTCTGGCGAGGTTGATGCCGGCGAAGCTCACATGCGTGCCGGCATCGCTGCGAACATCGAGCAAGGAAACAAGAGATGGCTCCCGTTGTTCCAAGGCCGGCTCGCCGAGATTGAAGCGGAGGCAAAAGCCATAGACGCAGCCCTGAGCCGGATCGAACAGGCTTTAGCGCTGGCGGACGAGACGGGTGAACGCCGGACCGACGCCTTCCTCCACCGCCTTCGCGGCGAGATTCTGCTCAAGCGCGATCCAGCGAACACGGCGCCGGCCGAGGAAGCGTTCCGCCGCCTCCGGCCGAGTCAACGAGCAATGACACTCTCATCATTTGTCCGGCCTGCGGAGCGAATCTCGGATCATGGGGGGGTGCGAAAAAGGTGATAGGCAAGAGCCCCGCTGAGCGTTCGGCCTGAATGGCGGGAACAGGGCTGGCCGGCCATACGCGCCGCGCGTGCGGCAAAACAAGAAGGGCCCTCAGGGTTGGTCAGAGCCCTGAGAGCCCAATACGCATATGCTCAGACAAGGACGCCGACAGACGCAACAGGAAGGGGCCTCAGAGTAAGCTGGGTATGGTTGCCAAACGGTGAAGGCCTGCCGGCCGCTAAATACCGCGCTCTCCCCTCGAAGGTACTTAATCTAAATTCCTGGGAACGAGTTAACGGCCCGGTAGCGGGTCACCAGCTACTGGCCCGGAGTGCCTAATCTCACGACCTTATTGGCCATTACGGTTTGCACGCCGGCCCTTGCCGGGTGCCTGCTGTTGCTCTCGTGGCTGCAGCACCGAAGTATCGTCGCGCTTGGTGTGTGGGGATCCGGATTCCTTGTGGCTTCTACGGCGGCGACGCTGATCATCGTTGCTCGCGGCACGATCCCCGACTTTTGGTCAATCATCGTCGGCAACGCACTTCTATGCCGCTTACGGGATTCTGTGGTCTGGTGCGCGGACGTTCGACGGCAAGAGGGTCTCAATCGTGCTGGCCCTGGCAGGGGTGCTGTTGTGGCTAATTGCTTGCTCCAAATCGTGGTCACCGTCGCGGAGCGGGTGTTGAAGATGCCCTGACCGATCACTCAACAGACGCTGCGGTGGGCATCGGTTTTGCTTCTGGGATGGCATGGACGTGGTGCTCTAAGCGGGGTGTTCCAAAATGACACTTTCAATAGACGGCCATCCTGGTGGTGTCCCAAGTGAGGTCATCTATCTACCGGTCAGTTTGTCGGCCAAACCCGCTGCGAGTGCGAGCAAAACGGGGAGGCCGGAGGATCCGCGGACCCGCCAAATAGAAGGGCAAGCCGCCGACCTGAAAAGGCGCATTTCTATGCTCAAACGCCTGATCACCGATTGCGATCGCATTGCCGCCGATCTCGATCAGGAAATCCAGAGAGAGGAGGACCGTGTCAGGATCCACGATCGGGCACACTTTGCATATTCGATCTATGCCAGGGCGACGACCTTGAGGCGAGATAATCTAAGACGCTCTGCGGATGAACTTAGGGGCCACCTTGCCGAAGCCGAAAAGGCGCTCCGCGAGCTCAATTAGGTTAAGCAGTGACCTTCCGGAGTGGCACGTGCTCTGTTGGACCCTGCCAGGCGGTTCCGTCGCAAAGAAAAAGCCCTCGACCTCAGACCGTGGAGTGGCGCCGCGCTGTGAGGCTCTATGGGACGCGCTAGATTGCTCACGTCCGTAGCTGTATCGCGTATCCGCTCTCCCAGGGCCACGAGCCCGTAGGCTCGATCTGGGTGGCCTCCGATATCGTAACCGTGCGCGAGTGCGTAGGCGTAGCCTTCAGCTTTGCGGAGAAGGTCGAGCAGTCTGTCTTCCTGCGATGGGACAGGCTTGCTGTCTCTCTGTCCCGTTCGTCTCATTACCATGCCTCGCCGTTGCTTCCTTCGGCGGAGCGACAATGACTGGGCAATGGTTACGATGCCGTTCGCGGCGAGCCGGATACGATGACACACACCGTAGGAAATGCCGGACACCGGCAACACGAGCGATCTTTGTGGACCGATCCGAGCAGGTGCCAAGGCTAATCCCGCCAAAAATCCTCATCACTTCAAGTTTGGTCTACATGGCCACGCGTCGTGCAAGGCTTCCGTCGCGAGGTCGATAAACCGCTCCTGAATCCGCTGCGGCCGAGCATTGATGTACGCCGTCACTATCTGGACGGCTTGGTTGTAGGTTACGCTGGCGGGCGGGCAGGCGGCCGATGAAAAGGAAAAGTCGCGTGAGAAATATAAAATGGTGCCGACGATGCCTAGGCATTCGCCCGCGAGAAAGACGTTGGAGCCGAGCGCTGTGCTGCCTCGGCTGAGCTGCGCGATCCAAGCGTTGCACCCCGGCATGATGCTGTTGGCGCTTTGAGAATTGTTCGCGGCGGTTGCGGCCGTGGCGGGGACCATCGCGAGAAGGAGCACCAACGCGTTGCGAGCGAACATGCGGGTTTTGGGCGGACGTCAGACCATCGCGTTGGGCATGCTCCACGCCCAAAATGGCGACGATTGGGCGAGGCGATTTGCGTTCCCGGTGGCGAAGCCGACGTTGGTCCTGCCAGAAGTTCTTGAACCGATCGGTGCCAGCTGCGTCGACAGGAGGCTCGTCTTCGGGCGAGGAGCGGCCCGTCCATGGCCGGACGTCTCCTTGAGCTTGGCCCCACAACGATCCGCGTCGAAGGCTGCGCGATCGGCATCTGCGGCGGCCAGAACATGACCCGGATTAAGTAGCCGGGATCTGCCACCCAAGCGGCCGGAACACGCTCCGAAATGCGCACCACCCCGGAACCGAAACTTGAAGACCGCAAAACCGTGCTCTCCCGGCGCGGCGCCAGCAGCCAAAACCGCAGGAGGCTCCCCACCCTCTTGCGTCAAAAGGATGCGGCATCGGAATACCCGCGCGGCGCCCAAAGCAGGCACCCCCTACGGCATAAGCGTGCGTTGGTCGCCCGGCATGCGGTCAGGTTTTGCTTGCCAACTCCTGCACCCGCTGCAACACGTCGGCCCGAGCGCGCTCGCGATCCAATCCCGGAGGCTCGGGGAGCCGACGGTGGAGAACCTGCGTAAGTTTGACCAGCGCTTGAAAATAGATCTCGGGCCGTTCCGCCATCACGCGGTCGAGTATCTCGTGGCCATGCCGCCGCCATGCGCGATCAAGACGGGCAAGGAAGTTCTCAGCGAGTTTCTGGTGTGAGCTTTAGTGCCCGCGGCGGGCGTTTTTCGAGCTAGCGTTTTCCTTGTTCCTCACGCTCGCCCTCGCCCGCGGTGAGCGTGAATTTCCTTGATGCGATCAATCGCTAGCACATCGCCAGTCGGCGGGCGCTTGAATTTGTAAGCGCCGTGCGCCGGCGAACGTCGGTGGCGACGCGCCGGCGGGTGACGTGCGAAAGTTCTTAGAAACTAAGTCCACCACACACATCTAGTGGATAACATATTGATAATGCTTCGTTTTCTGAGAACGCATACCACTACAATCGTATTATTTTTCAGCTAGCTCCACAGCTATCCTCCGCCCAGCGACCGCTTCATGCCGGTGGCTCCACAGTCGCGTCGGCAAGCTTTCGTCTATTGGCGTATCGGCCGGGTTCGTGGCGGCTTGCGCTCGGCACGGCCGCCGTGCCGACATTGCGGCCAAATCGGGACGCACTTGGAGCGCCGCGCGCGCCGGTCGCCGCTAGAGCCCAAACGGAAGGACGCGGTTGGGCGCGCTCGCTACCATTCAGGGATCGAGGAGTGATTCGCATTCTGTCTGGAGTAGCGTCGTGCGTTCGCGCGTTGAGTTGTTCCTGGAAGCGGCATCCGAGCAGATTGAAGAAGCCCTTGCGCCATTCGCGCGTCGCTGGGGCTTTTTTTGCGGCTGGCAGCAACGGTGCCCTGGCTGAGGCGTTGACCAGGCGGGACTCGGATCCAGCCGGAAACGGGCCTCCGCGACATTGCGAACTTAGCCCCGGTTCTGCCAAGCGCCGGGGCATTTTTCATGCCGACAAGCGAAACCGCTAACGGCCTACCGCGTTGGGCTATGGGGACGCGCCAAACGTCCCCAGGACCCACAACGACTATGTGAGACTGTGAGCCCCGGCACACCCGCCACCGCTGGGGCTTTTTTTGTGTGGTCACGTCCCGCGACCGTCGCGCAACACCCGCAGTTTGGGAACCCCAAGCGTGGAGGCACACACGCCTGGGCCCAAGGCAGCGTCGGGGGTGACGGGGGATGGGGATACTGCCTCAACCGCATTGCACCACCATCTACGCGAGGCTGCTATCTGGGACCGGAGTTAAGGTTACGGCGGCCGGCCCTTGCGCAGTAGCTCCGGCAGCTTGGCGATGTTGGCGGCGATCCGATGGGCTTCGTCGCGCGTCAAGCGAATGCATAGTGCGCCGTGCGATCGCGTTAAAACAACGCGTCGGTCTCGGCGGCGATCGGCACGCGGTGGAAAGCACGGCGTTGGCATGTATCAGGAGAGAGCCCATCGCGCGGAGTAATGGCTACACATAGTGTACACTAAGATTGAGGACCGATTTCTACGCCAGGAAGACGGTGCTCAGCGCAGCCAGGGCGGTGCGCGTTGAGCAGCTTTAAGCCGCGACCCTGACGGAACCGGTCCTTAATTCGTGACACACCGCTCAGGGTCGACGCGTTTTAGGTTTATTTCTGTTCGAGCTCGCATCTGGCCGTGCTCTACTGCTAGGGGCGAGCTTTCACGGGCGAGGCGATTGCGTTGCGGCAGTGCCAGCGGCGGGGGCTTTTATGTCGATGTTTGAGCGTCTACTGGTGCAGGCTCCACTGAAAGGCCGACGTGTCGCTGCGGCGAAGTGATGGAAGTCGCAACTATTGAGCGCCTTCCGGAGGGAAGCGACGCGGCCATTCGCGTCTACCGGTGCACCGCTTGCGGCCATGAGATGCGGCTCACCGTGTGGGCCACGGTAACCTAATGAGCACGCGCTCGTTGATTGGCCCGCCTTGCTCGCCTTCAGCGGCAGACATCGGCCGGATCATTGAGCCGATGCGTCGGATGCGCTCCACGTATTCATTGGGTTCGAGCTGCTTCGGATTGGGTTCGGGGTCAAATGGACTCTTTCGCAAATCTTCCGGCGAGCGAAAGCCGGCTTTTACCTGCATCATACGCACGACCGTCAGCCAGGACATGCTTACAGTCTTGAGGATCATTAGCGTCGCGGCGACAACATAGGTAGCCGATGATGCGCAGGCGCGATGCGAACATCGCCTTAGGACCGAGGGTCTAGCACTGAACTGAAATTCGTATGCCCGCAGCCACGGTGAATTGCTGGACAGAACCGGACATGATGCGAATGATGCATGTGGCCGAATACTCGGCCAACGCGATCAGATCTGGCGACCCCAATGTCGTCCCGGAAGTCTGATGGCCCATGCTGTTACTCATGAACTTGCGAAAGTGGCATGCGCTAAAAAGCGATGACCAAGAGGACGCCATGCCTGGAAAGCCCGCCATTCACGCGTTCTTTGACGAGCCGAAATACGGTCAGCTACATGTGCCGACCCACCCAAGGAGGCTGCGTTCATCGATCCGGTACTCGACTACGATCCGGGCGCCAGCGAGGTCGATACCCGCTCGGTCGAGGCGATGCTGCGCTTCGCCAAGGAGCACGGCTATCGCATCACCTGGACGCTCGAGACCCACGCCCATGCCGACCACCTGTCCGGCTCGCCCTATGTGAAGGCGAAGACCGGCGCCAAGATCGGCATCGGCGAGCACATCAAAGATGTGCAGCGCATTTTCCGGCCGGTCTTCGACGCCACCGATCTTAAAACCGATGGCAGCGACTTCGACCATCTGTTCAAGAACGGCGAGCGGTTCAAGATCGGCGCGCTTGATGCCGAGGTGCTCTACACGCCCGGTCATACGCCGGCCGACATCACCTACAGAATCGAAGACGTAGCCTTTGTCGGCGACACCTTGTTCATGCCCGACTACGGCACCGCGCGCGCCGATTTTCCGGGTGGTGATGCGCATCAGCTTTATCGTTCGATCCGCAAGCTCATGTCGATGCCGGACGCGACGCGGCTGTTCATGTGCCACGACTACAAGGCTCCCGGCCGCGATGTCTTTGCGTGGGAGACGACCGTCAAAGAGGAGCGCGAGAAGAATGTTCACGTGAAGGAAGGCGTTAGCGAGGACGCTTTCGTCCAAATGCGCGAAGCGCGCGACGCCAAATTATCGGCGCCGCGGCTGTTGCTGCCGTCGATCCAGGTCAATATTCGCGCGGGCAAATTCCCGCCCGCCCATATCAACGGCGTGAGCTATCTCACTATTCCGGTGAAGTTCAAGAATGCCGCAGCGGCGCTGAGCTAGCGAAGGGACAGGCTGGCCTTGCAACTCAACGACGCGCCAAGGCGGCCGAAGCCACCGCCTGCTGACCGCGCTCGCCAACGAGCCTCAAAGAAAAGTCTTAAGCGGCTGTTGCAAGCCGCGTAGGCGCGCTGTCATAAGTTAGGACGGGGCCATAAGCAGGCGAAAAAAACGGTATCAAGAGAACATCAACGGGCGAGGCTGACACCATGAGCACGCTCATCGAGATCGGCATAGGCATCGCCGCTTTCGGCGCCATCCTCGCCGCAAGACGACGAGACTGGGTAACCTTCGCTGTTTCCTTACTGGCCGTGCTGATCATCGCCGGATTGACGATCATGAACACCCGAGAGCGCGAGCATTAAGCAATTGACCCGATAGCGATCCTTCAAAAGTCTTTCGACGAGATCGAAGGCTATGACGAGATGATTGTGCTACGCGGCATCCGTTTTGAAAGCCATTGCGAGCAGCGTACACAAGCATATTGAAAGTAGTTTTCCACGCTTTTTTTTGACTTGCACTTTCGCCGGATAGACGAATCGCGGAGCAAATGATTGCCTGCCGTTACGCTTTGCCGAGAACGGAGCCATTGACCCCGCCATCCCGAACGCATGGCGGCACGGTGTACGTATCGCCGAGCATGTATTTCTGCTTCGCAAGCCGCGCATCGAGAATGCCGAAGTGACGCTGCGTTTCGAAGGCGTACCGGTTGATGGCGTACTCGATTTTGTCCGGCGCATAAACCTTGAAGTGCACCAATTGGCCGGATTACGGTCCGACGCCCGAAGCAACAAACATCAGCCACGACAATAGCTCGCCTCGGGCTTTGTCGCCCTTCGGCGGCAGAAACTTACCGGTCTTTTCGACGAGGTAAAGCAGGATGGCGTTCGAATCGAACACGGTCACGTCGCCGTCGACAATCGCCGGAACTTTGGCATTCGGGTTAATCGCCAAGTATTCCGGCTTGTGCTGCTCGCCCCTGCGGGTATCGACCGGGATCGCCTCGTAGGGAAGCCCGGCCTCTTCGAGAAACAGCGCCACCTTGGTCGGATTTGGCGCGCCGCTAAAATAGAATTTCAACATCATTACACCTCTTCGCCTGGATCATCGCCGCTTAGCTGCGGTCCAATAGAGATATTTAGAACAATTCCGTTATTCCACCATCGGCGCCGACATCGATAGCGTCGGCAGCCGGCACCTTCGACAGGCCCCAACCAGCCGCACGCTTTACCGCAGGCGCCGCCGGGTTCTTGATCCAGCCAGTAATCGACGCGGCCACCGCGATAAGCGGATCCTAAGCGCTTTCCCTCGCAGCCGAGTTTGCAGGCGTGGCGGAAGACGATCACGCCGTCGCCGTCGTAGTGCGCATTGAAGACAATGCCGTCAGCTTCCAGCCTAGCACTTCCGCCAGTGCGCGCTTGCGGTCCTCGAGCGGTGACCAACGCAGGTCCTTGCCGTCGAGCTCGATCAGATCGAAGGCGCACAGCACCGCGGCGCCGTCGTGCTACCGGTAGCGGATTAGGTCGAAGACCGAGAGCCCGCGCTGGGTCGACCACGATCGATGCTTTGAGACGGTAATAGCGGCCATTTACCTGCTCCATGAGAGGAGCGTCGACGAAACGCCTGCCGCTAGTAGGCCCCGGAGCTATGCACCCCCGTTAGCAACGCGAGGTTGTCAGTCAAACTCGGCTTTGCGTCCGCGCTGCCGCGTCGGTGCGGGGCGAGCGCCGAGGTGATGGCGGGCGCGCCCGCGCTCACGCTAGTGGGGCCGGTGTGGAAAAGCATTCCCTACTTGTGAGGGATCATAAATTTATTAGACCGCTTCGCTGTAAGGAGGGCATCTAATGCAACACATTGCTAAAGCGCAGACTAAATTCCCTTCAGCGTCGACCTCCGCCATGATTGCGCCTCGCCGGGAGGAGCGACTGATTGGGATTCCGATAGTGAAGACGGTTTTGAATAACATCTAGACTCACATCGGCTACGAACACGACAGGCACCTTGTGCACACGGACAAGAGAACCGGCACGCAATTGATCCGCCTCAAAGCGTGGCCTAGAGTCTGGTAAGGGCCGCCGCCCGCCTAGAGGCCCTTGACGCGACTTCCCAATGCGGCATGCTAATAGCGCCGCGAGGCACGTTGGAATCAAACATCGCGGCAAGAACCGACGTCCAGTCTTACGGCTATCTCACGCTTGGGCGCTGATGACCCGCGATAACGAGCTAATCCGTCAAATCATCCTTGCGATCAACGCGCGCAAGGATGCGACACCGCGAGCCCTTGAAATTGATGGCGCTGATAAAGCTATTGTGGCTCGGCATCTCGAAATGCTTTTGGACATTGGTCTGCTTGAAGGTGAAAAACTTGGCGCCCTCAATACACCCTATCCTACGATCTTGGTGAAAGATCTTTCGTGGTCTGGCCATGATTTGGCTGCCGTGATGGAGAACGAAACTGTTTGGGCCCAGTTTCAGCAAAGGCTTTCACCTTCCCAGCTCGTCCAGATACCTTTGCCCGTCCTGAAAAATGTCGGCATCGGCCTTCTAACCACGTGGCTCAAATCGCAGTTTTAATCCGCTCCAAGCAAGGTCGCAGAACGGCGCTATGGACCCCAGTTTCTGACGCTCACAGCTACCATTTTCCCCTACTGCGTGGGGAGGCAATGATGTGGCAAACCCCAAAAGCTATCGGGCTCCAGCGTCGGACAATGCAGAGAGCCACGCCAAAAGGTTATTTCAAATATGTGTGTCGTTTTTATCCAGCCAATTTCATGTACTCATGGCCTTGGGCTATAAATGGAAAATCGGCGGGATTTTGGTGCTTCTTGTTCTGACATTTGGGCTGCCGGTGGCGGGCATACTACGTATCGTCGCGATGAAAATTGTTCCTCAGCGTCGCAATAATCAGGACCGGCGGCGCGATGATCAACGCCAGCAAGAATCGGACCATTATCAGCAAGAGTCGGACTTAACAGATAGCTTGCAAACGGAGAAAAGTTCTGCGGCGCGGCCACGAAACTCAG
>CAVREN010000029.1:0-74986 GCA_963720115.1 uncultured Alphaproteobacteria bacterium
GGTTTTTCTGCCAAGTCTGGGAAGTGACAGCTGCCATTCGACAAAAGCTGTCGCAACATCGTTTGGACTAAGCGGGAATTTGGCCTTGAGCACCGGTTCCCACAGTCAAGACCACTGACATCGACGCTATGCAGACGTTTGACGTCAAGAATACCATCTCGAATCTTTACGTTTTGCGGGCCACCGAGGCGTAATAGATAGATTTCAGCACTCGTGTGCGGGGCCACTTGCTCAAGTGCCGTCGCAAGCCGAACTTCAATGGCATTGAGAGAAGCGTCAAAGGTGCGCCATTCCCATCGCGGCACGATCTTAGCCTCACCCTCTATTATCATGGCATCTGCTGCTCCAGTGTGAATTCCCTGAGAACGATTGGGTTCAGGTATTCGTAGCGCGATCTGGTGGCGCAGTGTTCATTTTTATCGATAGTTTCGCTTGAAGGATTTGGGGCGTCGGCATCGTTCGGCGCCGCGGTATGCTGCGCTTGCCCGAGGCAATTATCCGGAGATCGCCGCCAAACCAGCGGTCGCTATTTAACGAGGAAATCACATGGTCGATTGGACGATTGTCGTTGTTTCGCTAGGCTGACACATTAGAGGCAACGACAGTGACACGGACCTGCTAGGAGATCGACGACGGAAAGGGAGGAAGCCATGAAAAAGGACGTCGAGTTCAAAACGCAGGACGGAGTGACGCTTGCGGCTTGGCACTATCTGCCTGACCAAAGCTCCGGGAAGGTCCCGACGATTGTGATGGCACATGGCTTTTCAGCTGTGAGGGAGATGTACCTCGACAAATTTGCCGAGGTATTCGCCGCAGCCGGCCTTGGCGCATTGGTATTCGACAACCGGAACTTTGGCGCGAGCGGTGGCGAGCCGCGCCAGGAAATCGATCCCTGGGAGCAGGTCCGCGACTACCGCGATGCGATCACGTTCGCTGAGACACTTCCGGAGACCGACGTAGATCGGATTGGTATCTGGGGATCCAGTTACAGCGGCGGCCACGTGCTGGTCGTCGGCGCGATCGACCGCCGCGTTAAATGCGTAGCCGGGCAGGTGCCCTTGATCAGCGGCCACAATAACGCAAGGCGATTGATCCGGGCGGACTTTTGGGCCGGCCTGCGCCGCATGTTCGACGACGATCGGCGCAACCGCTATACGGGAAAACCACCGGCCATGATCCCGGTCGTTGCCGAGGATCCGCTTGCGCCCTCCGCGCTACCGACGCCGGATTCCTGGTCGTGGTTCACCGAGACCGGTCGGACACGGGCCCCGTCCTGGCGCAATGAGGTGACACTGCGCTCAGTCGAGATGTTCACCGAGTATGAGCCAGGTTCCTACATCAGCTTTGTCAGCCCGACGCCGCTTCTCCTGGTCGTGGCACTAGGTGACCACCTCACGGTAGTTGACGAGGCGCTGGCCGCCTACGAGCGGGCGCTCGAGCCGAAGAAGCTCGTTATGCTCTCTGGAGGTCACTTCGATGCCTACGTGAAAGATTTCGAACTCGCTTCGGCGCCTGCTCGAGACTGGTTCGTGACACATCTCAAGAACCGCTAAGGCAGTTGGTCGGCCGACCAGGAGTTACGCTATGGCTCACGTTTGGGAGAAGTCCTACCCGTCTGGCGTACGTTGGGACACGCCATTGCCGCCTGCGGTGCCGCTAGAAAGCTTACTTGAAACCGCAGCGACCAGGTGGCCAGACCGGATAGCGATAGATTTCTATGATCGTACATTTACTTATCGCGAACTACATGATCTCGCAGCAAGAGCAGCGAAAGGTCTGCAGACACTTGGTGTTGGACCCGGTGTGCATGTGGGATTGCACCTTCCCAACACGCCGCATTTCGTGATCTGCTTTTTTGCAGTGCTCCATTCGACGCCAAGGAAGTAGAGAGCTCCAACGAAACTCCCGATGAATGCCTGGAGCGCGTGACTACGCTGAAACGTAGTCCGAGAACCCGCCGTCGCCTCGGTGGTTGGCGCGGGTCGCGACAGTCTGGCTGCGGCGTCGGCGGTCGGCGCCGCCAGTGCGGCCATCGCCGCGAGCGTCACAATGACGGTAAACCCCCGACGCCGCATCGCCACGGTGGATTGCGCAGTCATGTCGAGCCTATCAAAAATTCAGCAGACCGCCGTTCGGCGTCAGCTTGGAGATCACGATCTGTTGCGGAGCAACGCGAGAGATTGCGCGTTTTGCTTCCATCGCGCGTCGCAGTCCGGCGGCTTCGTGGCGGCGATCGGAGATCCTTCGCCGTCGTTATGGCTGATCTTTATCAAGATGCGATCCTCATTTCAAACTCCTTGCCGTGCACGTCAATCCATTTCCACAGGCGTTCGCTTGAACGACGTTTTAGCAGGCTTATCTCGGCCACCGTCCAGCACACGGTACGTTATACGGAGTTGGCGCCGGATCGGTTTCGAGGATTTTTGGCGGAACTACGCGCGCATGGGCCCTGGCGGCGGGTCGGCTCATGAACTTCTGGCGCGACTAGCCCCCGCGCCTGAAGAAGGAAATTCATCATCGGGCACGATGCTCGATCATTGTCGCATCACAGTCCCTTGGCGACGATGAGACCCAGAACAACGATGCAGCCGAGACCCCAGACAACGGCTCCGGCGACAAACCAAATCTTTCGGCGCCTGAGGGCCGCGGTGATTTCCCCCCTGGCCTGGTGTTGGGCCGATAGTTCATCGGCTGCCGCGATCGCCCGCTCCCGCAATTGAGCAATTATTCGCGCACGACGTTGATGTGCTGTTAGTATGCGATCGAGCGTAGGCGGGGAGTTCCGCTGTGTGGGGGTGTCACTCATAGCCATTCCTGGCGGCTGCAATCACAGCGTTGCAGTCCAGGATACGCAGGTCAAGGCAGCCCAACGGCCAACCCCCGCACTTGTAACCTTAATTCTGGTTCCGGATAGCAATGCGGCGCGGCAGTTTGCTGCAGTGCGCGGTGATGCTAAAGCACCGCCGCCAAAACCTGCCGTTGTTTTGGGACTCGCCGCCGCTAGCGAGCGGAAGCCCAACGGCGTCAGTCAAGAACATTGAGCCGATGGTCCTGAAGTGCATCTGTGCTGGTGGCAAGGTGCCTTTCTACTGCCCGGCGCACGGTCGCGTCGAAAATCCGAACTGGCCACCGCTTAAGCCGCGCAGTTAAGCGGCCAACTCCGGCTGATGGTCGTCAGGGTCCTTCAAGTAGTATCCCCGGGCCCGCACTTCGGCCGGGTCGATACCCAGAGCCCTCAGCGCCTGGGCATTAAAGGCCAGCCGGCCAGTCCTTTCCTCGCGAATGAAAATGGCGATCTGATCGCCGCGCTCGTTCAGCACGGACTGTTCCCTCCCCATGACTTGGAAAACTGAACGGATATGGATTTAGATCGGGTTAAGGGGTGTTCAAGTCTGTTAGACGACCCGTTGTTTTGCTGGATCGGAAGCGATGGTCGAAGATCTGGTGGCATTGCTTCCGACGTCCAAGACAACATGGCTGCTTGTCGTGAAATTCCCTCTGGCTGGAATAGCGTCATGCGTGAGGCCAAGAACATCGCGCAAGTGCTGCCCCAGCCGGTATTCGGCCGCATCAACGGCTAGTATTCTGTTTTTCGCTTGGATCGAGTAGATCTCAAGTGGACAGCTGACGCAGGTTCTTCGCTCATTCGGTCGGTCTTACCTTCGCTAAGAACTTCTCGAACGCGGCACGACCTTCCTTGCCGGTCTGCTCTTCGACCTTCTGGAGGATCTCATCGACGGAGCGCGGCTTGGATCCGTCCCGGTGGGAAACGTCGGCTGGCACCCTCACGATCTTAGACAAGCCAACGAGCGCGGTGAAATACGCTAGCAGGTTGGTCTCAAGAACCCAATCGAAGATCTTGTATCCCTTCTCGTCATAGTGCCGCTGGAAGTCGCCGAGAAACTTGCCGCTAATCACCTGCACATTGCTGTCTTGGCGGACAACTACGGGATTGTTGATCCCATCCTGTACCGCCGGCTTAATCTCGACGGCGGTCTTTTTGGAACCCTTGCGGGATCTCCTCGGCCGCTCAATCCGAATAGCGAACCGGCTGTCGGGGTCAGAAAACCCATAGCGCGGTGCCGAGTTGCGAAAGTATTCCGCGATGTACTTTCTCAGCGCCGAAGACAACGGACATTTCGGGTCCTTCGCAGCAACAACGCCCTCAATGAACGCTTTAGCTGTCACTCCGCACTCGGCCGCGATCTCTCGAAGCCACCCCCAAAACGCTGGCTCTAGCCGGACAGAGGTCGGATGACCGTTGATGATTATTCTTCTGGGTTGAACGTGAGACGGCATCAGAACAAGCTTGGCACGGCCATTCTTCTCAATTGACGTCTTGTTGCTCACGCATGACGCTACTCCAGCCAGAGGGAATGGCTGGCCAAGCGAATCAACCCTGTCATCCCTGAATCCAGTTATAGCCGGGCAGCGCGCCGCCCAACTGCGGGGTAGAGCATCGGTTCGAATTCGTGATTTACTGAACAGAACTCGACTGCCTTCTCGCTTCGGCAGACTGGAAAGGCTTTGCAGAAATTTAGCAAATGGAGCGAAAAAATGTCGTATCCTTGACAGCCGCATGGACTTGGTCTACTAAGCCAATGTCAAGTCGGGGGACTTGCAATGGGATCGCTTACTATAGAAGCGCGGCGCGCTGATCCGACTGCATCTGCTTTCCTTGATTACAGAATGCCCGCAGAATTCGTTTTCCGAATTAGCTGTTAGCGATCGGAAGACTCGGGAGGCCATTTACGAAACAGCGCGAAAGGGCCCAGCGTAGGGAATCTTTGTATGGTCTTGCCCCTTGGAAGTCTTACCCCTGGTCCACGTTCTGACCGTCCTCGTCGCGGGTGCTATAGGCTTCTATCTGATGCACAGGTTTGCGCGGTAAGGGCTACGGACGGTCTTCTCAACGGACCAGGATGCCGGGAAGCGCGAGGCGGCTCGGTCATGGGCGCGATCTATTTGCTGATGGTCGATCGTGACGAGGCAATTCAAAAGTTCCGCCTGCTGCCGCTGGCAACAATGGCTTGTATAGATCTCGACAAGATTTCGGGGCCTAGTTTTGAGGCAGTCCGCGTGCTTTTTCCTGGTGAAGCAGACTTTGCCGGAGCATGTGTCGCGGCAGCCGAACTGCTCGATTGGTTCGATGCGTGGTGCAACGACCTCGGTTGCAAAAACGCCGGCTTGCCTGCACAATCGGCGGTGGAAGGCAGATTGGGCTCGGAACTCTGATTCGAGGGATGGGTTTGCCGTGGGGCCGCGCGCTTTCAGGGTCGCGCTGATCAAGCCGTCGCATTACGACGCCGACGGCTACGTCATTCAGTGGCGGCGCTCGTATATTCCGTCCAACAGTCTCGCCAGCGTCTATGCGCTGATGAAGGATTGCGCGCAGAAGCGCGTGCTCGGTCCCGATGTCGATATCGAGATCGAAGCCTGCGATGAGTGCAACAGCTCCGTGAATGTGCGTGCCATTGCCAACCGCATTCGCAAAGCCGGCGGCGGCATGGTCGGGCTGGTCGGCGTGCAGTCCAACCAGTTTCCGCGCGCGCTCGATCTCGGCCGGGAATTCCGGTCGCTGGGCGTACCCGTCGTCATGGGCGGCTTTCACCTCAGCGGCTGCCTCGCCATGCTGCCGAAAATGCCGCCGGAGATGCAGGAGGCTTTGGATCTCGGCATCAACCTCTTCGCCGGCGAGGCCGAGGGCCGCATGGCCGACGTGCTGCGCGACGTGGCGAACGGCACGGCCAAGCCGATCTACAATTACCTCGACAACATGCCCGAATTGTCGAGCGCGGTGCCGCCGATCCTGCCGAGCAATCTGGTCAAGCTCGTCCTCACGGAATATTCGAGCTTCGACGCCGGCCGCGGCTGTCCGTTCCAGTGCAGCTTCTGCACCATCATCAACGTTCAGGGCCGCATATCGCGCTACCGCACCGCCGACGACGTCGAGGCGATCGTGCGCGCCAACGCGGCGCAGGGCGTCACGCGCTTTTTCGTCACCGACGACAATTTCGCCCGCAACCGCAATTGGGAAGCGATCCTCGACCGGCTGATCGAATTGCGCGAGCGCGAGAAGTTCCGGATCAAGCTGATCCTGCAGGTCGATACACTGTGTCATCGGATTCCGCATTTCATCGAAAAGGCGGCGCGCGCCGGCGCGACCTTCGTGTTCATCGGGCTCGAGAACATCAATCCGGAATCGCTGCTCGGCACCAAGAAGCGCCAGAACAAGATCTGGGAATATCGCGAGATGCTATTGGCGTGGCGGCGCCATCGCGTCATCACCTATGCGGGCTACATTCTCGGCTTCCCGACCGACACGCCGGAATCGATCGCGCGCGATATCGACATCATCAAGAAGGAACTGCCGATCGATATCCTGGAATTCTTCTGCCTCACGCCGCTGCCGGGCTCCGAGGACCATAAGAAGCTCCATGCCGCCGGTGTCGACCTCGATCCCGATCTAAACAAATACGATCTCGAGCACGCGTGCACCGATCATCCGCGCATGTCGCGCCAGAAGTGGACGGAAGTCTACCAGGATGCGTTCGCTCGTTATTACACCGACGAGCACGTCGAAAAGATCATGCGGCGCGCGGTGGCGGGCGGGTTACAGACCAGCAAGCTCGTCACTCTGTTGTCGATTTTCTCGAGCTGCGTGCGCATCGAGGGCGTGCACCCGCTGCAATTCGGGCTCGTGCGGCGGAAGTCGCGCACCCAGCGGCGCCACGGAATGCCGCTCGTTCATCCGCTGATCTACTATCCCTGGCGCGCCTACGATTTCTGGAAGGCGCTGGCGCAGTGGGGTCTGCAGTTCTTGCGCTATTACCGCATGATGAAGCGGATCAAGAGAGACCCGGTAGCGAAGAGCTATTCCGACGAGGCGATGCGGCTGCCGTCGGCGTCCGACGAAACCGACAAGATTGTCGAATTGTTCGCTGACAAGATTCCACACACCCACGGCGCCCCGGTGCGGGCCGCTTCCGACGGTTCAGCCGAACGCCTGCGGAATCGTTCCTAGCCTCGCCCTCCCAGAGTTGTGGCGGGGTAAAAAACGGATCAGTGGGTTCCGTTTGGAAGTCCCGGCTTCCAAGACGCCTTATCATTTGACCGGCGAAACGGCGCTGCGGGTTGATTCTCCGTAGCGGTGAAATCGTAATCCTTGAGGCCGTTCGCTATTTCTTCTAAAATCCTTTTCGGGATCAGGGGCGGTCTTATGTTTGCCGTGCTTCTCTCGCCTCAATTTATCTTGCTTTATGTTTTTGGCGCCTGTGCCACTGTCGTGCACTTGCGTGGCCGGGAACGATTGCGGCTCGGTCGGCAGATATTCGATCATTCCACTCTGTTGGCTCCCTACAACGTACTGATGTACCTGTTCTCCGCGGTGCCAAATCGGCCGATCTTGCAATCGAGCGAGTTTCCAGAATTGAAAGCGTTGCGAGACAATTGGCGAACTATTCGCGACGAGGCCTTGGCTTTGTACGGTGACGGCCACATCCGTACGGCGGCGCGGCACAATGACTGGGGTTTTCATTCGTTCTTCCGCAGTGGCTGGAGCCGCTTCTATTTGAAATGGTATGAGGATTTTCTACCTTCGGCGCGCGACTTGTGCCCGAAAACCGTGGCGCTGCTGAATTCGATCCCGAGCGTCCACGGTGCCATGTTCGCGATGCTGCCCGCGAACGGCGTACTCGGGCCGCATCGGGATCCTTTTGCTGGCTCGTTGCGGTATCATTTGGGCCTCGTGACACCGAATTCAGATCGATGCTGTATCTATGTCGATGGTCAATTGTGCACTTGGCGCGACGGCGAAGACTTTGTGTTCGACGAAACCTACATCCATCGAGCCGAGAACTTGACAGACCAGAAGCGTATAATTTTGTTCTGTGACGTCGAACGGCCGCTGAAGTCTGCTTACATTACTCAGTTGAATCGCTGGGTCAGCAACAACCTAGTCAAGGGCACCGCAACTCAGAACTTCGACGGCGAGCAAGTTGGCATCATTAATAAGGTGTTCGGTGGCGTCTACGAAATTCACCTTGCCGGCCAACGCATCAAAAAAAGGAATCGATCTGCATACTACGCATTGAAGTATGCGGTGATAGCGATCATTACGGCGACACTTGTAGTTACGGCATTCTACCTCTGACGCATCGTAGCCGAACCGCCGATGGGGACTACCACAGCCACTCCGCCGACCGTTGAAGGAAGCTAACGGACAGCGTCATGAACGTTTCATCGGCCGGAGACCTTAACGCCTATCCGACGTTTGCGCTATTGCGCCGTTTGTTGGTCCACGAGGCGTTGGTGCATTGGCGGCGTTATGCCGTCGCCGCGGCCATGATGGCGATTGCCGCCGCGGGTGCCGCGCTCAGCGCCTATCTCATCGGCACGATGACCAACGAGGCCTGGGTCAACCGAAATTTCCATGGCATCGTCGTCATCGGCATCCTGGTGATGATCATCTTCGGAACCAGGGGGCTCGCCACCTATTTCAGCACCGTGATGCTTTCGCGCATCGGGAATCGCATCGTCGCCGACCATCAGCGGCGCATGTTCGATAAGCTCCTGCACGAGAATATGAGCTTCTTCGCCGACCGCCATTCGTCGGAATTCATTGCGCGGCTGACTACGGGCGCCAACGCGGTGTCGTCGGTGATCAATCTTCTCATCACCGCCGTCGGCCGCGATCTGATGTCGCTGATCGGGCTCATCATCGTGATGGTGACGCAGGATCCGATTATGTCGCTCGGCGGCCTCATCGTGGCGCCGCCGGCGATTTTCTTCCTGCGCAAATTGGTGAGGCGCGTGCGCAATATCGCGCGCGTGCAGTTCACCAGCGGCACGCGCATCATCGAGACCATGCAGGAAGCGTTGCAAGGCCTGCGCATGGTCAAGGCGTTTTCGCTCGAGGACGAAATGCAGCGCCGGCTCGACGACAGCGTCGCCGCGGTCGAGCGCGACGCCAATAAGATAGCGCGCGTTTCTAACCGCAGCGGTCCGCTAATTGAGACGCTTGCCGGTTTTGCAGTGGCGGTGACCATGATCTATGGCGGCTACCACACCATAGCGGCCGGCGCGACGCCCGGACAGTTCGTGTCTTTTCTCGCGGCCTTTATGCTCGCCTTTGAGCCGGCCAGAAAGCTTGCTCGCCTCAATATGGACCTCAATAACGGCCTCGTCGGCGTGTGCGTTCTCTACGAGATCATCGACAGCCCGCCCGGCGAGTCCGACGATGCCGACCGCCCGCCGCTCAAGGTCGCGAACCGACGCCTGGAGTTCGCCGACGTGCGCTTCGCCTACCGGCCCGACACGCCGGTGCTGCGCGGCATGAGCTTCGTTGCCGAGCCCGGCAAGCTCACCGCGTTGGTCGGTCCCTCGGGCGGCGGCAAATCGACCGTCCTCGGTCTGATCTTGCGCTTTTACACGGTCGATGGCGGCCGCATTCTCATCGACGAGCAGGACATCGCGATCGGTGTCGCGCGGCTCGCTCCGCCAGCAGATTGCCTATGTCGGGCAGGTGGTTCAGCTCTTCCGCGGCAGCATCCGCGAAAACATCTGGCTCGGCCGCATTAGCGCCAGCGAAGCCGAGATCGTCGCCGCTGCCAAGGCCGCGCACGCGCACGATTTCATCGTAAGCTTCCCGCTCGGGTACGAAACGCCCGTCGGCGAGCACGGCCTGCAGCTTTCCGGCGGCCAGCGCCAGCGCATCGCCATTGCCCGCGCGCTGATCAAGAACGCGCCGATCATTCTGCTCGACGAGCCCACCGCGGCGCTCGATTTCGGAATCCGAGCGGCATGTGCAGGAGGCGCTCGCCGAATTGCGCAAGGGACGCACCACCATCGTGATCGCGCACCGGCTTTCCACCATCATGCACGCCGACAATATTCTCGTGGTGGAGGCGGGCCAGGTCGTGGAATCCGGCCGGCACGAGAAGCTATTGCGCAAAGGTGGCCGCTACGCGTCGTTCCACCGCCTGCAGCTAACGGCAGCATAGATCGCCGCATGGCGGGTCATCGCCGCAACTTTGCGGCGGTCAGACCGTCGCCGTTAAGTGGTGCTCAACACCTCCACTTTGGCACATCGATGCCGTCGGGGGGCGTCCACCCCATCATAAACCGCGCCCAATATGTCACTGAATTGCCGATTGGGCGTGATATTCTACGAGCAAGGCTGAGGCTAATCTCGGTCTACGCTCAAGTAAAACGGGAGGCGCCCGATGACAGCAGTGGTCGTTACCCACGCGGTGGGCAATATAGACACTTGGCTTAAAGGCGGAGCCGATCGGAAAGAACTGTTTCCAAAATTTTGTTCGAGTTCATCGAATTTTCAGACACCCTGATCAGGCTAACCGCGTTTCAATCGTTTGCGAGAATTTGGACCTTGCTAAATTGAAGGCGGCGATGGGGTCTTCCTCCCTCTAGCGCGTGCACATGGGCCGGGGCGCGCGCTGCCCGGTCGAATCTTTGCTCATCGCAGCGCAGTGCGGCGCGATGGTGCAAACGCCCTAGATTTAACTGCCGCCATCAACCTCTATGTAGACTTCAACTGGGTCGATAACGGTGTGCTTCGACATTAATGCTTTGATTTCCGCGGTATCCTCGGCCCTGTCGAACGCGGACATACTCTCCCAGCGGATGATCACATAGCGGTTGCCGACTGGCGTCTTGCCTTCCGCCAGTCTCGCTTTGTTGAAGCCACCGGCGATGCGGGTTCCTCCATTGTTTTTGATGTACTTGTCCACTTCCGGCAAGGCGGCAGTGTAGGCCGCCTCGTCTTTGACGGTGGCTTCGTAGACCGTATAGACCATTGGGCCAGTCGCGGCATGGATACCTTGTATTGCACCAGCACCAATGGCGATACCGGCACCCAGTAGCAATGCTGATTTCAACATGGGACGACGGCGTCAGGGCATGGATAGAGAAGAATGCTCCAGAGGCCCGGCAGATCGTAGTGGAGGGCGTGGAAGCTAAGTAACCTCGTTTATACCGATCTGCCTCGGCGATCCTGCGAGCCTCGCTCACCGCGTTCCGCCGGTCGCCGGCGAGCGGTGCGGCGGGTGGCGAAGGGCGCCCCGCCTCGATCGACATCGACTAGTTGCGCAAACCGAAAGCGGACTAGGACTTCTCCGAAAGTGTAGTTCACTAACCGGAATCTGCACTTGCGGAACTTTTGTTCTGTGGCTATTTCGGCTACGGGCGCTGGGGCCATAGATGGCCTAACCATGTTAGTTCCTGCGTATGATTTAGTTGCAATTGCCGTCCTGGGATTTGGTATCGTCCTGGCTGCAGGGCTGGCTTTAGCCTTTTGACCCGAAGCGTACCTCGAAGGCGCAAAAAGCCTGCCGCAATAGTACAGCGCTCCTTTCCAGAGGCTTCCCGCATTAAATCTGATATCATCCGACTACCATGCCGAACTCTTCCATAGCCCCGTTCACCTGCCCAAGTTGCGGGGCAATCTACAAAGTGGTCCGCGTGGAAGCAGAGCCAGCCGCGGGCGAGCGGCTCGATTGTTGCAACTGCGGCGCGTCTCTCGAGGGTCGTGAGGGCCGCTTCGTCCTTAAATATTTTCTTGTGGAGCGCTCGGCATTCAAAGGGAAGATGCGTCACAAGCAGTGTCGGCAAATCGTCACTTCAGCCTGACTTCCCAAGTCCTGGCGACGCTTGACTTTTTACGGCGCGATCTCGTCTTGTGCCCAAAGCTTCACATAATCTCACGGGGTATTGGGCCGAATTAGGTCAGCTAATCTTCATCGAACTGTCACGGTTTACGGCTGGTTTTGGTAGCACCAACACCATTTCGATGAAGGAACAAGAGAAATGAGGCTGGCTATCCGGAAGAGGTATGTTGCGCCTGACAATTCAAAAGAGCCCGCACAATCGTTTACGATCCTCCTGCCGACCGCCGAAACGTATCGACACCGCGCCGAGGAGGCCAAGCGGCTGGCCATGCATACGCACCAGTTTCTGGTGAACCTGGATGTCATTGAGAGCGCCGAGGTGATTCTGCAAATTCTTCAGGCTACCTTGAAAGGTCGACAGGCGCTTTTTCGCCTTATGTCCGGGGAACAAGGGACAACCATTTCCGTATAGCCGTTCACTCAGCTGGTGGCGCAATAGAGCGAGCCTGTTCTATTGTCGTCAATCGCTGATTGCTCTCCTTGAGTTCCCTGTGTGCAGCTAAGAGCTGCCATTGAGTGGACACGCGCAGAAGTATCTTTCGCTCCCAAACATCTCGGCTTTGCATGAACGCTCCAGCCATTTGCTTTGTGTCGAGCACACCCTGGTCCCACATCATGTCTTCCAAGAATGCGACCTGGCTGTTGTCCACGAACAGCATCAGCTCGCCGGCCTCGCTAAAGTCGGTTTGGGCCGCGAGCAGTGTGATCGACGCAAAGCGGTCATCGTCGTCGCGAGCCATGGTTGCAGCAATGATCGCAAGCAGTGTGCCGCCGAGGCAGTAGCCGCATGCGTGGACCTTGCGGCCCGGAACCACTGAATTGACAGCGTCGAGCGCCGCTAACACACCCGACGTCGGATAATCATCAAAAGAAATATCGCGGTCGACGGCAGTCAGGTTGCGCCAGGAAATCATGAACACCGCAAAGCCGCGCTCGACGAGGTAATACACAAGTGAATTCTGTCGCCGAAGATCGAGCACGTAGTACTTCATGATCCAGGCGGGAACAATCAGGATCGGCTCGCCGATAATGTTATCGGTCGCGGGCCGGTACTGGATGAGTTCGATGAGGTCGTTGCGAAAGATGACCTCGCCCAGCGTAGCCGCAATGTCCGTCCCGATGCGAAAGCCGTCGGCCGCGTTTCCCTGATCCATTGAAAGCGTATGCGACATGTCATCGGACAAATTAAACGCACCGCGCACGAGGTTGGCGCCCCTCTCGCACCGTTCGGTCGACAATCACCGGATTGAGCCAAGGAAAGTTCGACTGCGACATCATGTCAAGGAACTGCAAAGCTATGAACCCAATGCGCGCGGCATCTCTTGGCGCCATGCCGCGGACCTCGCGCGTGGCGCCGCGCCACCAATCCTCCTGGGCGAGGAAAGTCTGCTGCAGAGCACGTAAGGTAAAGATCTCCGGGCCGGATCGTCGAACCGTCGATCGGATTCTGCGTATGGCTTGATGTGCGGCGCGATCGGCTCGACTGGATCTATCTGCAGGGTTGGGGCGCAATGAACCCGACCGCGCTTAAGGAAGCTATCAAGATTGGTTTCCCAATGGATCGGATCGTCGGCGTATGGTGGTCGGGGAGCGACGACGACGCCCGCCCGGCCGGGCCAGAAGCTAAGGGTTACAAGTCGCTTAGCATCACTGGCGTGGGCCAGAACTATCCCGCGCTTCAGGACATCCTCAAATACGTCGTCGAGAAGGGTAAGAGCCAGGTCACGGCGAAGGACAAGGTTGGCGAGGTACTCTATAACCGCGCCGTTCTCAACGCGGCGTTGATCGTTGAGGCGACACGCGGCGCCCAAAATCTGACTGGCAAAAAGCAGGTGATTGGCGAGGATGTGCGGCGCGGCTTCGAGGCGCTCAGCATAACGGCTGGGCGCTGGAATGAAATTGGTCTGCCGGGGTTCGCGGCACCAATCCAACTTAGCTGCGCCGACCACAATGGACACGGCGGAATCTCACTTGCCCAATGGGACGGAACGAAGTGGAACACGACAGTGCCCTCGATCCAGCCGATCAAGGATAAAGTCCTGCCGATGATCACCAGCGCGGTCGAAGAGTACGTGAAGGCCAATCCCGGCTGGCCAAAGCGGACCGAGTCTTGCGACAAATCATCGTGAGCCGAGGCCCCGCCGAATCTCAGAATAACGGCGCACCAGAAGTAATTGCGCAGCGATCGCCAGCGCGATACACACTATGAATCGCATCACCGGCAAGGTCGTGTGGCGTTTGGAGATGCCTCCTAATGGCCGCACCGCCGCCAGGGTAGTTCCGGTGTTGCCCCAAATCAAACATGCCCGCACGCGGTAAAATCGACGCGATTGATTTTGCATTCACACCTCCAACTCACACTCCCCGCTGACGCGCACACTTCTCACCATCAACCGCACAGTTTCACGGTGGCGTGCTGGCGCGCATCGAAGCGACGTCAATGGTAAGAGTGTAGGCTGGCCAGCCGTATCGAATGGCCTCTGGCAGCCAAGCATCGAAATGGTGCGCCCCTGTTCTGAAGCAACTGGGCACGGCGCCGGCCGCCCCCCCGGGTCCCTGCCGGCACACCACGCAATGCTGCAGCTTCTTCACTAGTCTCCGGTTAGTGGATCCGTCGAGGAGATCTTTTCGTAGATGCTTGCCGGGAATTGCAGATCAGCGGAACGCCGAGTCACACGGCTCGCGCTGGTAACGTAATGAGGGGGATCCGCGCGTCCTCAGGACCCGCTGAATTTACAAAATGGCGAAGGCGGTCCTTCAGGTCGAACAGTTCTTCCAGCGGCAAGTTCAGGAAGCAGTAAAACTCGCCCAACATCTGCTCTGTCCGCTTCCGAAGCGAAACCCCCTTCGGCGTTAGATCGACAAGCACGCGTCGTTCATCGGTGGCCTGCCGGCGTCGGCTAACCAAGCCCTTGCTTTCCAGCCGTTTAAGCATTGGCGAAAGAGTGCCAAAATCCATTCGTAGCAGCGAGGCAAGGTCCCCCACTCCTTGCGGCCCGCGTTCCCAAAGCACCACGAGAACCAGGTATTGGGGGTAGGTCACGCCAAGCTTTTGCAGGAACGGCGCGAACAGACGCGTCATGTGGTTGCTGGCGGCGTAGAGCGCGAAGCAAAGATGGCTGTCCAGTCCCGGCATTTCCACCGGAGCAATGGAGCTTTGAAAATTCAGGCTTTTTCTTTTTGCACCACGTCGCATTTCATCGGATTCCATGACAACTGTCTAACTCGGCTGCAATATTTGGATTGTCAGTGGGTCACAGTTCGCCGCCTCTGCGTAAAAAATCTCCAAAAACGCATTAGTTGTAAATCCTAGCGTTAGCCCTCCGGGCTGCGCAAGTCGCTTATAAAAAATGCGCCGGAGGGAGTCCGGGCGGATCGCGTAAAATCGCCAATTTGCATCGCTTCATATTTCATTGACTCTTGTTATATCGTGTGCAATTTAATTGGGCCTTTCATAAATGTCAACGACCGTTTGGGAGGCGGCCGGTTTCGCCTACTGGGCACCGGCCTTCATAAGACAACAAACTGGGGGAGAGGAACCATCATGTCAGACCTGGATCGCCGTGCATTTGTTGGTACCGCCGCTTTGGGTGGTGTGGCGGCCGCCGTTCTCACATGTTCATCCGCCGAGGCGGGGGATAACAGCGGGTATTTCGTAATTGCGGAAATCGTATCCACGAAGGAGAAAGCGGATGAACTCCGCGCATTGCTCGTGCCTTACGCGGAAAAGTCCGCCAAAGAGCCGGGGTGTTTGAAATACGTACTGATGGAAGTCATAGCCGAGCCGGGCCGCTTCCTGACTTACGAACGGTGGACGAACAAGGCGGCTCTCGATGCCCACATGGGAACGCCTGATATCAAGGAAATCGTGCCAAAACTGCAACCAATTCTGGCCAAGCCAGTCAGTCAGATCTTCCTGGACGGGCGCACCGGTGTGTAAGCGGAGGGCCCGCCGAAAACCGCCCAACGGTCAGTTGCTACCGCAAGGCGTACGGTCTCAAGCTCCGAAGAGTTTCAACTTAGCCTTGGCGATGGGCTCGGCCATCCGGGCCCGCTCTCGCGAAGTGTCCCGCGAATGAGACGTTCAAGGATGGACGGACTTGAACCGCTCGCCAGAACGATACCAACTTGAGGAGGAAAAAACACATGTCACGGGTCATCCTGCCTCACTACACACTCTCGCCTTACTCAGAAAAGATCCGCCTCGTCCTCAGTCTTGGAGGCTTAAAACGATGATAAAAATTCACCATTTGAATTTTTCGCGCTCGACCCGGATCATCTGGCTGATGGAAGAACTCGGAGAGCCCTACGAGATTGTTCCCCATTCACGCAATCCCAACACATTCCGCTCGCCGCAAACGCTCGAGCGAGTCCATCCGCTCGGCAAGGCCCCTGTGATCGAAGACGGCCCCCTGATGCTCGCGGAGTCCGGCGCCATCATCGAGTATCTCATCTCGACCTATGGTCGCGGCAAGCTCGCGCCGGCGCCGGGAGGGTCTTCCTGGGCGCGGTATATCGAACTACTGCACTTCGCGGAGGGATCAGCCATGTTTCCTCTGCTTGTCCACCTTCTCGGTATGTTCACCGGCGGACTCTCCGATGGTCTGAAAGGGTTCATCACACCGGACATTGCCAAGATCTTGAAATACCTTGACGCCGAGGTTGCTAGAAACGGCTACCTCATGGCAGAGGGCTTCACCGGCGCGGACATCCAGATGTCCTACGTCGTCGAAATAGCCCGCATGGGTAAGCTGCACGAACCGTATGCGTCTCTGGAAGCCTGGATGTCGCGACTCGAGCAACATCCCGCCTACAAGCGTGCGATCGAACGGGGCGGACCGGTACGGCTCCCGATCTGATTGGATCTTGTGGTCCAGTGATGGGGAACGTCCGGTCTTGATGCTGTGGACGGGTGCGCCGGGAGACCGGCGGAAGGTAGACGGTGCAAGTCCGTTACGGTGAAGGCGCAGCGAGCCACACCGACCCCGAAGTCATGCGCGTGCGGTCGTGAGGCTGCAAGCGAAGCGTTGATAGGGGAGTGCGTAGGCTAGGTATTGAGCGGCGTAAGACAAGTGCGGGGCGCTGATGTTTTCCGTCCAACAGAAGGCGAGATGGTCCGTGTCGTGATCGCGAGATACGAGCCGGCCCCGCGTCGTCGCAGACCCTGGCATGCGCAGAAGCCTTCCACCTGGGAACCGGGAGATCTCCATCGCAGTCCCCACCAGTCGTGGTCGGGGCCGCGTCGGGAAGGCCGGAGGCCGTAGCCGACGATGAGCGCGAGGGAGAAGTCGGACCTGCCCAAAGTAGCAGAGAAGCGAGCGAACAAAGTGGCCTCGGCTGCGGCGGAGCTCGCGGAGCGAAGGGGCGGGGCCAAGGAGAATGCGGAACTGCAAAG
Source organism: uncultured Alphaproteobacteria bacterium (assembly GCA_963720115.1). Lineage (GTDB taxonomy): Bacteria > Pseudomonadota > Alphaproteobacteria > Rhizobiales > Xanthobacteraceae > BOG-931. Next base: position 17,080 of record CAVREN010000029.1, read on the forward strand.
CACGGTCCGGACGCAGAGCCGGGCAGCCGTGTCACAGGCGCAGTCCCGCATACGAGAAGCCGTCATCAGGAACAGACGGGACAAGCTAACGGCGCTCTTGCATCATCTCACCGTCGATGTTTTGCGGGCGAGCTTCTTCGGGCTGAAGAAGTTCGCCGCGCCCGGCGTCGACGAGATGACATGGACCGAGTACGCGAAAGGCCTCGAGGAGAACCTCGCGGATTTCCGTTCTCGCGTCCAAACAGGAGCGTATCGAGCGCTGCCATCGCGTCGGACTTATATTCCGAAGCCAGTCCGCAAGCGAATGCGCGCCAAGCTTCGAGAGATCAAGGAGCAGCTCATGGCCATACGCCACGAAGGGACCGAGAGGCAGGGCCGCTGGCTCCGCCAGGTTCTGCGTGGCTGGATGGCTTATTACGCGGTGCCAATGAGCGGCTCGGCAATCTCAGCATTCCGGCATCACATGATCGAACGTTGGCACGGCGCGCTGATGCGTCGAAGCCAAAGACGTCGATGGCACCTGCCATTCCCACGCATCCTGCACCCGTGGCCCGAAAAGCGGTTCCTCGTCACCATCCAAGGTGGGAGCCCGGTGCGTTAACAGCGCCCGCCGGGATCTGTGCGGGGGGCGGAGAGCAATCTCTGTCCCTACCGCGACCTCCTCCAAACCATTCTGTTTTTACTGGGAAATTTACCAATTCCGGCGCCCGGCCCCCGGCGCGGCCCGGTCTCCGCGAGAATAAATATTACCGAGGACAATCCACTCCACATCAAGACTGCGAACTGCCCATACATAAGTGAGATCAGTGGAGACACAATTTCGCTGGTCGGCAAATGCGCCTGGACTGATGGCGAGGATGACATCTTCACTGACTTTCACACGACCTTTCCGGCCAGCAAGGGAGTTGCTGATGGAGCACAAACTTTCACTGGAGGGTCCGGCAAATTCAGCGGCATCCAAGGTAGTAATCCGTTCCAGTGTCGGCTCGCTGGCAAAGAGGGCCAGTTCCTTTGCACCCAAAGCTGGACTTACGAGCTAACGAAATAGCTGGTTGCGCCGGGAAGCGGGCTCGGCGATCCAGCTCTCGCCGGGCCTGGCGGCTCAGGCGCGACGACGGCACTCTCCGGCAAGCGCGAAAACCATTCGCACCTAGCCACGCCGCTGCGCCAGCGTGACGGCGAGCCGGCTGCGACGGAGCCGCGGTCTGGACTATTGGTGTCCAGCCACGAACAGTTTGGCGGCTATTCGAGGAGGCGTGCCGCCGGCAAAAAGTAGATCATGCTGGCGATGCCGACCGCCATCAACCAAGCGACCGCCATTCGCCAATCGTACCAACTGGTCACCGTTTCCTCCCGGACACAACATCGTAGCTCGCGGTCTCTTTGCGACGCAAAAGAGCCGCCAACTGCGTGGGGTAAACTGCCAAAAGTAGTTCAGTCTTAGATGAAGCCGAGGGAGCGACCCCCGGCTTCTCCGCCTAACAATGGACGGGCTACCTGACCGGCACATCTGGGGAGCGACCCCGTGCATCAAGGATCGTCCGCGTCCGAAGGTTAGACCTGACCAACTTAGGTCCTTTTGCCGGCAAAATTAGGACAGATAGTTGGAGAGGACCCAATCTTTTTTGCCGAAGTACCGTCGTTACGCCGGTGCTGCGGCGCGGCCCGCGACAGAGGTCGCATCCGGGCAGCGTGTCTCGGAAATCAGCTATTATTGGGTAGACGGCGCCAAATCTAGGGGGCCATCGATGAGCATCAAATTTGAAGGTAAGCCGCCGTTCTATTTGGGAATAGCGGAACTGGCGTCAGCTCACGCGCTGGACGGGAGCGTGGTCTTGCGAGCTACGATCTCTGTCCCTGAGTTGCGACCAAAATCCGTCCCAGTGCAGTTCATCGTTGCGACGGACGTTGCCAAAGCATTGTCCGAGCAGTTGCGAATTGCCGTGAGAATGGCAGAACTTCAAAAGCAGCAAAGAGGTTAGAGTGTCCCCGCCTACCGCACTGGCGATCCGTAATCTTGACAGGCAGCGGTATGTGGCTTCTGGAGTCCAAAGAAGTTGGGACGATAGTTAGCTCAATAAAGCGTGCCGACGCCTCCAGCGGCTTACGGTGGTTTCAGGGACGGTAGATGTACGCGGTCAGCGCTTTTCATAGACCATGTACATCCTGACGGCCATCGCTGAACACGGCGCGAGCAAGGAATGCAGCCCCCGGCGGGCCTGGGGAGGGGACAGTGCGCCGGGGGCCAGTCAGGTTCTAAAGAACCCATCAACTCTCGGGAAATAAGCCCGTCCGCCCGTGGTCCTAGCCCTCCCGAAGTACTATCGAGTTAAACCAAGGATTAGGCCAATTGGCCGGCTAGTCTCGGAACAGATTTCACAGATCTGTCTTTCCTATACGGCTGCGCAGCGCCGGGACGCGCCCGGGGCGCAATACGCTAAGGGGGGCGCGCCTCGGGGCGACCCCCTTCCATCATCGGGACCTACTGAGCAACTCGGAGAGCTTCGCGATGTTCGCCTTCGCGCTTCATCGCGCGAGAGCCTTCTCAAATAGCGATTCAGCCCGGTAGCACCGGCCGTGAAATTCGTACATTGGGTCTGTGAGGAAATGGATCAGCGCCTCGCCTGTTATTCGATTTAGCCTTCCATCCAGGACGTCGTCAGAGGCCCTCGGGCTGGCAAATGCCACGACATCTTCGTCATCAACGGATTCTTTGAGCGGCACTGACGGGTGACCTTCGGGCTTCACGGTTCGCGCACTCATATCAATCACAAGAGACATTAGGTATTTTTCAGCTAACCTCCAATCGTGCTGGGGTTCATTTGCGCGCATCGCTCCCTCGCATGCTAGGTGGATAGGCTCAGAATTTGCGGCTGGGCCAAATACAAGCGCGGCAACGATAACCAACCAACGGATCGTAGGCCCATGAGCGCTTACCATGATCTTACCCCTCGGGCTTATGCAGCGTTATGCCTCATCTTATCAGCGCGCAACCAGGTGCTCAGCACTTCCGCGCCGGCCGGCGTCAACCGCGCCGCATAGCGACCTGCGAAGCAGCGCCAGAGCACAATTAAACCTTGACGTTCAAGAAGGCGCGCTGGGCCTAACCACGGCTCCGCGATCTTGGCCATGCTGCCGTGCTAAGCCGTGCACCGAAGTACAGCACACATCTCGGGAGTCACGTGCTTCGAGTCTTCGACTTGTGAAGTCATGTTCGGCCGCTTCCGATCATTTGAATGATGCGCCGATTGTACTTATCAAGGGACAGGAGTCGAGGTTCCAGGCACCAGCCATAGCTCCGAGTCGGAAAGTCGCTTGGGCGTTAGCGCATTTCGATCCCGTACTCGCCAGAATGAGAATTGGCATAAGCGGAAGGCCAATGAGGTGGATTTTGGCCCGCCGAGTCATGGTTCATGTGTCCTAAGGAAACTCACTGGGCAACAATCGGGGCTTCCATTTTGACTTTCAAGACCACAGGACGCGAACAGGGCGGCAGCAAAGATGTATTTGTCCACATCTCGGCAGTCGAACGAGCCGGCCTCAGCAGTCTCAACGAGGGACAGGTCGTCGAATACGAGGAAGTCTCGAACCGAGGCAAAACGTCAGCCGAAAACCTGAGAGTTCAGCGCTGAGTTTTGTTAAGAGCCCGCCAACCAACCACTGTAGCTTCGATGCTTCTGCTGGTTTTTGCGTTTTCCCATATGCCACCGCGCCAATCCAGGCGGGCTACAACTGGCAGGCTGGCGTCTTCGTGCTTGGTGTAGAAGGCGATCTTGATGCTGCCGGTCTACAAGGGAATGCACCATGTGTGGTGGTGCTTAACTGCACGATGAAACACAATTGGTTTGCCGACATAACCGGAAGAGTTGGCGTCGTCGCAGTCGAAAAACCAACTCCATTCAGACACTGGCGCCAGTGCTGGCCAAAAGGTAGCCATTGTCGCACCGTAGCTGAGCCCCCGCGCCATGACCCCAGGAACGAGGAGACCTATCTCTGAGACGATGGCATGGCCGAGGAATGGTGATCAACGATCAGCCAACGCTCACCGTTCTTGACGTAGGTGAAGCTGTAGCGTGCGGGCAAGCTCTTCATGTCCCCATCCTTGGCGTAGGAAAAGGTGTAGTAGCCGGTATTGACCGTGCTGAAACTGGCCGCACTGTTCGCGACAGCAATTGCAGCACTCCAATGCGTAGTCGCTGAGCGGGCCCTGATAGTCGAGCCGCGCGTTGCAGAAATGCGCGTGATCAGCAGCGACGCCAACGCCCGCTTATTGAAACTTGGATTCAACAACGCCGTCGCGATTGATCTGCCGATGGACGTGAAGGAAATGCTAATCGCGGACCCACAAACGGTGAGGGTTATCCTCCTTTAAACGACCCGGCCTCCAGTCGTGGATGGGTTGTCCTTGGAGCCTGGTACACGGTCGCCGGCGAGACATGCCTAGAAACACCTGATGGCGTACAAATCGGCCGGGCTGGCGGCCCTCCGGTCATTGTGCCGGGTGGGCCGCCGATGCATCTGACCGCAACTGGCACAGAAATACGCCGCGCGCTGGTTCTGATCCTGCACGACGCGAACCAACCAGCTACGACCACGCATCACGACTGGAAGCCCAAGGGACTCTGCAAAAAGTAAGACTGCGATGTCGTCCTCTCCAACGGCGCTCCACACATAGGACATCAGAATGACGTCATGACCTTTTGGCCACTCCGTTGTGATAGCGTTTCCGGCTAGATGCCTAACACGATCAGTCAGTCCGGATTGCTGCGCATACTTCTTTGCAGTTTCGACTGTCTGCGGGAAATCGAGGATGGTTGCCTTGAGCCCTGGATTCGCCGCACAGAAGGCGAGCGTGTAAGCCCCGCTGCCTCCGCCCACGTCAAGCAGCTGCTGACGACCTCCCAGATCAACGCGCTTCGTCATCAGACGCGCTGGGCCGAGTGATCCGGAATGCTGCGCCGAGCTGAACTGATCCCCACCAATTCCCGACGAATAAATCAGTCCATCGTAGAAACCCTTGTCGGGAAAGATCCGTTCCCCGCGAAGTGCGGCCGAAAGATGCCGGAAGCTCTCGTAGCCGAACGCTCCATTCACCAGCCGAACGTAGTCCCTGAAGTCCCCCGGGGCTCCGGCCACCAAAAACTTGGCTGTCGCGGGGGCATTGTTCAACCGGCCACCGTTTTCGGCAATGAGGCCCAGGGACTTCAGTGCTGCAAGGAGCGTCACGAGTCGGTTTTCGGGAATACCAGTTGCCTCCGCCAGGGCTGCCGATGTGTCAATCCCGCGCGCGATATGGGTAAACAGGTCGAAATCGAGTGCGGCAAACAGGGCCTTCGACGCCATGAAGCCATAGGTGATGGCGGAAATGTCGCGCACATCCTCGATCGGCTTGATCTGCTCCGAGCCCGTCATGAGGATCACCTCACTGTAAGGACAATCCGCCCAGCAACCGACCGCGTTTCGATCCCACTGACGGCCTCCGCCACACGTTCCAGAGGTAGCATGCGAATTCGTGACCGATGCCCGGCGGTCCGGCCAATCCGGTCATGTCCGCTATGCCTCGAAGCGACACTATTTCATCGGGGAAGCGAAACGACGCTACGCGCGGCTGGTGTCCATCGCTGCTGCTGAGCGTCCATTATTTGCCCGCGCCGTTACGCCATGTCTCATCGGGGGTGAGTTGATCAGCCCTACAGTGTCGATCAAGGCACGGGGCCACCTTCGGGGGCCAGCAACGGTGCGTAGCCCGGGGGCACCTGAAAAAGCTCAGCCGGTTGTGGTCCATAGCTTACCGAACGCGCCTCGGAAACAATCTTGCCGTCGACGACAAAACGTAGCAGCACGCCGTCCGCGGTAATGCACACAGTGCGGGCTTCCACATCTTCCGTCCACGACCAATCGACACAGTGCAATCCGGCAACGACTGATTCGTTGCCGCGCTTGAGTGTGGCTTTGGGCCCGGGCTCTTGCGGCTGCTGCGGCATATCCAACTTGAGAAAGGTCCGGTTTGCCGACGTCAGGATGGTCATCTGGTGTGCGCGACGGTCAAAAATTGTCGTCGATTTGTGCGGGCCGTCGACCCGCTCCAACAGCTCGGCGGCAAGATAGCGCACCCGTTCGCGAATACGCGGTTGAGATGGCAGGGTCACTTCATAGATGATGTCCACGTCGCTCGTCGGCAAAAGTTGTGGTGGCTGTTGAGCTTCGGCCTTTCCGACCAACAACGACGCTAGAACGGCGGTTGGCAGCGCGGCGAATATCGGCCAATGGCATGCCCCTTTCGGCTTTCTCCGGCCTCCACGCGACATCACGGCACCGCCCTAACTCCCCCAGCAGAGGTCAACCAGATCCGTCATATAGTCTACCTTAATCTCGCGGAACGTCGCCTCGCGCCTTTGGAGGTCAAGGCTTCGCACTCAGGCGCCGAGCCTGGTGAGCGATGCTGTCCGGGACGAGAGGAACTTCCAGAGCCGCAATTTTTGTCGATTTCAGCTCAAATGCCGGACGTCCGGCCTCAAAGACACCAGACACATGAATTCCTGGAACTCCTCGCATGGCTCGCGCGGCTGCAGCCAGGACGGCCTGAAGAGTACAGGAGGCGCTGGCTTGATATTTTGTTTCTTGGCCAATTGACGCGCCTCAAGCCGGTCCGCTCTTTCAGTCAGACGAGAGTTGAGGCACGACGTCTTGTCGAGTTCGGGTGAATCAGATCACGGCGCCATCCTTGCGCAGCGCTTCCCTTAGCTCGGATACGTTGAGCGTCCGCGGCGCCTCGTCATTGCGAAGGCACATGGCCGCCGCCATGCCGATCGCCTGGCCGTAGGAGAAGCACTGCGCTGTGACGCGCGCAGATGCCATGGCTTCATGTTCAGCCGACAGACAGCGTCCGGCGACTAGAAGCCTCTCGCCCCTTGCCGGTACAAAATTGCCGTAAGCGACGTCGTAGTAGTCGTCAAGTAGCCACTCCAGACGCGGCTTTTCTCCGGTATGAAGCTCGATCGGCCAGGCCGAGCGTGCGATCGAATCCTTGCGCTTGGCGCCTGAAACCACATCGTCGTTGGTCAATATGCCGACGCCCCTGATTTGGCGGGTCTGGCGTACGCCGATCTGGACGCCGGTGTCGTTGATGAAGGCGTTTTCGCAGCCGACCAGCTGATCTTTGAAGAAGCGCGCATATTCGCGCGCCTGCCTTCGGCCCTGAATCTCTGCTTCAGTGATGTCTTCCACCCATAGCGGATTGAGCTCGCGGCCGTCGCGGCCGATGATCCGAGTGCAGTTGCAGAGCAGTTCGTTCGGCCGCGGCGTCGGAAACATGAACACTTTCGCGCGCGGCAGATCGTATTCCCGGCTGTTGTGCAGGTTCCGGATCATCTGGGAGATTTCGTCGCCGAGGATCGAGTCCTCGCCATAACGTGTGAGGAAGCGCGCGACGTCGACGCCGATTAAGCGGAAGATCATGGTGGGATTCTGCACGCTGCCGTCGCGGCCGACGAAGGTCTCGAGGCCAGCGAGCGCAGCGACGTCTGCGTCGCCGCTCGCGTCGATCGTGATGCCCGCCTGGATGTCGAGGCGCCCCTGCTTAGTCCAGGCAACGACGCCTTCGACACACTCGCCGTCGTTCAGCACGTCGACCACGGTGGTATGAAACAGCACCTTGACGTCGGCTTCTTCGAGCAGATGGTCGCCTGCCTCGCGCCAGACCAGGGGATCGTGGGTGAGCGTGAAAGTCTTGCCGTAGCGGATGGGATCCGTCACGCCGTCCTTCATCTTCATCACTTCGAGAAAGCGATCGGCGAATCCGAACACCACTTTCTCCGGCGCCGCCGAGCGGCTGTCGGTTGCAGCGTAAAGCCCACAGACCGTGCCGGACAGGCCCGCCACCGCCGCGCCGCCGCAGAAGCCGTATTTCTCCAATAGCAAGACGCGCGCACCCGCTCTTGCCGCGGTGCAGGCGGCAGCGAGGCCAGCCGCGCCTCCGCCGACGACAAGGACATCGGTTTTGAGATTTTGTTTTGGTCGCTCATCGCTTACGCGCGCCATATCGTTTCTTGTTTCCGTTCGCGCGCCCGCCGCGGTGTTGTGTGCGGTAGCGTTGCTGGGATTTAGTTGTATTGCTTGCTCGTAATCCTGCAAGGCGCGGTCATATTCTCCCTTTCGCCTGTAGGCTACCCCTCGATTGTCAAAAGCCGTTGCTAATCTTTCACGTGGTTCTTGACCTGATTGGATAATTGCGGTGCAACCATCGATCACGGTATCAACGATTGGACCTTCGAGACCTAAACAAAGTCTCATTCTAGCATTCTTGGCCAAACATTCGATCTGACTGATCGGTTGATTATTCCACGTACCTTTTAGCTTTATATCCCCCGAGTCAAAATAGGAGCCGTCCATGAGCGAAGTACAAGTCAAGCAGAAAACCTATCAAATGCCGCCGCAAGATGGGATTACCATCGCACACTTTCTCACCGTCGCCGACGTCGAGCGATCGCTTCGATTTTACGAAACGGTCTTCGGAGGTCGCGTTCTGAGCAGGGGCGACAGCAAAGGCGCGCCGGGGTACATCCAGATCGCGAACACGTGGCTCCTTGTGAACCCCGGGGGTGGTCCGACACCCGATAAACCGTCGGTAACGCTCAGCGTCCCCGCCAATCCCGATTTAGTCAGCAGCTTCATGAATATCCGCGTTGCAGATATTCAAGCGTGCTACGAACTGTGGCGAAGTCGAGGAGCACAGTTCATCACGGAGCCCAAGCCCAAGTACGGTGAGACGCGCTGCTATATTCGCGATCCCGATGGCTACATCATAGAAGTTGGGCAAAGCAACCCGGGCGTCGCTTACGGCTAAACGGGACGACACACGAAAGATGCGCTCACCGAGCCAGGCATTCAGCGCGTTTCGTTCGTAACTCCCGTCGCGCTGGCGTATGTTCGAAAGCGACCCTTACCGGCCCCTGAAGAACCAGTACAATCGGATTGGGTGAGCCGATTAAGCCGCCGTACCGCCGCGGTCGTGTGGCTACGGCCCGGCGAGTGCACGCAATCTTTGTTCTTGGTCAGTGGGCTTTGCGTTATTTGCTGTAACGAGTTAGTCACAGTCAAAGCACATTGGCCAATCTATTCTGATGAACGGAGAAATACCATATCCGAATTGGAGGCGTCTATGAACCAAGTACAAGTCGAGCAGAAAAGCTATCAGATGCCGCCGCAGGACGGATTTACCGTCGCATACTTTCTCACCGTGGCCGATATCGAACGATCGGCTAGATTTTACGAAAAGGTCTTCGGGGGTCGCATTCTGAGCAGAGGCCCGCCGGGGTACATTCAGATCGCCAACACGTGGCTCATCATCAACGTTGGCGGCGGTCCGACACCCGACAAACCAACGGTAACGCTCAGCGTCCCGGACGACCCCGATTCGGTCAGCAGCTTTATGAATATCCGCGTTGCAGACATTCAAGCGTGCTACGAACTATGGCGCAGTCGAGGAGCCGAGTTTATCACAGAGCCAAAGGAACAGTACGGCGAGACGTGCTGCTACATGCGTGATCCCGATGGCTACATAATAGAAGTCGGCCAAAGCAAGCCAGGCTTCGCTTACGGCTAAACGGCACGACACGTAAAGGCATCTGCGGCGGTCCCTGAAGGAGGCGAAGGCGTTGCTGGAGGAGCTAGAGGCTTGAGGCGCAGCGGAATGCAGGACTGCAGTCGCGCGAGGAGAACGCCGCGCAATGATCGCCATGGAAGCCTCCGACGGCCTGCGCAACTCCTTGGCTGCTCGCCAAGCGCCGGCGCCTCAGCTCACGCCGGTTTGTCGCAGGGCTCTGTCCGCTTCGGCCAGCCGGCATTGGCCTTCACATACTCTTCGGCGGTTGAGTTGATGAGAGGCAGCACTTTGTCCTTGATCGGCTGTATGTCGGGCACTTTGGTATTCCACTTGGTCCCATCCCACTCGACCAGCGAGATGCCACCATGGCCATTGTGGTCAGCGCAGCTCAGCTTCACCGGCGCGGCGAAGCCTTCCATGCCCAGCTCCTTCATGCGTGCAGGGGTGATGTCGAGCGCTTCGAAACCGCGTCGAACGTCCTCGCCATTGACCACTTTCTTGCCGGTGATCTTTTGGGCGGTACGGATAGCCTCCGCGATCAGAACTGAATTCAAGATGGCGCGATTGTAGAAGTTCTCCCCCACCTTGTCCTTCGAGGTGATCTGGCTCTTGCCCTTGTCGACGACGTATTTGAGGATGTCCTGCATGACCGGGAAGTCAGAGCCAACCGCGTTGAGGCTCAGCGAGCTATAGCCCTTCGCCTCCTGGCCTGCCGGCCGGGCGTCATCATCGTTCCCCGACCACCACACGCCGACCATGCGGTTCATCGGGAAACCGATCTTGATCGCTTCCTTGATGGCTGTCGGATTCATGGCTCCCCACCCTTGCAGATATATCCAATCGAGCCGATCACGCCGGATATCAAGCCACAGCGAGCTTTGGTTCTGCATTTGCGGCACAGGAACTGCGTATAGCTTAAGTTCGAAACCGTAGTCCTGGGCCAGGGCCTGCAAGAGCGGGATCGGCTCCTTGCCGTAAGGCACGTCGAGGTAAACGAGGCCGATCTTCTTGCCTTTGAGCTTGTCGAAGCCGCCTTCCACGTCGGCCGCGTGGCGGATGAAGGCCGAGGCGCCATCCCAATAGGTCGCCGGCACATTAAAAATCCATGGAAACAGATTCCCGTTTGCGGAAGCTGAAAGTCCGTACGCCATCGACAAAACGGGTATCTTATCGACCGACGCTTTCGGGATCACTTGCAGAGTGACGCCCGTAGACAAAGGCGTGATGACGACGGGGTTCTTGCTTTTCACCGAATCATAGCATTCGACACCCTTCTTAGTGTCGTAGCCGGTCTCGCATTCCTCGATAATGAGCTTGATACCGCCAATGCCGCCATCGCGCTCGTTAAGCATCGTGAGATAATCGGTCAGCCCATTAGCGTAAGGTGTTCCCGAGCCCGCGAATGGACCAGTGCGATAAGTGAACAACGGAACGTAAAGGCCGTCCGCCGCCTGTGCGGTTTCAAGCACTGTCGGCAGCGTCGCAGCGATTGCTAAGCCAAGAACAAGATGCCTGAGGGGCATGACTGCTCTCCCTTGTTTCAATTTCTGAGCCATCGCCGGCAGGCGGCCCTCGATCACGGCCGCCGCTACATTCGCTCCAACGGAATGCATTCTACCACAGGCGTGATGAGGGGGAGGGGAATCAGCGGCATGGCTGGACCGATCATGCTCCGGCAAGCCAAAACAAGCCCGATTCCGCCGCAAAACGAACTCGGATTTAGCGGCGCAAGCTCGCATTCGGGCGGCGCACGTTCATCACCCGAAAAGCAAAGAAGATCGTCGAAGCCGGCGGCAGCTTGCGCGACGTCAGCTGGCTGGGCATGCTTCGCTCTCGACAACGCAGCGCTATATTCAAGGGGACAGCGCCGCGTGGTTGATATGTAGCGAGCGTAGCGCGTGTTCAAGAGGCTTAGCCCTTCGTTGAGCCACTCGTCATAAATGCCGCCTCGATAGCTTCGTCACTGACGGCATTGCGAGCAACGAGTAAACTGCAATCGGTATAGTCCATCAGATAGGCCCCCTTAGGACCTGACCACCAGCGGTCAAATGCGCTCTGTCGCCGATGGCCGACGACTATGAGATCGGCCTCGATCTCCTTAGCGAAGTTTCCGATTTCTTCGGCGGGCTGACCTCTCACCAGTTTGGCCACGGGATCGAAGCCCAGCTTTTTGAGCCGCGCAACCCCCTCATTGAGTATCTCCGTGAAGTCATCTTCCATCCGAACAGATGCTCCTGCGAGGGCCGCCCCTGCCAATAGAAAAGTGCCATAGTCAGCGAGCACAGATAAGGGAAAGACCTTGGCCCTGCATTGCCGTGCCAGGAGAGCACCCTCGCGAAGTGCGGTGCGGCCTTCTACCGATCCGTCGTAAGCGAGTAGGATGCGCTTGTACATTTTAACCCCCTCTGGTCAGCCGCGATAATAGAGCATCTTGTTAAGTCCAGTCGCGTTCAAACACTGGATGAGAGGTGACCAGCTTATTGACCTTGCCCTGGACAGGTCGCCACGTCCGGTCAATCATGCATAAGCCTGAGCTAAGACGGCTGTGTCATGGACGTGGCAAGCTGGCTGCGGAGCCTGGGCCTTGAGCAGTACCAGGCCACGTTTCGCGATAACGCGATAGACGATAGCGTCCTGCCCGATCTGACGGACCAGGACCAAGGCAAGGTGCCGCAAGCGCGCGAACTGCTTGCTCCGGTTTACGGGTGGTTCACTGAGGGTTTCGACACGCGCGATCTGAAGGACGCAAAGACACTGCTCAAATCGCTCGCGGCTTGATTGGAACGACCGACGGCATTTGGAGGTTTGAAATGGCCCGTCCCCTGAAGCTCTACAATTACGCTCAGGCTCCGAACCCGCGTCGGGTCCGCATCTTTGCAGCAGAAAAAGGACCGCGCGACTGCGGTTTTTGCATAGTCTTTGGCACGCTGCACCGTGCCGCAACGAATTGTTTTTGCCAGTGGCGGAAGCGTCCAGTAAATCTTTCGCCCATCTCCTACGCCATGGACCTCAACGGCGCCCCACTTCAGGAAAACCGTCGAGCCAACCCGACGAACCAACCATGCCTTTGACGTGTATCCGGAAACGTTCGACTGATGGACTCCGATGCGGAGGAACTTGGGCATGTGCGTGGGGCCGCTCGCAAGACCGCTTGGGGATACCAGGGATAGAATGTGATCATCCATTCCTGCGTTGGCAACAGCTCTCCCAATCGAAAAGTTGCCTCTGACTCGCGTGTAATTCGCGTTTGTAATCGACCCCCACAAGAGCGCCATCGAACAGGTCTCAGTTATACGCGGAAGAACGAATCGCGGGTGTGAGTATCGAGGGTCCAGAAGTGTTGCTAGAGCCCAACAGCGCTCAGGCAATTGCTGTGACCTTGCACGAACTGGCGACCAATGCTGCCAAGTATGGTGCGCTATCTGCCGCCGAAGGTCAGATTGAGGTCAAGTGGTCGCATACAGCGGACGGACCATCGACGGTGCGCGCCAATAGCCGCTGGTGTGCGTGCGCGCACGCGCGAAGTCAGGGTCGTCAAGTCACCGGGCGTAATGGCGCATTTGAATATGGCCTCCGGCTTGCGCGACGCGAAATGCCTTGTCGTTGTCGTTACCGCAGACAATCACAAACGGGCACTAAACCTCCCGCTGTTTAATTGCATTCGATCTTGGCTTAACGCAAGTAGTGGTCGGGGTGATTGCTAGGCCCGTCCTGAGCTTGCGCCCGCAGCTTCGTCGATCGCCACCATTACAGTGGTCGTTGCGGTTTGATGCACCATATGGCCGACGCCAGGAATGCGGTGCAGCGTACTTTGAGTGATATCCCGGTGAAGGCGTGCCGATTGCTTATGAATGTCGATCAACCTATCTTCCTCGCCGGCAACGATGACGACGGGCATTTTCAGTTTGGCATAGTCCTTCTGGGATGCAAACGCGTCGGGGATCATGAGAGCGCATTCCGCGGCGCTGGCGCGGATTTGGCACGGCCGAAGGGCCATCTCTTTCGGAAAACCGTCGAACTTCCTAGGAACCGGCGCTGGTCCAAAAATCTGCCGCATGAAAAGTGGTCGCAGGAGCCTCGCCAAAATGGGCGAGATGGTGTGGCTCAGGATGTCACCGATAAACGGTAACGACGGTCCCGAAAGAATAGCAACGTCAGCCCGAGCAGTGGGGTAGAAATAGCCTGAGGCTAAAATCAAGGCGCCAACTAATTCTGGATACTTCAGCGCAAGCGCAACCGCCACCGAGCTCCCCCAGGAATGGCCAAGAACGGTGGCACGCGAAACACCAATTTGAATGAGTGCGTCATGGAGAAGGTCAGCTTGGGCTTCAGCGGTCCAGATCGTGCTTCGAGGGCGATCGCTATAACCAAAGCCAGGACGGTCGAAGACGATGACCCGATATCTTTCGGCGGCCCTGCTCATGAGGCCGCTCGACGCGAAATCCTGGATCATACCCGCATTGCCATGCAAAAAGACCAACGGGTTGCCTTCGCCTTCCTCCACGTAGTGGAGGCGGACGCCTCTCACCACAACGAATTTTCCCATGGGCGGGTTGTTGCGCTCTGCCCTTTTCCCAATGAAGCGGTTCGCAAGCGCAGAGATCGCAAGCGCCGCGACAACGACTACGGCACTAACAGCGATCGGGTGCGGCGTCTGCGCAGAAGATCTAAAAGAGCGGCGGGACAAAGAGCGAGTAATTCCGTGAGTGGACATAAGGTCAGATCCTGTTGATCCTGTGGGCAACGGACCTGGAATGGCCTTAGGAATGTTGCGCTGCAATAAAGCCAACACGGCGGTCGCGGTTTCGTTCCATTGAGATCGACCGTGCCGCCCCTCACAGTCCGCTCAAGCGTTCGCTCGAAGATAGCTTGCAGCGGCTCGCATGGCTTGCGCCGCGACATGCTTCTGCGGGTCGTGCCTGATTAAGGTCAGAATGTTTTACCCGAGGACTCAACGCCGTGGGCGAAGGAGCTGCCCTCATCGACATCGCATTCGAACCGGTCTCTTCGAACCGAAGTCTTTGTCGCGGGGAAACGGAATTTTCAGCGCGGAGACAAAGAGGCCGAAACGACCTTGGAGATTCAACGACGCCGGTGCAGAGACAAAATCACGCTAGGCAACTCCGCCAATTCGGGGCTAATCGCCAGGTTGGGTGTATCAGGACCCGCGGCGCCACTGCGCGATAGCCCAGAAATCTCGTGCCGAGCGCTCGGCATAATCGCCAGAGTTGACGAGCTGGTCGGACGATCTGCAGCTACGCAATGGGATGCACGTTTCTCATGGGCATCGGCTGAAGACGAGCAGACCCTTCTAAGGGCGGCGGTTGACGCGATACCAAAGGTAGCGGAAATCGTTTGCGGGTTTTCGCCTGAAGATCAAGCTGGAGCGTTAGAAGCTGCTGAGCGGCGCTTCATGGGGGCGCCGCGAGAATACGTGCTCTAACGAAATATCTGCCCGCTCGCGTTTATGCAATTATGAGATTACTGCGCAGACAGGTGAAGGTACGCCAGAACAGAGGCGAAGTTGCGCGCTTTGCTCGGAAAGCTCACCGAGTCCGGTTGATTAGCCTGCGAAGCGCAGCGCAAGGATGCAAACCTCTGCGAACTTTTCCGTCCCAGTTTCGCAGGGCCATCTCGACATCCTTCCGAGACGTTTCTCGGCGTCGTCGGCTACCTAATCACCAACAGCGCGCATTAAAGCATCGCGATCTGCAGCGATTTTAACTGGATCCCACGTTGAAAGCCCACTGAGTCTCAAGATCGTGGTCGCTTGTGCAAGCCTGTAACGGTGTGCCGCTTCACTCTCACTGGCATCAAGAGGCAAAGGTCCAAACTCCCTCTCCACCATCTCGAAATCTTGAGGTTCAGGTTGAATTGATACGCTGTCCGGTGTCAGGAAGTAGTTTGGATTGTTCATTGTTGTTTCCTCGTGCCGGTAACATGGGAAACAATTCAGCGTTCCCAGGTGCGACACCAGGGCCAGTTTTGAGACCTTTAGTCGATGGCTCGGCCGTTAAAGCCCCGTTCGCGCATTAAATTTCTGGACTTCAGCGACGTATCAGTGACTTTGTCGCAGCTTGGCGTAAGTGGTCTTGGCCTGAGTATCGACCTCGGTGACTACTGCACGGGAGCAAGTTGGGCCCATCGCGGAGCGCACTTCCTCGAAGGCAACTGCTTCGTTTTCTGCGGCAATGACAACGGAGCGTTCTGGCGTTTGGCCGTTCGCGCGGTCAAAATAATCGGCTCGCCAGGTCGGCACCGCTAACTTCCTCTCGGTCCTTTGCTAGAAGATAACGACTCGCTCGCAAACAGGTTCCATAGGCGGATTGTGGGCCGCCGCGTATCCGACTGAATATTTGGTCGTTAGCGATTATCCGCGTGTGCTCGAAGCATCTGCTGTCGAGCGAGCGGCTGGCACAACCAGCCGCGCTGGGATCGGCGATTAAAACATTTTACGCGTGTGGTACCGCCTGTCGCATCTGCGCGTTGTCCTCAAAGGGCGTTCGCAAAGTTATCAGGAGCGTTGTGATGCATCGCAAAATCGGAACAGCCATATTGGCTTTAGTTCTCTTCGCCGGCCCTAGCACTATGTCTTTCGCTCAAAATAGTACTAATGGAGCGGCAAATCCCAAAGAGGAAGGAATCGGTAGTACCAGTTCAACACATAATCCGCGTCCTTCAAATCCTGCCCAAACTGGAATGGACAAGGGAAACACAACCGGAAGCGAAAAGGGGACTGATACTTCAACGCACAATCCATCTGGGAAACGCTGAACCAAAACAACTTGATGCTCGTCTTCTGCTAACGAACTTTCGGTCGGCTTAGCATCTCCGATAACCGCAGGTGCTTAGACTCAAGCCGCCTTGGCACCTATCGCGAAATGGAAGGGTAGTGGAAAGGTGGTAGCTCGCCACGATCTGCGGCCTGAGGAGGATACTTAACAGCGTGCCTCATAGCACGTGCAGGCTGAAACCCCTCAGGCACCATTCTGCGACATCATGCGCAGGTGTTCGGGGTCCGGCGCGTGCTTACCTAACTGTGAGCCGGGCGGCATCCAATCCCCCGAAACCCCGACGCCACCCGGTAGTTTAGGTCCCACGAGTAGTGCCCCCCGAGCGCGTACCCTGCTCGGGGTTCATTTTCATGGCGGGCACATCACGGTCCTAACTGCGCAGCGCAGATCCGAATAAATTAGCAGCGGTGAAGCTCGACAGATCGTACCCGTGGCAATTCATCTAGTTGTCGCGCCGTTCGCCAATTCCGGTTCGCTGTAGATATTCGTCACCCAAGCTTAGGATCATCAGAGCGAGCAGCGGCGCATGATGGTGCTCGTCTTGGTCCACAATCATATCAACGAGGCTCTGGGTCATTTCGTGTGCTATCACGGCAACGTCTAATGTCCCGTCGTTTCGAAGCTTGCGCTCTGTATACTTCACAACGACATCATTGATTTCGGCGCGTAGAGCCTTCGGCATTTTGACCAGGTCCCTTCGGATCAGCAGCGAGTGTTCGTGTTTGGGAACTCGGTATATGGGGACTGGTTTTGGCTTTCCGACCCAGATCTACTAGGCCCTGTCGAACCGCGTTTCTTCGAACTGAAATCTCTGTTTCCGCGCCTTCTATTCGTTCCGCCCCAACCTGCCCCGACTACTCGACGTACAAGTGATTGAGCCGCATGCCCGGATAGTGGATGCGTTCAATCAATTCTTTCAGCACCTTCATGGGCAGTTGCATAGGCGCATACACCGAAAACGTGAAGCCCTGCTCGTGGCCTATTAGCTCCGCTATTTCGGCCTGCGTCGCACGCTTGTCTTTGAGTGCTTGCGCCACGTTCTTGCGGAATGAATGAAATGCCGTGCTCGGAGCGCCAACGCAGCACCTTCTCCGGTACTCAGTGAATCGCTTGGCAAAATAATGGTTGTACTTGCCATCAGGACCGCCCGGTTTCAGTGCCGGAAATAGTTGCCCATCACGCGGGAGCCCCTTCACGTAATCGAGGAAGCCGCAGCGGACTAATTCGGTATGTATCGGCACAATGCGCGTGGCTGCTTTCGTCTTGAGACTTTGGCGCGTATTGTCGTCGCTCACGTTGAAAAACCATACTCCTTCCTTGCGCTGCACGTCGCTGGCGCGCATCTGGCAAATCTCATTTGACCGCATTCCGCTAAAGAGCCCGACCAATGGAATCCAAGCCATCGCATTTTCAAACGTGTATTTAGCCGGGCGGATGCGCTGTTCGGTTGGCATGTCGCGCAACAGCGGCGTACCAAAGAGCTTGCTCAGTTCGTCGGCCTTATAGGCTCGCCACGAGCTATTGGTTTCTTCGAGCGTTCGCCCGGCGAAGGGTTGCGCCCTTCAAAATGTCTCGCTGACTATCTACGGATGATCTAAGCAGCAGCAAGCTGGATGGCCATGCGGGCAAATGCCGGCGGGCTCGACGGTGCGGTGCTCTGCTGGAAGACATCCCGGATGAGCTCGATCGGTTCTTAGGAAAAAAGCGGGCTGATGATGCGTCGTCTGCCATCAGCGTTCAATCGCAGCAGTGCGGCGTATTTTCTTTTGTAACAAAAGCACCACCGTAAAGCGGGGCTTCGGCCGTCGGCGGACAGCCCGGCACGTAGATATCGACTGGAACAATCCGATCGCAACCGCGCACCACCGAATAAGAGTAATGATAATAGCCGCCGCCGTTTGCGCAGGATCCCATGGAGATCACATAGCGCGGTTCGGGCATCTGGTCGTATACTTTGCGGAGCGCCGGGGCCATCTTGTTGACAAGCGTTCCGGCGATGATCATCACGTCGCATTGGCGGGGGCTTGATCGCGGCGCAAAACCAAAGCGCTCGACATCATAGCGCGGCATCGCCAACGTCGTGGAATTTGGTGTAGTCGAGCAAGAAACGCCCCTGCGGCGAAACGCTGGTGACGTCCTTGTAGCGATGGTGCCAGCGGATATCGCGCCAGGAATAGACGTGACGGGCATAGAGCTGTTGGGCGGAACCGTCGTCGAGGCCGCCGACGTTGAGGACCAACAGCGCGTCGCTCTCCTCTAGATCGGGGGCTGTCACCCCATTCAGCGGGCGCTCCTTGTCAATGATGTGAAACAGCATCCAACTCAAAACGAACATCGGATGCTCACTGCGGTCGAGCGCGAGTTCGTAGAAGCGGCGAAGCTGATCGCCCTCGTTAATGCGTTGGGCGCGAATAAGCCAAAGCCGCGCGTTTGCCCGAGAGATCACATCGTGCCGCGCGTTGGCTGTGCGAATCATCAGCGCCTGGCGTCCCTTCGTGGCGGGTGATGACCGCGGTATTGGCGAACACAAAGCGGGCGCGCGGTCGTGAGAAGCGAGCGAAGATCAGCCCGGTCATCACAGCGAGAAAACTCATGCCGGTGAAGATTTCGACCGTCGCGATCAGATCGAGTTTGTTCGAACCCGAAGTCTGCGTTGCCGGGAAATGGAATTTTTAGGCCAGAGACAAACGGCCCGAAAAGGCGCCGAAGCTCAAGGCATGGCGCTCGGGAGACAAAACCTCTCGCAGAACCCCGCCGATTCGGGGCTAATCGCCGAGTTCCGGGAAATTTCCGTTAGAACGAGAATGCGTGGTGGCGGATGCAGTCAGCATCGAACCAGTCTCCCTATCCGAATTCCCTCCTAACAGGGAAATTTACAGGGAATTTCGTTGAAGGTGGGCGCCCTGGCCGGCTCTAGCCGCTACAATCACACGTGATTCCAATGATTTGCAGCAAAATTCCCTACGCAGTGGAACAGGGAATTTTTCTGCGCAGAACAGGGAATTGGAATTGCCGAACAGGGAAAACCTTCGCGGCCAATCAGGCCCCCCCGGGGCCCCGGGGTCTGATCGAAGAGTTTTTTGCGTGAGCGGCTTCCGCAGCCGGGACGGCCGCAGAACTCCGGCGCTACTGCGCAGCAAGGGCGAGGATCTGGTGCTGGCGGGACCATTCGGCTGGCAAGTCGGCGAGGCGGGCAACTCCCATCCCATGCGGGAGCCGCCCGTCGATGGCGGCCTTGACGAGATCGGGCGCGAGGAAGGCAAGCGAGATTGTCATATTCACCTTGCGGACGCTGCACCTCTCTCGCTTGGCGATGCTGTCCGTGGTTGCCGTTTGCTCGGCGATAAGTTCATTGAGCCAACGGCGCCCGCGGGCGATCGATGCGACCAAGGTGGCGCGATTTTCCGAACGTATCGGCCGGGCGTGTTGCGGCGACATTCCATCAGGCACAAGAATCGCACGGCGCCGCCTTGATATTGTCTTTTGCCAAGAGACCTCAAGGGCGGCGTTGGATCTCGCCTTCTGGCGATCGCTTCCCTGTGCTTCGGCAAGCTGGATGATCAACTGCTCCGGCTGAACCTCGACTCGTGCGACGTGAGTATGGACCAGGCCCCGGTCGTCAATCTCCTGCGATGGTTTGAGATGCTCGCGAACCGACCTGATGACCAGCGCCTCGATGTCGGTTGCCGGCACGCGGCGCACCGATCCGGCGCGATCGGCTGCGCCATGGAAAAGAGCGGAGGACAGGTAGTATCGGTACTTGCGGCCGCCCTTGCGGACATGGCTCGGGCTCATGCGGTTGCCGCGGTCATCGAAGATGCGGCCGGTCAGCAGGGCCTCGGAGTTCATCCTTGTGGTCCGATGATTGGTCGTCTGCTCACTCAGCTTGGCCTGGACAGCGTCGAACAAGTCCCGATCGAGAATGCGCGGCTGTTCGCCATGGAGGACCTCACCCTTGAATGGCACCTCACCGATATAGAAGCGATTGCGCAGGAGGTGGGCGAGCGGCCCGCGGGTGAACGGAATGCCGCCGACGGTCGCTCCGGTCTTCAGCGTGCGAACCTTGGTGACGATGCCCTGTTTGCGCAACTCGGCCATCAGCAGGTTGAGGCTGCCAAGCTTGAGATAACTGCGGAAGATCATGCGCACCCGGTCCGCCTCAGCCTCGTTGACGGTGATCCTTCGCTCGTTGGTGTCGTAGCCGAGCGGGACCATGCCGCCGACCCAGAGCCCCTTGCGCTTGGACGCTGAAATCTTGTCCCGGATGCGCTCGGAGGTGACGTCGCGTTCGAATTGGGCAAACGACAGCAGCACGTTCAGGGTCAGCCGGCCCATCGAGGTTGTGGTGTTGAATTGCTGGGTCACCGAGACAAACGATACGTTGTGCTCATCGAATAGCTCGACGAGCTTGGCGAAATCCGCCAACGAGCGGGTCAGGCGATCGACCTTATAGACGACGATCACGTCGATCTTGCCGGACCGCACGTCCGCGAGGAGCCGCTGCAGGGCCGGCCGGTCGGTGTGGCCGCCAGAGAAGCCGCCGTCGTCGTATTTAGCTCGTAGCAGCGTCCAGCCGGCGTGCGCTTGGCTGCGGATATAGGCCTGTGAGGCTTCATACTGGGCGTCGAGCGAGTTGAAGTCTTGTTCGAGTCCTTGGTCGGTCGAGACGCGGGTATAGATCGCGCAACGAACCACTTTCGTTGATCCGGGCTTCATGGTGAGGACGCCTTCGCTGGTTTGTCTCGCAGGCCGAAGAATTTCGGTCCATTCCAACGCGTCCCCGTGACCGCGAAGGCAACCTTGGACAAGCTTGGATAGGTGTTGCCATTCCAGGCAAAGCCATCGGCACGCACTGCCACCCGTTGCATTTGCCCGTTCCATTCGCGGGCGAGGATGGTGCCGGGCCGGAGCACCGCGGTCCGTTGGCTCAACCGCACGGCGTCCTGTCCAGCCTCGTCAGGCGACCGCGAGCGGTCGAGCAGACGCTTAGTCTCAGCCTCCAGGTCGCCCAAACGATCGGCCTGCAGCCGGTAAGCCAGGGTGCGAAACAGCAGATGACGAGCAAGGTGAGGAGGCGCTGGCCGTCCGAATACGACCTGCCAATGGCTGCGAAGCTCAGTGACGTCGAGATCACGCAGGCGCGCGATCTCGACGTCGAGCGTCGCGCGGTCCGGCAAGGGCGGACCGATCTTTACGCGCGGCATGCCTCTCAGGCTGGCCGGCGTTTGAACTCGCCAGAGGCAGTCTTGCCGCTATCTCCGCTCGCGATCTGGTAGACCCGATGGCCGTCCACCGTCTTCGAGGCGAGCTTGAGCTTGAGGCGCTTGCGCACGACGCCGGCAAGAAAGCCGCGCACCGAGTGCTGCTGCCAGCAGGTGGCCTTCATCATCGCTTCGATCGTTGCGCCCGTGGGGGATTGCAGCAAGGCGATGACGCGCGATTGCTTCGAGCCGCGATCGGCCCTCTTCGGCTCAGGATCGCCAGCACTGTGTCGCGATGATTTTGTCGTTGGAACGGCGGCTGGCGCTGACGCCATCGGTCGCTTCTTTGCAGACTTTGACATTTGAGATCCTCCGTTCGGTTTCGCGGCGTCGCGCCGCACTACCGAAGCCCCACCTCGGCGATGCAGCCGGCGGGGCAGGATCTCGGGGCACCCCTGGCGCCCGAAATTAACGCACAGTGCCGCTCCAATGGCGCCCGAATGCCAGTCCTTTCTGGATAATGTTGTCGCTCAGCGACATTCGATCGCAGAATTGTCGCGGCGGACTCACTCGCGAGAGACCGATTCGATAGCGACTGCGTGCTTGGCACGCAGTTCGAGTCCTCTCAGCCCCACCACGCATTCTCGTTCTAACGGAGATTTCCCGGAACCCCGCGATTCGCCCCGAATTGGCGGAGTTGCCTAGCGAGATTTTGTCTCTGCACCGGCGTCCTTGAATCTCCAAGGCCGTTTCGGCCTCTTTGTCTCTGCCCTGAAAATTCCGTTTCCCCGCAACGGAGACTTCGGTTCGAAGAGACCGGTTCGAATGCGATGTCGGTGAGGGCAGTCCTTCGCCCACGGCGTTGACGCGCCAATCGAGCGGCCAATCGGCGCCGTGATCGCAAGTGAAACGCGCTAACAGGCGCCGCCGTTCGTTTGGCGGCAGGCGGAATCGCCCGCGGCGAGCGCCTCGTTCAAGATTCGGCGGATTGTGCGGGCACAGCGTCCACATTGGACGCTGCAGCCGAGACGATCATAGACCTCGCCAGCGGTGCGGGCGCCTTTCGCGGCAAAGCAGAAGGAGAAACCCTGGCAGCACGTTTGTTGTGATGCTGAAGATCATCGCAATCCGCTGGGGTGTAACGATCCCAAGGATGACGGCAGTGACCGCTGGAAACTGGGCGAGAAAGGTGGCTGTGCAGCTACCCGCGACTTCGTATATCACGCTTCAAGGGCAGCTATAGAAATCTAAGACGCCTTGGTCGCTTCAGAGCCCGACTACAGCGACTTCATAGATAGGGAAGTCCGCATCCGCGAGCAGGCCGCCTATGAGCAGGCGCCGCTACCGTTTTTTTGGATCGCAGTTGGCTTGGCAGTGATAGGGATCGCCTTCCACCTCATCCGTCGCGAGCGAACTCGGCGCCCATAAATTACTGGCGTTCTTCCATCTTGTCGCCTAACCACTTTCGCAAGTAATCCAAGATGCGCAGCTTCGACGCTTCGTCATCCAACAATGCGTCGAGAGAGGCTTCGGCCTCGCCTGCGTCCGCTTCGACCATGTGTAGTTGTTTTACAACGCGGCGCTGAAGTTCGACGCGACCTTTAGCGTCCTTGTATTCCCGCTCGATATAGACGATCGCTTCGCTCGTTTGATTGCTCATGCCCTAAGAGAGGTATCCCATTGCGGCCTCGATTAGGCGTCAATCGGGCAAAAAAACCGCTATTGCCCGCGCGGCCTGACTATGAGCTTCGAAGATGACCTTCGCCGCGTTGAGGAACACGTTGCCGAAGCGCGACGTATGGTGCAACGGCAGAAGGGTCTCATAGTCCGCTTAAGGTCAGCAGGCGCGAACACCTTGGAAGCCCAGAGAATACTTTGGCTGCTGGAATCGAATCTTCGGCGATTTAAGGAACACAGAGACCGCCTCAGAGCAAATTTGCCGCACTAATACTGCGGCATCTCAGCAGCTCCGGCAGCTTGGCGATATTAATGGAGAGCGCCGCGCTTCGTCCCGTGTTAGCAGATCGGCCACTCCGTTGCGAACACCGCAATGTCGCCGGAGCCGTTCACGGACATCTGGCGCGACTCATGCCTTACCACTCCATTCTGTTACCCAATCAGGCGTTCTTCAATCGCTGAGAAAATATTGTGGAGCCACTGTTTTGCACGATCCATTTTCGCTTTGTAAAGCTGAACCTCAGCCTCTAATTCTGCAATCCGATTTTCGGCATTTTGAAGCTGATGTGAGAGCCTTTGCGCCGTCTCCAATGCGTGTCGCCTGTCGGCCGCGGCTTTGTCCAGCAACTTCAGAATGTCCTTTCCCGTCTGGTCGATCTCATTTGAGGCCACGAACTGGGATGCAAATTCGAAATCAGATTGATCAGACATCACACCCCTCACCGCACAACTTTACGCCAAGAGCTGCACCTCGGTCTTCAGCCAGCGCATGATCCCGGCACGCAGCTCTCGATTGTTAGGCCAGATTTTTGCCCGTGCTGTGGCGGCTCAAGCTCGGCGGCGTGTTAATGGCGCTCGCACTGCTCGGGACTTCTTCCACGGGCATTCTATCGCCCGGCAACTGGCTGGGGCTAAGTTAGATGCCGCAGTGAAGCGCTTATTCAGGCCGAATGCTCAGCGGGAGTCAACGCTTCACAGAAAAGGGCGGCCCGAAGCCGCCCGTGTCAACGTTAATCCTAGCTCGTCATAGAGTCGTTACTTCGCCCGTGTTCTTATAGCTGTGCGGGATGAGGGTCATCTTAGCCAGCCCACAGTCTCGCTTTCTAAAGCCCCAAGCGCTTTTGCACTGCCGCGCTTGGGGCATCTTCCAGTTTGCTCGTGTCTTGCGTCGATCAGCTCGAAAAGTGCTGAGCTATTCGCGCCGGGCCATCATGTGTGGGTGGGTGAAAACGTGACGGCCCGAACTCCGATATTTTGTGTGGTTCTTAAAGATGGCGAGTATTGGGAAGTAGAGGCCGAATGGCCCGATGGCACGATTGAGTCAGTCTACAAATTTAAGGCCGGTCTCGAAGCTCTGAATTGGGTGAAGACGCAATCTGCGGCGTGGGTGGCCGAACGTGTGGCTATGGCCAGCCAATAATAAGCGATACAAAAAGGCGCCGTGCGCCGCACTTCCCTTCGTATAGAAAAGCCCCAGCCGCTCGTGGCCGGGGCAAAGGTGGCTAACCGTGCCCGTTGGGGCAAGCCTATTCAGGCCGAATGCTCAGCGGGAGTCAACGCTACCCCTAACCGACGCCCGCACCATGCATCACGGCCAGAATGACGATCGCGCGTCGCCGTCGTGGCTTTAGGAGTTTTCATTTTTTTCTCGTTGGCGCTCGTCCTCGATTGCCGCGGCGAACTTGGCGATGCCGTTCTCTAGCCCATTGCCATTGCCATTGCCGAGGGACTTAGACACCGGCAACGCAGGTATTTCATGTCGTTCGTGCTTCTCGGGCCGAGCGCGCAGGTATCCGATTGCATCGGTGATGCCGGCGCGCGCGCGATCAAACGAGCCGCCCATCAGCTCGAATTGCGTGACCAGTCGGTAGTAGCGTTCCAAGAACTGATCACGTTCCTCGGTGAGTTGTTTGTTGAGTTCTTCGAGCTGGTCGACCCGGCCCTGCAAGCTCGCGATGTCGCATTCGAGCGTGTGCACGGTGTCCTCATATTCAGCGTTCTCGCGCCGCAGCTCGGCATAGTGTTCAAAGATCTTCATCAGATCGTCGTCATCACTTTGCAATTTCTTTGGCATGGGGGCGTCCCTCCCTGTTCGTGCCAAAAAGGAGTGCGGATTTCTGTGCTTTTGTTTTCGTTTCTCCGTCCCATTTGTCGCAGACCGCACTTACGATATTAATTAATTACATTCTGTGGATAAATAGGGAAATCATGTAATGAAAACAATGGCTCACGACCATGATTGATGCATTTTGGCCTGTGGATAACGAATATTCCTGATCATCCATCGCCGCTGGGGGCAGTATGGGGAACATGCCCGAGCGCCGCTTCCCACCATGGACTGTCGAGGAATATCGCGGCATCTCTTACATCGTCCGCGACGCTAACCGTTTTGCAGTGGCGTATGTCTACTGACCAAAGACGAAGCGAGGAAGATTGCGGCCGGCATCGCCAAGCTTCCCGAGCTACTCACTCGGCCGCAGTACTAGCTAGCTAGTCGCGGTCGAGGAAGATCGGACAAGGGGCCTATACCGTAGATACTTGCAAACTATGCACGTTCCCTTTCAAATTCGCCCTGAGATAGATTGCCTGGTGCAACTCAAGCGTAAGCTGGCCCAAGATCGGCGATAATGCCTTCGACGCTAACGAAGCCAAAAAGAAAGGCCCAGGCGACGCGCCGCTGGGCCAGTGCAAGGGGCGGTGTTGAAGTGAGGGATCGGTCCCCGCCCTGCTAGTCAGTTAAAATGAAATTCGTAGCTGAAGGCTTAAGATTAAGACCAAGAACCCAGCGGCGCCGGCTGTGAAACGGGAGATTGAGGAGGAGTGGGGGTGAGCGACGAATACACAATTTATGTCGACGGCAGCCAGCCTGCGACGTTGAACAACGGCGCCGGCGCCTTAACCCATGCATAATGGCGAGCACTAGATGCATCTGGTCCGTTCCGTCGTGCCCCGACCGGACTGGTCGCGCCCGTTGCCACGGCCCCCTGACTATCGGGCCGTTGGAGGTACGTCCAGCACATCGGCTGTTCGCTGAATCGCTAACGGGCTACAATTGTTCAAGCTAACAGGAGGGCGCCATGCGGAAAGCCTTGCAATTGTTTATAGCGGCGGCAACCTACGCCATCGCGCATGGTACTGTCTTGGCGCAGACTTCAACTCCAAACGTCACGTCTCCCTTCACTGGGCTTGCCACTCCCCTCACTTCAACTACGACCAATTGCATGATGGCTTGCAATGCGCAGGTAGCGAACTGCAAAACAGCCTGTGTTCTTCCCTCGACGCCGACGCCCACAACATCGGGTGGAACTGGAGCTGGAACTTTGAACGCGAGTGCGAGTACGGCTTGCCTAATGAACTGCACTTCCACCCAGCTGACGTGCCAGAGCGGATGTGCATTGCAATCGCCTTCGCGATGATGCTTCAGCGTGGCTGAAGTCTCGACCGCGCTGCGGATCGTGCTGCAGCTCGAGGGCGTCAAATGTCAGTAGCCGCCGCTTCCCACCGCCATGGACCGTCGAAGAGACCGCGCCTTGCTTCATCGTCCGCGACCACAACGGACGAGCTCTCGACAATTCGACGCTGAGCCGCAGAACTCACTATGGCAGTGATTGTATTGATCTAGATCAATGCCGAGGCCGGGGCCGCTGCAATCGTATTTGCATGGTGAACGAGCGAGCCTGCGTATTTTGTACGGAATTGGTGCGGAAGGGAGAAGACTTCCTGACCGTGTGGACGAGTGTGCTCAACAGCCATGCCCTCGTTAACGGACTGCCGGAATCAAAGCTCGAAGGCAAGCGACCCGTGCTGGAGATCAAGCTCATCACGGGCGAGCGGCTTGTCTTCGACAGCGAAAGTAAAAAATTCAGAGATGCGACCCTTTCCCCTCAAGCTACTCTCATTGTGGCGCAGGGTAGCGGCCACGACGTTCAGATTGACCGCCCACAGACAGTCATTGATGCCTTAAGGCGAATGGCAGTTGCGGCAGAGGTCAATCCATAAGCCGCCGCCGCGAACGCTCTGCTGGCGGGCGTATAACGAACCGTTACGCCGCCAACTAAGTCGCCCTGAAGCCAACGCGTCGAGCCAATAAGGGCTCCTTCGTGCAAGGCGCAACCGGCAAGAACGCGTCGCTGCTGTTTCCCTCGGCCGATTTCGTCGCCAAACGGCGCACGGCCCGATTAAGGCCAAGCCGAAGCGCAGCAGCGTGCAAAATCAGACCGCCCGCCCCGTATCTTCCCCCCTGGTGCGCGTGCAGAGGTCTCTCGATTTCCCCGCGAATTGAACGAAGCTCTGGAGCAACTCGCGGCAACGTCCGAAGTCCTGCACGCCATCAGTTCGTCGCGCGGCGATTTGAAGTCAATCTTCCAGTCAATGTTGAAGAACGCAACGCGCCTTTGCGAAGCCAAGTTCGGAAATCTGTATCTTTATGCCGATGGCGCATTTCGGCTTGTTGCTTCAGACAACTCTTCCGCTGAACTCGCATCGGAGCGGCTCAGCGGCCCCCTCATAGAACCAGCACCGGGCACGGGCTTAGGTCGAATGCTTAGTTCAATGGCGGCGGTACAAATCGCCGATGTTCTAACTGATCGAGATTATCCGCGGGACCACCCCCTCCGGAGTGCCTCCGAACGCGAGGGGATCAGGACGCTTCTATGTGTTCCAATGATCAAAGACGACGAATTGATTGGCGCAATCTCCATCTTTCGCCAAGAGGTCCGTCCGTTCAACGACAAGCAGATCGAGTTGGTCAAGAACTTCGCCTCGCAAGCCGTCATTGCCATTGAGAACGCGCGCCTGCTCAACGAACTGCGCCAGCGTACCACTGACCTCATGGAGGCGTTGGAGCAGCAAACGGCTACGTCGGAAGTGCTTCAGCTTATCAGCAGTTCGCCCGGCGATTTACAGCGAGTGTTCGAAAGTCTGCTGGCGAACGCGACGCGGCTCTGCGGAGCTGCATTCGGAAACCTGCTACTGTGGGGAGGCGGCAGGCGTTATCGGGTCGTCGCCATGCACAATCCGCCCGCGGCCTACGCCGAACTACGACGGCGTGAACCGATTACCGAAGTTGGTCCAGAAACCCCACTGGCCCGAGCGGCGTCAATCAAAACCGTCATCCAGGTTGCCGATTTTAGCGAGACGGTGACCTACAAGCGGCGGGCTCATCAATCGCACTCGGCGACCTTGGCGGCGCACGAACTTTCCTTGTCGTGCCGATGCTTAAAGAGAACGAAGTGATCGGAGCCATCGCCATCTACCGACAGGAGGTTCGGCCGTTCACCGAAAAACAAATCGCCTTAGTCACGAACTTCGCCGCTCAAGCCGTCATCGCCATCGAGAACGCGCGGTTGCTCAACGAATTGCGGCAACGCACCGGCGACCTTACGGAGGCGTTGGAGCAGCAAACTGCCACTTCCGAAGTGCTCCAGGTTATCTCAAGCTCCCCAGGCGCGCTTGAACCGGTGTTCGCTGCAATGTTAGCCAGCGCTACGCGAATTTGCGAAGCGGAGTTTGGCAATCTTTTCCTTCGTGAGGGAGAAACCTTTCGCGCGGTCGCATGGCACGGTGAGCCAACATACGTGGACTGGCGGGGGGAGGCGCTGATTATCAAGACCGACGTAGCGGACATCCCTCTCGCGCGCCTTGCGGCAACGAAGCAGCGTGTTCATGTCGCGGACCTCAGGCAGGAAGCAGCCTACAAAGCGGGTTTTGCGCCTCTTGTCACGCTCGTTGATAAGGGTGGCGCTCGAACCCTTCTCATCGTGCCAATGCTCAAGGAGCACACCTTGATCGGTGCAATCACTATCTACCGCCAAGAAGTTCGTCCTTTCACCGCCAAGCAGATCGCGCTTGTGGAGAACTTCGCGGCGCAGGCGGTCATCGCCATCGAGAACGCACGGCTGCTGAATGAACTGCGCGAAACGACCGAGGAGGTCGTCAAGCTCAACCAACAACTCGAACAGCGGGTCGCCGACCAAGTAGACGAAATCGAGCGCATGAGCAGACTGCGCCGCTTCCTGCCTCCGCAGGTGGCTGATCTGATCGTTGCGTCTGGGACGGAGAAGCAACTCGAAAGTCACCGTCGAGAGATAACTGCTCTCTTTTGCGATCTGCGCGGGTTCACCGGGTTCTCCGAGAGCGCCGATCCCGAGGATGTGATGGCTCTGCTGCGCGACTATCATGCGGCAATCGGCGGGATAGTCATCAAGTATGGCGGCACGCTCGAACGCTACGCCGGCGACGGCGTGATGGTGGTCTTCAACGATCCGGTGCCAGTGGAGAACCCGGCGCTACAGGCTCTGCTGATGGCGCTTGAAGTGCGTGACGCCATCGGAGCCTTGACGGCAACCTGGAGCCGCCTCGGGCACGAGATTGGCTTTGGCATCGGGATTGCGCACGGCTTCGCTACACTCGGCACTATCGGCTTCGAGGGCCGGTTTGACTACGCCGCTATCGGCACGGTGTCGAACGTCGCCTCTCGGCTGTGTGACGAGGCCAAGCCCGGTCAAATACTCATCAGCCCGCGCGTGTTGATGAAAGTCGAGAACGCGGTGACGGTTGAGCCAGTCGGTGAGTTCGAGTTGAAGGGGATCAGGCGGCCGCTGGCAGCGTATAATGTGGTTGCCGCTTCACCGACTGGAGTTTGAAAGCGGAAGTACGGCAACGGAATGGAACTGTAAAAGGGTTACAGCTTCTCGCGCACTATCTCTTGCCACTCGGCTCGCGCAGCCAGAGCGTCGCGGAAACTATTGGAAAGCGACCTCGGCGAAACTTCGGAGCTTGCGCGAATGCAGGCGTTCCCAATCCTGGGCCTTGAGCTTTTCCAACGCCCTCAACCCGATCTCGAGGTGCTGGCTGACGCGCTGGCGATAGAATTCGCCGGCCATGCCGGCGAGCTTTAATTCACCATGGAGGGGCTTATCCGAGACGCAGAGTAGGGTGCCGTATGGCACGCGGAAGCGAAAGCCATTTGCGGCGATTGCTGCCAACTCCATGTCGAGCGCGATAGCGCGCGACTGCGACAGACGTCGGATGATAGCGGGGTCACCGATCTCCCAGTTGCGGTTGTCGACGCTCGCGACCGTTCCGGTTCGCATAACGCGCTTTTGCTCGAAGCCCGCAAGCCCTGTGACTTCACCGACCGCTAACTCAAGCGCGATTTGCATCTCGGCCAATGCCGGGATCGGCGCCCACGGCGGCAGTTCATTGTCGAGGACGTGATCCTCCCGCATATAGCCGTGAGCGAGAACGTAGTCACCGAGGTTCTGCGAGTTGCTGAGGCCCGCGCAATGTCCCAACATCAACCAGGCATGCGGCCGCAGCACGGCAACGTGGTCGGTTATGGTGCGGGCGTTGGACGGACCGGTGCCGATGTTAATCATAGTGATGCCGCGATAGTTGGGTTCGACGAGATGAAAAGCCGGCATCTGCGGCATGCGCTCAGGGACAACGCCTGACGTTCCTCCGCCTAGGCGAGCATTGCGCGTGATTACATTGCCGGGCTCGACGAAGGCCTCGGCGCCGGAGCGGCCCGAGGCCATGTGCTCGTGGCCCAAGTGCCGGAAAGCATCGACATAGAACTGGTAATTCGTGAAGATCATAAAGTTCTGGAAGTGCTCCGGGTCGGTGCCGGTGTAGTGTAAAAGTCGGTGCAAAGAATAGTCGACGCGCGCTGCACGAAACAAAGCAAGCGGCTCGGGTGTGCCGGGATGTCCCTGTAGCGTGCCGTTAGCGATCGCGTCGTCCATGGCGGCGAGATCAGGCGTGTCGAACACGTCGCGCACTGGTCGTTGGATTCGTAACTTTTCGGGCTCTGTCAACAGCGCTTCAATGTTGATGTCACGGCGATATGCGAAATGAATTGGGATCGGCTCGTTCAACTCGCCGATTTCAACCGGCACGGCGTGGTTTTCGATCAAGAGCTTGATTTGCTCTGTGAGGTAGGCACGGAAAAGGTCGGGCCGCGTTACGGTCGTCTCGTACACGCCGGGCCCTGCGACGAAGCCGTAGGAAAGTCGAGAATCGAGCCGCGCATGGGTCATGGTTGCGATGCGCACAAACGGATAGGTGGCGCGCACGCGCGTGCTAATCGTCTCACCATTGGCATGCGCCCCAAAACAATCGCGCAAGAATGCAGTATTGCGCTCATAGATCTCGTCGAGGCGAGCGACCGCCGCAGTGGCATTGGTAAAGGCTTCCGTCGCGATGCATTGCGGGGTCAGGACGCTCAGTGCAGGGTGCATATGCTCACGAGATTTCTCGGATGGGCACCAATAGACGCGGATAGTAGCGACTTCTTGAACATATATCCGGTGGATCTCAAGATCGAGGCCCGCCGCATCGACCAGTCGATCCGGTAACCCGCCTAACGGCCGGACCTATGGGCGAAAGTGTCGTCGCGATTGGCGCTAACGATTGCAAGGTTTTTCACTCGGAGCGACTTCCTTACGAGCGAATTTCAGCCAGTAGCCTCGTTTTGGGGGACCGCCGCCAAGGAAAGGAAAATGGGGGATTTTTTTGGGGACTCGTCAGCTTGTTAGATCGATAATCCGGCTTTTGCGAGACCCTCGGCAATCCGCCGGACGTCCTCCTCCTTCTTGAAAGGTTGCCGGGCGAAATGTTCGCTGAAGGAATATTTTGGATTGATCTCTTTGAGTTCTTTCCAGATGCGATGAGCCTCATCAACCTGACCAAGATGACCAAGACCGGAAGCCAATAAGACGCGGCTAAAATCCGTCCCGGGGACCAGGAGGATGCGCTCCCTTAGCAAAGCCACCGCTGTTTCGTACTTGCCAGCGAGCAAGTATGACATGCCGAGGAAGTGTAGGTGCCCCGGCCTAAAGGCGGGATCGAGACGAGTGGCGCGCTCAAGCGCCTCAATCGCCTCCAACGGCCGTCCTGAATAGGTGTGAATACTGCCAAGACTGGCGTAGGCTCCAGAGAAATTCGGGTTCAGGGACAACGCAATGTCGGCCTCGGACTTCGCCCGATCGAGGTCCTTCTCGAACATCGCGCTCCAGGACGCGACAAGTCGGGCAAACGGTTCGTTCGGGTCCTTTTCGATCGCTTGTTCCGCATTGTATTTGGCAAGCTGCAACGAGTTATCGGGATCGTCACTCCAGCGGTTTTGGTAGTCTAAATTGTACGCCATGCTTAGAGCTGCGTAGGCTTGCGAATAGCTCGGATCGAGCTCCAAGGCCCTCATGAACAACTTTGTCGACTGTTCGAACCTCTCACGGTTCTTGGGATTCACAGCCAGGAGCTCGCGGCCGCGAAGATAACAGTCGTAAGCATCGATGTTGGGCGCCCCGCTGTCGGCGAGCCGCGCCTTTTCGGATGGGCTTAAAGTCACTTTCAGCGCGTGGACGATTCGACTGGTGACGTCGTCCTGGACCGCAAAGATATCGGTCAAATCGCGGTCATAGCGGTCAGCCCAAAGATGGGCGCCATTGGTCGCGTCGATAAGCTGCGCGGTGATTCTGACACGATTGCCGGCGCGGCGGATAGAGCCTTCAAGTACTGAGTGCACGCCAAGATCCCGGCCGATGTCGCGGATGTCGATCGAGCGTCCCTTGTAGGTAAAGCTAGAGTTGCGCGAGATGACCATCAGACCGGCGATCTTCGACAAATCGGTAATAACGTCTTCGCTGATGCCGTCGGAGAAGTACTCCTGTTCGGGGTCGCCCGACATGTTCGTGAACGGGGGCGTTTCGGGCACGAGGATTTTTTGCCCTTTAGGGAAGCCGGATACTATGCGGCGGCATCGGAAACGAGGCAATACGAGTAAGTTCCTAAAATGACTATACAAGTACCCGTAATTGCCCTTGATCCACGTCAAGGAAAGATTACTAGCCCTCGCCATTATGTTAGGTGATCGAGCTTCTTAAAAGAACGAACCGAAAAGCCGGAAGGTTGCAGCACGCCCGTAACCCTCGTTCGAATACGTCCTACCCATCGCCGACGATGAAAAGCTTCTGAGGGCAGCCGTTTAGTTGAGCCAATGGAGGAATGATTATGATTGCGGCAGACATCATGGTCCGGGAAATAGTCACGATCGGACCCGATGAGAGCGTGGCCCGCGCGGCAGCGTTAATGACGGCTCACGATGTTAGTGCGTTGCCGGTTATCAGCACCGACCGCCGTTTGGTGGGGATCATCAGCGAAGCTGACCTGCTGCGGCGCGAGGAAATTGCTACAGCGACTAATCCTTCATGGGTAGAAACGATTACTCCCGCCACGACACTCGCGGCTGAGTTCGTGAAGTCGCACGCCAAGCGCGTCGTCGACCTTATGTCCAAAAACGTCATATCTGTGGGCGAAGCTGCCTCGCTAAATGACATCGCAGCGATCCTTGAGCGCAACAGGATTAAGCGGGTTCCGGTCGTTCGCGGCGATCAACTGGTCGGGATCGTGAGCCGCAGCAATCTCATTCAGGCCTTAGCCTCGGCGGCGATCACTGCTGAGGTTCCTTCAGATGAAAGTCGCTCCATCCGGGAGGAAGTATTGGCTCGCCTGAAGAAACAATCCTGGACCGATTTCGCCAGCCACAATGTGATCGTGAAGGATGGCGAGGTGCATCTCTGGGGGCTTGTCCGCTCGGAAGATGAGCGAAAAGCGCTCGTCGTCCTGGCCGAAGGCGTTCCGGGCGTTACCAAGGTCGTCGACGAGACGATACAATTAGTATTGTCGAATTCTAACACGGTCGAGGTCCTCCATGACGATCGCGATGCTCAAGTAGCGACAGCGGCGGCGGTTGCCGTCGTCGGAATAGGGACGGCGGTGGTAGAGGCGGCTCTGCTGCCCGCTGTTGTTCTTGGCGCGGCCGCCGTATGGCTCCCAAAATATTTTCCGAAGGCCGGCCGTACCCTTCGCCCGCTGTTTAAGGCGACCGTCCGGGGCGCTAGTAAGATCAGCCAAAAAACGCGTGCAGTGATAGCGGAACCCTAATAATTTGCGGCAAATGTTCTCATCCCGCTCCTGCGCACGCGCGCCCGCAAGTTGAAGGCCTGCGTTCCAGACATCGTAATCGCCGATCGCGCGACAGGCGCATCTTCTCTTTCGTCCCGGCCGCGCATCCTCCGACTGTCAGAGGAGTGAGACCGCCAAGTCCGGCGGCCCCACTGACGGCGTTAGCGTCCGCCGGCACTAAGCCTGAAGCGCATAGGAAGCAGGTCGGGGGTCCATCTTTGATTGGGAATAAAGATAGTCTGCGCTGGCCTCGGCTTCCCGCATCAATGCTGCGATGGTCGGCACGATGTGGACACGCCCATTGAACTGGTGATCGAGCACCTCGAGCACATTCTCGAACATGTTGGCGAGGACGGCGTCGGCTTTGGGTCGGATTTCGACGGCGCGAAGATCCCGGCAGCAATAGGAAATGCTGCCGGACTGCAAAATCTTGTGGAGGTCATGCGTACGCGCGGTTACGGCGAGCCGCTAATCGAGAAGTTGTGCTACAGAAATTGGTTACGAGTGTTGGGACAAACCTGGGGAAGGGTCCATAAAACTGTTTCGAGAGGTGGCCCCGTGTGAGGACTTCCGAACGCTCCATCACACTGTGAGCTTCGTAGGTCCACCGTTATTTTCACGACCATAGCCGCAACGGTGCGCAGGTTCACGACGCATGCGTCGGCTAGGGACGTCGGCGCGGACCGGTCGTCCGATGGAACGTGGCGGGACAATCGCTAACGCTCCGGCGGCGCCACAGCCAGGTTCGCCATTCCGGCCCGGTCCATTGCACGCCGGACACTGCCAGAGGCCTTGGCGTCCTCAACGAACTTCGTCACATAGGCAAGAGCTTCCGGGTGACCCTTCGGCACCGCGATCGCGATGCCGGTCTGCTGAAATCCTCCATCAACAATGCGCGAGCCGGGCAATTCCGCGACGAATGACGGTAGCGAATCACGTCCGAGTGCAAAGGCATCCGCCTGACCCGCGCGCAGCATCGCTACCGCATCGTCGATCGAGGTCACCGCGATCGGGACGGTATTTATCAGCGAGCGGCCGGCGGCGCGGATCGTCGTGGTGTTGGCGATGCCCACGACGCGGACGCCCGGCCGGTCGACCTCAGCGAGCGTCCGGATACCGGAGGCCGCTGTCACCATGTAGGTGCTTTCGACGAGGCAATAGGCCGGTCCGAATTCGAGTCGCTTCTTGCGCTCCTCATCGACCGGCATAAAGGCGACGTCGATCGCGGCGGATGCCAGCGCATCGGTCAGCACGCCGGTGTTAGGCGCGACCATGAACTCGATCGGCACGCCAAGGCGCTGTGCCAGCTCGTTGCCGAGATCGGCCGTGACGCCACGCGGGGTCCCGCCTGGATCCTTGATGACGAACAGGGCGGACATTTTCGGCTGGAACGCGACGCCGAAGCGAAGTTTGCCCGTCGGGATGAGTTCTTTCACAGCAGCAGCCTCTTGAGCCTTGGCACCGCCGGTGGCTAGCCCCGCCGCCAACAGCACTCCGCACAATCCAAAAAATTTCATAAGCGCCTCCTTGCAAGCCGAAGCAGTCGACCTGTCCCCAGATTGCACGCCCGCTCGGATTGTGCGCCGAACGGATATTAAAGAATAGCGTACTTTCAGTTTGTGTCTGCTCTTGGGTCGGAAACCTTTTGGGGCCGCGTGGCGTTGGTCGGCGTTGAGCTGTTGACCCTTGATAAACTGAGTAACAGCCGCCACATCACTGCTGCGGGTTTTCGACGGCAGGGGTGCGGTCATGAGCAAAAAGCGAGATCGTGCAGAACTGGAAGCGCGACGTTTAGAGGGGGCGCGTTTGGGAAATCTGCACGTCCAGGTTCGATGAGCGGAATGTGGAAACGGAGCCAGGGTCGAACCACTAAGGCACCGCCAGACGAAAGAGGCGGCAACTGATATGTTCAGCCTACAACAACCGCGCCACATTCCGACTTATATGAGGGCGGCGCTGTCAAGGGGTATTTATTTCGGTGGTGTTTAGGATTTGGGTGCGCGGTCAAGCCCCGCAGCCGCGAAGCGGTGCGCCGAAGGCGCAGGGCTTGAGGGTGCGCCCACATCCGTAACATCATCGTAGAGATCGCAAATATTTTCCTGCTGGGTCCCTCCTGCGTTTGTTTCAGCTATGATTTCGTTCCGATCCAAGGCGAGCCCTTTGCATGCGTGCGGCGCTCGCCGCACCAACTTATATCCGGCCGGGTACAACCCGTTCCAAGGTCCCTCATGCGCGTTGCGAGGGCGCGGGCTCCAAGGGGGATGGGACCATTCTCTACCGCGGCGTCTTTCAGCCATGTCGAAATCCGGTCACACATCCACCTTGGATCTCATATGCTCCTGTTATCACCCCTTGAGGACGGCACCCCGCGGCACCAGGCCAGTTTCAAGATAACGCCATAACGCCACCAGCAGCTTGCGCGCCAACGCCACGATGGCAATTCGGCGAATGCGGCCTTTCACGGTACCGACACGCGCCCGGAACCAGACGCTCAAATCGCTGTCGGGCTGATAGCGCAGCCACAGCCAGGCGAGTTCGATCCCGGTGGTTCGCCCCTTGCGGTTGCCAGCTTTACTGATGCCTTGGTCATGCGCCACGTTTCCGCTCTGAAACGGGCTCGGCGCGTAGCCGACATAACTCGCCAGTTGGCGGCGATTGTTGAAGTCACGATGGAATATCTCGCCAACCAGCACCGCGGCAAACTCCGGGCCGATTGCCTTGAGCTTATGGAGAGCCTGAATCTTCTCGGCGTTGACATGCGTCGATGCTTTATCCTCAGCAATAATGTCGCGCTCCGCCTCAAGAGAGGCGATCATCTCAACTACGAGTTCCAGGCGATGCAATTCCCGCTTGATCTCAGATTTTAGGCGCGGCGGAAGTGCGACGCCCTGCGCCGTGCGCAATTGCTCCAGGCGCGCCATCGCCTGCGGGCGCAACGGATGGTAATCGTAGATGCCTTGGAGCGCGCAAAGCCCTTTGATGCGGTTGACGTGCTGAACGCGTTCGGAGACCAAACGATCACGTTCACGGTGGAGCCGCCGCGCATCCTCTTCGGCAACGCTGGGCACGCGCACCACGCTCCACACCTTCGGCTCGCCGCGCAGATACGCCATCAGCGAACGCAGCAACCGCTCCGTGTCGATCCGATCCGTCTTTACTCGTCGCACCCGCCGGTCCACCTGCAGGCTTGCCGGATCAATAACGTAATTGCGTATGCCGTGTGCTTCGAGCTGCCGGTGTAACCAGAAACCATCATAACCGGCCTCGTAGCACGAGATCACTTCGACCGCCCGACCCGTCTCTCGGCTGACACGTGCTCGCATCTCCTCGATCAACTCGAGTAGACCTCTCCAATCGCCTCCACTCAAGATGCGGCGGTTGATCTTCGCGGAAAGCGGCGTAATGAATCCAATAACCCAGCTTTGCTTGCTCAATTCGATTGCAAATAGACACCGCGCCGTCTCACCATGCGTTGCGGCAGGTAGGTGGTTTACTGTGCAGACCGTCATCAGGCTCTCCTACGCCTTGGTGGTGGGGTTACACCGAAACGGTATCACCCTGCCCGCCGCGCCTGCATAGGATCTCTACCATTTTGCGTCGGTTTTGCCGCTTGCGTGAGATGTCCGTTACTCGGCGTATCGCGAACTCAACAACATGCCAACAAGCGAAATCAGCTCCCTTGCCGGTCAAATAAATACCCCAAGGGATGCGCACGGCATCTCTGCCGACCTCTCGTCGGTTATCGGCCTAATACCCAGCTGGAGACAACCGAATGCTTAGCGGCAGTCAATCGTCGCTCGCTGGTCCCTGACCAGTTTGTCGACACAGCACGCACTACTCGCGCGACAGGCGCTTTCTCTAACCGAAAAAATAGGTGATAATCCGAACCACTAAGAGCGCTCAAACGACGAGGCTGGTTTGTATGACAGAACGTCATCCGATTTACAGCGCGCAAGCGGCCGGTCAACAAATTGGCTACATCGAAGACGACGAAGCATTCGATCTCTTCGATAGACCATGCGCTATCTACGACAGCAACACGAGTCTTTTGCGCGATCCTAAGAACAATGCTGTTGTGGGCTACGTATCCCTTGCAGACATTTTTGTCGGTCCTTCTTGGATGGTGCAAGAGCTTTTTTCCAAAACCGGACCCGTTGCTCCGCGAGCAAGCCAAGAGGAGCTGGAGGACGGGTATTCCGACGTGCCCGCTTGTGGGGCAGAGGACGGCAATGCTGAGAACGTCGATGCGGTCCCGCTCATCGCGCAAGCGCAGTCGCACCACGCAGCAAAGGCCAACCTGTCCGTAACGTCTACTCCGGTGCATTTGGAAAAGGCGGGCGTGCAAGAACATGCGCCGCATGCAAGCGACATCACAACTTTCGCAAGCTCGTCGCAACAGGATAAAGCAGTCGGCACGGTCTTACCACCACCTCCGCATTTCGGGGATACCTCGACCGAGCAATGCGCGCGACCTCAAGACGCTTCGGATGCAGAAGGTTTTGCATTCGGTGCCCCTGGATCCGACTACCCAAGCAGCACCATGGGTGAGGCTGCCCCCACGCTGCCACCAGAAGCAGACGCCAGTCTGATAATGCCTGAACCATCCGATGAGAGCGCCTTCGAGAGCGCCCAACCTGACGACCCTTCACGCGGAGATGGCATGCCGCCAGCGGTCGAGACGTTCATGCGACATCTCAGCGAGTATCTCCATTCAAGCAACCATGAAACCGCGACACTGTCCTCGGACGACGCAGCCGAACTCAAGCTGAGTCCAAGCGCGGAAGCTCAAAAAGATATGGATTGAGTGCCGTTCCCAGGTGAGCCAGACCCCCTCGAAGGCGAGTTCGAGCGGCTGCGCGCAAGGCTGACACTGCCCTGATGAAATAATCGCGCGACGAGGCAGAAATTACAGCGAGCGTCCACCTTTGGCTGGAAACGCAACACATATTCTCGGCCGACTGTCCCTAGCCGACGCAGTCCTTTCATCTACAATCAACCATACTAGCGTCACGCCGACGTTTCCTAACCGATTGCGAACGAATATGTGCTCGACTGGTCCCGCGGGCAATTCTAAAAGGGCGCCTGCTTTTAGGCAGTAGCAGCGTTGCGCTGAGTGCGGGCGATGGCGCTGGCCGTGGTGATGCCGTACGACAATCAGTGGGAGATTCCAGAGCCACTGGTTATCAGTAGCTTTACGGAAATCACTGGTTCGCTCTCACCGACACGATTGTGCAGAAATACTGCTCGCTGCATGTTCGGGGCAACCTCATAGTCTTGAGCCAAGCCAACGCAAGACAAGGAGCGCGCAATGTTCGGAAAATCCAAAGACGACAACGATCAACTGCCTTCCGCCGCACAACCGCCGCAGCAGCCGGCAGCAATAAAATCGGCCGAACCTGTATCGGCCGACCAGGTTTCCACCATCAGTCGCGGCATGACTATGGCCGGCAAAATTGTTGGCGGGGGCACGGTGCATGTATTGGGCCAGGTTGAGGGCGAGCTCCGGGCGTTGACCGTTTTGATAGCCGAAGGCGCACGAGTGGAAGGCGACGTCGTCGCGGAGGAGTTGATAATCGGCGGAATGGTTAAGGGGACCATCCACGCAAATCGTGTCAAGTTGAACAGCACCGCCGTGGTCGAAGGCGATATTTTTCATCGATCGCTATCGCTCGAGGAAAATGCGCGCTTTGAAGGATCGTCAAAACGTGAGGACAATGCTATCGATGTGCCGCGCACCTTACTGCAGCACCCGGCAGCCCACGGCGACGTCCAGGGAAAGGCAAGCGCCAATGGGGCGTCAAGCCATGACGGATCCCTTAACGCCGGGGCATCCTAATCTCAGGCAAGGCCACGATTTCCGACTTGGGGGTCACTAACGGAAGTCGGCTGAACTCAACGCCGCTTCGGCTTAGCCCCCAAAAGGGGATCTAAGGCGGACACATAAGTTTTTCAAGCTCGCGGACTTTCTCAGCCACCTTGGTTGGGTCGTCTTCGAAAACTTCGAATTTACCACTCGGGCCTTGAACTCGGATTCGAAAAGGCGATTTCATTTTATTCCTCCATCTCAGCTACGCACATCGCCAGATGGCTAGGGATTGTCATGTAGCTGTCGTTGACCTGGAAAAGTTCTGCGGCCTGATTACTGCCGCGAGCGTCGAGGTGCCGGCGCTTGCGTTTGGAGAGCCGACTTAGCCCCCAGTCAGCTTCAATGCTGGCCGGGCGCTTTTGCTTTCATCTGCCGGCGTGTCGCCCAAAACGCAAAAACTATGTTTCGTCATAGGTGTCGATACGCTGTCATTCTCGAAGCCCAAAGCGACGGCAGTGCGCTTGTCGTGCCGGCGGACGCGGTCCTGCGGTTTTCCAGCAAATCAGCCGCGAGAACCTACGCTGCCGGCGCGGACCTGCACCTGCTGCCGCTGTCGGCGCTCGACATCGAGCAAAAGGCAATTGCGAAGATATGCAGCCCTATGAGATCGTGGGACATGGCGGTCGCGAGGGTGCTTATCGTGCTGGCGGACTTCGCAATCACGATAATTCCACCGGCAGCGGCGCAAATAGATCAGCCTTCAATTTATCGCGAGGCGCGTTCCGAATACCAATTAGAGAATTCGCGCCGCACTGTCCTTCCAATAACCGCCTCATTCCAGCCACGGCACTTGGCCGTATCAGCATCAGCCAAACTGCCGACCGCGCGCCGAGCCCGCGGGTTGGAGCGCATCAGCTGAGCGGGTAGCAACGCCTCTTCCGGGGAAAGGACGTGGGCGGTGACGCGGGCAAACCTACGGCAACGCGATTGGCACGACTGGTACAACGATAGCCAATATCGAAAGCGGCGCGCTCATCAGCTTTAGTGTCAGCCACTCTGCGAGTTGTGCCTCGCCGAAGGTAAGGTTGAGCCGGCTACTATCGCGCTATGCCGGCTCGTTAGGCATCGAAACGCGCTTGATCCGTCTCAACGATCTGCGCTTCCGCGCTTGAGCCGACACAGCGGCTCGATGCGGGCGTACACAATTTCGGATATTGTGCGGGGGGCGTACTTTGCCCCGCCCTGAGCGTAACAATTTCGACATGCTCGCACGTTAGCTCATACAGTTCGGCCACGAGATCGTTGGCGCGCTTGGCGGCATCCTTAGCCTCATGGCACCAGCGTTCGGCTATCGTTTTGGCCTCTGTGAGGTCTTCCTTCAGAGCGGCAATATTCGTTTGCAGGGACGCGACTATTTTGGCTGCTGTCTCGGCTTGCTCGCGCCACTGTTCACTTCGGACTTCGCCCTCCTTAACCGCTTGCTCTAGCGCTGCGACTTTGGTTTCCAGAGATTCGGCGCGTTTGACTTCTGCCTCAGCTTCCTGGCGCCACCGTTCGCTCCGGACCTCAGCTTCGGCAGCGATTTTTTCTAACGCGTCCATATATAGGTCGAAGTCGGGGATCTGCTGTCGCTGGAAAGGTTCCGAGGCCACTTTCCGTGATTTTAGAGCCGCAAAAATTTGATTCTGAAGAATTTCGGCGATATCCGGACAGGTCAGGGTGCCATCCTCTTCGGTTTCGATCGCTACGCTTGGCGGCGCTCTGTTTTGGGGACAGGGGCACCGGGGGCTCATTTCGGATGGCGACACGTTCAGCTCGTCGTTGAGAAAGCTAATCTGATTCGAGTTTCACCCGGCGGTGCGATCTTACGCATTGCGCTGGAGGCGTATCTCCAATTCCGGCCCGGCCGGATAGGCCTGAAGTTTTGGCAAGATGAGCTGTTAAGGGTTCGTTAACCGAACATACTCAAGTTGTTAACCAATCGGAATCATCGAGCTCGGGGATGGGGCATCGTGTCGAACGTCGTTCGCGAACGCCATTCGCTGATGTTTCGGCCGCGTTCGTACATGGCCTTTGCTATCACTCCTCAACCACCTATCGTGGACTGGCTATCTGCGCTCGACGCCAGTTTGGGACGTTCTGAGAGCTTTTTTGCCGGTCAGCACGTCGCGCTCGATCTGTCCGCCGTAAATCTCAGCTCGAATGCCATCGGCCAGCTTGTCGCCAATCTTGAGGAGCGCAACATCCGGGTCCTCGGCATCGAAGGGGTTGACCCTGCTAAGTGGCAACCTGGGCTTCCCCCTGTCCTTCGGAGCGACCGCGTCTTGCGAACCGCTGAGCCCGTCCAGCTCATCGCGCCCGCCGCTCCGACGCCAGAGGCCGTTCGCCCGCCCCCGCAAAAGCAGCAGCCAGCGTCACTGATGATTGAGGATCCCGTGCGCTCGGGACAGTCCGTGGTGTTCATGGAAGGTGACGTGACTATTCTCGGTTCAGTTGGATCGGGCGCCGAAATCGTGGCCGGTGGATCGATTTACGTTTACGGGACGCTGCGCGGCCGCGCGCTAGCGGGCGCTACCGGGAATGGCCGCGCTCGCATCTTTTGCCAACGCATCGAGGCCGAACTCCTTGCGATCGACTCCTACTACAGAACGGCCGACGAGATCGACGACAGCATGCGCTCCCGCCCCGCTCAGGCGTGGCTTGAGGGCGAGACGTTGCAGATTTCGACGATGAACTAGGATAACGAAAGGTAGCACATATGGCGCAGGTCTTGGTTGTGACTTCAGGCAAGGGCGGGGTCGGCAAGACGACGTCAACGGCCGCCTTGGGTGCCGCTCTCGCACATGACGGCGCAAAGGTTGTCGTCATAGATTTCGATGTTGGGCTGCGCAACCTCGACTTAGTGCTTGGAGCTGAGCGACGCGTAGTTTTTGATCTGATCAACGTCATCAACGGTGTGGCTAAGCTTCCGCAAGCGCTCATTCGCGACAAACGTTTGGAGACTTTGCACCTACTTCCGGCATCGCAGACCCGCGACAAGGACGCGCTGACGGAGGACGGTGTCGCTAAAATCATAGACGAGCTGCGGGAAAAGTTTGATTGGATCATTTGCGACAGTCCGGCGGGAATCGAGCGCGGTGCGACATTAGCGATGCGCTATGCCGATGCTGCAATTATCGTTACCAATCCCGAGGTATCATCGGTGCGCGATTCCGATCGCATCATCGGGTTGCTTGATTCCAAAACGGCAAAAGCCGAACGCGGCGAGCGCGTTGACAAGCACGTTCTGATCACACGCTACCATTCATCCCGCGCCGCGCGCGGTGAAATGCTCTCCATCAATGATGTACTCGAAATCCTATCAACTCCACTTTTGGGCATCATTCCCGAAAGCCAAGAGGTATTGCGCGCTTCCAACGTCGGATCGCCGGTGACGCTCAATAACCCGCTAAGCGCCCCCGCTCGCGCCTATTTCGATGCCGCGCGTCGACTTAAGGGTGAGCACGTTGCCATGGTTGTTCCCAGCGAAACCAGAGGCATTTTCAACAAGCTTTTCTCACGGAAGGCAGCATGAGCTTGTTCGATCTCTTTCGACGCGGTTCGGCGCCTATAGCGCGCGAACGCCTACAAGTCCTCCTTTCGCATGAGCGCGCCGCGCGCGAGCGCCCTGATCTGCTTAGCATTCTGCGCGAGGAGATAATTGCGGTAATCGGACGACACGTCTCGTTTGAGCCTGACAAGGTGCAAATCAAAATGGATCGGGGAAAATCCGTATCGACACTCGCGGTCGACATCGAGATACCGAATCGCGACCGAGTGTTAGGTGCAGTCTAGGTTGGCAGTTAGGTACGGGGACGGAAGATTTATGCGCAGCATCGCATTTCTCACCCAAAAGGGGGGAGCGGGAAAAACTACCCTCGCCGCGTCGCTTGCGGCCGCCGCAGTACACGCGGGGGAAACGGTAATCGCCTTGGACCTGGACCCTCAGGCTTCATTGTTACGCTGGGGCAAGTACAGAGAAGCCACAAATGCCCCGAACAAGGTGGTGATCGAACCGCTCGAAAGCGAACGCCTACCGCATTTGCACGCCATACTTGAGGGACTTACCGGCGTCGGGTTTACGCTCGCGATCTTTGACACCGCTGGCTCCGACAACACAGCTGCTCGCTTCGTAACCGAGACAGCGGACATTTGCCTTCTGCCGACGCGACCAACGCGTTTAGACGTCGCCGCTACGGCGGCAACTTTTCGAGCCGTCTTTCTGGCAAAGCGCAAAGCTGCTTTCGTCCTTAATCAATGCCCGCCGACCTTTCGCAGTTCGCGGACGAGTGATGCTGCAAAAGACTTAACGAGCCTCGGCGTTCTGGCAGAACCGATGCTCTCGACGCGTATGGATTTCCAGGATGCGATGTCCAGAGGTCTCGGTGTGACCGAATATGCTCAGCAAGGTCGTGCCGCGCGTGAAGTCGAGGCACTATGGAACTGGACTCGCGCTCAGCTTGAAGGATCTCCGCTTTTGGATGAGCACTTACGCCGACAGGCGGCCGCTTAGCGCTTTGTCTTGCTTGTTTCTTCTACAGACAAACCCTCGCGATCCGCTAGCCGGCCGCGTTGCAAAGCAAGGCGCAAAACAAAGGCATGGATCGCCCGGCGTTTGAGCGCTTACCGTCAGCTCCCAGCCC
This sequence comes from uncultured Alphaproteobacteria bacterium, assembly GCA_963720115.1. Lineage (GTDB taxonomy): Bacteria > Pseudomonadota > Alphaproteobacteria > Rhizobiales > Xanthobacteraceae > BOG-931. The sequence continues at coordinate 61,809 of CAVREN010000029.1, forward strand.
CAAAGGCTCTGGCGCACGGGCTCCGGCGGTGTGCCTCCTGCTGGGAATGCGAGGCCAGATTATTTGCTTAAAATCCAGTTACGATATTCAACAACTTTAAGCAAAACGATTGCCAACGTTTCACTGAATTTCCCGTTTTAGCTTTCGTTCTTTTATCGAATTGCTACAGTCACGCCAAAATTATAGCGCTGGGAGGGGAAGCTGTGAAACACAGCGTAGTGACGCTTTGGGCCTTAAGCACCTTTGCAACAACGACCGTTGCTCATAGCGCGCCCGAATTGGTTGGGTTTGTCAAAACATTCCGAACGGGGACCATCGTCGTGCGAAAGCATGAACGACAACTCTACTACGTTACCGGAGCAGGACAGGCTGTCCGATATCCCGTTGGTGTTGGGCGGATTGCCAATCAGTGGGCGGGCGCGACCTACATAACAGCGAAGTACACAGACCCGTCGTGGATACCTCCCACAAGCATACGCCGCGATAAGCCTCGACTGCCGCCATTCATTCCGGGCGGCTCTCCGCACAATCCAATGGGCGTTGCTGCTATGACGCTCTCTGGTGGCGAACTTGCCATTCATGGCACCAACGAGCCGAACTCAGTCGGGCATTTTGTTCCTTCCGGCTGCATCCGCATGTTCAACGAGGATATCGACGACCTTTATCGGCGGGTCGGGATCGGGACGACAGTAATCGTCGAGTAGATGGATCACAGAGTAAACGCGGTGCTGAGCCGACTGCCGTCCAACTGTAGGTCACACCGCGCAATATTTTCCAGGTCCCGCAAATTTCGTGTGCTGCGGCGATAAAACGAACTCAGGCGGTAGCTTACTTTCGGCAACGAAGAAGGAGGATGTCAATGTTAGCCGTTGGGGTGCTTGCGGCCGTGGCCGCATTGGTTCTCGGACTACGTTTCAGGGTAGTCACCCTGGTACTGCTGACGCTGGCGATTGTAATCAACTTTGCCACTAGCGTTTTGGCAGGCAGTGGTCCGCTCGTTGTTGGATTGCAAATGTTGGCGACGCTTGCTTCTGTCCAAATCAGCTATCTCGTTGGCTGCCTGCTTGCAGCACATCTTCCCGTGCGAGCCGAGCTACATGCAAAATGCGCTGCGTTGCATTCAGGCAACACATTTCAGGAAAGATTGAAAGCTGCAGTTCTGGTCATTGTGCGATCATTTTCGATCCGAAAGATCAGGGCCCTCGGACGCTTGGCCCTAGCTCCAAGGAGCGACGGAGTGATGAATCCGCGACGTTTTGCGATATCGGCAGCGGTATTGTTCGGGACGGTCATTCTTGTCGGTGGGGTTATTGCCGCGGTTGCCGGCTTCGGAATGGCTGACGTCAAAAATACCCATAGAGCGCGAATCGACGACCGCGCTACCGAAAAGGGCGAGGTCAGCATCTCGAATGCCGATGCCGTGTCGGTCGCCGCAGCAGTGACTGCGATCACCGAGGTCGCGCTGCCGGATGCTTCGCAGGTGTCCGCGTCCGAAACGCCACCCCTGCAGTTCGCGACGGCGAGCTCTGACCTGGCGCATACCGACACTAAGGAGGCGGTGAGCTCCGCCGAAACTCTGGGTGAATCTCTGGATGAATCATTGCCTGAATCTTCGCAGATGCTTGGGCCTGAAACAGCACCCGTGCAAATCGCGACGGCGAGCGCGCTTGACCTGGTGCATAGCGACGCCAAAGAGGCGGTAAGCTCCACGGCAACTCTCGATGATTCGTTACCCGACCGTTCGCGGGCGCTCGTGCCCGAAACACCACCTGACGGCAAGGAAGCGGTGACCTCCACTGAAACTCTCGATGAATGCCTGATGCGGGAAGTCTGCATCGACCAATACCTGTGGTCGGTGTACCAACGGGCGCCCAAGGAAGACACCACCAAGTTGGTCGAGCGAAGGAAAGTTATAGTTAAGACAGACGGCACACCACAGACCGTCGTCAAAGAATTTACAAGGCTCGTTGATGAGGACTTCACCTGGAAGGATCCGAAGGCGGCGGAAAAAGCTGGCATGTCATTAATGGAATACGTAATCGGAGGCATGGATCGTAGCTTCAAGCTGAAACTGTATCATGCTCTTCGCGCGATGGACGACGCGGGGCTCTCGCCGGGCATAACAAGCGCCTTCCGTGACGATTACCGTCAATCGCTGGCTAGTGGTCTGAAGGCCGCCGCGAACAGATCATACCATGGTGGAAGCCTTCGCGGGGGCTACGGTCACGGGCTTGCTGCTGATCTTGTCAGCGTAAAAGGCGAGACACGTGCGGAGCGATTCACGTCAAGCGAACACGTGTGGAAATGGATTGACTTGCACGGCAAGGAGTTTGGAATCGGACGACCGTATCTTGATAAAGATCCAGCCCATGTGGCACCGATCGACGGCAAAGAATATGCCGATCACCGCCGCGGAGCGAATACGCAACACGCGCGATCGGAAACCAAAACGCGCAGTCTACTCACTGTTCGCGACGATCATAATATTGCGAAACTCGCAAAAACCGCGAGATCGTCGAATTTTTGATAGGCTCGACATGACGGCGCAATCCACCTTGGCGACGCAGCGTTGGGGAGTTCCCGCCATTGTGACGCTGGCGATGATCGCACTGGCGGCGCCGACCGCCGACGCCGCGGCGAGACAGTCGCGACCCGCGCCAACCACCGAGGCGACGACGCCGCGCGAGGCAGGCGAGCCGATCATGGCGATCGTGTCGATCATGAGCCAGCGTGGATAAGTCCCGCCCTTGCGTCGCCTGACGTTGTGCTTGATGCGCAACCACCGGCGCAACCGCACAGCGGTGTAGTTGTCGAGCGCCCGATACGCTTTGCTGACGGTGCCTACATTGAAGTAGTTTGCCCATCCGCGTAGCGTGCGGTTCAACTTGTCCACCAGCTCTGCGGTCTCTTGCCACGTTCCTGTTCGGACGGTCAGCGCGTGGATCGTGTCCACCGCGTGCTTGATGCTCTTCTTCGATGGCCGGTACCCCAGGCGCGCCTGGCCGGTTCTCGCCGAATACATTCGTCCGAACCTGTAGCCCAGAAAGTCGAACTCTCCTTCCGGTACCTTACAGATGCGTGTCTTCTCCTCGTTGACCGCAAGCTTCAGCTTGCCCATGATCTCGCGCAGTCGCTGCAAAGCGTCTTCGGCTTTGCCTTTCCGGCACAGGATCACGAGATCGTCGGCGTAGGTCACGATGCGAGTGCCGAGGCTTCGCTCCAGCCCGAGCATCTTCCATCCCAGCACGAACCGGCGCATGTACAGATTTGCCAGCAACGGCGAGATCGGTGCACCTTGCGGAATGCCGCGCCGATTATCCCGGGCTTCGGTCGTGCGTTTCTTCCGTCCTCGATCACGAGCCACCCCTTTTCGTAAAAATTTTACGTAGATTTTTGCGGTCAGGATACGCGTCTACGTGATCGGAATCTGCTCTAGAAACTACGCGAGCAAATTTCTGGGTGCCGAGTACACAGCTGATCGGGTTGATGTGCTGTACGAGTGCTTTCGCCACAAAGTAGCTCACTTGGCTCAACCATATGCAGTCTTTGACACTCAATCAAAACCAAAAACGTTTGGCAGCCGGGGGAGACGTCTGATCACCTGGACGGTGCGGGCGAGTGGGCCAAGACCGCCTATTCAAATAGTGGCCCAAAGTGCCCCGAAGCAGATATTAGCGGCTGCTACCCCATGGCCTGTGCAATATGACCACAGGGCCTTTGTAAGCGTGCGCAGCTTGCCATCCGATGTAGAGAAATCAGCCAAAAAATATATACGCTGCCTCGCGACCGACGCGGCGGCACGTGACAATTTCAAGAAATGCATGGTGGTTTATTTTCCTTGGTGATTGGGCGGCGAACCTGGGCCAGGCCGGTGAGCACAGATCATGCTGTTTCTTGATCGCAAGCGGCGAACGCGCGACCTAAGTAAATCTCTGCTCAGCCAAGCAGCGAGACGCGAGCAATTCCAAGGGATCAAGGTGCTACGTAGGAGCTACGTTGGGGGACGCTAGCTCGACCTGCGCGCGGCGCTCGCGTGCCCTGAGAGACCATCCGGGCGCCTCTTTGTCAGCGCTTAAAACCTGAGCCGGAGCCCTGCTGACCGCAGCAGTGCTGCCCTCGGAGAACGACACGTACGTGCCCGGAAATTCTAGGGCCATAAAATCGCGAACGGTGACAGCGACGTGATCAACGTCCGCTTTGGTCCACTTTGCGGCTCAAGTCAGACGTTTCCGCAGGTCCGGGAAGTGTCCAGCAACGGACATGCGCCACTGCAGCGGCGCCAACTGTTGCCGCCAACTGACCCGACTATCAGAACTAGCCGGGGAGCTTCCTGACGGCTCCTTCCACTGCGAGACCGATTGCCAGAATCTTGCGGTCAGTGTTTTGCGTTCCGGCGATCATCAGGCCGACTGGTGCGGTGCCGGATAAATGGCAGGGAACCGAGAGAGCACAGCCGTCGAAGAGGTTAACGACTACAGTATTGCGCAGCATCCGAAAGTTGAGGCGGAAATAGGTTTCATCGTCCTTACCTGCTTCAGCGATCGTCGGCGCGGTCTCAGGGGTCGTCGGCATCAACATCGCGTCATAGCCGGCGGCGGCAGCGTTGATCGTTCGGATGAATTGTTCGCGCAATTTGATCCGATCGATGTAGCTTGCGGCGGTCACCGTCTCACCGGCGCGAATGCGGACAATAACGCGCGGATCATACTTGTCGGCCCCATCTTTCAACCATTGTCGGTGCCACCAATAGGCTTCGGCGCTGACCAATCCGCCGTAAAAACCGCGGAGGTTCACAGCCGCGGCTGGGGCGAATTCTGCCATCGGCAAGTCGACGACAGTTGCGCCAGCGGCCGACAAGCGACCGAGAGCCGCCGTGAATGCGTCGGCGACCGCCGGCGATAACTCGTCCTGGAATGCCGTCTTGGGCACTGCGAACCGCAGGCCGCGGAGCTGAGCAGGCGCCGGAACGCCGTTGGTCTCTGCAGCCAGGGCGTGATCCAGCAATGCACAGTCGGCTACGGTTTTTGCGATCGGCCCCGCGGAATCGAGCGAGAATGCCAGCGGCAACACGCCATCGAGCGGCACGCGCCGGGCGGTGGGCTTGAAGCCAACCAAGCCGTTCAGCGCCGAGGGGATGCGGATTGATCCGCCGGTGTCGGTACCGATTGCTCCGGCTGCCATGCCGTCGGTGACCGAGACCGCGGCACCTGACGACGACCCGCCTGGAACGCGGCCGGCAGCGCGATCGAAGGCGTTCTTCGGTGTGCCGTAGTGCGGGTTGAGGCCAAGGGCGCCGAAGGCGAATTCAACGAGGTTGGTGCGTCCGATGATGATCGCGCCAGCCGATTTCAATCGCTCAACGACCGTAGAGTTGCGTGTCGCTGCCGGCGTGCCAACCAGCACTCTCGACCCGCCCAGCGTGGTGACGCCAGCCTCATCGAATAGGTCCTTGATCGAAATCGGAATGCCCGCAAGTGTGGGCAACTTTGCGCCATCGCGCCGTCGCGAGTCCACTTGCTCGGCGGCGGCGAGCGCCTCGCTCTCATGTACACTGAGGAAGGTCCGCGAACCCTCTCCCTGAGGGTCTTTGATTGCCGCGAGCGCCTGTCGAACGAGCTCACGGCTAGTGATTTTCCCGCTGGCGAGAAGCTCTGAGAGCTCGACGATGGTCAGCGTGGCGAGTTCATGTCCTGATCCAGCTTGCGCCATGGCAGGCCCGCGCCAAAACGCTGCGCTGGCAAGCGCAAAAGCGCCCACACGAGCGGAGTCCTGCAAAAAGGCTCGACGATCGAGATTCATGTGTTCCTCCCTTGTCAAGCGCTCTGTTTATTTGCGCCGATAGGCGACCTTCCCGAATTAGGTGCCAAGCTTGAGAATGCGCCTTTGCGACTTTGTCGGCAATGTAGACAGCATCTCAGCAGCTGACCCACGGTACACCGGCCGTCAAATTCCGGTTCGGATCAGACTCGGTAATTCGATGACGCCGGCTTTATGTCCGGGTTTCCCCGGAAGACGGAAATCGGTAGGCGATTTATAAGAACCTGCCCTGGTACCCCTTGCGTGCTCCAACGGCACCTATGGACGGCCGTTTGGTATCACCCGAACGCATACTCCGCGTCTCGCATCTGTTGGATGTCTAGGTCACCATACTGAGGTAGGGACGAAGGCATCCGTTTGCTCTTCTTGTTGTCTAGGTCCGCACGCGCCTGTTCGGACACCGCGCTTCAATGCGTACCCTGTGCAGATCGCACGGCACGGGGAGGAACGGGCAATGACTACACAGCAGCAATCGTAACTGTTTGCGACCTGCCTAGCCGGGGTCGGTTCGATGATTGCTGGCATTGCAGTGCTGTATTGGCTTGGTGCGTTTCATTGACCGGTTGTCGTTGTGCCCTGGCTGATCAGTCTCGCATGATCATTACACACGAAGCCCTAGGAAGCTCACTGGTGCCCGTTTGTGCCCTTGGCTTCGGCCCATAGGTGGCCGCTAGCCGCCGGCTGCTGGCGCTATGGTCTCCAGCAGCAGTGCCACCCGCTCGGTTCGAACGTGCACCATCTTCCCGTGTAAGGGTTCACGACCACAGAGCCAGGGTAAGGCCCCGGGATGTAGGCCATGCCATACGGGGCTGGCGCGACGATGGGCGGCGCTGCGGTTCGGACGAACAAGGACCTGCCGAACCACCATTGCGCCAAGTCAAGCGTTGACACGGTAAGCCATGTTAACCGGGCATCATGACCATTTTTATCTACCGTTGCCCCAACACCGGCCAGGAGGTGCAAGGCTGGACCGATGATCCACCTGTTGCTGACGATCCAGAGGCGTATCAGTCGGTGAAGTGTATCGCGTGCTCGCGGTTACATTGGGTCAACCCACGAACCGGCCGTGTGCTTGAGCCGACTGGCAAGCAAAGGCGCTCCTGAGGGCTGCTGAGTTTGTTGGGGCGATAACACTCCCTACGGGATACGAAGGGGCGCACAAGAAATGCCCGTCAAATCTGAATAACTACGCCCTCCTGCCAATCTGACTGATACCACCGACTTATACCACCAGCAAGCCCATACGGGCATCTACCCTTCGGCAGTCACAACAAGCTTGCTGCCGTCCGACTGCACCTTGATACTGCGGCTCATGGTGCGATTGGCCGCGGTCAGCCACCATCCCGAATGCGATTTGTTGCCACCATCAACCTTGAAGCCCGTTTTCTGAGAGCCGTTGTTGTGTTCCCCACATATCGGACGCAAGCGCCGCCAAAATCCGCTTCAAGTTTCTTTGGTCCAGTCGTCTGGGTTCGTCACAATTGCGTTCATCCAGTTAGAAGCTCAGCCAATGGCATTTGGCTCAACGACAACTTACCTATGGTATGCACCTTAGGAACTTTTATTGGCTTTCTGCTGACAAGCTCTGACATGGCGACCATCCTGATCGTTGAGGACGAACTACAAATCAGTGCGCTTGTTCAATCATTTATTGAAGAACAGGGGCACAAGGCGCTTTCAGCGGCCACCGCTGATGAAGCTCTCGGTATTCTCAATGGACCGGAATCCGTGGATGCCCTCTTTGTTGACATCACCCTGAAAGGTGACATGCAGGCTGGCATTGAATTCGCCAAGCGGGCAGTTGAACTTAAGCCCGACCTCAAGGTGCTCTACTCGACAGGATTGACTGTAACGGACGACATGAAGGCATTGGTCCTGCCAGGGTCGATCATTCTGGAAAAGCCTTACTCGGAGGATGAGATTTTAACGAGCTTATCGGTCCATCTTAGGGCCGGGCCGCAGCCTTAGTTCGAGATTAAAGTCACGTCCCAGGAGGGACCTTTTCCAGCAGCGATTTTCAAGACGTTGCCTGAAGCCGCCTGCACTGGCAGGCTTATTGGAGCGGCGTTCTCGTTGAGACATGCGTAAAGAACGGGGTACTACAATGAGACCATGGCTCATCGTGCTCGGTGCGGGGTTAGCGTTGATCGGGCTGCAAGCAGTGCAAGCGCAAGTGACAGTAGATATTACAAAAATCACATGTAATGAGTTTCTCACCGGTCAACTGACCGACTCAAGAAGCCTCGCCATCTGGCTGAACGGCTACGTGAATGGCGCGCGTGGCAAGACGCTCATCGACCCCCTTTCCGTAGGAGAGAACAGTTTGATAGATTATTGCGTGAGCCACGCTGACATACGGGTTTTGGATGCTGCCCGAAATGTTGTTGGTGCCGACAAATAGCCTAATCTGGCGTTCATGAGCGCGCCGAAGCACGCGGGATGAACTACACATCGCGGCCCTTAGGGCTCATTCGGGCACGTGCTTTCGCAGCCGCAGCCCGACTGACTACGTTGATCCAATGCCGGCCGCGCGCGCACAAACGACGCTCTGTGGTTCCATTGCGAACGCTGCTGTGTCCAGCGACAAGTTACGGTAGTGCGGGCCGCTGTACAGCGTGCCGCCACAACGGCGCGACCATCCAGCATCCGGGCTGGGCCGGTGAGCACATCGGGGTCATGGCGCTTCCAGTTGACCGGATGCGAACGCGCCGCAACTGCTGACACCGTAACATGAAAACCGAGCCGCTTATCTGGAAGTGGGACGGCAAGTCCATCGACCTCGCGATGAACTGGTGCGGTGATGGGCCAACGGTCTTACTTTTGCCTGCGCTCAGTTCAATTTCAACGCGCCATGAGATGCGTCTTCTCCAAGAGCGTTTGAGCGCGAAGTTTCGAACGGTTTCGACGGACTGGCCAGGCTTTGGCGATCTCCCACGGCCTCCGGTGGATTGGCGACCGGAGTCGTACGGTGCCTTCCTAACTTTTCTTATTTGCGAACATCTTCCGCAGCTTCACGGGGTTGTGGCGGCGGGCCACGGTGCCACGTATGCACTTGCTCACGGCTGCACGCATCCAAACTCGTTCGCTCGGCTCGTTCTGTTGGCACCGACTTGGCGAGGGCCGTTACCGACCATGATGAACGGACGTCGGCCGATATTTGACCCCATATGCAGAGCAATAGATTTGCCGGTCATCGGCTCGCTGCTCTATGGGCTAAATGTCAATCGTTTCGTCATCCGCTATATGGCCGCAGGTCACGTATATTCTGATCGCTCATGGCTGCATGGTGAGCGCCTGCGTGAAAAACTTGCCGTGACCCGCCCGCCTGGGGCTCGCTTCTCATCTGTACGTTTTATAACCGGAAAACTTGATCTGCTAGGTACACGCGCAGAATTTCTCGACCTGGCGCGGCGATTAAATATTCCGATGCTCATGATTTATGGAACTCAAACACCGCCGCGCTCACGTGCCGAAATGGAGGCACTCATCACCGTCCCGAGTGTGCAAAGCGTATGTTTGCCGCAGGGTAAGCTCTCAATACACGAGGAATTTCATCATCTAGTGGCCGATAGAATTGAGACCTTCCTCGCAGACACATGAGACGGGCACCAAGTGCGCAAGACGGAAGTGTCCGCGCCGACCACCCTAAGGCGTCGATTAGCGCGTCTCTGACGCGCAACGATCCGCCGTGCCAGCACTACGTGGCGTTCGGCTTGGGCAAGGTCGCTTTCTTCGTCCGGCACGGTCTGAAGGTACAATCGTTCTTATCGGTCCATTTTAGGGCCGGTCCGCAGCCTCACGTTCCAGATTAAAGCTCTGTAGCTCACTCGCGCGTATCCCACGCGCGTTCGAGGTCTTACGATTTGTCGCAAACGCCGCTCTGCCGGAACCCACGGGCACTGTCGGCCATTCGCCACCTATCGCTAGCCAAGACCCGGTTCTCACCTGCCGGTGCGTGGCAACAGCCAGCCCATCACTCTCTCATACGGGTCACGCCGGCTGGGCTGAAGTTCGTTCTGCTCGATCGCCTTCTTGGCAAACTCCGCTGCCTGCTCTGCGGTCTGCCGCTTGTCCTTCGGAAGGGACATCCACTGGCGAATGACCTTCCGGCGCGTCTCGTGATCTTCCATGTTGGGGGTCTCCCTTGATGATCGCGCGGTTCTCGCTGTTCGGTCATCGTTTCCTCGAAAACAGAAAGTCACCGTCCATCGAGAATTTCGTTCAGGGACGTACTTCCACCGTCCGCGAAATCGATCAGGACGTCATCGATGAGGGTGAAGCGACCGAATGATTTTCCCGGACTCGTTTCATAGATCGCGTGTTCAGCGGCGTGCTCCTTGAAAGCGTAGTGCACCTGCAGCTTGGGTGCGCCAAACAACACTCGCAGTTCGCTCCCCCTCATGCCTACTGCGACAAGTTGTTTCTGCGACCCATCCGCAATCTCATCGCCCGCAGGGTCGGGTGCAAGCGGAAGCGCGAATCCCAGAATGTCGGTGGGAAACGATTTCCCGACCTTTTTCGCTGCCACGCGCCCATCGATCAAGAAGATGCTGACATCGGGCTCACCCGGTCGCTCGAATATCATCTGTTCGACACTCATCCCGTCGCAGTTTCGGAGATGATTTTCGGCCGGCACGCCGAGTCTTCGTAAGACGGTGCTTCGGCTCATGCCGAGCCACGCTGCACGGGCGAACGCCGGGAGCGCAGGATCGTCAACGCCGGCGACATCAAGTGCTACGCCGGAAAGCTTGCCGTTAGTGATGGTCACCGTCGTGGCAATCGGCTCTGCCGAATATCTGAGGACGCGAACAGTGCCTTGGTCACCAGCGGTGTCTACGTGTGAGGGCTCAGCCATGACTCGTGCAATATCGGCTGGCGGCATACCCCAGTGAAGCAACGTGGCGCGAACCCGAACGTGAGCGATAGGTGGTGCGAGTGACTCCTGGCGCTGCTAGGTCTCGTTTTCGGGCGATACACGGTTTTGCGCGGTCGCCGGGAGCTGTACGATGACGATGCCTGCCGCAGCCGCCAAAAGGGTGACAAAAGTGCCTTTCATGTCTTGCTCCTTTTAGTTAGCGGCGCTTGCGGGCGAGTTGATTTGGGCGTTGCAAAGCGGCGATGCCGCGCCGCATTCTGCGGGCGCCGCGGACGTCGCACACCGCAAGGCTTGTCGAGAGGGCGCGATGACCTCTTCCCGCAAACCGCTCACCACCCATGACGTACAGCGGCCGTACCAAGAGGAGATGTGACCGGCAGCACAGTCCAAGGGGAGACGTGACCGGCAGCACAATCCAGTCGGCGCGCTCGTTGGCCTCGCTCTCTCATCCAGGCGCCAGGGATCGGCCTGCTCCTTGGGCTGTGTGACGACGTGCGTTCTTCTTTAGCAGCGCTTGTATGGTTCGCTGGCGGTGATGAGTATTCTCGCGTTGCTGCGTAGCAGGCGTGCCCGGTTACGGACCCGAGTGTGAACGACAAGTACGGCGCGAAGGACAAGGTTATTCGCTTTAGGTACAGCCTCGCTGAGGCCGTTGCGAGCATGGCCTACGCGGGACTGGACCTGTCGCATTTGACGAGCCCGCCGGCTACACAAGGGCACCAAGGAGCACACGCGCCTCCGCGGCGCTAACGAATACCGAACGCCGAGAGGTGCCGCAGGAGCGGCGTGCGGTGATCACTCACACCAGCGGCTACATGTGGGCAGGTCTGAAGTGCTGAGAGTTATCTCAAGCTCGCCGGGCGATTTGCAGCCAGTGTTTTCGGCGATAGGCGATGACGGCTTGGGCTGCAAAGTTTTGCACCAATGCGATCTATTGGTTGGTGAAGGGTCGTACTTCTGGACGGTAAATTGCGTAAACGCCGACAGGCACATCTTCCTTGAGCATCGGGACGGTCAACAGAGTTCGAGCGCCACCAACGTCAGCCAGTTCTCGGAACTGCGGTGATGTCTGCGACATGCACGAGCCGCTTCGTCGCAATCACGCGGCCTTGGGGTGTTTCTGGAATGAAGTGACGGATTTGTTCCGGCTGTCGGCTCACGGCAAGTACGGCGGCGACCGGACGAAACCCCTTATCTTCAGCAAGCCATAGGGTGCCGAACTTAGCTTCGCAAAGGCGCATAGCGTTCTGCAACATCTATTGGAAGATGGGCATCAAGAGCGCCGGGCTGGCAATCTCGCAAGGTTCGCCCGGTCGATGTAACTCCTCCGCCCACCAGCTGTTTGGGACCCGCGATAACGTCGTGGCAGGTCAGACCGACCGGAGTATTGAACGTCAGTCACTCGTTCGGCCTCCATAGCCGCCGTAAAATACTAAACTCCCCGCTCACCGGATCGGCCGCGCGAGTAAAAATGATAAACTTCCGCAAGGACTCAATCATGGAGTAAGTCATGGAAAAAGAAAAAGTGCGGATCGATGCAATGGCCGCCGGAGTCGCAGCGTATGATCTGGTCCAAAAAATCTTCCTACTGCTGATCGAGCGAGGTGCGCTGACAATTGTGGACGCGCAAGTCATCTTACGCGATTCTATTGAGACGCAACAAGAAATCATGGACGCAGAATGGGCTCCGGTTAATGAGGCTGCTGCAGTATTGTTGTCGCGCTTTTTCCGAAGCCGTGGAGCGGCAACATGGAGCCAGTGCAAAGGGCTCGGAAGGTTTGATCGAGAAAAAGCGCGGGACATGATCGGCTTCTCCGCCAGGTCTCACGACCTCGTTGACCCGGTTGCTTGGGGCGCCCCTCGAGAACGCCAATTCACGAAAGACTAGGGTCAGAACTCATTAATTTTTTCGCTCTGACAATACGATCCTGATTCGTTGTTGGAAGGGGATCGGGATTGTGCGCAGGAATCTGTTTTGGCTGAGCGACGAGCAATGGGGACGGATCGAACCTCATCTGCCGACGGATGTACGGGGCGTCGAGCGGGCGAACGACCGCCGCGTCATCAGCGGCATCGTGCATGTTCTGAAAAGCGGCTGTCGCTGGTGCGATTGCCCGCCCGAGTATGGACCTCCGACAACGATCTATAATCGCTTTGTGCGCTGGGCGCGGCGTGGCGTCTGGGAAAACCTGTTCCGGGAGCTTGCTGGAAACGGACGATCCACAGACACACAGATGATCAACTCTACGCACGTGAAAGCGCATCGCTCGGCAGCAGGCGGAAAAGGAGGGAGCAGAAGCAGGCTGTTGGCCGCTCGCGCGGAGGGCGCAACACGAAGATACACGCACTCGCAGATGCTAAAGGGCGCCTTCTCGCCATCTTGTTGACTGGAGGCGAAGCGCATGATTGCCCGATTGCGGAGCGCCTGATCCGCAGAGTGAAGCCGGCGAAACGGATGCTTGGCGACAAGGCATACGATAGCGCC
>CAVREN010000030.1:0-59982 GCA_963720115.1 uncultured Alphaproteobacteria bacterium
TTCGCCTCGAAACTTGCTTTGTGCGCGACACGATAGCCTCCAAACGTTCGGGACCAACATTCGCTATAGGTAAAGGCCAGCATACCCAGATTTGGATAACAATCGCTTTTGGGTAGAGCTGTTTGGACGCCACCTTCGCACGAAAGCCACTTACTCTCCACCTCGCGCCGGCGGATACGGTTCCACTCAAGCGGGAAGTCTCATGCGCATCGGGTGGAGTTTAGACAACAATACCCCAACGGTGCTCACGAAGCTCTCAGACTTGTCTGCGCATGCTTCACGCCGGTTGCTCTGGCTTGGGTTTGAGGTGCACTACCTTGCCCATCTTGTCGTTTGCCGGATCGGGCGTATTCAACCAGATCATCCACCTCTTTCTACTTTCAACATCGGCAAAGAATCGCCAATGTCGCGAGCCACAACTGTCGCAGAGTTTGTTGAACTCAACCGAGGATAAGACTTCCAATCGGGGCGGCGGGGCGCCCTTCTCTATGGAATCGAACTGGGCCAGATAATAGCCATCACTGATTTGCGCGATGATCTGACCGGTTTCGTCGCGTTCCTCGTCAATGAAGTACAAACCAACGAAGTTGATTGGCTTATGCGCGTTGGATTTTGTCATAATTGAGCCCCACCCTTCACAGCCAAGGACGCCGCCGGCGCACGCGACGATAACGCTGAACACGAAGGCCACAGTAACGGCCTAACGTGAAGGGTGCCAGAACTCAAACTGGATGCTTCACGTGGCCACGCCTGCCGGCACGAGATTGCTGTAGATTGAACTCTGTCGAACCCCCGGAATGTTCTTGATGAGTTGTAAAAGCAGGCAATAGCGTTGCTCGGCGATCGTCTATCCGCCGAAAGTTCAAATCAGACAATTGCGTGGACGCCCCCGAGACTCGGCGACGAACCGTTTCGCCGCGCCCTCGGCTCGGGCGCCAAGATCACTATGCCCGCCGCCGGCAACACGCACGAAGTGCTTGGGCGCTTGGATCATTGCATATAGGCGCTCGCCGAGTGTAATCGGAACGACGGTATCCTCGTCGCCGTGCACCACCAGCACCGGCGCCGTAACCTTGCCGGCTCGCAAATCCGAACGGAACTTGTCCTTCATGAAAAGCCGCACCGGGACGAACCAATAATGCCGCGCGGCGACATCTGCCACTGAAGTGAAGGGAGCCTCCAGCACCAGGTTGCCGACTGGCTTTTCGGCTGCTAACGCGACCGCGAGCGCAGAGCCGAGTGATTCACCCCATAGAACGATGCGCTCGGGGGCATAGAGGGCAATGGTGAACGCGTAGGCCGCCGCGGCGTCCGCGAGGAGTCCCGTCTCGGTCGGCCGTCCGCTCGAGCCCCCATAGCCGCGGTAACTCAGCGCGACAAGTCCGCTGCCGTCAGCGATGAGCGCGCGAAAGCGTTCATCCCGCCAGCGCAGCGAACCCCCATTGCCGTGGAAATAGAGAAATACGGGCTGTCCCTGGCGCGGCGGTACATGCCAAACGATTACCCGCTCGCCATCGGCGGTATCGACCACAGCTTCTTCAGCCTCTGGCAGGCCGACCGCGCGTGGGACGGTGGGCCGGCGCTCCGGAAAATATTGAAGCCTCCGCTGCGCCACGTAAAGCAGTGCGACGAACCCGCAGTAGAGAACGACCGTGGCGACTGCCAGTTGCAGCATTGGTCAGACCCGAGCAAGAACCTATAAATCGGGCAAAGTAAATTGGAGCACTCCAGGTGACAGACGCTGATCTCATTCGCTTCGTAAACGCCCAGACCGACGTCTACGGGAGAGTTATTGAGGAATTAACGGATGGATGTAAGCGGACCCACTGGATACACCGCCGGTGCTCGGCGACCCAGTCGATCCGCCGCATCGGCCGATCCGCCCGGCGCACAAATATAAATCTCACAGTGCTAGGCGCTAGTATCAGTGCTCCACGGGCCGCGGGCCGGGCTTAGTCGCGCGTGAGCAGTAGTGATAGTTTCCCCGCACCCCCTTCGTCTAACCAATTTCAGGCATAAACACGTATGAACCCTAATCTCGCTGAAGTCGGCAAACCTACCCGATGGCCGCACGGGTTCTTTTCTGGGTCCTTATCCAGCTCCCAAACCCGATGGGCGACACGGCGACAGAAATCGTCGGCAACCTGATAGGCGATACTGAAGTCGTCAGTCTCTTCGCTCGGGATCAAATTCACATAGCGACCACCTTCTTCGTCCCGGGTCATCGCGCAGAGATGCTGAAGGCCCGCTGCAAGAGGCGTCGAAGGTTAGAGGCAGCCTGGTCTCAAATTACCCCAAGCCTGCACCAGCTCGACGCAGGCGGCGACAAACTGGATGGACTCGTCATTCGGCAACGCCCAAGTCCATTTCGCCGGGTCGTCGCCATCCAACGCTGCCTTACCAATCTTGAGCAACAGTTCGCTGTTAGCGTCCGTCCAAGCCACGCGCTGGGCGAAATTCAGCTCATTTAGTCGCGGTCCCGTATGGTCGCTCCAGGTGACACCGTCTGCGCGACCTGCAACATGGGCCTTCAGCCATAGAAGACCCTCCTGGCCAATCGGTTTGCCGTCGGCGAACAGAAACAGCCCTCGCACACGATCATCGCGGGTAAAGTTGAAATGCGGGATCGGATAAATGCGGCCGCGAAAGTCGATGTTGAGCGGCACCAGGAAACGCTCAGGCATTACCTCGGCCGTCTACCAATACTGACCGGGCGTCAACTTGCTTTCGTCCGGCAGCGGTGGCAGCGGCGGCCGTTCCATTCGTCGCAGAAAGTGAAGCACCGGCAGGTTTATCGTGAATGGCACGGTCTGCAGTGCGTGGAGGGCCTCAAGCAGCGGCCGCATCCGGCCTGTGCCGATTGCGTTACGGGCGGCGTTCTCGATTGACGGATGGTGGTCGCGGATGAGCGGAGGCTGCGCCCAGTGGCCAGCAGGTAGACCGCCCTTGCGAACCCCCGTCCAAGGCTCCGGCAGTGCTGCCGAAGGCGTCAAACGGCACGGCGCGAAAGCACGTCGCGGGTCAGCTACGCGTCGCAAGACCCGGAGTCACAGGATGCGACGGCATCCTTTTGCGCTGCGGCGCGTGACTTTTCGGAGCATCAGCCAACAAGCAGAGCATACCGGCGGCAGAAATCCCCATTCAATTGTGACAGCCATCACGGCGGATCGGCCTTGGAAGTCACAATCTCCAGTATGGGTGGGGACAGCCTGAGTTTAAAGCCGTTATGCCCGGCCTGTGGAAGGCCAATGGGTCTCACGCGGACTGTGCCTGCTAGCCCGGGCTACAGCGAACTGCACACGTATGGCTGCAAAGAATGCGGGGTGTGGGTCACGGAAGGAAGTAGCGCGAGAGATCAGCGCCGGGACATGTTCGTTGTGCCCAAATAAGCCTTCAAAACAAAGCCTCGTGGTCTCAGCCACTCGTTGGCTGTATTTTCGTTGACACATCCCCGCCCTGTCTTTGCCTTTTTCGACCCCAATTAATTACCGCTCGGGGCGTTGATGCGGGATGTGCCGACCTTGTGCGGCATACCCAGGGCGTTCGGGGCACTAATGTATGGGGGACAAAGCTTTAACTCTGCGACACTAGCAGTCGCTTGATTGCTAACGTTCGCAATCGGCATAGCGATTTATTTTCTTCCAATAGCGCGGCTCCTCGATAGCTTGACAGAATAGTCGAGCCGACGAGTGCCGATGCCGTAGCAAGTCGTTCCCCTTTGGCGAGGGAGTTTTCTCCTTCGACGCAACTGTGCTCCCTCGTCCAAGACGATGGGGGACAAAATGGTTGAGATTTTAAAATTCTCTCGGGAAACGGCTTTCACTCCTGAGAATATTCAGATCCTTGCAGCGGCGCTGGATGAAGCTTGGGAGAGCCTTCGACAGTCCGGCAGTCGATTAACCAGGCCAGCGTATTCGCGCGCCATGCGCGAGGTAGTTGCCAAACGCATAGTGGAAATGGCCCAGCGTGGCGTGCAAGACCGTGAAGCGCTAGTGGCAGACGCCCTGCGTTTTATAGCCACCAACTACGAGGAACCTAGCAAACTGGCAAAATGACGCGGCTTGATCTTGGCCGTTTGTATCAGCTCATGGCGCGTAATGCTTCCCAGGAGCCAATCCCGTGCGGCTAAAGTACTGAAGCTGGGGGTGTGTTTTGATCCGCGCCACTCTGGTTCGCGCAATTTTCTTTTCTATCGCTTTCTTTGGCATTTTGGCGCCGTATCGGGGCCTCGCCGAAGATGGGAATCAGTTGCCGACAAAAGCAAACAAGGAGTTGCCGCCACAGCTGCTTTCGCTGCTCCTTCAAAGGAACATGCCAAAGCGTTCTCCGATCCTTATCCGCATCTTCAAGGAAGAATCCGAGCTCGAAGTCTGGAAACAGGACAGCACCGGCCGGTTCGAGCTGCTCAAGGTCTATCCGATCTGCCGCTGGTCGGGCGATCTCGGTCCGAAGATCAGTGAAGGCGACCGTCAGGCGCCCGAGGGCTTCTATACGATCACGCCCGGCCTGATGAATCCCAATTCCAACTACTACCTGGCAATCAATACCGGCTTCCCAAACGCCTATGACCGCGCCAACGACCGCCATGGCGGGTTCCTGATGATTCATGGCGACTGCTCCTCGCGCGGCTGTTACGCCATGACTGATGAGCAGATCGGCGAAATCTATTCGCTGGCGCGGGAGTCGTTCCTCGGCGGCCAGCCGTCATTCCAGATTCAGGCCTATCCGTTCCGCATGACGCCGGCGAACCTAGCGCGCCATCGCACCAGCCCGCATCTCGCCTTCTGGAAGATGCTCAAGATCGGCAACGACCATTTCGAGGCGACGCATCTCGAGCCGAAGGTCGACGTCTGTGACAAGCGTTATGTTTTCGACGCCCTGCCACCACCGAAAGGATCGAAGTCCCTCGCGTTCGATCCGACCGGCAAATGTCCCGCTTTCGTGGTCAACCCGCAAATCGCTCGGGCCGCGTTAGGGAAGCAACACGCCGACGAGGTCCAGTACACCCAATTGGTCACAGCCAACACTCCAGTGGCGCCAATTCATAGCGGACTGGACGGCGGAATGAATCGCGTTTTTCTCGCCCAGGTTGGTGGCAGCATCCCACCGGCAAGGGTGCCGCTATCGAAATCTCAACCGTCGCCACCGACCGATAACAACGATTCGTTCGCGAGTAGATTGTTTGGCTTGTTCGGATGGAAGTCGGCTCCACGGACGCAAGTTGCCTCGGCCGATTCGACTACACTGGAACGCGGAGCGCATTCGGCGGCCACGGGATCGATTTTGGCACCTAAAATAAAGTCTGCACCGCAAGGCTACACTGTGGCCAGTGCGACTCCCAATGAGCCGTATACGAACGAGTCGCCCAACGACGTACCTCAAATGCAACAAACTGTTGCGGCGCTGCCGATGTCTCCGCAGCAGGAAGCCGCTTGGGCCACTGTGAGCATGGTACCGACAGAGCCCGCCAACTCTTTCGAAAGCCGCTGGAGCGGATTGCAAAAGGCCGAGGCAGGCCTTGCATTCGATGCTCGTTGGGCGCTGGACTCGCAGTAAGAGCTAAATCCGCTAAGCCCTGTTGCAATTGCCTCCTTCCCGCGCTGGTACTTTGTCACCTTAAGCGGGCCTGGCAGCCGAGAGTCTCGTGGTGTCGTGCCGGCCCCCTTAGTTTCAGCCGCCTGATCCCAGTCAGGCAGTTGGCAACCCAAAAAGGAGTTGCATCCGTGAAAACCCGCGCAGGCGAAAATGACCGATCTCGAACACCGGTGAATCGAGATAGCGGACGAAGTCCTCGGACATGATGAGGGTGCGATCGAGCTCGCGACAGAGCCGTTCGATGCGGCTCGTCAGATTGACGTCGGGACCGATCACGGTGAAATCAAGTCGGTCACCCGCTCCAATGTTGCCATACGAGACTTCGCCATAGTGGAGCGCGAATCCAGCCTTTAACTGCCGCTGCCCAATCGACAAGTCGTGGTTTAACGCCGAGAGACCGTCGAGCCCCTCCCGGGCAGCTTCAAAGGCCAATTGGCGAGCCTCTCTCGCGGAGCGCTCGCCATTCTCCTTCAAGATCGCGAGAATACCGTCTCCCAAGAACTCAAGAACCTCACCACCACGCCTTTTGATGGGCGGAATGACGGAGTCGAAGTAGCGATTGAGTGTCTCGATGACCTCCGACGGACGAAGTGCATCGGACAAGCCAGTGAAGTCGCGCAGATCCACCATCATCAGCGCGGCCTTAATGGTGCGCACATCTCCGCGGCGAATCTGTCCCTTCATGATCAGTTCGCCAGGCTCGCGTCCCACATAGGTGGACAGCACGTTCGTGGCAAACCTGCGGAGACTTTTCACTTCCACGATCGTCGAATAGGTTGGGAGTACTTTCTCGAACAGCCGGAGATCCGCCTCGCTGAAGCCGCCGGGCCGGTCCGTAGCCCATGAGACCGCGTTGACCCTCCCATCGGAAAAAATCATGGGAGCAATCGCATAGTCGACGTAACCGGCGGACCGATGCTCCTCCAATACCGGAAAAGGTAACGGCTTTCCATCGTTAAGCCGCCAACGACAAAACCTCCTCTGCTCGACGACATGCCGAACGGGACTGTTCAGATACGCGGGCCACTTTTCGAAGCCAAAGTCGAGAAAGCGCTCCTCGGTTTGCATGCCGCGTCGCCAGACTCGGGATACGCCCGCGAATTCCGGATGGAGCGTGCGAATATGCAACCAGGCTCGGCTGAGCGGCACGCCGGCTTCGATCACTCTGGCGCAGAATTGGTCGAGAAGTTCGCGATTGCCAGAAACAAAGCGGCCGTCCTGCGTCAGCCATTTCGAAAGGCGAGCCGCTTGATCCGCTAAAGAGTACTTTTGCGGAAACGACCGAGTATTAGATCGCCTCCTAGGCTCACGACTTTCGTCCATCTCTCCAAACCTGCTCGTCGCGTTTGCTCATGTTTGTCAAATGGGGACGGCGATGCTGATGGTCCATGTGAATCTTAGTCAGTCCGCGTCGCCGCTACTTGACCTGATTTGCGCGCTCGCTCCACCTCGGTACATCTTGTTCTGCGCAGGTGAATGCCAAAAATGGCATCTCGCGTTCTATCGGAGTAATGCCGCGCGCTGTTAAAAGCGGTTCTGACAAAATCGTAAGGCGGATTCGATGTTCCATCCACTCGGTGGACGACGGCGAGGAGCAGACGCTATTGCACGATACAAAGAGGATCGCGCAGCCGAGATCGCCGCGGGGCTACTTTCAACGAAGACTGTGGCGAGGTCTGGTAGAGGTCCCTATGGACAAAGATAGGTGTGGCGCCACCCCCCCGGTCCGAAGCCGACGCCCCCCGAACGTCTGAAAGACGGCCGCCGGCGAATCGACCTCGCTAACTTGGCGATCGCGCAAATCCATGGAGCTGCCCGGCAACGAATTCATGAGCCGACCTCTCATGGCCCGCCTGTGTCGTCAACCCTTCGCGGTCTCATGGCTACAGCTCACCGATTCTCACGTTTGTGAACGACTTCACGGTGTTAAAAGGCCCGCTGTTTTTGCTGCCGGTGGGCGCGGCAGGAAATTCCTCGCGCGGCAATGATTCGGTGCGCACAATGTGAATTAGGTTGTCGGCGCTTGACGCAGACCGCGCAATTGAAGAATACGCCCTGGTTAGAGGTTTTTGTGCCGAGGTACCGCAAATGAAATTTGGGTTTGTTACCGTTTTGGCGGGGGCGATTTTTTTTCCGGTGGCCGCGCCGGCGACCGAGTTAACTGAGGTCGAGAGAGTTCAGAAAGCGCTGGACACGTGGCTTGCAGCGCGAGCACCGATCGAAAAAGTCACGGGTATCGCGGCGTATGTAAGCTTCGGAGCGGCCGGGCCAGCGATCGAAGCCTTCGCCGGGAAAGTGGGCCGCGATCCTGATGCAGCTCCCGTCGATCAGTACACCGTTTACCAGATGGGAAGCACGTCAAAATCGTTCACCGTGGCAGTAATTCTTCAGCTGGTAGCAGCAGGAAAGCTCTCGATTAGCGACACGCTCGGCAAGTGGCTGCCTGAATACCCGGCGTGGAAGGACGTTACGATCAAGCGCCTCCTAAACATGACGAGCGGCATTCCCAATTATTCCGAAACTGAATGGATGTCTCGAGCGTGGACAAATGAGCCGACGCGGTCTTTCACTCTCAAAGAGCTAGCGGACGCCGTATATCCAAGTGATGCCAATAAACTGCCGGTCAACAATGGCTATTATTATTCGAACACCAACTACATTCTCGCTGCCATGATTGCCGAAAAAGCAACGGGCAAGTCTTTCAGTAGACTTGTCCATGAGGTGGTTATCGAGCCGCACGGCCTCACCTCGACGTTCTACGAACCGAGCAAATACCCGGAATCAGTCATTAGGCGTCTGTCGCACGGCTACTTCGAGAACCAAGCCTGCGCTGCTTATCAACCTCACTGCAAAGAAACGTGGAATGCACCGATCATCGGGCGGGACATGCGGGACGTTAGTGTCTCCTGGATGCAATCTGCCGGCGGAGCGGTCGCCAACGCCCGCGATGTGGATCGCTGGATGCGATCTGTCTTCGGCGGGAAGGTTGTTCCACCGAAGCAGCAACAAGAATGGACTGAGCTAGTCTCAACCAAAACAGGCAAGCCCATCGCAACACTATCCGCCGATGATCCGGCTGGCTTCGCTCTCGGGATAGGCTGCAAGATATTTGGCTCTCTCGGTGCCCAATGGTTTTACCGAGGCGAAAGTCTCGGCTATCGGACACTCTACTTGTGGATTGCTGACCAGGATCTGATGATTACGGTGCAGACCAACTCTCAGCCACCTGAAGGCACCGATAAGTTGGGCGAGGCCGTCAATACCTTGTATGAGATCGTCAGGAAACCGAAGGCCAACTAGGTTACGAACTCGCATAGGCTCGCAAGTTCGGACGCTGCGCCCGCGCTGGAGTTGCCATGTGGTCTCGCCTGCTCGCCCTCGCTTTGCTTCTGCTACCTGCCCCGGCCCTGGCTGACGTTAAAGAGAAAGTCGCAGCTCTGGCTCCGTCGGGCTTAGTGCTTGTGGTAGACGGGAAAGGCGACGAGTTGGTGACCCAGAACGTCGATGAGCCCTTCGTTCCAGCATCGGTTACCAAGATCGTGACCGCTTGGCTGGCGCTGGAGGTGTTAGGTAGCAACTATCGCTTCGAGACCCGCTTTTACCTCGACAGCAACCGCATGCTCTACGTGCGCGGAGGTGGAGATCCTTTCCTAATATCAGAGGAGCTAGCACGACTTGCGACCAATCTGGTCGCAGCGGTCGGCAAACAGCCCATCACTGGCATCGTGCTCGACGCGAGCTACTACCCTTCGAATCTCCGCATCCCGGGCATCGAGGACAGCGATGAGGCGTACAATGCGCTGAATTCCGCGCTGGCGGTGAATTTCAATACCATCTCCGCGGTGCGCAGCGGCGACAAGGTGCGCTCTGCCGAGAAGCAGACCCCGATCACCCCGCTCGCGATCGCCCAGTTCCGAACGCGCGGCCCCAACGGCAACGGCCGCATCAGTCTGAGCCAGGACTCCGCGGTAAGCCTGCAATATGCCGGCGAGTTGATCGCCGGGTTCATCGAGCGGGCCGGCGGCCGCGTGAAGGGCGAGATCTCGACCGGAACGGTGCCAGAGGGACTAAAGCCGGTCTACGTTCACCGACAGTCGCGCACCCTATCAAAGATCCTCGCCGAGTTGCTTCGCGCCTCGAACAATTACGTCGCCAACCAAGTCCTTCTGGAGATTGGCGGGCACCGCCTGGGCGGGCCAGTCAGTCTCGAGAAATCGCTCAAGGTCGCGAACGAGATTCTCGCTGCCCATGGCCTCGCCACGGCCATCCATCTCGAGGAGGGCTCGGGCATCAGCCGCGACAACCGCTTCACCGCGCGCGGCCTCGCCAAAGTGCTCGAACTATTTGCACCCCACGCCGACTTGCTCCACGGCCACGACGGCGGCATGAACAAGACTGGCACCATGGACGGAGTTCCGCACGCTCGCAGGATATGCCGACACCTCGAGCCATGGCCGGGTACGCTTCGTGATCTCGCTCACAAGCAACGACGATGAGATGCGGTTCCGGCTACTCCACGCTATCGAGTCGGGGCTGTAGCCGGGATTTCGCCGTCACAAAAATATGGAATCTGCATTGGTCGGGACCCGGGGCCAAGGACCCTCGGATTCGGGTTCGGGCAGTCTTATCTAGCGTTCATGTCGGAGCGGAGAACTAGCTATCGGCGTCGGTCACCAAACAGAGAGAACCCAGTCGGTCGTTTGGAGTCCCCGCTTTCGTCTGAAAGAAGTGTTATGCACGTCTGCACATCCCCATGCAGCGAAGCGACGAGCTTGGCAATCAGAGGCAGCACGCGCTGCGGCTCTTGAGGAGCATCTCGCAACCATGTCGCAATCTGCGACAGCTGGGCATCGTTCTGTTGCTTGAGTGCATCGGCGCGCCGCTGCATGAAATCCGAAGCGGACTCGTTCGCTTCTTGCTTAAACGGTAGTGGATCGAGCGCGTCAAGGTCATCCTCAGGATGAGGATATACCAGCGGGTTCTCTTTCCAAAGCCGCGTCGCCCAACTGTGATAGGTACTGCGGCGCATTTGGTCGTTGCTGAAATCCTCCCATGCGCTTCCTGAACGGTTTCCGGCCATCACACCGAAAACCCGTCCTGCAGGCGTGTTTTCGTAAAGCGCTTTGTTGTAAACGGCATGCTCGGTGAAGAACGCGCCATCCTTGTCGTAGGCGGCGCGCACACCGGCCTCGTCCCGGAATTGGAACGTTGTATAGTAACCCGCGCGAACCCATTTATCCGGGTGGTCGCGTAAATAGGCGGCTATATTTTTTCTATAGCCTGCACGTGCTGCGCCCGCTGCCGTGCCCTGTCGTATAAAGCCACGATTAGTAGGCCATTTATCCCCTTCTTCGTCAGACGGCGGACTTGTATCGCTCCACTTGTGAAAGACGTAATCAAGATACAGCCTCGTGCCCAGCTCGTATTTTTCCGAAAAATCGGAGAGTTTACCTATTGAGGTTTCACCCGTCAGTTCGGCTGCCGGTACTCCGACGGCCTTCAGCATTTCATCATACGGCGGAGAGAATACGGCTATGCCGAGAAATGCGTCACTTAGAATTGCAGCATGCCGGTCTGTGGCGTCGAGCACGATCACAAGCTTCCAAGCTGCGCTGAACGCTCGCCCCTGCAGATATTCCTCGTATCCGCTATCTGAAAACGGGTCGTCCTCGGGCACAGATCGTAAGACCGGATTGCGCACGGCGTAGCGGAGGCACGTGAGCCATTCCTCATCCGATACCGAACTGAAATTCTCGGAACGTTCAAAAAAATTAGCTAGTCCTTCGAGAACCATTGAAGGATTTTCGAACACCGCGTGTACTAGGTCGGGGTCGCTGCAAATCTTTGTGAAGCTCGCGGGCGGCAGTCCGGCAAATCCTTTCCTGTGCGTGTTTGCCGCAATCGCTAACTTGATCGTTTCGTCTCCGGATTGCCACAAAGTCTGCAGGAGGTCTGGACTATCGCAGTAGGTAGCGATCGCCAGGTCGATTAGCGGCTCTTGGCGTGTCAAAAGCTGCTGCATTAATTTTTCTTCAAAAGTGGTGCTGAATGAAAAACGAGGGCTTCTTTTCACTGCAGCCACGGTCGCCATGAACCAATTGAACACAGCCTCTGGTGATGCCGACATCAAATATCGTTCGGTGCTCAGGACGGTCGGGAAGAGTGGCACTTCAGCCATGCAAATTCGCCCATCGAAATGCTTATTTGCGCTTGCAATCACAATATAGCATCAGTCTGGGCTTTTTTTGTCGGCGTTTATGATCGGCATGATGATGTTGCCGAGATTCCGCTATTATTGAAGATCGCACCTGAAGAAACGCAGCGCCGCCTTTCGTCCTTTTGGACGCCTAATGGCGCTTGGCGCGCGTCTGCCGCAGTAGTACTCTAGTCATGGTTGTACGGGTGGTGGCGGCATGGGCTTGCGGTTCAGGCGGTCCTGGAGCGTTTTACCGGGAATCCGCTTCAATTTGGGTCTGAAAAGCGGAAGCGTATCCTTTGGGGTGCGGGGTCTCCATTATACCGTTGGCACAAGGGGTAGTCAGGTCACGGCAGGGATTCCCGGAACAGGCCTGTTCTGGACAGCACGGATCACTTCGCCTTTTGGGCGGGCGCAGGCGCCACATCCGCTCGCAGGCGGAGGTGCACTACCCCCGCAATTGCCCCTACCCCAAATCCATTCACCGCACTTAGGCGGAGGCATACAGCAGCTGCGCCAGCCGCTAGGCGGTCGCGCACAATCTCCACAGCTGCGCCAACCCCAAACTTATTCACCTCCTAACAGGGGAGGTGCACCACCTCAGCAGGTGCGTCAGCCCCAAACTTATTCACCACCGATAGCGGGAGCCACGCCACTCGCCCGTTCAAATCCGATTCAACCCCACATGCGATCCATTGGAGGCGGCCGCCAATCGTCGCCAGCGGCGCACACTCGCATCTTCGTGCCGTTATGGTTGGCTTGGACAGCGCTTGCTGTAATTGCGATTGCTGGGCTCTGCATCATGGCGGGAATATTTGGGGCTCTTGTCCGCTGACATGAACACAGAGACGCTATGGAAGGTCTAAGGTTTTGCTTCGAGAACCGCGTGGCGGTCTAAACAACAGAGAAAGCTGGTGCAACCATGACAGAAAGTTTCGAACAGGTCCCATTCGACAACACCGAGTTTGTTGAGAATCCTGAACCGCGATGTGCATGCCTTTTGCTCCTTGACAACTCTGCCTCGATGCGAGGCAATCCAATTTCTCAACTAAACGAAGGGTTAAAAGTCTTTCGCGACGAGCTTGTGAACGACGCTCTCGCCTCAAAAAGAGTCGAAGTTGGAATCGTCACCTTTGGGCCTGTGAAGGTTGAAACTGATTTTGTTAGCGCCCAACGGTTTGTGCCGCCTGAACTGACTGTCAACGGCGACACTCCGATGGGCGAAGCCATCGAGACCGGGTTAAGTATGCTTCGCACTCGAAAAGATGCCTACAGGAAGAACGGCATTTCACCTTATCGACCATGGGTATTCATGATCACCGATGGCGGGCCCACGGACTCATGGCAAAATGCGGCGCGACTCGTCAGAGAAGGCGAGCAATCAAAAGCGTTCAGCTTCTACGCGGTCGGGGTTGAGGGTGCTAACTTCGATGTACTGCGGCAGATTGCTGTCAAGGAGCCGCTAAAACTCAAGGGACTTCAGTTCCGGGAATTATTTGCGTGGCTCTCTTCCTCCCTAGGCTCAGTGTCAAAATCAACGGTTGGCGACGATCGGGTGCCGCTTGAAAATCCTGCAGCACCCAGAGGCTGGGCTGTTGCTGGATGAAGCTGCGACACTGGTGTTGGATTGGAGCTTGCTCGATCGGGTCGTCCCACATTCGAACAGGCACTGGTTGCCAAGACAATGCGGCCTGTATGGAGCTGTCCGTCAGGGACGACAGCGTGTTGTTAGGAATTGTCTCCGATGGCGCCGGATCTGCTGATCTTTCTTCGGTTGGTTCACGGCTGGTTGTGGACTGCTTCGCACGGTGTGCAATTTCGCATTTCAGGACGGGAGGCACCTTCCAGGAGATAACAGAGGAATTGGTCCGCGAGTGGTTAGACAATATCCGTGACAAGATATTTCGTTCCGCCGACCAACGAGGCACCACGCCGAGACAATTAGCCGCTACGCTAGTAGGTGCGATCGTTTGCTCGAACCGAGCAATAGTTTGCCACATCGGCGACGGGGCATGTGTACTTCGGAGGAAGGGAAATAACGGCTGGGAGGTGCCAAGTTGGCCGGCTCATGGTGAATATGCATCATCAACCTACTTCGTCACGGATGATCCCCAGCCAAATCTGCAATTTATTTCGATTGACGGCGAGTTTTCCGAACTTGCTTTATTCTCCGATGGCATCGAGAGACTGGCGCTCGACTTTCTCAATAAGACTGCATCCGAACGCTTTTTCGACCCTATGTTTGCGCCACTTGCGAACTTAAAGCCCGGGCGCGATCGGGCGTTATCTGCGACGTTGCGAAAATATCTCGACAGTCCGCGTGTTACCGAACGTACAGACGATGACAAATCGCTTCTATTAGCTCGACGGATCATTTCGCTATGAGTGCATTTCCACCTGCCGTCCAAACGTCCCTCGGTCGGACGTTTCACCTAGCTAAGCAAATCGGCAAAGGTGGTGAGGGTGCCGTATATGAGGCGAAAGAGCAAAATGATATTGCGCTGAAACTTTATTGGCCCGACAAGGCGCCAAGTCGTCGCGATAAGATCGCGGCGATGGCGTCAGCGCAGTGGTACAAGGCAAATTCGTTTGTCGCTTTTCCAATCGACGTATTGTTTTCACCAAGTGGAGCTTTTGTCGGCTTCATAATGAAAAAAGTGGACGGCAGTAAGCCGGTCCACATGCTCTATTCGCCTGCAAGCCGAAAGGTGGAATTTGCGCGGGCGAACTTCAAGTTTCTGGTAAGATCCGCAGGAAACATTGCACGCGCCGTCGCGAGTGTTCATGCGACCGGATGCGTGATAGGCGACGTTAATCACTCCGGAATTTTGGTTTCCAACAAAGCGACTAGTACACTTATTGATAGCGACTCTTTTCAGGTCATCGCATCTAGCAACAAATTTCTTTGCCAAGTAGGAACGCCAGAATATACGCCACCAGAATTGCAAGGCGCCCGGTTTGATCCGGTCTCACGAACGTCAAATCATGACAATTTCGGACTGGCGGTATTAGTGTTTCAAATTCTATTTATGGGAAGGCATCCGTTTTCAGGAATATATCAAGGCCAGGGGGACATGCCCCTTGAGCGTGCAATCAATGAGGATCGTTTTGCCTATTCGACTCAACCGGCAACGACAAAAATGAAGCCGCCACCTGGCGCACCCCTCCTTACTGATTTTCCTGTGTACATTGGACAAACATTCGAAAAGGCATTTGGTCGCGCAGGGCGAACCCTACGACCCAGTGCCAGTGAATGGGTTTCGCTGCTGAACATGCTGGAAGGAGAACTAGCCGAATGTGCCGCCGACTCCAGTCACCAACATGTTAAAGGAAAACCGTGTCCATGGTGCCGGATGGAGCAAAGCAGCCCGGGCTTTGTTGCGTTCACTTCCAATAAGTCGGCCAATATTCCGACCAACATTGATATGTCCCAGTTGGTCGCGATTATACGGTCAATCCAGGATCCTGGACCATCGCCAAATCTTGAATCCCTCATTGTCGTCCCAACAAATCTAGTCGCGGCAGCACCGACAAGCGGGTTGGTGCAGAATCTCAAGTTAAGAGCCTACGTCAGCATCGGAGCGTCAGCAGCGGGTGCAATTCTAATATTTTTCGGTGATGCTGGGACGTTGCCGGGTCTAGTTGCGTTGGCCGCCGGTCTGATAACCAGCATTGGCGTGCCCAAAGAGTTGACACACTTGCGGAAGGCACGTTCTCAGGTGGAATCATCATGGCGCACTATTCAAGATGCCTGGGCGCAGCATTCAGGCAATCAAAAATTTCTAGAGGTGAAAAGAACGACCGATGAGCTAATTCGATCCTTGGCTGATCTGCCAAATGAAGAAAAACACCAGATACAGGTACTTGAGCAGAAAAAAAGAGAAGCTCAACTTCATCGATATTTAGATCGGTTTATAATCGCTCATGCGAAGATCCCCAAAATTGGATCGGGTCGAAAAGCGGTGCTTGCGTCTTTCGGCATCGAAACAGCGGCGGATATAGAGCAATACAGAATTGCGGCAATTCAGGGGTTTGGTCCGACCTTGGTTGCGTCATTAATGGAGTGGCGGCAAAATCTTACTAAGAGGTTTGTGTTTAATGCCTCGGAACCGATCAATCCAAACGATTTGGTCGCACTCAGGTCTCGAATTTCTAACCAAAAAATCGAACTGGACAAAAAAATACGCGCGTCTGTAGCCAATCTTCAACAAGCCTCCAATCTCTCTTTGTCTCAGCGGGCGAAGCTGGCTAGTTCAGCTAATCAGGCGGTTGCAGCGCGAAAGCAAGCCGAACTTAACGAGCAAGCTGTGACTGGACCGCTTTACAAATCGTCCAAAATTATTTCACTTTGCTGTGCGGTGCTAGCGGCGCTTGGCCTAATGATAGGCCGTGACGCAATCGACCGGGCCATACGCGGTAATGCATCTGCCCCAATGACCGGGGCGGAACGGCCTATCGCTACTTCAAGGAATTTCGCGCAGTCAGACACCGAACAGAGGCCGCCCGCTCCAAAAACGCCACCAGTCGAGGTAAGCAATCAAAATTCGCCGATTGGGTCGCGGTTAGCGAGGCCAGACGAAGCGATAGTCCCACCGACCCTGCCGGCCCGACCTATACCGCTGGAAAATCCTGAAATATCAGCCAAGAACGGTGATGTGCCGCCCCCAACGGTGCAACCGTAAGAAACCTTTCACAAAGGGACGATGCAATCCAGATGCAACGCAGGCTCACTGAATTGGGCTATTTATCGGGAAGTGCAGATGGGAAATGGGGGCCGCGATCTAAGCGCGCCCTACTCGAATATAAAGAAAAATCCGGTCTCGAAAGGAATGATTTATGGGATGGGGCGACGGAGCGTTCCTTGTTCAGTGATAGCGCTACGCACGGGGTTAGCAGTTTTCCGTTTGTCGGCGGATGGACTCTTAGGTTAGGCGAATGTGGAGAGCCGGGTCAGCCGCCGCCGGTTCGAATCACAGCCAAACGCGCCGAGACGAGTGGGGGAGCGTGCGAATTTAACTCAATCCGGTCGGACGGCAGTGGCGCTTGGCTTATCGACGCCAAATGCTCCGCTACTGAAAGTTCGCACGTCGCACATATTCGGTTAGCTGTTGATGGAGACGTGCTACACTGGACCAGCGAGCAACCCGAGGTGCTTTATTATCGTTGCTCTCGTTGATCTGAAGCACCACCTTGGTTTGAGTACGGCTGGCCGATCAACAATACGTACCTAGCGGGAGGCTTCAACAAGACGCTGAGCCCGACGGCACTGAGTCACCTAACCGCGTCGTGCTCCGTCAGTTCGCGAACATGGATTGATCGGCCCCCACTGAGTGGTCCGCGTTGAATGTTAGTTCAAGGTCGGCGGAGCCCAATTAGCCCGCAAAAAAGCGCCTCCAGGGCTTTATTACTCCAGGCTCCTAAGTTTACTTTCTGTTGGGCTATCCGCAAACTCACTCAGATAGTGGGGCGCCTTACCGCTAAAGGGAAGGCACTTAGCTTCCCAAGGGCGCCATTCTCCCGGCTTGGCGGCTTTGCCATACCAACCAAACCCGGAATTATTTTCTTTGGCCGCCGCCTCGCGGGTAGTCTTATGCAAATAGGTTCCCTCTAGTCGGAAAGAGCCGTGGTTACCCAACATAAGCAGCAGATAAATAACGACTAGCGACATGTCACTCTCCGAAACCCCATGCGGCGATAAGACTTGCTACCGCGGCACTATGTTCGATTGGAATTATCAAATTTTGGTTGCCACCGCGGGCATCGTCTTAGCCGTCATCGCAGGCGGCGACAGGCGGCGGTAAGTGCCCTGCCGGAAGACCCGCCAAGCCCTACAAATGGCCGGCCCGGAAGCGGCTCTGCCTCATTGCAGGCCAAGTGGCGGGTGAATGCGTCGGTGCCGACGCGCGGGGTTACTGCAGCGGCTCACTTCTTATTGCATTCCCGTCTTGGGCATTGAATTGCCCCGAAGCCACCCCGGAGGATGCCGTCGCGAGGTTGGTAGGAATTGAGGGTGGCGTAGTCTCCGGGGTGTTCAACCTCGAATCATCCGGCGTTAGAGCCGTCGGACTGGAGACCACGCCATGACAAACGTTACCACGAAGCCTGATTCCTCGCATCCTACAGGCGAGACGGCTGTTTATCTTTTCGACAACTGGTTTGATCCGATCGAAGGTGGCGTGCGCGATCGGGTTCGCGAATTCATCCATGCCATGATCGAGGGCGAGCTCGACATGGCGCTGTCGCGGCCGCGCTACGCTCGCCATGCGAAGTCGCCGAGCGGCGAAGCGGAGGAGACGATCGGCGTCACCGGTCACCGCCATGGCCATCGATCGCGGTCGCTGATGGGAAGCTTCGGCCGGGTGGAGATCGAGGTGCCGCGCGCCAGGCTGAACACCCCTGATGGCAAGACGATGGAGTGGAAGAGCAAGGCGCTGCGGGCCTATCAGCGGCGCACGCTTGTTGCCGACGCGCTGATCGCGGGCGCCTACCTTGCCGGCACCAACACACGCCGGGTGCGCCGCGCACTCGCTTCCCTGTTTGGCGGCGCGGTCGGCAAGGATACGGTGAGCAGGGTCTGGCGCAAGGTGAAGACCGACTGGGACGCGTGGAACGCCCGCTCGCTTGCCGAAGAACCGATCGTGCGGCTCATTCTGGACGGCACGGTGGTGCGCGTGCGGCTCGACCGCAAAGCGACTTCCGTCTCGCTCCTTGTCGTCCTTGGCGTACGCGAGGACGGCCAGAAGGTGCTGCTCGCGATCAAGAGCATGGGCGGCGAGAGCACCGAGGCCTGGCGCACCGTCCTCGACGATCTCATCAAGCGCGGTTTGCGACGGCCCGAGTTCCTCATCGTCGACGGCGCGCCGGGGCTCGACAAGGCCATCGCCGTCGTCTGGGACGGCGTGCCGGTCCAGCGCTGCACGGTTCACAAGCATCGCAATCTCCTCGCGCATGCCCCCGAGCGCCTGCACGAGGAGATCACCGCCGACTACACCGACATGATCTACGCCGCCACGCGCCAGGAGATTGAAGCCCGCCGCAAGGCCTTCATCCGCAAGTGGCGGCTCAAGCACCGCGCCGTCGCCGACAGCCTGGAGGAAGCCGGCGATCGGCTGTTCACCTTCGCACGACTGCCGCCGAGCCAATGGCGCAGCGCGCGCACGACCAATGCGATCGAGCGGCTGCACGAGGAGTTCAAACGAAGGATCAAAACGCAGACCGTGCTGCCATCGGCAGATACCGCCGCGATGTTATTCTGGGCGCTGCTTGCCTCCGGCCAGATCAACATGCGCAAGATCGATGGCTGGCAGACGCTCGCCACAAAGCCCATCGATCAACCGATTGACCTCGCAGCCTGAAACGATACCTTCATGTTACCCGAGATCGCGCCACGCCGAATTCCAACCACATCACGGGCGGCACCCCCCGGAGCCTACGCTGCATTCAAACGCATGGGCGGCGATTTCTGCTCGCGAGACCCCCGTTTTACTGGGCATTTTCGGGGGTCGTTTGCAGCATTCCATGCGACCTCTCTTATGGCTTGGGCCATCACGTTATCTTTGGGCCAAGACAGGTTGGCCATGTCGCTTAGGATGCCGTCGACTTTGACTGATCGCCACATGCCGGAGTGGTCCTTGTCGGGCACTACGCGGCCCATTCGCCGGCGGCGATAGAGCAATATCCAGGCGTCGCCGTCCCGCGTCCATTTGAGCTGGGAGCGGGCAGCAAACTCGTCTTCGTCGGTCATGGAACTCCTAGAAAGTGCAAAATTGGAATGCGAGTGATTTCGCCATTCAGTTGTAAAATCGACCTTTGGTATCATTCACGAATTTCGCCGGAGCAAATAGAACTGTTCGTTTTTAGATCATTCTCTACACTGTCGGTAAGCCTGCTGCGCACGTATTCGAGCACCTCGCCGGCTGGCCTATTGGCTGCATCCGAAACGGCGGTTTTCACAGCGTCGACAATCTCGCGCATGATCGCCCAATCCTGGGCGCTCAAGTTGCCAGGTGGGGTCTGCTCGATAGTGAGCTTGACCTCGGGGCCGATCAGTCTGGCGCACGTTGCAAAGAATACAATGGGTTGATCGATTGCCGTCTTTTCCATGGCGGCGCGACCACGCTCGGCCCAGACAGAGGCTAGGTCTTTCAGAAAGCTTTGGCTGAATACGGTGCGACTGCCAACAGGTCTGCCATTCGGGTTGCCAGAGACACCAGGTGGCCACATCCGGCCATTCACATGTTTGCTTGGCTCAAAAGCCATTTCTTCTGTTTCCTTCTGTTATGCCGCCAGCTGCCCAGGCGAAGTCTTCATTCTCTACACTGTCGGTAAGCCTGCTGCGCACGTATTCGAGCACCTCGCCGGCTGGCCTATTGGCTGCATCCGAAACGGCGGTTTTCACAGCGTCGACAATCTCGCGCATGATCGCCCAATCCTGGGCGCTCAAGTTGCCAGGTGGGGTCTGCTCGATAGTGAGCTTGACCTCGGGGCCGATCAGTCTGGCGCACGTTGCAAAGAATACAATGGGTTGATCGATTGCCGTCTTTTCCATGGCGGCGCGACCACGCTCGGCCCAGACAGAGGCTAGGTCTTTCAGAAAGCTTTGGCTGAATACGGTGCGACTGCCAACAGGTCTGCCATTCGGGTTGCCAGAGACACCAGGTGGCCACATCCGGCCATTCACATGTTTGCTTGGCTCAAAAGCCATTTCTTCTGTTTCCTTCTGTTATGCCGCCAGCTGCCCAGGCGAAGTCTTCACAGCATGCTCGTCGCCCGTGCCACATTGCTTTTGGAAGACTGTGATCCGCCGATACGCAGGCGCGTTAGCGAGTCTTAAAAAAACGCGATTGCGGTTTAGGCGACACCGACGATAGGGCCACACAGCGGCGGCAGCGGATTTCACTTTACTCGTGTCTCAAGCCAAGCGTCGGACTGAGTACTTACCCGATTCACGGCTTCCAAATGGGCCTTAAACGACTTCGCGGTAATGCCGCGCCGCTATCAGCGTCGCCTCGTTTGTCGAGGCACGACCCCAGCCGATTGGTGAACTATCGATGGACACCGTTCGAGGGCGACGAACGCCCCACCGATTCAGCGCCAAGGCTGCCGCGTTACCTAAGCTACGCTCAGCCTATGGGACTGGTCCGAGTATCGCGTCGATGTCAGACATGCGGCGTGTGGCAGAAGGTGCGTCGGTCGCCATAGCGCACGGGTCCAACGAGATCGTTGAGCGAAAGCGCGGGAAAGATCGCCCAGTGTGGTCCTCTCGCTTATTGAATCAATAACACGCCCCATCGGATTCAATTAATCGCTTGTTGGATGTGATTTTAGCAACGCTATCCGGGGTAACAATGAAGCTCGACTTCATAAGCCTTCACGATTGCAAGCAGCTATCCACTCAAACCTTAGCCTGCGACCGGCAAAGCCGAAGATGTTTGGAGAGGGCAAAACTTCATGAACATCGAAATCTTAGGCTTCATTGGTGGCGCGCTCATGGTTGTTACCCTGGCGATGAGAACAATGATTCCGCTGCGCATGGTAGGCATCGTCAGCAGTATCTTCCAGATCGCGTTTGCGCTGTTAGCAGGAATCACACCGATGCTGATTCAGCATAGCGTTCTCTTGCCGATGAACGCTTATAGACTTTACCAACAGGCGGTGCTCGTGCGGAGGGTGCGGAAAGCCAGTAACGAAGGCTTGTCCATGGACTGGCTGCTGCCGTTTATGACCAAGCGTCAGGTCCAGGCGGGGCAAATCCTGTTCAGAAAGGGTCAAGCCGCGGATGAAATGTTCATCGTTTCTTCCGGCCGACTGCGGCTTAGCGAAATCGGCGTGGAACTGCTGCCGGGCGGCGTAGTTGGCGAATTGGGATTATTGGCGCCCAACCAGCAGCGCACGCAAACGCTCGAGTGTGTTGAAGACGCCGAAATCATGCAGATCGGCTACGATCGCGTTAAGTCGATTTATTTTCAGAATCCGAGCTTCGGTTTCTATCTGCTGCGTCTTACGAGTGCGCGCCTGTTTCAGAATATTGCCGAGCTTGAAAAAGAACTGGAACAGCGTGGCCTGGAAATTCTGCGTCTACAAGCGGCCAACGCCGCCTTAACATCACGATCTGCCGATTGCTTGGAGGCTCCGGTCTTAACTAACGTCCGAGCCAGGTCACGCGGCTTGGCGTAGATACTCGATTTCGTGCCTGGCCGCCTCGACGCCGCACCCGCAGGGCGGTCGGCGGATGAGTACGCGAGTTCAGTAGCGGGGAGCACGCGATGGCTTATAAGTTCTCGACGGAGGGCGGTTATGGGATTGGTGCGTCCGTTTTCCATCATGACGCGTTGCATCCAGACCGTGTCGATATTCCCGATGCCGAATTGTTGTTCCGCGGGCATTTCGCCCGTTCCGGCCCCGATCTGATCCTGACCGGCCAGGACAGCCAACGTCATATCGTCCCCGGCTATTTCGCCACCGAGAAACATCCGGATCTCGTTGCGCCGAACGGCGCGCATCTGTCCGCCGACGTTGTCGATCTACTGGCCGGGTCACCGACACCCGGGCAATACGCGCAGGCTCACACGGCGCCGCCGCCGGAAGCCATCGGCAAGGTGGAAAAGGTCGTCGGTCAGGTCACGCTCATCCATAACGGCGTCGCCGGCCCGCTGCATGTCGGCGATCCGGTCTATAAGACAGACGTCGTCCAGACCGGAGCCA
The DNA here is from genome assembly GCA_963720115.1 of uncultured Alphaproteobacteria bacterium. GTDB lineage: Bacteria > Pseudomonadota > Alphaproteobacteria > Rhizobiales > Xanthobacteraceae > BOG-931. The sequence continues at coordinate 22,496 of CAVREN010000030.1, forward strand.
ACTCCTCCTGCGGCATCGCCTTCCCGGACGGCACTGCGCTTGACCTCGTGAACAACACGCGGATGGCGCTCAACGAATATAACTACGAAGCCAACAGTGCGTCGAACGGCGCCCTCTTCAGCCTGGTGGAGGGCACCTTCGCTTTCGTCGCCGGACAAGTCGCGCACACCGGCGAGGGCCTGAAGATCAATACGCCCGTCGCCACGATGGGCGTTCGCGGCACTGTCGGCCTATTCCGCAGCGAACCCACGGTAATCAATTCCAATCTCGGACATGTCTGGTCGGTGTTCTTGCACGAGGATATCGACGGCAGCCACCACCTCGGTCGCATCGCGCTGATCGATCAGGATCCGACTTCGCCGACCTTCGGCCAGGAGTTCTATCTGTTGGATAGCTCGGATTATATCGCCTACCTCGAGCCGCAGGGCGGGGGTCAGCCGCCGCATGTGCGGCTCGAACCGAACACCAACGCGAAGGCTTTCGAGAACCGGCACTTCTTCGATGATCTTGGAACAATCCTCAACTCGTACAACGATGCGAATCCGCAGTCGCTTCCGGGCAGCGGCGATAATCCCAGCGATCTGTTCCAACAGCAACTTTTTCAGGACGACGGCGGCAAGCCCCTGTTCAACTTCGGCAAGCTGAACGGGAGCGGCAGTCAGGATAACACATTCAGCTCCCTTCCCCTCATCCCGGTGATGGGGGCGCTGCTTCCGAACACCAACATAACGACGTCGAACGAGCCGACACCGCCTGCATCGACGGTCTTTATCTGGAACGGTACGGGTGCGTGGCCAACAGCCCTGGCGAACTGGAATAGTGGTTCGGCGCCGAATTCGCCAATCGACTCCGTCATCATCCAAACAGGGACGGCGACCTTTAACCTTCCCAATACGACGATTAGCTCCTTGACGATCGACCCGAGCGCCACTCTCGATGTCGTCGGCGGGCAGCTCAACGCCGGCGGCCTCATTGATAACGGTACAATCAATGTGAATGGCGATCCGCCGGCGTTGGTCGTCACTGGCCCAGCCGTCATCGGAAGCAGCGGCACCTTCACCGCGCAGGACGGCTCGGCGACCTTCACGAACGGCAGCCTGTTAAACGCCGGCAAGCTTACGGCTGATGCCGGCGGCACGCTGCTGGTCGACGAGAGCGGCATCAATAGCGGAATAATCCGGGTTATCGACGGCGGGGTAGTGACGACCGAAAATGGCACGATCGTCAATTCTTTTACCGATAGTCACGGCAACATTCCCGACGGTACGTTGTACGTCGGCGGTCAGTCGAAGCTTGTGCTCGACAACGCAGCGGTTGCCGGCGGCACGATCGAAGCGCGCCACGATGGCGTTGTGGACCTCGACCACGCGACCATCATCGGCAGCACGATCGAGACCGGTTGTGGCGGCTTCGTTCAAACAGTGTGTGGCAACAGCACACTCCAGGACGTGACAATCGCGTGCGGCAGCGACGTCCTTGTCAATTACGGCACCTCGCTAACGCTGGTCGGCGATATTCATGATTGGGGTGCGATCGTCGTCGGCCCGCCGCAATTTGAAGGCGATCCGGATCTCGTTATCAAAGGCGACGTCACGCTGGACGGCTCGGGATCGGTCGTGCTCAACGGCGCTAACGATTTCATTGTCGCCAGCTATGAAGGCGGAACGCTCACGAACGACAGCAACATCGTCGGCGCTGGCCATGTCGGCAACGGAGACGGGAACCTTTGGCTCGTCAACGAGAACTGCGGCACAATCGGCGCGAACTTGTGCGAGCAGACACTCACTCTCGACACCGGCTGCAATCAGATTACCAATGCTGGCACACTAGCGGCCGACAATGGCGGCGTCCTCGATGTAGAGAGCTCAGTCAGTAACACGGGCGGCTCGATCAAGGCATCTGACGGCGGCTTTGCAGACTTCGAGAAGAGCGTCACCGGCGGCACGGCAATAGTCCAGGGTGGCAAGCTGGAATTTGACGCCGCATCGAGCGTGGATGTTACGTTCGACAATAGCGGCGGACACTATGGGGAGCTGATCCTCGCCGACGTGAAGGGGTTTTCCGGTACGATATGCGGCTTCAATGGGCAGCAATCGGAGTGCCCAAGCCTCTTGACGTCAGATGAAATCGATCTGCTTGGTGTCGCGGCTTGCAACGTCTGCTTTTCGGAAGGCACCGACGGCGACGCTATCATCACAATAATGAACTCCCATACGGTCCTTGCGACGCTCACGATAGACAATTTCGACTTCCGTAATTTGGAAAAGGCATCGGACGGGCATGGCGGGACGATCATCTTTGACCCGCCGGCCTCTGCCAACACCGGTCCCTCCGTCTCAATTGGCGGCGCTGGCAACGACACCTTTGTGTTCCACCCGGGGGAAGGCTCGCAGACTGTCAACAACTTCGATCCGCTGCACGACACGATCGAGCTCGACCATTTCGCCAACGTTCAAAACGTGCAGGAATTGGCAGCCGCGATCACCCCCGACGTGCATGGCAACGCGGTGCTCGAGCTTGGCCACGGCGACAGCATCGCCATTCCTGGCGTGAGCGCGACTTTCCTGCAACAGAATCTGCAAAATCTCGTGCATCCGGCATCCTAAGCGACATGGCCAACCTGTCTTGGGCCAAAGATAACGTGATGGCCCAAGCCATAAGAGAGGTCGCATGGAATGCTGCAAACGACCCCCAAAAATGCCCAGTAAAACGGGGGTCTCGCGAGCAGAAATCGCCGCCCATGCGTTTGAATGCAGCGTTGGCTTCGAAGCAATTCAAGGCCCACGACGGAAAATGCTATCCGGACCCGTTGTTGGCGCGTGTCGGCTCTGGCCCCGAGCTTTGAGAAATGCACCGTCCTGACGAGTGTAAGCGAGCGCTATGCCTGCTACGAGGCACTGCGGGAGGTTTTTTCAAGACCTCCCACGCGGTGGCAGATTGTGATTGGTGCGGGATTCCCAAATCAGTTTTTCAGTGATTTATGGGTGGTCGGCCTTTGGAGGGGCCGACCATGGGTGGCAGGACATCGGACTGGAAGGGGGACTCGAACGCTTTCTAAAGCCGTTTTTGGCTCAGTTGCGCCACAAGGCGCGGCGGGCAGATGTGCTGATCGGTCCTGGCGATCGCAAGAGCATTCAGCCGATGGCGGAGCGTTTGCAGCTGGCGACTACGATTAATTGCACCACTTCATCGCGGCCGCGATCTGGTCTTGACACAAGCAGGAATGCCCTTTCTGGCCTGCCGAAACGGCGAGTTGTCGGCAGCCGTCATGGCATCGTCTCTAGCCTATCGCTCCTCGCCAAAACGCGCGCCCGGTCGGACAGCATGACTAGCCCGCCCGGATATTGTGCAACGCGGCCTCGGTAGATCGCCCGGGCAACCGTCAGGTTGTCATGCCGGTCAACGATCTCCTCTTGGCCAGCGCCTTCGCCGCCTTCATTAAATAACTCGACTGAATACTTGCCTTTGGCTTTTGACACGATGCCTCTTCCTGACTCAGCCGTGACCGTGGATTCGTTTTTTGTGGTCCAGAGCTACCACGGCGAAGATATCTAGCCCGGTTACAGAATCAAATCGTAGCCTCTGCTAGCCTTGTTCATGCCTTGTTCTTGGTGAATAAAAGAGCAATCTTTTTGCATCTCACTGAATTTACTAGGTAAATAGTGCTAATTGCGTCGTCTTAGAGGAATCTCCACTATGGATAACGATTTCGACCACAGTGCCGAGCGCCTGGCTCGCAGCGAGGAAACCCGCGCCCACCTGACCGGTTTTGGCACGAACAAGCAGGGCCGGGCGATCGAGCGGCAGTTCCACGACCAGCTAGCCGACATCATCGCTGCCAACCGTGGGACCCATCGCCGCGAGAGGCCAGTTTGGGCGGCTTTGAGGGGCATTGAGATCGACGAACTCGCGCTGCGGCTCTTGACCGCCGCCATCAGCGTTTGCTTCGCCCGCGACCTTGGGGCTGATGACGATGGCAAGAAGAACTTCAGGGATATCGCCCTCTGGATTGCCCGCAACCTCCTCTCTACTCGCGACCGCGAACTGGCGCTCAAAATCGGCGTCTGGGGCATCAACCGACTTCTGTCGCTACCGATATTTGTTCTCGGCCCTGACGATATTCTTGAGCTAGTCCTAACAGACCAACTAGACACGTTTCTGAATGATGCGTTCATTCGCGCCATCAAGGCCAATCCACTTCTGACGCCCTCGGCAGCTCCTCCGCAGCCTTGGACCGGGGTCCGCAAGGGCGGTTTACCAGCCGGCCACTGGGCGCAGCCCCCGCTTATCCGCGACCACCATCCGTCGATTGAGAACGCAGCGCGCAAGGCAATCGGCGCCGGTCGAATGAAGCTGCTGCTTGATGCCATTCATGCGCTGCAAACCGTGCCCTTCACCATCAATCTGCCGGTGCTTCATTTTTTGCGGCGCTGGAATCCTCCGCCGATGCCGGTGCCCCCGGACAAAAGTAAGTTGACGCCAGGGCAGTATTGGCACGCCAAGAAGAAACATTCGGAGGCCTTAGCGGAGAGAACCGCGTGGGACCTGATCGTGACAACGGCTGAGGCGATGCCCGAGTGTTTCTATGTGCCACTCAACATAGATTTCCGTGGCCGCATTTATCCGATCCCGCATTTCAACTTTACCCGCGATGATCGCGTGCGGGGGCTGTTTCTGTTCGCCGACGGGAAACCGATTGGTGCCGAAGGCCTTCTGTGGTTGAAGGCTCACGTCGCAGCTCGCGCAGACGGTGTCGCTTGGAGTGACCACGTGGGACCACGGTTAAGCGAGCTGGATTTCAAAAAGCGCATAGCCTGGACGGACGCCAATAGCGATCTGTTGCTCAAGATCGGCAAGGCAGTATTGGATGGCGAGGACCCAGCGAAATGGGCTTGGGCTTTGCCGAAAGAGAAAGACGGGCCCGTCCAGTTTGTCGCCGCCTGCGTCGAGCTGGTACAGGCTTGGAACAATCCGAAATTCGAGACCAGACTGCCTCTAACCTTCGACGCCTCTTGCAGCGGCCTTCAGCATCTCTGCGCCATGACGCGGGACGAGGAGGGTGGCCGCTATGTGAATTTGATCGCGACCGAAGAGACTGATGACTTCAATGTCGCCTATCAGGTTGCCGACGACTTCTATCGCCGTGTCGCCTATCGGGTTTGGGAGCGCTGTGGCCAGCTGGAACACCCGTTCGACCGCAAGCGAGTAAAGCAGCCGTCGATGTCCTACTTCTACGGCGCTCGCGCCGGTGGGTTTCAAAAAGACCACGCTGGTCGCTGGAAGCCTTATGGCATGACCGAGCAGGTAATCGACGCGGGAGTGTCCCCCGATCATGCGAAGCAATTAGCACACGCCATTTACGACTGTATCGAAGATATGTTGCCGCGTCCGAAGGCCGTCCGCCACTGGTTAGAGCAGCTTGCTAGACCTGGCTGCGGACAAGGGTAAGCCACTGCGCTGGCCAACACCGCTCGGGTTGCCGGTCATCAACATCTATCAGCCGGCTAAGGTCAAGAACCTTTCCGTTGTGGTGAACGGTCGAAAGCGAAGCGTAAAGCTAACGGTCGGTGATAAGGACGGCATCAATAAGAAAAAGGCCGCGAATGCCGTAACCGCCAATTTTGTCCACTCCATTGACGCCGCTCACTTGCATCTGGTTATGCTGGCTGCTGCCAAAGAAGGGATAAGCATGGTCAGCGTCCATGATTGTTTTGGCACCATCGCGCCACATGCCGGGCGCCTCAACGAAATCATCCGCGACCAGTTCATCGATCTACATCAGCGGCACAACTGGCTTAACAACGTTTGGACATCGGCAAAACGTGACGGTGTCGAACTAGCGCCATTTTCGAACATCGGGACCCTTGATCTCGAACAAGTGCGCAAATCGTTTTCTGCATACAGATAACAGAGAAAATTTTATGGATAATATCGCAAGGTATGACAGGCTACAGCGTATTGTGGCTGAGGCGGCGCAATACCGAACTTTGCGCGAAGTCGTGAGGTCCGACCCGCAGATAACGCCACATACGGCCGCGCTGCTGCGCAAGGTCTTTCAGGCGGATCGTGATGACGCCGCGTTCGTGAACGAGATTGCGACTGCATAAATGCTAAACATTTGTCGATGAGAATTAAACCAGCCCGCCCGCGCGGGCTCTTTTTCATTCGTGGAGGCAATGATGGACATTAAAGGAGATACAATCGTTGTTTTGGCGCCGACTGACAGGCTGTACTTGCTTGGAAATCTCAGCTGGCAATGAGCTGGCTAGACACGTTGCTGAACGAGGGCGAGCATGCTGCTCGCCTTCGCTCAGACCTACCTTATTTTACCGAGCATTGTCTCAAGCTTCGGCCGAAAACCGGTTCCTTAGCTCCGTTCGTCTTCAATCCTGCACAGCTTGAGCTTCATCGTCGGATTGAAGAGCAGAAAGCCAAGACCGGCCGCGTTCGGGTTATCATCCTGAAGGCGCGACAGCTCGGCATTTCGACTTACGTCTCGGCGCGTTTCTTTCATCGCTGTCTCTTCGAACCTGGATTGAGGACCTTCATTCTCGGCCACGAAAGACGCGCAAGCACCAACTTATTTGAGATGGTGAAGGGTGCGGCCAGCGACCGGCACATTCAACGCCGAGACACTCTTATTCAACAACGACTCCGGCTATATCGTCAGCGTCGCCACACTAGACGGCGCCGGACGATCAGCTACGGCGCAGTTGCTGCACGCCTCTGAAGCAGCATTCTGGCCAGACCTTGAAGCTCAAATCGCTTCATTGTTTCAGATCGTACCTGATGTTAATGGATCAGAAGCCATTATCGAAAGCACGGCGAATGGCTACAACGACTTCCACAAACTCTGGCGCCTTGCCGAAACCGGCGCATCGGAATGGCTGCCGATCTTCTTACCGTGGTCATTAGACCCAGAGTATCGAAAAGAACCTGATGAAGATTTTACGATCACCCCTGAGGAGGTTGAACTCAAAAAGCTGTACGGACTCGAAGACGCACAAATCGCTTGGCGGCGTGCGAAACAGCAACAGCTCGGCGAGCGCTTACCCCAAGAGTTTCCCCTCGTTGCGAGCGAGGCTTTTATTTCCAGTTCGTTCGATTGCTTCATTCCGCCGGAACTCATCGTTAAAGCGCGAAAGCAGCGGATCGAAGATGATTTTGGTTGGGGCCTGATCGTCGGCGTCGATCCCGCCGGCATGGGACCAGATCGAACAAGCATAGCATGGAGGCGCGGGCGCCGCATTCTGAAGATCGAGTCACGCAGGCATATGGACACCATGGAGGTGGCCGGTTGGGTTCTAAAAATTATTCGAGAAGACAAGCCGGAGAAGGTGAACATAGATGTCGGTGGCCTCGGCGTCGGTGTCTATGACCGACTGCGGGAGCAGGGTGTAAGCCGCAGCGTTCTCAACGCCGTCAACTTTGGCGGAAAACCGAACGAGCCACCGCCTCTTGACGAACTCGGAAATCCGGCCGGTGGTCCTGCTAACAGGCGCGCAGAGCTGTGGCAGAACATGAAGAACGCTTTGGAGGAAGGCCGCTTCGAATTGCCAAACTCCGATAGCTTGCAAGCTGATTTAATTAGTCCCGCCTACAAATACGACAGCGCCGGTCGATTGCTGATCGAGAGCAAACAGGACATGCGTAAACGTGGCGCGCCATCACCAGACGAGGCTGACGCCGTCGCTCTCTGTTTTTCAGAGCCTGGTGGTGTTGGCTACGTGCGCAATGCAAACTTCTCGCGCGATCTAAAAGAGACTTACGCCAATTCTTACCAATAGGGAGTAGCATGAGTGACGAGATCAAAACCATTCACGTCCACATGAAAGGACCATCGCGCAGCAAGCCCGGAGGTGTGAGTGTCATCGGCTACTACCGGGTGGAGGACGGTTTCGTCGTCATGTACAAACCGGACGGCGTGCCGATTGAGCTCAACGGCAAGAGGTTCCGACGAAAATTTGGAACCAAGTCAGGCGAGCTTAGCGAGCGCGAGGTAGCGCGAATGATGACGCTCGAAATCAGACGTGAACTAAAGCGGGGCCCGCACTCCCCTGTAGCGGGCTTTAGTGGACCAATTCCGTATCCTAAGGGATTCTGAAAGGGGCCGGCAGCGAGGCCACGTCCTTCTGAGGGCTTCCCGGGCGCAATAGGCTCCCGCTTCACCAACTGAAGAACCCGGTAAACGGGTTGCCCTCGAACATCGCTTCGCGGGCCCCTGCCATGGCCTGCTGCGTATTCCTTTGGGCTACCTTGCGCTTTGGCTGCTGGGCCGGCTGTTCTTTGCTCTCAATCTCGGCGGGCTTTGTAGGTGCCGTCATTGGCTGGGCGTCGGACTTGCGCTCCTCAGGCTTGGCCTGTGGCTCTACCGGGGCCGCGCCAGGAGACACCTCCGACGGCATCACGGAGCCCGGCGGGACATACGTCCACGAAGTTGACGGGGCGCTCCTGAAAACTTGGCAGACGTATTTCTCCGGCTGGGCCATTTTGCCCCGCATAATGATGCACTGTCCCTCGCTCCAGGACATTGGGGACGTAAAGAGGGCCGGTAGCTCTGCGTTAGTGATGGGAGCTAATTGGCCTGCGTTGTTAGTCACGGTCAAAAGGTAGAAGACCGTCACTGCGAATGGGGTACTCATTTTAGGGCCTCCTTTTAGGCCCCCCGACTTGGGGGAAATCTTTCATACGGGGATTTCGAAAGTCAAACGGGTGTTTGAACATCGTAGAGCGGGTCACTTGCCATCACTGACACTGTCCGAGGCCCGCGTAGATCACCCAACCGCGGGGACTAACACCATCGGGTCCGGGCTTACCGACAAACACCCAGTCGCGGAGCAAACTGCCGTCCATCAGATAAACCCGCTGATAGGCCGGCACCTCGCCCACGACCGTATTTCCGGCCGGCGCTGAGAAGATGTTCAGCGCGACTGCGGTGCACATGATTAAGTTATTCATGGTCGTTCTCCTTATTCGAGACGCTCCCAGGCATAAATGAGCGTATCGATATCGGCGAAGCTCAGAGTAAGAATGATCGTCGCCGAGGCGGTTATCATTGCCAGGAAGATGATACGGGAGATCATATCTGTGATCATGATCGCCTCTCCTTTTTTGAATTGAGGAATTCAGGCGAGGCGTACTGCTCGTAGAGCCCGGCCTTAGCGACGTTCTTGATGACTTGGGCCATCAGCATCTGGTGGAGGCCGACGCTGTACTCTTCGTGAACCTTGCGATCAGCCCACAACTTGGTGAGGCGGTATCGGGCTTCGTCGAGGGTTATGGCGTACATTGCTTACTCCCTTGCATTGATAAGCGTTATACAATAACTAAAACGCCAATCCACAGGCTGTCAATAGCCGTTATACAATATGGTTGGAGAAAATGGATGGATTGGCTATGCGGAACCCCATGGGGAGGCCACCGCTAGGACTCGAACTGACGATGGTCCGCCTGCCAAAGGGCATGGGGCGGCGGATCGACGCCTTGCAGGGCAAGAAGGGTGGCCGGAGCGCGTTTATCCGCGCCGCCATCGAGCGGGAGCTTCAGCGCCGGGAAGCTGAGGCTGCTAAAGGAAAGCCGAAGCGGGCGAAGTTACCATCTTCATCTTCCCCAAGGCTTCCCCGAGCCAAATCCTGGGAAGATTGAAACTGCTAAGTGCTTGATTTCATGGTCGGAGCGCGGAACAGGATGCGAACCGAGAACAAATAGTGTACATTGCTTCCATCCTCGCAATGAGGTGCACATCGGGGGCCGTCGGGTGCATCCGTTGTGAGCCTGTCGAATCCCGGCCATAGATGCTTTCTAGGTGTTTTGCGTACCAAGGAGCTGTTTATGTCTAGGGGTAAGTGGCGTTACCCGACCCCCGCCGAGATTAAGCGGACTATCAAAGCAAGTCTGGACTTGGGGCTGACTGTCACTGGCTACCGTGTCGATGAACACGGCATCAGCATCACCGCCGTCCCGCCGAACGCGGACGCGCCGTCGGCGCCGCCCGCCAAAAACGAGTGGGACGACGCCGCATGATTGGCCCGTGGGATGGGGAAGTCTCTATCGAGATAGATGGTCAGACGTTCACAGGCCGTTATCGCGTAGACGGTAAGGGCATCCTTACTGTCACCTACGGCCCCTATAGCAAGAGCACCCAGCATCGCGGACCTGATAGTCCCAAGCCGATGGGGCGGATATTGCTGCGCGAGTTAGTGGGGGTAGCGCTCAAGGACGGTGCTGCGTGACCAAGCTCCCGCTCCACTACGTCAATGAGTACCGCGACGTTCGCGGAAAGGTGCGGCGCTATTTCCGGCGGCGAGGACAGAAGAAGATCCCGCTACCCGGTCTGCCTGGATCCCCAGAATTCATGCAGGCCTATCAGGAGGCGCTTGGTCAGGGCGCACCGCTGGAGATTGGGGCTAATCGGACAGCACCAGGAACTATCGACGCCCTAATCGTGGATTATTTTAAGAGCGATGCTTTCACTAAGGCGCTCGCTCCAGAAACTCAGAGGATGCGCCGGAACGTTCTCGACCGTTTCCGCACCGACCACGGCGGCAAGCGTGTGGCGACGCTTCAGAGTAAGCACGTCGCCGATCTCATTAAGGCTCGGCCTGTCCATGCTCAGAAGAATTGGCTCAAGACGCTCCGCGGATTGATGCTGTTCGCTATTGCAGAGAACTATCGCGGTGACGATCCGACTGCTGGAGTTAAAGCGGCCAAGCCGGCGGTAAAGAGCAGGGGCCATATGACTTGGGGCGCGGCTGAGATCGCGGCCTATCGTGAGGCCCATCCGTTAGGAACAACTGCGCGACTAGCAATCGAGTTGCTATTGAACGTTGCTGCACGGCGAGGTGACGCCCATGAACTCGGCCTGCAGCACGTCAAGAACGGCAAGATCACGTGGCGTCCAAGAAAGACCAAGCGAAGTACTGGTAAAACGCTATCGATCCGCATCCTGCCTGAATTACGGGTGGCAATAGATGCTGTGCCCGCTCGTGATTCGTCACTCGCTTTTCTATTGAACGAGTACGGGAAGCCGTTCGCTTCAGCAGCAGCATTCGGCAACAAGTTTGCCGATTGGTGCAAGCAGTCCGGATTAGAGCCGGTGCTGTGTGATGACGGTCGTGAGAGAAGCTATCGTGCTCACGGTCTGAGAAAGGCCGCGTGTAAAGCACTCGCCCATGCTGGATGTACGGGGCCCGAGATCATGGCGGTCAGCGGCCACAGCAGTTTGGCTCAGGTTCAGGTCTATATCGACGAGGCGGAAGCCGATGTGATGGCCGAAGCCGCGATTACCAAGCTCGAACAAAAACGGAAAACTAAGTGACTAACATTTCCGGTGAGAGTGACTAACAATGCAAGAAAAGCCCGAAAATAAAGGGTTTCTTGATGGTGGTGGCGACCCCGGCAGGATTCGAACCTGCGACCTTCAGCTTAGAAGGCTGTTGCTCTATCCCCTGAGCTACGGGGCCTTGCCGTCACGCTTATACCAAATCTTGTCGTAAAATACCTAGGTATGTGAGGCGCGAAATACCTGGACATGTGGCGCCCGCCTGTAGCCTGTTTTCGCCGGGCAATGTCAAAAAAGTTTAGTTCAAAGGCCGGCCGGACGGTCACGACCTCGACACGATTCGCGCCTCAAATCCGCGGCACACGACACGGTCTGAGCGTGGCCTTAACCGAAACGCTTTGTGCTCGGGATCACATCTTCGGGCGTGCTTTCGGGACCATGTTCGCGCAGGGGTGAAATTGCGCGCCCCACCGTGTCTGGGAGGAGTCTTTCCGATGATCTCGCTCGTTCGCGCCGGCGTTGTCGCCGCGCTGTTTGCTGTTGCGCCGCTGTTGCTGCCCCAGTCCGCGAGCGCCGCCGAAAAGGCCTTCCGCAACAGCGAGCTTGCCGACAGCGCGGTCAAGCTGGAAGGGCAGATCAAATCCGACGCAGGCACGCCGACCAAGCCGCTGCCGCAAATCCGGCGCGACGCCGACGCCGCCTTCAGCAAGAACGATTTCCGCGCCGGCATGGCGCTGCTCGGCCAGATCGTGGCGGCGGCGCCGAATGACAGCGCGACCTGGCTGCGGCTCGCGCGCACCGTCATGCAGATCCGCCCGGCGGACGACGACGAAAAGCGGCTGTTGCTCGAACGTGCCTCCACGGCCGCTTACATCGCCTATCAGCGCACGTCGAGCCGCAGCGAGGAGGCCGACAGTCTGGCCTTCCTGGGCAATGTGCTGGCACAGCGCGAGCTGTGGCGGCCTTCGCTTGATTCGCTACGGCTGTCGCTCGAACTGCGCGAAGCCGCCGACGTGCGCGGGCAATATGAGCGGCTGCGCGAGGCGCACGGCTTCCGCGTGCTCGATTACAGCGTCGATGCCGATACCGCTTCGCCGCGGGCCTGCTTCCAGTTCTCCGAAGACCTGCCGGCGCGCACCGACTTCTCGCCCTTCGTGGTGCTGGCGGGCACCGACAAGCCGGCTTTGTCGGCGGCCGAGAAGCAGCTTTGCGTCGAAGGATTGCAGCACGGCAGCAGCTACAACGTCACCTTGCGCGCAGGCTTGCCGTCGACTGTGCATGAGACATTGTCGAAGTCGGCGGACTTTTCCGTCTATGTGCGCGACCGCAAGCCTGCGGTCCACTTCTCGTCGACGGCATACGTGCTGCCGCGCACCGGCCAGCGCGGGATACCGGTTATTTCGACCAACACGCGCGCGGTCGCGGTCGAGATTTACCGGCTCACCGACCGAAGCCTGGTGGAAGCGACCGGTGGCGACGATTACCGCCGCGATTTTCAACGCAGCCTGAGCCGCTACGATGTCGAGCAGCTGCGCAGCACCCGCGGCATCGCCGTGTGGAAAGGCGAGCTTGCGGTCGAAGCCGCACCCATCAACACCGATGTCGTCACCGCTTTTCCCGTCGACCAGGCAATCGGCGACCTCAAGCCCGGCGTCTATGTGATGGTGGCGCAGCCGCAGGAGATGAAGAACGTCGACAATTTCGACGCGCAGGCAACCCAATGGTTCATCGTCTCCGATCTCGGGCTGACCGCGTTTTCCGGCAATGACGGCATCCATGTTTTCGTCAATTCGCTGGCCAGCACCGAAGCCAAGAACGGCGCCGAGGTGCGGCTCGTCTCGCGCGGCAATGAGGTGCTGGCCACGCGCAAGACCGACGCGGGCGGCCACGTGCAATTCGAAGGGGGACTTGCGAGCGGCGAGGGCGGCTCGGCGCCCGCATTGCTGACCGCGACCGACGGCCAGGGCGACTATGCCTTCCTGAGCCTGAAAGGTCCCGCCTTCGACCTCACCGATCGTGGCGTCGGCGGCCGGCCGGCGCCGACCGGCTTGGACGCGTTCGTCTATGCCGAGCGCGGTGTCTATCGCTCGGGCGAAACCGCTTATCTCACGGCGCTGTTGCGCACGCCCCAGGGCGCAGCCGCAGCCGACGTGCCGGTCACCTTTGTGATCGAACGCCCGGATGGCGTGGAATTTCGCCGCACGCTCGTTGCCGATCAGGGGCTCGGCGGTCATAGCCTGACCTTGCCGCTGCCCGGATCGGCGCCGAGCGGCACCTGGCACGTGCGAGGGTATACCGATCCGAAGCGCGCGGCGGTCGGCGAAACGACGTTCCTGGTCGAGGATTATGTGCCGGATCGCATGGAGTTCGACCTGACCTCGCCGAGCGGACACATCTCGCAAAAAGTGCCGGCCAAGGTCAGCGTCGCCGGGCACTTCCTCTACGGCGCCCCCGCGGCGGATCTCGACCTCGAAGGCGAGGTCACGGTCACCAAGGCAAAGGAGCGGGCGGGTTTCGCCGGCTATCAGTTCGGCTTGGCCGATGAAGATGTCGATGCCGTGCAACAGCCGCTCGCCGATCTGCCCAACACCGACGCGGCCGGCAAAGCCACCTTCCCGGTGCAGCTCGACAAGCTGCCTGAGAGCTCAGGCCCGCTGGAGTTGCAGATTACGGTGCGCATGGCCGAGCCCGGCGGCCGCGCCGTCGAGCGCAAGATCACCCTGCCGGTCACGCCGTCCGGCAACATGATCGGCGTAAAGCCTCTGTTCTCCGGCCGCTCGCTCGCCGACGGTGCGAACGCAACGTTCGACGTGATCATGGTCGCGCCCGATGGCGGCGCCACGGCGCAGCGCGGCTTGCATTACGAGCTGCTGCGCATCGAGACGCATTATCAATTCTACAAGCGCGACGGAAGTTGGAATTACGAGCCGGTGAAGACGACCAAACGCGTGGCCGATGGCACGATCGATACGACCATCGACCGCGCGGCGCACATTTCGCTGCCGGTGAATTTCGGCCGCTATCGGCTTGAAGTCTCGACCGCCGAGCCGAATGGGCCGCTGACCTCGGTCTCGTTCGACGCCGGTTACTATGTCGAGTCCAACGCCGACACGCCGGACATGCTCGAGATCGCCCTCGATAAGGGCGACTATGCGCCAGGCGACACGATGACGGTCGCGGTCACCGCGCGCAACGCCGGGCGTCTGTCGCTCAATGTGGTCGGCGATCGTCTGCTGGCGACGCAGACGAGCGACGTGCCGCAAGGCGTCACGCAGGTAAAGCTGCCGGTCGGCAACGACTGGAGCACCGGCGCCTATCTGGTCGCGACGCTGCGGCGGCCGCTCGACGCGCCGGCGCAGCGCATGCCGGGCCGCGCCATCGGCGTGCAATGGTTCTCGGTCGATCGCACGGCAAAGACGCTCAATGTCGAGCTCAAGCCGCCGGCGCTCATTCGGCCGAACACGACCTTGCATATTCCGGTCAAGGTCACAGGTGTGCCCGCCGGCGAAGAGGCGCGCGTCGTCGTTGCCGCGGTCGATGTCGGCATCCTCAATCTCACCAACTACAAGCCGCCGTCGCCCGATGACTATTATCTCGGGCAGCATGCGCTCTCGGCGGAGATCCGCGACCTCTACGGTGAGCTGATCGACGGCATGCAGGGCACGCGCGGACAGATCCGCAGCGGCGGCGATCAAGGCGCCGAGCTGCAGGGAAGCCCGCCGACAGGACCGCCCGTGGCGCTTTATTCGGGGATCGTGAAGGTCGGTGCCGATGGCACCGCGGACGTTGCCTTCGACATCGCCGACTTTGCCGGCACCGTGCGCGTGATGGCGGTCGGCTGGAGCAAAGGCAGGGTCGGCCACAGCACGGCCGATGTCACCGTGCGTGATCCGGTGGTGCTGACGGCGACGCTGCCGCGCTTCCTGCTGCCGGGCGACCGTTCGTCGCTGCATCTCGACCTCGACAATGTCGAAGGAGCGGCCGGCGACTACACCATCGCGGTGACGAGCGCTGACGCGCTTTCAGCCACGTCGAACCTGAAGCTCGCCTTGCGCGCGAAGGAGCGTGGCGCCGCCAACGTGCCGCTCGCCGCCGCGGCCGCCGGCAACGGCACGGTGCGGGTCAGCGTCAGCGGCCCGGGCGGCTTTGCCTTGCAGCGCAGTTTTGCGCTTACGGTGCGGCCGCCGGGACGCATCATGGCGCGCCGCACGGTCAAGCCATTGGCCAAGGGCGAAAGCCTCACGGTCTCGAGCGACATGTTCGCCGATCTCGTGCCCGGCACCGGCGCCGTGTCGCTCTCGATCGGTTCGCTGGCGTCGTTCGATGCGGCGGGCTTGCTCGCCGCGCTCGACCGCTATCCGTTCCGCTGCTCGGAGCAGATCACGAGCCGTTCACTGCCGCTTCTTTATCTCAGCGATCTTGCCAAGGACTCGCCCATTGCGGCCGATCCGGCCACGGATCAGAAGCTGCGCGAGGCGATCGAGACGCTGCTGACGCGGCAGGATTCGAACGGCTCGTTCGGCTTGTGGAGCGTCGGCGGCGATGACGTCTGGCTCGATTCCTACGTGATGGACTTCCTCACCCGCGCGCGCGAACGCAAGATCGCAGTGCCGGAGGCAGCCTTCAAGCTCGCGCTCGACCGGCTGCGCAACACGGTGGCCAACACCACGGACGTCAGCAAGAACGGCGGCACCGATATCGCCTATGCGCTTTATGTGCTGGCGCGCAACGGCGCCGCCCCGATCGGCGATCTTCGCTACATCGCCGATTCCAAGCTCGATGCGCTGACCACGCCGATCGCCAAGGCGCAAATCGCGGCGGCGCTCGCCATGGCGGGTGATCGTACGCGCGCCGAGCGGGTCTACGCTGCCGCGCTCGATGCGCTCGCGCCAGCCGCTAAGCCCGACCTGATCGGCCGGGAAGACTACGGCTCGACCCTGCGCGATGCGGCGGCCCTCGTGGCGCTGGCGAGCGAAGGCGGCGCGCCGCGCGCCACAGTGCAGGCGGCGGTGCAGCGCGTCGAATCGGCGCGCGCCACCTTGCGCCCGACCTCGACGCAGGAAGATGCGTGGCTGCTGCTGGCGGCAAGCGCGCTGGCGAAGGACGGCGGCAAGGTGTCGCTCGATGTCGGCGGCGCGGCGATGCAACGTGCGCTCTACCGCACCATTCGCTCGGGCGATCTGAAGGAGCCGCTGCGCATCACCAACACCGGCGAGGATCAGGTCCAGGCGGTGGTGACCGTCACCGGCGCGCCGACAACTCCCGAGCCCGCCGCCGAAAAGGGCTTCAAGATCGAGCGCAAGAGCTACACGCTCTCGGGCGATCCGCTCGACGCCAAGGAGGTCAAGCAGAACACCCGCATGGTCGTGGTGCTGAAGATCACCGAATCGCAGCCGCAATTCGGCCGCGTCGCGCTTGCCGATTATCTGCCGGCCGGCTTCGAGATCGACAATCCGCATCTCGTCTCGTCCGGTGATACCGGCACGCTCGACTGGATCAGCGACGCGGCCGAGCCGGTGAACACCGAATTCCGCGACGACCGCTTCACCGCCGCGTTCGAGCGCAAGGCGGACGACGCTCCGGTCTTCACGGTCGCTTATGTCGTGCGCGCGGTGGCGCCCGGCAAATACGTGCGCCCGCAAGCGGTGGTCGAGGATATGTATCGTCCCGACCGCTACGGCCGCACAGCGACCGAGAGCGTGGAAGTGACGCCGGCGAAATGAGCGATACTTCGAACGCCGATCATTCCGCTCCTTCCCGCGAAAGCGGGAATCCAGGAGCGGAATGCCCGGCTTCGCCAACGACTGGGTTCCCGCCTTCACGGGGACGAGCGGACGGAAAATCTCGCACGCCGTTGCGGATTGTTCTGGTTGGAGTTGCCGTTGCGTGTGTTGCGGCACTCGGCGCCGGCGCGTGGCGGATCGCCACGCTTGGCCCGGCCCCGCTCGGCAAAGACATCGCGTTTTCGACCCGCGTCGTTGATCGCGAGGGCCGCCTGCTGCGAGCTTACGCCACGCCAGAGGGGCGCTGGCGCCTGCCGGCCGGCGTCGCCGACGTCGATCCACGCTTCTTCGCCATGTTGTTTGCGTATGAGGATAAGCGCTTCCGCGCCCATCGCGGCGTCGATCCGCTCGCGCTTCTCCGCGCAACGATGCAACTCGTCACCAGCGGACGCATTCAATCCGGCGGCTCCACATTGACCATGCAGGTGGCGCGGCTTCTTGAGCCGCGCAGCAATCGCAACGTTGCCGCCAAGCTTCGCCAAATCGTGCGCGCGGTCGAGATCGAGCGGGCGCTGAGCAAGGACGACATCCTTACGCTCTATCTCGACCTCGCGCCGTACGGCGGCAATATCGAGGGCATCCGCGCTGCCTCGCTCACCTATTTCGGCAAGGAGCCGCGGCGGCTGACGCTTGCGGAAGCGGCTCTGCTCGTGGCGCTACCGCAATCGCCGGAAGCCCGAAGGCCGGACCGCTCGGTGACAGCAGCGCGCGCCGCGCGCGATCGCGTGCTCGATCGCTTCGCCGAATCCGGCGGCGTGCCGGCCGACGAGATCGCGCTTGCCAAAGCCGAACCGGTGCCGGCCGGCCGCCGACCGATGCCGATGCTGGCGCCACATGCGGCGGATCATGCGGTTGCCGATGCGGGGGCGACGCCCGGCAGCGAAGTACGGCTCACGATCGACGGCGAATTGCAGAAGAGCCTGGAAGAGCTTGCGCGCGGGCGCACGCGCTCGCTCACGGCAACGCTCGGCCCCGACATCTCGCTCGCGATGCTGGTCGTCGATAACGCGACCGGCGAAGTGCGCGCGCATGTCGGCGCGCCGGATTATTTCGATCAGCGGCGCGCCGGGCAGGTGGATCTGACACAGGCGCTACGCTCGCCGGGCTCGACGCTCAAGCCGTTCATCTATGGGCTCGGCTTCGAGGACGGCTTCATTCATCCCGAGACGCTGGTCGATGATCGGCCGACGCGTTATGGCGGCTATAAGCCGCAGAATTTCGATTTTACTTTCCAGGGCACCGTGACGGTGCGCCGCGCGTTGCAGATGTCTCTTAACTTGCCGGCGCTCGCGGCGCTCGATCAGGTGGGAGCAAGCCGTTTGACCGCGCGGCTCACGCAGGCCGGCGCAACGCTCGTATTGCCGGAAGGCGAGGCGCCCGGGCTTGCTATCGGCCTTGGCGGGGTCGGCATCAAGCTCTCGGATCTGGTGATGCTCTATGCCGGCATCGCGCGGCTTGGCACGGTCTTGCCGCTGACTGAGAAAGCTTCAGCGAGCTCGCCCATCGCTCTCCACAAGGCGGATGCGAACAGGCTGATGGAACCCGTCGCCGCCTGGTATGTCGGCAATATTTTGATCGGCACAC
This sequence comes from uncultured Alphaproteobacteria bacterium, assembly GCA_963720115.1. Classification (GTDB taxonomy): domain Bacteria; phylum Pseudomonadota; class Alphaproteobacteria; order Rhizobiales; family Xanthobacteraceae; genus BOG-931. Next base: position 41,144 of record CAVREN010000030.1, read on the forward strand.
CGCCGCCTGAAAATGGCGTTCCCGGCCGCGTCGCGTTCAAGACCGGCACGAGCTACGGCTATCGCGACGCCTGGTCGGTGGGCTTCGACGGCCGTTACACGATCGGTGTCTGGGTCGGGCGGCCCGATGGCGCGCCAGTCCCAGGCCTCGTGGGGCGCATCGCGGCGGCGCCGATCCTGTTCGATGCGTTCGCCCGGCTGCCAAGTCAGCCTTCATCCTTGCCGCGAGCGCCTTCGGGTGTTTTGCTAACAACAAGTGCTAAGCTGCCGCCGCCTCTGAAGTTTTTCCAGCCGGGCGAGCGCGGCGGGGCGGGGGAGGCGAAGCTCCACATCCTGTTTCCGCCGGACGGCACGCGGCTCGACTTGTCCGCGGCCGCGAACGACAAACCGGCGCCCGTGCCGCTGAAAATCACTGGCGGCATCGCCCCGCTTACGATCCTGGTCAATGGCGTGCCGGCCTCGGCGCAAACCCGCGGTAGGCTCTTCTTTCAACCGCAGGGCCCGGGCTTTGCGCGGGTGACGGTGATCGACGGTTCCGGCGCGGCCGACAGCGTGATGGTGCGGCTTGATGACGGCGCAGCGGCGACGGCGTCGGCTGGCGCGATCCATTCGGCGTGCACACCCGGCGCCTGTGCCCGTCCCTAAGGGCGGCTTTCACAGCAAAACCCTTTTCTCTATGGTCGGCGGGCATTGCGCATAAGGAGCGGCATGAGTACGAACAACAGCGCGGCGCCGCCGACGCTTCGAAGCCCGGCCAGATTGGCGGTGCTTCCGGCGCTGGTTCTGCACATTCCGGTGAACGTTGCGCGCTGGATCGCCGCGATGGCGCGGCCACCGCGCGCGCCGCTGCCGCGCGTGAGCCCCGGCGCCTTTGCCGTTTTTGGCGTGGTGCTCGCGGTCATCGTCGCCTCGATGTTTTTGTTCGACACCAAGGCAATCGAACTGGCGCGGCGCGAGCCGCTGTGGCTGCACGACTTCGCCGATGAGATCACCAACTATGGGCGGTCGAGCACGTTCCTCTATCCTTTCGGAATTGTGCTTCTCGTGCTCGCTGCCGTGTTGTCGCCGTGGCTGACCAAAATGAGTTCAGGGCGTGCTGGCGGCGCTCGCCGTGCGCTTCGGCTTCCTGTTCGTGGCGATCGGCCTGCCGAGCCTGTTCGCGACCGTCATCAAGCGGATGATCGGCCGCGCGCGGCCCTATGTCGGCGGCCATGACGATCCATTCGCCTACATGCCGTTCATCTGGAAGCCCGAATACGCCAGCATGCCCTCCGGGCATGCGACCACCGCCGCAGCGGCGGCAATCGCCATCGGCGCGGTCTGGCCGCGGGTTCGGCCGGTGATGTGGATCTATGCGCTCGTCATCATGGCGAGCCGCATCCTGATCTTTGTGCATCATCCAAGCGACGTGCTCGGCGGCGCGGTCGTCGGCGTGATCGGCGCACTGATGGTGCGCCGCTGGTTTGCGGCGCGCCGCCTCGGCTTTTCGCCCCCGGATTTGCAGCCTTATGCCTGGCCGTCATGGGCGCGGCTGAAGGCGACCGCACGCGAGATCGTGGGCGCCGCACCGGCGCGCTAGAACATAGTCTGGTCCGGTGAGTTCGACTTTGTCATTGCGAGGAGCCAACTGGTCCGGCCCGAAGTGGCCGGCCCGATGACAGGCTCCGCGATGAAGCAATCCAGCTTTTCACGCGGGAACCAGATTGCGTCGCTTCGCTGGCAATGACGGGCTTTATCCCGCGGCTTCGGCCAAAGCCGCAAAACCCTGATCGAGGTCGGCGATCAAGTCTTCGACCGCTTCGAGGCCGATGTGAAAGCGCACGGTCGGGCCGCCCGGCGCCCAGCGCGTCGCGGTGCGCAGATTGGTGCAATCGAACGGGATCGCGAGACTTTCGTAGCCGCCCCACGAGGCGCCGATGCCGAACAGTTGGAGCGCATCGAGGAAAGCAAACACGGCGCGCTGCGGCACCGGCTTGAGCACCATGCTGAATAGGCCCGAGGCGCCGCCGAAGTCACGCTTCCACAGCGCGTGACCCGGATGGCTCGGCATCGCCGGATGCAACAGGCGCAAGACTTCCGGCCGCTGCTCGAGCCAGCGCGCGACCGCAAGCCCGGATTCGTAGTGCCGGTCGAGCCGCACGCCGAGCGTGCGCAGACCGCGCTGACTGAGATAAGCGTCGTCCGGGGCGAGATGCAGTCCGTTGAAGCGCACGAAATTGCGCAGGTCGGCGAGCGTCGCGCTGTTGGCCGCGACCGTGCCGAGCATCACGTCGGAATGGCCACCGAAATATTTGGTGCCGGCGTGAATCGACAGATCAACGCCGAAGTCGAGCGCGCGAAAATAAAGCGGCGTCGCCCAGGTATTGTCCATCAGCACCAGCGCGCCCTTGGCGTGCGCGGCTTGGGCGATGGCGGGGATGTCCTGCATCTCGAAGCTCAATGAGCCTGGCGATTCGGTGAAGACCACGCGGGTGTTCGGCTGCATCAATCCGGCAATGCCGCCGCTGATGAGCGGATCGTAATAGGTGGTCGTTACGCCGAGCCGGGTCAGGATCTGGTCGCAGAAGGCGCGCGTCGGCCCGTAAGCACTGTCGGTGACGAGCACATGCTCGCCCGCGCGCACGACCGAAAGAATCGCGGTCGAAATCGCGGCGAGCCCGGATGGAAGGAGCGCTACGCCGGCGCAGTGCGGCCCCTCGAGCTCCTGCACCGCCTGTTCGAGCGCTTCGGTCGTCGGGGTGCCGCGCCGCCCATATTGGTAGCGTGCGCGATGAGCGAGAAAATCCTCGGCGCTCGGATAGAGCACGGTCGAGGCGTGATAGACCGGTGGATTGACGAAGCCATGGTAGGACTCCGGGGCCCGACCCGCCGTCACCAGGTTCGTGGCCGGGCGCCATTTTTTGGCCGGCTTTTTGCGGCGCCTTTTTTCCCTCATGGCCCGTCTTTTCGCCGCCATTTTTTCCGCCTTTATTCTTGGCCATTGTCCCGCCCAGCCATCGTCTCGCCCATGTAATGTAAATTGTGCCATTACTTCGGCATCGGCCGCTTGCGTCAACCCTTGACCTTGCGGTGCGATCGTCCTCAGATGCCGCCCGGCAGGGGATCCGTAAACGTTCCATCGACGGCGCGTTGGCGCGGCCGTACATCCTGAAAGGCCTGATTATGAAACGCCTCGCTACGGCATTGGCATTGGTAACGGCGCTTGCATCCGGCGTGCAGGCAGTCCGCGCGGAAACGCTCGCATCCATCAAGGAACGCGGCGAATTGATCTGCGGCGGCAACGGTACGCTGGCGGGTTTCGGCTTGCCCGACCCGCAGGGCAACTGGACCGGCTTCGACGTCGACTTCTGCCGCGCCATGGCGGCCGCCATTTTCAATGATCCCAAGAAGGTCAAATTCGTGCCGCTGACGGCGAAGGACCGCTTCACGGCCTTGCAGTCCGGCGAGATCGATGTGCTGGTGCGCAACACCACCTGGACCTTGTCGCGCGACACCTCGCTCGGGCTCGATTTTCCGGCCATCACCTATTATGACGGCCAAGGCTTCATGGTACGCAGAGCGCTCAAGGTGAGCTCGGCGCTCGAGCTCAACGACGCCTCCATCTGCGTGCAGCAGGGCACGACCAGCGAGCTCAACCTCGCCGATTTCTTCCGCACCAATCATATGGGGCTCAAGACCGTGACCTTCGCCACCGGCGAAGACGCGCTCAAAGCCTACGAATCGGGGCGCTGCGACGCCTACACTACCGATTCGTCCGGTCTCTACGGCGAGCGGCAGAAGCTCGCCGAGCCGAGCGGCAGTATCGTCCTGCCGGAGATCATCTCCAAGGAGCCGCTCAGTCCGGCGGTGCGGCACGGCGACAATCAATGGACCGACATCGTGCGCTGGACGCACTATGTCATGCTCGATGCGGAAGAGCTCGGCATCAACAAAGCCAATGTCGACGAGAAATTGAAATCCGACGATCCGGAAACGCGGCGCCTGCTCGGCGTCGAGGGCCAATATGGCGAAGCCATGGGGCTGACCAACGATTGGGCCTACCGGATCATCAAGCATGTCGGCAATTACGGCGAGATCTTCGAGCGCAATCTCGGGCAGGGCTCGCCTTTGAAGATCGTCCGCGGCCTCAATGCGCTATGGACCAAGGGCGGGCTGCAATACGGGCCGCCGATTCGCTAACCGCGCGTCCGCTACTTTGCCGCGAAAGGGCCGATGGCTGAGCAGGTCCGAGCCGCATCGCGACAGCCTTTGCGCCGGCACACGCGCCGCCTCGGGAATGTCGCGATCCAGCTCGTCACGCTGGCCATCATCGCCGGCTTGGCTGATGGGGCGATCTTCGACGCGGTGCAGAACCTCACCCGAGCGCATATCGCGTCGGGCTTCGGTTTCTGGAACAACACCGCCGGCTTCGATATCAGCCAGGCGCTGATCGCCTATTCACCGAGCACCTCGACCTTCGGCCGTGCCTTTTGGGTCGGTCTCCTTAATACGCTGCTCGTCGCTGCGATCGGCATCGTGCTGGCGACGGTGCTCGGCTTTGCCGTTGGCATCGCGCGGCTGTCGCACAATTGGCTCGTGGCCAAGCTCGCCGCCGGCTATGTCGAGTTGACCCGCAATGTGCCGCTCTTGCTGCAGCTCCTGTTCTGGTACAACGCGGTGCTCAAGTCGCTGCCGGAATTGCGCGGTAGCGTAGCGCTCCCCGGCGGCACCATTCTCAACAATCGCGGTCTGTTCCTGCCGCGGCCGGAATTCGCGCCGCAATTTTCGATCGTGCTGATAGTGCTCGCGATCGGGATCGCGGCGACGGTCGCGCTCAAGAGCTACGCCAATCGCCGTCACGACCGAACCGGCGAAGAAGTACCCGTGCTGTGGCCCGCGCTCGGCTTGACTGTTGTTTTGCCGCTCGCCGCCTATGCGCTTTCAGGCTTTCCGCTCACCTTCAGCGTCCCGCATATGGGACGCTTCAATGTCAGCGGCGGCGTTGAGATCCTGCCGGAATTTGCCGCGCTCCTTCTGGCGCTGTCCGTCTACACCGCAGGCTTCATCGCCGAGGTGGTGCGCGCCGGTATGCTCTCGGTCTCGCACGGTCAGGTCGAAGCCGCGCAGGCGCTCGGGCTTCGTTCCGGACTGACCTTGCGGCTGATCCTCCTGCCGCAGGCCATGCGGGTGATCATTCCGCCGCTGACCAGCCAGTATCTCAATCTGATCAAGAACTCGTCGCTAGCGGTGGCGATCGGCTATCCGGATCTGGTGCAGGTTTTCGCCGGCACGGTGCTCAACATCACCGGTCAGGCGGTCGAGGTGATCGCCATCACCATGGCGGTTTATCTGTCAATCAGCTTGTTCGTATCGCTGTTGATGAATTTCTACGCGCGGACGGCCGCGATTGCGGAGCGCTGAGGCGATGAGCGCGGTCGGCGATCAGACATTCCTGCGGCAGGGGCGGCTCGAGCCGCTGCCGCCGCCGTCGGCGCGGGCCGGCGCGTTCGGCTGGATGCGCGCCAATCTGTTCTCCGGTCCGGCCAACATCGTGCTGACGCTGCTTTGCGCCGCGCTGATCGCCTGGGCGGTGCCGCCGCTCGTGCGCTTCTTTCTCATCGACGCGACTTGGACCGGCGCCGATGGCTCGGCCTGTCTCGCTTCGCCCGCGCGGCCCAATCCGGGCGCCTGCTGGGCGTTCATTCGAGTCTGGTTTTCCTATTTCGTCTACGGCTTTTACCCGCTCGACGAGCGCTGGCGTGTCGACGTGTTCTTCGTCGCGCTGGTGTTCGGGTTCGTATGGCTGTTGCGGCTGGAAATGCCGCGGCGCGATCTCGGCGCGCTCTATTTTTTCGTCGCACTGCCGATCCTCTCGTACCTGCTGCTGCACGGCGCGCCGCTGATCGGATTGCGCGTCGTGCCGACCTCGCTGTGGGGCGGCATCCTGGTCACCGTCGTGGTCGCCGCCATCGGCATGGTCTTCTCGCTGCCGCTTGGCATTCTGCTCGCACTCGGGCGCCGTTCCGAGCTGCCAGTGATCAAGGCGGCCTCGATCACTTTCATCGAATTCGTGCGCGGCGTGCCGGTGATCACCGTCCTGTTCATGGCAAGCGTGATGCTGCCGCTGTTCGTGCCCGAGCGCTTCGCGCCGGACAAGCTTGTGCGCGCCTTGATCGGGGTGGCCCTGTTCGCCTCCGCCTATATGGCGGAGGTGGTGCGCGGCGGGCTTGCCGCGGTGCCGCGCGGGCAATACGAGGCGGCAAGCGCCCTGGGTTTCGGCTACTGGCGCATGATGGCGCTCGTAATTTTGCCGCAAGCATTGCGCTTCACGTTGCCGAATATCGTCAATACCTTCATCGGCCTGTTCAAGGACACGACGCTCGTCTTCGTGGTCGGCATTTTCGACTTCCTGCGCACCATCGAAGCCGCGCGCGCCGATCCGAAATGGGCCGGGCCGAATACAACGGTGACCGGATATGCCTTCGCCGCGCTCTTTTACTTCGCCTGCTGCTATGGCATGTCGCGCTACGCGCGGCGGATGGAAACGCGGCTTGCGCGCAGCGTGCGGCGATAGGGACCAGCAATGACGGAACGCGCCGATTCCTCGCGAACGGAGCCGCTGCCCGACATCGCGGTCGAAGTGGTCGGGCTCAACAAGTGGTACGGCGAGTTCCACGTGCTGCGCGACATCAATCTGAAAGTCTCGCGCGGCGAGCGCATCGTCATTTGCGGGCCGTCCGGCGGCGGCAAGTCGACGCTGTTGCGCTGCATCAACCGGCTCGAGGACTGGCAACAGGGCCGCATCATCGTCGACGGCATTGAGCTGACCGAGGATCCCAAGCAGATCGTCGCCGTGCGGCGCGACGTTGGCATGGTGTTCCAGCACTTTAATCTGTTCCCGCATCTCACGGTGCTGGAAAACTGCACGCTGGCGCCGATCTGGGTGCGGCATATGCCGAAGAAGGAAGCCGAGGCGCTGGCGATGAGCTATCTAGCGCGCGTCAAGATCCCCGATCAGGCCGGCAAGTATCCGGCGCGGCTGTCAGGCGGACAGCAGCAGCGGGTGGCGATCGCGCGGGCGCTTTGCATGAATCCGAACATCATGCTGTTTGACGAGCCGACCTCGGCGCTCGATCCCGAAATGGTGAAGGAGGTGCTCGACACCATGGTCGAGCTCGCCAGCGACGGCATCACCATGCTGGTCGTCTCGCACGAGATGGGATTTGCCCGTCAGGTCGCCGACCGCGTCATTCTCATGGACGACGGACAGATCGTCGAGGTCAGCCCGCCCAAGGATTTCTTCGGCAATCCGCGGCACGAGCGCACGCGGCTTTTTCTGCAGCAGATCATTCATTGAGCGGCACTTAATCCGGAGCGATTGCGCTGCGGACGCCAAGAGCTGACAGCAAAGAAATAGCGGCGGGACTTTCGCCCCGCCGCCTTTGTAGACCCGTCAGCGGGGGGTGCCTGTCACACCACCCGCAGGAAGCCGACAGGGGCTTGAATATTGTTGCTACGTCGCCTATCCCTTCTGTCCAATAACGACACGGGATAGTCATCGGGGAGCCTTCCGGCGCTTCCCATCGGCTTCCCTAAAACGGGAAACGGCATGAAACTCACGGCGGCGTCACTCGCAAATCTGAAACTTGAAACCGGCGATAAGGACCGCATCTGGTTCGACGATGACGTGCCCGGCTTTGGTCTGCGTGTCCGCGACACGGGTTCGCGTTCGTGGATTTACCAGTACAAAATTAAAGGGAAGACCCGGCGGCTTGTCCTGGGACAGGCCACGGCGATCAAGCCAGCCCGCGCGCGAGAGATCGCCGGCGAACTTCATGCGAAGGTGAGACTCGGGGGTGACCCGGCGGCGGAGAAGCGTGCACAGATTGAGCGCTCGTCACACACCTTTGGGGCATTGGTGCAGCAATATCTGGCAGCGCGAAGAAACGGCGTGCAGCTACGTACGCTGTCCCAAATCGAGCGCTACCTTGAGATATCTGCGGCGCCCTTCGATAAGATGCCTATTGACAGCATTGACCGGCGCGCCGTCGCTGGGCGGCTTGCGGCGGTAGAGGAGGCGTCCGGTGCAGTCACCGCCAACCGTTTCCGGTCTGCGCTGTCCGCGATGTTCACATGGGCCATAAAGGAGGGGCTGGCCGCCAGCAACCCGGTGGCCGGTACCAATAAACGGTCGGAGCAGGCACGAGACCGCGTTCTAAGCGAGGAAGAAATCCGACTGGTTTGGCGCGCCCTGCCGGATAGCGATTACGGAGTAATCGTCAAGCTGCTGTTCCTGACCGGCCAGCGTCGCGACGAGATTGCCGCGCTTTGCTGGCATGAAATTGACTCCAAGACTAACGTCATAACCCTCCCACGCGAGCGCACGAAGAACGGCCGCCCGCATACAATCCCGCTGGCGCCAACAGCCCGCACCCTGTTGGCGGATATTTCAGTTCGCGAAGGCCGCGAATTCGTCTTCGGCAAGAACGCCGGCCCGTTTAGCGATTGGAGCCACAGAAAAAAGAAGCTCGACACTGCGATTGCGGAGAGCGGAAAGCCGCTACCACCCTGGACTATCCACGACATCCGCCGCACGGTCGCGACCGGCATGGCCGACATTGGCATACAGCCGCATATTATCGAGGCGGTGCTTAACCATGTCAGTGGCCACAAGGGCGGCATTGCTGGCGTCTATAATCGCAGCTCCTATGCTGCCGAGAAGGCCGCCGCGCTGGCGCGGTGGGATGAGCATGTCGCTTCGATTGTAAAATAGGGAGGCTGTGGTGAGGCGCGGCAGGCCACCGAGGCGGACACCTGGGTACTCTCTTTACCCCTACCCCTTTCACCTGGTCGAAGGCTTCATAGCCGACCCGCCCGATAGCGGTGAGTTATTACTTGAGCTGAGGCGGCGGTGTCGGGCCCTGTATCAGCAAAATGGGGGGCGCTTCCCGCACGACGCCACACGCGATGAATGTCTTCAGATGTTGGAGGCCGAGCGTCGGTACCAAGCCGCGTTTCGCACGAAAGGGCGGCGGCTCGCGCCCGGGGGAACACACGCCGATTGCCTATTCGCCCTGGCCAAGCGGCTTGGCGTGCCCACAGGAAAATGCGACCCAAAGGCAGATCCCGTCCCGGATTTGTTTTCCGGGCCCTGGGGAAGATTGTGGGATTCCATTGGCGAAAGACTGATAACTACGCAGCCGGAGTTTTCGACGCTAATGGGAACACCCCGCCCTGGCCGCCCATTCGGCGCGAGAAACAAACAATTAAAGCCGGCGTCTAAGGAGGCGGCGCGCGTGCGCCGCTACCGTCAGAAAAAAATCGTTACAGATATTCGAGGGTAATATCTGTAACGCTTTTCCCGTCGCAGCCAATCCGGCCTGAGAGTACATCGTCCGCAGATAACGCGCCGCTGTCATTCGCGCGCGACCTGCGGAGTCGAAAGTGTCGGATGAGCTAAAAGTCTACACCAAGAAAGAAACCCAGAAGCTCATTGGTCTTAGCGGCCGGACCTGGGACCGCGAAGAGGCGCACGGCAGGACGCCGCCGAAGACGCGCCTTTCACCAAATAGAATTGGATATCGCGCCTGTGATATCGCCGCGTGGCTCGACGCCCGCCGCGAGGTGCCGTCATGAAGAGTCACGAAGCGGCACTCGTTGCCGAGCTCCTGGCGAGCGACCGCATTGAGGATCTCTACGTCAAGTTCCTCGAAGCCGCGATGAAGTTGGGGGCCTCCACGTTGGAGGTGCTCATCCTCTGCCACCTGATGGTCGAGGAAATCGAGCAAAGAATGGCGCCCGCGGATCGCGACGCCATCAGAAAAATGGTGGCTGCCACTGACAGCTTCCACCCAATCGGCGAGGCCGCCGACAAGGTTGTTCGGGGGCTCGATGGAAAGCACTAAGACGCTGCGCGCCGAACTTTTGATGTTGAAGACAAGATACGACCATTACGCATTCAGCCCCGCCATCTACGCGGTTGTTAGAGAAATCGAGACCGAAATCTCGTGGCGTGAACACAGCCTTTGGGCGCGGCGCGCGGTCGCCCCGCCACCCCACCCTGCCGACCGGCAGGCGGGTGTCACCAACCGCGCAAGGGAAAGTCAATGCGTAAACCCAAGAACGTGGACCCGCTTCCGCTGCTTCTGGAAGCAGCACACCGGGCCCTGAGAGAACGGCTCACGCGTGAGCCGTTCGGCAATCCCGAAATTGAATCGAAGGTGGCCGACATGTGGGACGAAATAAGTATCGTGCGCACCAAGGTCCTGCACGACCAAATCAGGAACCGCGGCCGCGGCCCCTTGGATGTGAGGTCTTACTAATGGGCTTCATGGATGAGAATGCCGGTGGCGGCGGCCCGCCGCTTCTGAAGTGGAACGGCAACGAGGGCAAGTACCTCAAGCACAACAGCGATGTGGCGTTCAACGATCAGCACTTCATCCTCAACCCGGCGGGCGCCGTCGCCGGCTATCTCAAGTTCAAAGAGAAGGGTGAAGCGCCGGAGCGCCACACTGGGGCGATCTTCCCCAAGGACGAGGCGCCTTCACGCGCCTCTCTTGGCGACCTTGACCAGAGCGCTTGGCCGATTGGCAAGTTCTCTGGCGAGCCGGAAGACCCTTGGACGCCGGTGATCGAGCTGCCGATCAGGCACCAAGAGACCGGCGAGGAGTACGTACTCACCTGCCAGTCTAAGACAGCGATTGGCGCCGCCAAGGATCTGTTCGCGCAGCTCAGGCGAGTGCCCAACGGACATGACCCCGTGATCAAGTTGGCCGTGGGCACTATGCAGACGCGCTATGGGAAGCGGAAGAAGCCCGTCCTCTCTCTTGTCGGTCAGGTTGCGGCGACAAAGGAAGCTCCGCCGTTTGATGACGCCCTCGGCTTCTAACTTCAAAATCTGCGGTGTCGATTTGCTCCTTTCGACGCCCTGCCAGTGTGGGTGCACTCGCATTCGGGTGCACCCGCACTCCACCAAATCAAACATACCAATTTGGAAATGCGCGTGGTGCGATGATCGCAAGGGCAAACTAACAGAGACAGAAATCAAGACGCTTGAGGGTTATGTCCGTCTGTTTGGATGGCCGGTGTTGCCGCTCACGTTTAATGACGACGGGTGCGTCTATGCGTATGGCGAGTTGTCCAAGATGCGGAAAGCCCCAGCCCGCGTTCGATGGAAGGACGGTGGAGTGTCAACGGTGTCAACAGACAACGCAACTAACAACAACGTCTGCGTTTCTGGAAAAGGCGAACGCGCTATGGCCGGGTGTCGAGGTGACACTACGATCGAAGAGAGTGGCTGATCTTATCGACCAACATAACGAGTGGCTCAAGAAACGCGGGTGGTACGACATCATCACCGCTACGCTGGACGAGAATTGGATAGACGAGAGCGATGCTGTTGATGGATACCTCGACGACGGCGACACCGCAGACTGATCACTACGATCCGATCGGGATGGCGCCGCTTGAAACCCGTCGGGCGATATACCGCAATGGCTTCGAGCCACTGCAACTTATTGGCAAGGCTCCGATGCTGCCGGGCTGGCAATCGGTTGCGATCAACGAGGTGGTGATCGATGATTGGGCCAACACTGGCCCCAACACCGGCATACGGACTGCGCGAGCGCCGGCAATCGACGTTGACATTCTAGACCCAGACGGCGCCCGCGTCGCGCGGGATACTCTGCAACGGCTCTGGGATGGCAAGGGTAAGATTCTTGAACGCGTCGGTCAGCACCCCAAGTTCGCCATTCTCCTCCGCGCCGACACGCCGTTTAAAAAGATTATCAGAAAACTTCGGAACAAGGACGGCCAGGTCCATAAAATTGAGGTGCTCGCTGACGGCCAGCAGATAGCGGTTGCCGGTATTCATCCGGACACCAAAGAGCCCTTTCGCTGGAGAAATGGGCTCTCTCCGGTGAACACGTCGCGCGCGGAGTTGCCGCTTGTAGACGAAGACGAAGTTCGCGCGATGCTCGATCTCATCGCCGAGGAGTTGAAGAACAAACTCAAGTGGGTTGAGGCTGATGCGGCGCCGGCGGCCGATGCGAATGGACACGATACGGGCGCCACGTATGTTCCGATCTCTGAACGTGTCGAAAGGATGCAGTACGGTGGGGAGTACCCTATCAACGACACGCTGCTTGCCTATAGCGGCGAGCAATTGCGCGGTGGTGCTCCATCTGATGACGTGATTAAGGATTGCCTGGCGCGCGCGCAGAAGGCCTACGATGATATTCCCGGCGATCCACAAGAGCGCCCGATCTGGGATTGGACGAAGATGCGCCACCAGATCGAGGCGATGGTTTATGGCTATATCGAAAAGAACTACAAGGACGAACCTCGCCTCATTGAGACGCTTCCGGCCTGGATGCTGGAGAAATGGCGCAAGATCGAGAAGCTTGGTGGAGCACCAACTTTTAGAAAGCGCCGCTTCTGGGGCGTAGAAGATACGGGGCCGGCCGATCCGTTGCCGATAATGGACGCGCCGCCGATCACTGCGCCAACCAGCCCAGGCGCCGAGAAGGTCAAGCGACACAAACCAGCGAACGTGCTCGTGCCCTTCAAGGCGTTCGACGTCGCGTCCTTGCCGCGCCGCCGTTGGCTTCTTGATCAGCACTACATGCGTGGTGTGGTTTCCATCACCGCGGGAATGGGTGGTCGCGGTAAGTCGTCCAACAGCCTTGTCGAAGCCATCGTGCTGGCCACGGCGAAACCATTGCTACGCGAACCACCCGGTGAGCGCTGTCGCGTTTGGTATCATTGCGGCGACGACAATATGGAAGAACTACACCGCCGGGTCGCTGCTATTTGTCAGCGCTACAATTTGGACATGGCAGAACTGGAGGGCTGGCTCTTTCTGACCACGCCGCGCGAGTTCGAATTGCGTGTGGCGGAGGGGTACATGGACGTGAAGACCGATGACGCCACCATCAATCGGATTCACGATCAGATCGAGGCCAACGCCATCGACGTAGCCATCCTCGACCCCCTGGTGAAGCTGCACTCGGTCCGCGAGGCCGACGTCGGGATGGATCGTGTGATCGGGGTATTTCAGGCTGTCGCTGACGAGCATGGGTGTTCTGTTGAGATCGTCCACCACACCCGCAAGGGTGCCGCAGGCCAAGGGGATGCCATGCAGGGTGGCGACGACATGCGCGGCAGCAGCAGCATTCAGGGTGCGGTGCGATCGCAGCGCATGGTCAACGTCATGCCCACCGCGGAGGCGGCGCGGCTGCAAATCCCAGAAGCAGACCGCCGCCGTTACATCCGCATTACCAATGAAAAGACGAATTACGCGCCACCAGGGCATGGTGGATGGTTCAAGCTAGCGAGTGTCGAACTGCCTCAACGGGGACTGTGTCGGGGTTGTTGAGCCCTGGCGGCACCCGGACGAGGGTGGCGAGATAACGCCGGAGATGGCAGCAATGCAGGCCAGGGCCGAAGAGGTGTTCCTGGCCATCCTTGCCCGCTACACGGCTGCAGGGCGCGCGGTGAGTTACTCTAAAGAAGGGCGATTACGCACCAAGGCTGTTTGCGGAAGAGGTGGAGGCCAAGGAGGCCGGAATCACCCAGCCGTACCTGGAAGGTGCCATGACTCGCCTATTTCACGCCAAGCGGGTGCTGGTCGGCAAATCCAAGGATGCAAGGGGGAGGCCCAGAAACGTGTTGGAGATTGAGGGTGGTTTTTGACTCCCTCCCAGTCAAAACCTCTAAGGAAAAGAGTGTGTGGGGCACACACTTCCGTGCCGGGTCTCCCTCGGAGAGGGGGCCCTCCCATTAATGGGCCCCTCCCTCTCTCCAAGAGAGTTCCCGGCTTAGGACTTTTCGATTGTTGGAAGGTGTTCTTGCCCGAAGCGGCGCCGCATCCGTCCTCAGAACAGGGTCTTCTAAAGTTAAAAGCAACAGAGACGTACCTAAATGGCTAGTGAGGAATGGGAGAAGCGTTTTCTTCGTTTGGCTGGCCACTGGCCTAAGGACACCCGCGAGCCTCGTGGCCCAGAGCATATGGCGAAGATGAAGGCTGCGCGTGGTCCCTATTCAGATCCCAGGGACACTTACATTGCCCGCACGATCCGGTATGCCTTCGAGTCCTCCAGAGGCAAGCCGCTGTCGACGGGTCAGTTGGTGAAAGAGATTTATGGCTTGCAGCTTCGTGTAGAGCGCAAGCCGCCCAAGAGCTGGCATTACGCAGAACGTTCGCAGGGCGCTGAGTAAGGTGGCAATTCCGATTGGCCGGGCTTCGACCAGGGGCCGGTCGGTGTTGTGGCAGCCGGATGAGACGAATGGGTTTGCGCGATCGTGCGCGTCATAAATAACAACGGACGACAGCGAATAGATGGCTCTTTAAATGCACAGTTGGCTAGCCTAAGGAGATGGAAATGGCCGCCACTGCGCACCTGACTTCTGGTAGCTCCGGACAACGAAAAGTTCACAGTGCAATCGGCGCCAGCCAGATTGCCCAGGCGCAAACCCAACGCCGAATATCGATCTCGGGAGCATCTGACCGAGCGCGAGGTCGAGCAGCTGATCGAGGCCGGTGAAGGACAACCGTATGGGGCACCGGGACGCCACCATGGTTCTCATCGCCTTTAGACATGGCCTACGTGCGTCCGATTGGTTGACCTTCGTTGGGATCAGGTCGACCTCGAACACGCGCTCCTGCACGTCCGTAGACTCAAGAACGGCAGTCCTGCCACGCACCCATTGACCGGCAAGGAATTACGCGCCCTGAGGCGGCTCCAGCGTGAGCAAGACACCGAAATCGCCGTTCGTGTTCACATCGGAACGCGGCACGCCATTCACCAAGCGTGGCTTTCAGGCGATGGTCGAGCGCGCTGGCGAGGCTGCTGGGTTCGATATGAAGATCCACCCTCACATGCTGCGCCACGCCTGCGGCTTCAAGTTGGCCAACGACGGCGTCGATACTAGAACCATCCAGGCCTATCTCGGCCACAAGTCAATCCAGCATACAGTGCGTTACACCGAGCTGGCACCGACTCGTTTCAAAAGCTTATTCCGGGACTGACCGCACCGCACCGTGGCCTCATTTGAGGCTACCGTCGGCGGCTCCAGCTGCTCGAGGCTCGCCGAATTTTTCAAGAAATCTCGATGAATGCTCGATGGGTCCCTTTTTGCGTTGTGCTCAATATCCTGCACCAGCTCGCCGAGAGGGGTGCCAAGTTCAAGTCTCTCCATGATCCGTGGTGCGATACCTCAACCCCGCAAGGCGAGCTTCTGGTGACCATCCTGGCTGGCTTTGCCACATTCGAGCGGCATCTCATCAAAGCTCGCACCGATGAGGGCAGGAAGCGCGCCAAAGGCCGCGGCGTGCGTTTTGGACGCCCTCGGAAGCTAGACCAGCACCAGCGCCAAGAAGCGCTTCAACGGCTTGCTAATGGCGAAACGCTGGTCGATGTGGCTCGGACCTATGGCGTCGATCCAACTACGATTGGCGGCTCCAAAGCCCTTTCGTGCCGGGAAGCGTGGCCGCATAAGGCGTAACCGATAGGGCGGCTCATAGCCCCGGTGGCGGCGCTGGTGGCCGTGGAGGCCGCGGTGGTGGTGGCGGCGGCTTAGGCTTGGGCTTAGGGTGCTCAGCGGTCTTGACTGCTAACCGGTGCATCGCGCCGGACTTCATCCGCTTCTCATATAACGGCGTGTGCGTTCGAAGTGAACTCGCGCTGAGTCAGGAAATCCTGAATTTCGCGAGGTAATTTCGAAGAGAAGGTCAATGGGTCCCTTCGCTTATTAGGAAGTACCTGCCCCGCATAAAGGGTGGTTGACGCACCGGGACTGCGCAAACAAAGACCATCCCTATCCGTCTCCAACCACCCCTATGAAAAAGGGGCCCCTGTTCTGGAGTCCCAAAAATTCCGGAGTCCCTGTTATAATTTTTCTCCCTGTTACCGCCTGTTCCTGGTCCACAAGGCCGCCCCGGCCGCGAAGGTGTACTCAACCCATCTCCCGTCAGCCGTCGGGTGCCGAACAGTGCCCCTGCATTGTTGTTGGATGCTGCGTCGTTAGAAGAAATAACACTATTCGTTGCTGCAAGAAATCTACGGACATCTGTTACCGCAACAGCAAAATTAAGCGCCTCACCCTCCGCCTTAAATGAGTTCATGCCCAGCAATTTTCCGTCGTCTGATAGGAGCGGTCCACCCGAGTTTCCTGGGTTGATCGGAGTTTGCGTTTGAATCACGTCTGCCTGGTGCTTGATGTTGGATTCGTATTGCCAAGTGTAACTATTGCGAATCTGGCTGATGATCCCCGTCGTGTAGGACCAGGCTTCCCCTGTGGGATGACCAATTGCGTGGACGTCCGCACCAATGGCGATATCCTTTACATCGGCCAATCGATAGGTTTAGGAGCATCCGTGGGGAATACGAGAGGCCTTAGCAGAGCCAAATCGCGCACTTGGTCAACCTTGATAACGTCAGCCGCGGTCACATCCGCTCGTAACGGCTTAGCCCTCGGCGATGATGGCTTAAAAACCACACCCACTTGCTTGTAGCCCTCGACTACGTGCCAGTTAGTTTTGAAAACCCACCCCTCGCCCAACCCATTAGCAGGAATTAGCAAGCAATGAGCCTTATGGAAGTGTTGCGGCGCAGACAGCGGCGGCGAGGCGCGGGAGGGCGACGAAAAATTATTCGGAGGCCGGCGGGTCATTCCGACCCGAGGCGGCCTATTGCGCAGCGGCGGCCGGTTTGCCGGTCCCGAACACGACGACTTTCGCACCGATCGGCGTGCGGTTGTAGAGATCGACGATGTCCTCGTTCGTCAGGCGGATGCAGCCAGACGAGACGTTGGTGCCAATGGTCCAAGGTTCATTGGTGCCGTGGATGCGGTATAGCGTGTCCTTGTTGCCGCTCCAGAGGTACATGGCCCGTGCGCCAAGCGGATTATCGGGACCGCCCTTCATACCGATGCCGCTTTGCAACTGCACCATGTGCTGGCGCAGCTCGGGCTTGCGCGCCAGCATTTCGGCGGGCGGATACCAATTAGGCCATTCCTGCTTGCTATGCACTGTCGCACGCCCGGACCAGACAAAGCCTTCCGCGCCGACGCCCACGCCATAGCGAATGGCCTGTCCGGCGTCGTGGATGAAGTAAAGAAAATGACTACCCGGATCGACGATGATCGTTCCCGGCCGCTCGCGGGTCGGGTAGGTGACGACCTGGCGGGCGAAGGCGGGATTAGGCCCTCGCGGTTGTTCCCACGGCATCGTAAAAATGCCGGCATTGGTCGTCCCGCCTATACAGGCTACCAGTCCGAGCAGCACTGCGCATGCCGCACCCCGTACGACTTGACGGCGGGACAAACCCGCGAACCTGATCTTCATAAAGACAATCCCGCGCGAACAGCTTGGCAAAGCCCGACGGGGTGAATGAACCACCACGTCCGAGGCGAAGACGAAGGGCGAGGCAGCCTGGCGCTTCAGTTCCCGCATGCTGGTTTAATCGCCGTTGCCGAGGGGGCGAGCATACGGCTCAGGAGGTGTGGAGTTGTAACCGGAGCCTGGGAAACGACTGAAAGGCGTCAGCTGGCCCTGTCGAGCGCCGAACTGCACCATGGGGCCGCCCGGGCCAAACGGTTGTGCGCCTCGGCCGAAGTTGTTGGCCGGACCGTCTGGCTCGGCAAACCTCGTGGTATTCCCACCGGTGCTCAGATTTTCCATCGTAAAGGCCCGCGCGGAAGGAACGGCCCAAGCGCTGACGGCGTAAGAGACTGCCATGGCGAACAAGGCGGCCGCCGCGCAGTCACTTCGCTCCGCAAACGAAACATGAGTTGCTCGACCCAGTTCTGAACGTCGCTATCAGCATAACCTAGATCGCGGGCGACTTTTCGATAGCTGTCTTCGACGGCCGCCAGCATGCTTGACTGAGCGTCAGCAGGAGCGGCAAGGATCGCGTCAACTACGCGAGGAAGCCCGGCGATGGCTGCTTTGAGAACCTCTTCCTTCGTATCAGGCACGACAGACGCCTATACTGTGTCCAGCCAAATAAAATAAACCAACTCTCAGAAAAAAACGTGCACATCGAGACTTTGTGGATAACGCGCCCACGCCCGCACGCGCGTAGCCGATCGGCGTCGTGGGCAGGTCCGAGAAAAATTGTTAACGGGCGTCGTGGCTTAATGTGGGGCATCGGTAGTCAGCTTGGCCATTAACCATAGACGCCCCCTATCGTGGTTTCTGGGGTGCTTGGTAATTAGGCTGTGCGCCAGCAACGATAGGCATTGCCGTCGTGGCCAACGACGTATCGACGAGCATCCTTGCGGCGGCCAATGATGACACGAACTGAATGGACTCTGTCCGCGGCGACGATGAAACTGTCGCCGACCTCCATCTGGTTGAACGGGTATCTTGTTTTACTGCCGCACGGCCGACCGCGGTGCGATGGCTGTGGCGGGATATTGTGGTCGATTGATATCGGCGGCATTTTTGGAGGCCCACTCGCGCCGTCTTCTCTGAGTTTGAATTTGTTTCAAAACTTCTAAAAATTAAATAATATTTCCGCAACTCAAGCGGATAGGTTATGAACGAGGTATATTTTGGGTTGCGCCTCAGTAGTCGCGGTGCCGCCGAATTTTCCCGAGCGCCCTGCGCCTAGCGTGCTTGCTGCACGACGGCTAACAGCATCGGTGCGAGCGGTGTTTCTGGTGGTTATTGGTGCCAGAAAAAATGTGCGGGTGGGACGGGAGCATATGGGCACTAGCCAAGCAGCCGTTCTTCAATCTGAGAGAAAAGTTTGTGGAGCCACTGTTTTGCACGATCCATTTTAGCTTTGTAAAGCTGTACCTCAGCCTCTAACTCTGCAATCCGATTTTCGGCATTCTGAAGCTGACGTGAGAGCCTTG
>CAVREN010000031.1:0-82691 GCA_963720115.1 uncultured Alphaproteobacteria bacterium
CCGTGGGACTTTTCAGTAGTCTCCATTGCAGCCTCTCCCCGCAGGCTTTCAAAGCGTATGGATTTTATGTCTAGAAGAAAAAGCGCTTTCACGGAGGTTGATGTCGCTTTTGGGGTCAAACCCAGTCTTCCAACGAACTCAAAGCGATGTCGGCTTTGCCCCGCCAAATAGCGGACCTCGAGAGAGCTCAGTTCGGTGCCAAAACGCGAAATTATCGCGGGCTAGGTGTCCTTCGTTTCGTTCAGCGGCGGATAAACATCGACGCTCATCATTACGTCTTTCACTGACCTCGCATTGACCGGAAATCGTGGAAAGGATTCGAACAACGACTTGCAGCACGGGCAGTGCCAGAGGTGGCGGATGATCTTGTCATCCACGAATTCAGTCCGGTGCGGTGCAATGATCTCGTGGTTGCACCGAACACACTGAATTCCGAACATGAACATGGAACGTCGTTTCTTCATCGTGGTCAGTCGCCTTTCTTGAATTCCGAGGATTTAGCTCGGGATCACAGAAGTTATGTGACCGCTTCCGGAACAATCAATCACGTTGGCTTGAGCGAGCTGTACCGCATTGTATGTCATGAATGCCAATTCGTGGACCTCGTGCTGCGTCCTGCTTACGACATCGCTCATCACGCTCAAGCGCGGCTTCACCGGCTAAGTGAGGCAACTGACCACCGATGGCTTCGTTGCAAATGTCACCGTTAATCATCTCGACAATTCGAAAATTTGTATACTATTTCTGGCGAGCCTCTCAGGGACAATCAGCGTTGTATGGCACTCAAAGACTGAGGTACCGCGTCGTGATCAAATCACAACTGGTACTCAACGTTGCGGGTCAATTCCTGCACATCCGCAACCGAGTGGTGGATTAAGCCGTAAACGTTGTGGTCGAAGAGATTGTTATTGCCATGGCCAGGAAGGATCGGGTTGAACTGCGGCGGTTTGGAGCGTTCTCCGTAAAGCATCGAGCAGGTCGCATTGGCCGAAATCCATAGTAGTGTTAAGATCCATGTGGGTGAGAAAAGGCTCCCGGTGTTCAGGGCGAGCAAAGAGATCGGCAGACGGCTCAATGCCATCGCTCCGACACCGGAGCCATCAGAACGGACTTCACGGGGTGGCCGATAAGGCTTTCCGTCTAGCAATCCACTGTTTCTGGGGGTGAGTGCTCACGCAATCGCCGGTTCTAATAATGAGGCGAGGAGCGCCTCGCTAATCGGCTCAACGATACCCGCAAAGGAACTAGCGCACCCGTTGCACCGAAATGAATAGCTCTCGAAACCACAGCTATCAATTTTGGGGTTTGTAGCTCTACAGAATTTCCAGCAGGTTTTGCATTTCGGACAGGTCACTGCAATAGCAGTATCAGGTATGCGGATAGTTCGGTGGGTAACGGCTTGGCTACGTCCCATTGGTTGATCTCCCCGCGCAACTACCGGAAGACCTTGCGATTACGCGCCGTACAAAGTCTGGCCTTGCAAGCCCCAGCGATTAATCCGGAAAGCTGTCAGATGTTCCTGTCCCAATTTGGGCAGGCCGAGAGTAGAAGACCGACCCCAATTTTACAATCTTGAGAGGGCCAATGTCTCGAAAAGGTCGTTGAGACGCTGTGGCGACGCATCCGCAGCGGCTTTCAACCGTGAAGAATTTCGAGTACGCTAGGTGGGGTCTGAGGGCGTTAAATGAGCAATCAACCAGAGTCTAAATCTGCAATCTCGCGTAATCGCGGCAGCGCGGCATCAAACGATAGCAGCCAATTGGATTCTGCTGGCCAAGCCATTTTGAATTTATTGCATAAGGCCGCTGGTGTCGCCGAAGCCAATAGCCGAGATGCGCTAGAGACGGCCCAAAAGCTGTCACTGCAACTTCGAGAAGCGGAAAATCGGATTGCCGAGTTAGAGGCGGAAAATCAGATTTACCGAGAGAAGGCCGAACACGCTGAACAGTGGCTTCATAAGATCTCAACAGAGATTGAAGGACGTCTCATTCGGCAGCCGGAACAGGAACGACGTCGAATGTCGCCTCGACGATGATCAAATCCTCTCTTCGATAATGAGCGATGCCGCAAAAACCTATGTTGACGCGACCAGGCCAGCTACGCTCCACAACGGCGCAATTTCGACTGATTGGCCCACGCTACGAGACGCAGTAATGGCATGGCATAGACTCCGACCAGAACAAGCTCGAGCCGCGACCATCAGGGTAATCGGAGGCATTCTTTACACGGCGGCTGAAATACCGAAGCTCCAGTTGAATTCGAAACCTACCAGTGGCTGAGGTGTCTCAAATCGCGACCCATTATCCACTGATGAGTGCCGTGCCAGACCCACAGTTGAGCAGACCCATTTTCGTGGGACAGAATTCTCGCCGGTGACTTTGCAGGTTAGGGGGTCGGCAATGGAGCGCTCTTATCGGCGTCGCTCAGTTTCACCGAGCTGGTCGGAAGTTCCTGCCTAAGCTTCAATCCCGCCCTCAGTGCTTTGACGAAGGTTCGATGCTCTGCCTTTGCGATACCGTCGATTTCAATGACGTACCGTTCACCGGGCAGGCTTTTGGCTAAGTCACTTTGCATCTAAGCCACCGTCTTGGCCCCCACTGTCGGCGTGACGTGGCCTCGTCAGTCTGGGATATCTGGCCCTCGGAGCACAGCTCCTGCCGAGGTGCGCGGTGGGGCCTCATTCTGCTCAACCGCTGCGGCCGGAAGCTCGGCCGGCGCCTTGTCTGGCTCAACTGTAAGGGCGGGTGCCGGAGATATCTTATTCGGCTCAGCGGCAGCGGCTGCAGGTTGCACCTCATTCAGCTCAACCGCCGGCGGCTTGTCTGGCTCAACAGTGGTATCGGGTGCTGCGGACACCTTATTCGGCTCGACGGCAGAGGCCGCAGGTTGCGCCTCATTTAGCTCAACCGCTGGCGCCTTGTCTGGCTCAACTGAGGAGGCGGGGGCCGGGGACATCTTATTCGCCTCAGCGGCGGCGGCCGCAGGTTGCGCCTCATTCGGCTCAACCGCCGGCGTCTTATTCTGCTCAAGCGCTGCAGCCGGTAGTTCCGCCGGCGTCTTTGTAAATTGCGCCGGCCGCGGTCGAGGCAGCGGCGGCGATGACACGATCCGATGGCGGTGCGCTCCAGTCCCAGTGACGTGGTGGAACCAAGTGATAACGTTGTGCGCAACACTTGAAACGGGTGGCCGTGCTTTAGGCGGTGTCGGTGGTTGTGGTCCTTGCGCATGGGCCGACGTAGCAGCCAACAACTGGAGAGACAGAAAGAACGTTGCGGCCCCTAACACTCTCGACCTCATGGTCGGCCCTCCCGCAGCAAGCAACAATGAACGCGAGGCTGTTTCCTGGCGTTCGACCCACGCGCCCAGTAACTGCTTGCGCGCTTCGTTTCCTGCACCAGCCGGCTGACCTTCGCAACACCGCTAGTCGCGAGCTGTAATTTCTCGCGTCAATATGCCGAGCTCATCGACGTGCCAATCGCCAATGAGCATCTTGATAGCGGGTGTCATTGCCTGATTGCTGGTGTTTCGTTCGGTCTGGCGTCGTCGCTGCCGAGGCCGTAGATGCTCGAATTCGAGCACGGTGGTTGGTGCATCAGCATCGTAAGTCATGGCCCATCCCCCTCACAATGCACGTTGCTAATTTCCGCGCCAAACATGGCGGTGAGTGGGCGCCCTCTAGGCGCAATCTGGGCAGCTTATTTTGTTTGCTCCAAACGAAAAAGCCGCGACCTGGGAGAAAGGTCCCAAAGCTTTGATCGAGGTCAACTGCGCGTGCCGCGCATCAGACAATTTGATCATGGATCGGCAGCCAATCTCCACGAACTCTTGTTCTCTTCCAATTGGTCGCTGTTAGTTAAGTTCGTGGGCGAGTTCGCCAACGGTTCACAAACCTACGCCGGCCAGGTCGGCCGACAGTGAGCGAAACCGCGACTATCAGGGCGACTGCCAAGAGCCCGTTATGCTTTTGGGCTAAAAAAGCCCAGCCGTGCGCCGTCCCGGACCACCCTGTCGCGTGCGCTTGCTCGTCCTACGACTGGCA
This sequence comes from uncultured Alphaproteobacteria bacterium, assembly GCA_963720115.1. Lineage (GTDB taxonomy): Bacteria > Pseudomonadota > Alphaproteobacteria > Rhizobiales > Xanthobacteraceae > BOG-931. Next base: position 4,040 of record CAVREN010000031.1, read on the forward strand.
TATTCGCTCTTGGTGCACGTAGCCCAATGGCGCCCAATAAGTAAATCTCGGTGCCATCACGCTTGATCGCGAATGGACAGGGTGGGGCGGCCAATTTCGGTGTGTCGCTCTCTGTTGCTGCAGCCCTATTCCTGATGTCAAGATTACGGCCTCTGCCCGCGCTTGTGGCTCGGCTCACGCCCGGCGAGCTTGAGCAAATAGTTACAAATAGGACGAGGTTGCTAGGGGACCTTCAACACGTATGGGCGCAATGTGGTCTAAGAGGGGCGCTCGGTTGGAGGACGAAATGCCAGAGCGTCGCCGATCACTGCGTCAAAACAGTAAGCTACGCGGTCGTATCTACTTTAAGGACGGCCGCACTTCGGTGTCGTGCGTGATTCACGATATTTCCTACGAAGGCGCGCGGATCGTCATTTTTGATCCGGTCGACATTCCGAACGAAATCAAACTGTGCATCCCGGAAAAGAACCGGATCATGCGTGCCAATGTGCGATGGCGTCATGACAAAAAAATAGGGCTCGCTTTCTCTGAAAGCGAACCACACGTCGCCGGGAGGTGGCCGCCGCGAAACGTTCATCGCGCACCTTCGCCACGCTGACCGCCTCGATCAGCGCCGCATGCCGCTGAACATTGGCCAACGGAGTGATCGCCCAGAGGTTGCTTGACGTGTCAATTTTGCCACACGTAAGTCATTGAATTCACAGATGGTGCAAAACATCAAATCTCCATTTAGCAATCCTTGTGCCACGACGCCAAAGTTGTACGGGCATTCACAGCCGACAGGCCTCGAAAATGATCTGAACTGCGAATTGGGTGCGTTGCTGAATTCCCTATAGAGCGTTCCGCACCCTTCGCGTTCCCCTCACCGCGATTTCGCTCATTGGAGATTTTCGGACGCCGGACTCGGTGCAGCGGCACGTCATCCACCACCGGCATCACCGCGATTTCGTTCATTGGAGATTTTCAGACGCCGGACTCGGTGCAGCGGCACGTCATCCACCACCGGCGTCCGAAAATCTACACATGAACGGACATCGCCTAGGCTCTAACGATGGCTCAGACTTTGAGTAAAACCGGTTTTAACCTGAACGCGCCGGTGTGCTAGTTTAGTTCCCGCGAGGGAGCAAAGCCGTGGCCGAGACCCGGAAACTCGCGGCCATACTGGTGTCGGATGTGGTCGGATACAGCAGGCTTGCTGGCTCCGACGAGGATCGGATACTCGCACGGCTGCGAGCGCTTCGCAGCGATCTGATTGACCCGATAACCGCCGTCCACAATGGCCGCGTGGTCAAGCGCACCGGCGATGGTGCCATCGTTGAGTTCCGCAGCGTAGTCGACGCTGTGCGCTGCGCCATCGAGGTGCAGAACGGCATGGTCGAGAGGAACGCCGGCCTTCCGCCCGAGCGCTGCATCCAGTTCCGCATCGGCATCCATCTTGGCGATGTGGTCGAGGAGAGCGACGGCGATCTGATGGGCGATGGCGTCAATATCGCCGCGCGATTGGAGGGAATTGCCAAGCCCGGCGCGATCTGTCTGTCCGAAGATGCCTATCGGCAAGTGAAGTCGCGGCTCGATCTTGCCGTGAGCGATCTAGGCCCGACCCAACTTAAGAACATCGCCGAGCCAGTCCGGGTCTATGCGCTCGAAGTCGGTAAGCAGGCGGAGGTGAAGCCGCAAATCCGCTGCACCAAAGCAGCGTTCAATATTCGTGCTGTTCGGCGCGGGGATCGTCGCAGTCATCGCGATTGCGGGCGGCGCTTGGTATTTCCTCGGCGCGAACCGACCTGCGACCGTCACCTCGAATGTACCGGCGGCGCGGGCCGACGCCACGCATCTTTCCATCGTGGTGCTGCCTTTCACGAACCTCTCGGGCGAACAGGATTATTTCGCAGACGGCATCACGGAGAACCTCACGACCGACCTTTCGCGCATCCGCAATAGCTTCGTGATCGCGCGCAACACCGCTTTCACCTTCAAGGGCAAAAACGTCGACACCAAGGAGATTAGCAAGGAGTTGGGTGTGCGCTATGTCCTCCAAGGCTCGGTGCAGCGCGACCAGAACCGGGTGCGCGTCAACGCGCAACTTATTGATGGCGAGACCGGCGCGCATCTCTGGGCCGAGCGCTTCGAGGAAAACGTGACCGACTTGTTCAAACTGCAAGACCAAGTCGTGGCGCGGTTGGCTAACACGTTGGGCTATGAGTTGGTGAAGGCCGAGGCGCAAAGAAGCACGCACTCAACCAATCCCGATGCGATTGATCTGACGATGCGTGGTTGGGCCGCGCACTGGCAGCCGCCGACGGAGGAAAGCATTACATGGGCCCGTGACTACTTCGAGCGTGCGATAAAGCTCGATCCGCAAAACGCCGAGGCGATGGTCGGGCTGGCTTATGCGCGTTCCCGCGCTGGCTTCTACGGCTGGAGCACGGCGGCAGAGGATAAGCCCGCGGCGCAGATGGAGTTACTGACGAAAGCGACCGCGATCAATCCTGGCTATGCCCTCGCCTATTACGTGAAAAGCACCGTGTTGTGGATTGCAAAGGAATATCCGGAAGCGCTAGCGGCCGCCGAGACGGAGCTGGCTCTCGATCCCAATTCAGCCTACGGGTATACCGCGATAAGCCGGTCGGAAGCGCTGCTCGGACGCTGCGAACAATCTATCGCACACACCAAACAGGCCTTCGTCCTAAGCCCCCGCGATCCCTTCAGCGGCAACTGGTACATGCTCCTGGGCCTTGCCGAATTTTGCCGGGGTCGGCTCGACGCGGCGATCGAGCAACTTAAGCGTGCCATCGTCTCGGGATACCCTGCCTATTTCACCTACGCCCTTTTGGCTGGAGCTGAGGCCGCGAAGGGGAACGACGCCGAGGCGAAATCTGCTTTGGCAGAGGCGCGTCGTCTCAATCCTCAAATCACGATCAAATTTTTTGCGGAGATGATGCCGGCTTTGCCGATCGTTATCGATGGCTTGCGCAAGGCCGGGCTTCCGGAAGAATGAAGTTGTTTGTGCCAATTGGCGCTATTCATTAGGGCACATGCCGTCACTCGTACTCATTCCGATACAGTGGCAATCACATTGTACGCCGCCAACGGCCGCCTGATCCCCTTCAACTCGAACTCGCCGACTGGCTCGACCTTCACGGCGTGCTCGACCTTCATCAACACTCGCGGGCTGATGAGGATTTGTCCCGGCTTGGCCTCATCGCACAGCCGAGAGGCGACGTTGGACACTGTCCCGATGGCGGCATAGTCGAAGCGTCCCTCGAAGCCGATGGTGCCCAGCGTAGCGAAGCCGTGCGCAATGCCGATGCCGAAGCCAATGTCGTGACCCAAGCGACGCCACGTTTCGATCAGCGCTCCGATCGCGTTACGCAATTCCAGCGCCATGAGCACAGCCTGGAGTGCTGGGTTCTCTACTGGCACTGGGTCATTGAAGATCACCATCACACCGTCGCCAGCAAAGCGTTCGAGCGTACCGCCGTACTTGATGATGGTCTGTCCGATTGCCGCGTGATAGTCGCGCAGCAACGCCATCACGTCTTCCGCATCCGAGCTTTCGGTGAACCCGGTGAAGCCGCGCAGGTCACAGAACAGCGCCGTAATCTCTCGACGATGGCTTTCGAGTTGCTTCTCGCTGCCGGACGCGACGATCAAATCGGCCACCTGCGGCGGTAGAAAGCGCCGCAGCCTGCTCATGCGCTCGATTTCGCCCACTTGGTCGGCAACGCGCTGCTCCAGGTGCTGGTTTAGCTTCTCCACCTCTTCTGTTCTCTCGCGCAGTTCCTTCAGAAGTCGCGTGTTCTCGATAGCGATTACGGCCTGTGCAGCAAAGTTCGTCACCAGTTCAATCTGCTTATCAGTAAAAGGCCGCACTTCTTGGCGGGACAGGTGAAACGTACCGATCAGTTCATCGTCTTTCAGCATAGGGACCACCACGTGCGTCCGAACGCCGCCAGGTTCGACGGCAGCAACCATCCCCGGATTGCTTCGTTCAATGTAGTCCTGTTCTTCAGCAAGATCGGCTATGTGGACTACATTTTTGTTTGTTATCGTTCGGCCTACGGGGTCTTTAGGACCAAAGCGTATCCTCAAACGCCTTCGCACTTCGAGAAAGGCCGGTGGTGTATTATGGGCCGCGACGAGGTTCAAAAACTCCCCATCCCACCGGAAAATGTTTCCAAATGTGGCGTCGCAAAGCCGAACCGCCTTCTCCAGCATGGTGGCGAATACCGGTTCGAGGTCGCCAGGTGAACTGCTGATAACTTGAAGCACTTCCGACGTCGCTATCTGCTGCTCCAACGCCTCTGTAAGGTCAGTGGTGCGCTGACTGAGGTCGTCGGTGCGCTGGCGTAGCACGTTGAGCAACCGCGCATTCTCGATGGCGATAACCGCCTGGGCCGCAAAGTTCTGCACCAACGCAATCTGCTTGTCAGTGAAGGGCCTCATTTCCTGGCGGTAAATGCCGAAAGAACCCACGAGTTCCTGTTCTTTGAGCATCGGCACGATTAGTAAGGTGCGAGCACCGGCAAGTTGAGCCAATCCGCCGCGCGCCTCGGGGGGCTCGCTCAGAATGTCCGCGATATGCACGACTTGTTTTGTGCTTGCCAATCTACCCAAGCCCTGCATGGCTTTTGGTACGATGACCGGCTCGCGCGCGCGAAGCTTCGCATAAGCCGGGGGCGCCCCATGCAGCGCAACGTGTCGGAACCCACCGTCCTCATAAAGCGCCATAGTGCCCAACGAGGCTTGGCAAATCCGTGTTGCGTTGTCGAGCATAGCTTCAAAAACGGGCTGCAAATCACTCGGCGACCCTGAGATAACCTTCAGCACTTGGGACGTGGCGGTCTGCTGCTCCAGCGCCTCAGTTAGGTCGGTGGTGCGTTCGGTAAGGTCAGTCGTTCGCTGTCGGAGTTCGTTGAGCAGCCGCGCGTTCTCGATGGCGATGACCGCTTGCGCAGCGAAATTCTTGACAAGTTCGATCTGCTTTTCGGCGAAGGGCCGCACTTCCTGGCGGCTCAATGAGAGCGCGCCGATCAGTTCGTTGTCCTTGAGCATCGGGACAGCCAGAAATGTCCGCGCGCTGCCAAGTTCGACGGCTGCAATGACTTCTGGAATGCGCCGCTCGATGTAGCTCTGGTCCGCCGCCAGGTCAACGACGTGAATTGCCGTTTTGCTTGACAACATGCGACCGATAGGCATTTTCGGATCGGGACGACGGGGCGAACGTCGTGCCTCGGCGAAGGCTGGGGGTGTATTATGGGTCGCGGCGAGGTGCAAAGCCTCGCCGTCCCAGCGATAGATATTGCCGAACGTGGCGTCACAAATGCGCACCGCCTTCTGCAGCATCGTTGCGAACACTGGCTCAAGATCGCCAGGGGAACTGCTAATGACTTGGAGAACTTCTGACGTAGCCGTCTGCTGCTCCAACGCCTCGCTCAGATCGCTTGTGCGCTGGCGGAGTTCGTTGAGCAACCGCGTGTTCTCGATGGCAACGGCGGCTTGAGCAGCAAAATTCTTGACAAGTTTGATCTGCTTTTCGGTGAAGGGACGAACTTCTTGGCGGGCCAAAGCGAACGTGCCGACCAGTTCGTTCTCCCTCAGCATGGGGACAGACAGAAATGTACGCACGCCGCCAAGTTCGACGGCTACAACCGTTGCTGGATCGCGTTGTTCAACATACGCCTGTTCCGCCGCAAGATCGGCGACGTGAACCACCGTTCTGGTAGCAACCATCCGGCCTGCGGGGGTATTTGGACTTGGATGCCGCGGCGAACGCTTGCGCGCGTCCGCGAAAGCAGGTGGCGTATTATGCGTCGCAACAAGATGTAAAGCCTCGCCGTCCCAGCGGTAGATATTTCCAAAGGTAGCGTCGCAAATGCGTGTGGCGTTCTCCAGCATTGATTTGAAGACCCGCCCAAGTTCGCCGGACGATAAGTTGATCGCTTCGAGGACGTCGGAGGTCGCCGCTTGCTGCTCCAAAGCCTCGTTCAGTTCACGAGTAAGCCGAGCGACCTCCGTCTCCGCGCCAGCAGGGGAGGAATTAGAAAGTGCTTCGGCCTCTGGCGCAGTACGGTGCTTCGGCTCCGCCGTCTTACGACGTCGCCCTTTGGTCGGTTCGCCGCCTGCTCTAGAGCGCCGTTTCATCGCGTCCGCATAGACTGAGTGCATCGTAGCGGCTCGAAAGGCTGCACCGAAAGTGGCCTATTCGTGTTCGTCTAACAAACCGTTAGGACGCCAACTCCTCCAGCAGACCCTTCTTCCTTCAGATCGCGCGTGTCAAAGCCTTCCGTAAACCACCCGTAAACCGGCGCAAGCAGTTCGCGCGCTTCCTGCACCTTGCCCTGGTCGCGCCAGAGGCGGGCGAGGTTCATTGCGGCTTCTTTTTGGTCGGTTCACTGGCTTGCTTTCAGAGCCTTGACGACCTCGTCCAATTCTTTCAGCGCCTGGGCGTCTTCGGCGCTCACCGGCTTCTGATTCTTGCAGCGGGGATCGGTCCTCTGCAGTGCGCCGAACATGGCCCGCGTCACCGGGATCGGAGCGCAACCATGGTCCTGTTCGCAGACTAAATCGAACTCCGGCGTCGCTTGCGAGTGACAGGCGAAACAGTTCATACCCAAGCGGTTGTTTACATCCGCAAAACCCCGCGCGAAAATTTTCGAGCCGTCCTTGCCGACGTCGATATAGAAGAATTCCCAGTCGTGGGTCTCGGGATTGAAACCCTGCTGCTGCTTGATCATGACCTCGTTCGGCATCAACTGCAGGACCGAGCCTTCCGGATAGTCGCCCTTGCCGACCGTCGCAACCGCCACCGTCGCTTCGACGTTTCCAAGTAGATTGTCGACGTAAAAATGACGAACGGGCGTCATGTCGGTGATGCACTTGAATGACTTGTCGTCGACTTTGACTTTAGGTTCGGGTGTTTTGTCTGCCGCTTGCGCATAGACCGCAGCGAACAGCGACATCACCGCTTGCAGAACTATCAAGGTCGATAGAATGGGACGTGAGAGCTTAGTCATGGTTGCTTCTCTCCGAACTAGCTTGCGGCGAACGCTGCATAGCGTCGATGTCGCAGGTCTGTCGGCGCCTCGATTAAACCAGACCGCCGCGATCATGACGCTCCGAAAAGTGAGACTTCGTACCATTTGAAGTATACCTGGACCTAGTGATAGCTTACGCCGCCAATTCCTCCAGCAACGTCTTTGCCTCTTTCAGATCACGCGTGTCAAACCCCTCAGTAAACCACCCATAAACCGGAGCCAGCAGTTCGCGGGCTTGCTGAACCTTGCCCTGGTCGCGCCAGAGGCGTGCGAGGCTCATGGAGGCGCGGAGTTCCCAGGATTTGGCTTGTTGTTGACGGGCAATAGCGAGGGCGCGCTCGAAATACGTTTCTGCCTTCGCCGTATCACGCTCGGGTGATTGAAGAGCTATTTGACCGGCAACTCGATTGACCCCGGCCTCCCAGACACTCACTTTGGCTGTATCAATTTCAGTCAACGCTTCGCGGATGCATCGCCAAGCCTCGTCAAATTGGCCAAGGTCCGCATAGGCGCTCGCCAAAGATGACAGGTGCCATGGCGCATACAACGTTGCTGCCGTTGACCGGTATGCGCCAATTCCAGATGCGATCACGGTAGCTGCGTCGGCGGCCTTGCCGGTTAAGGCCAATAACCATTCCCCCCGTTCAATCATTGCATGGGCCTTCCAGTAAGACTGAGCACCGACTTTTTCATCCGCCAAAGCGATAGCTTCATCCGATTGCGCGCGCACTGCTTCGTAGTTTCTACAGCCGATCTGGGTTAAATTTGTGCAGGTCAGTGCGTACAGCAACGTGGCCGCGTGGCGGGTCTTGCGCGCAGCATTGAGTGCGTTTTCAACGTCTGTGAGTGCCGCGTCAGGGCGGCCAAGTAGCCACAAAGTCAGCGACCGATAAGCCCAGGCAGCAACCCGTGCGTCTTGACCAAATCGTGTGGCAAGCGAGCCATGCTCTGCAGGATCATACATGGCTATTGCCTGATCGTAGTGCGCGAGGCTTCCGATGAGGTCCCCAGTGTGCGTCAATGACGTGGCCATCAGGCGGTGGCCGATCATAAGCGGTCCGGTCGCCTTTTGCTTCTTAGCGATGGCCAGGAACTGTGCTGCAAGCTCGCACGGGGCGCTGCTATTAAAAGCGACAATGTTTGCTGCCCAAGAGCCGTAAAGGACTGAAAAGAGAAGCATAGGATCATCGGGAGGTTCGCCTTGCGCTTCCGCCTGCTCGATCAGCAAGCGTGCCTGATCGAGCGCAGCCCTCGTCTCCGGCGCGGCATATCCCTTTGTGTGCGTCAAAGCATTCGCAAGTGCCACCTGTAGCTTGATCTGCTCGCGACGGAGAGCGGGACTAGTGGGCAAGGTGACGATCTGGTCGAGGGCGCGCGTTAGCAGTTCTACCGCTTCCACCAGTGCCGAGCGCTCTACCGACCGCTCCCCAGCCTTGCCCCACAGGAGTGCCGATTTCTCGATTTGGCCGGCCTCGGCGCAGTGACGCGCCAGGAGTTCCGGCTGGGTGTCGGCGATCTCCGCAAACTGCCTTTCCAAGGCCTCGGCAATGAGCGCATGAAGCGCCCGGCGCGCCTCCCGCAACAGCGTGCCGTACGCCGCATCCTGCACCAGCGCATGTTTGAACAAATACCTCGCATGCGGTGGCAGGCCCTGACGGAACAGCAAGCCCGCTCCCGTTAGAGCGTCGAGCGCCGTTTGAAGGTCAGCCTCCTGCTTGCGCGCCACAGCAGCCAGTAGTGCATGCGAAAACTCACGGCCAATCACCGCGCCGGTCTGCGCAACTTCCTTGGCAGGGCCAAGCCGGTCAAGCCGCGCCATCAATGAGGCGTGTAGACTTGCCGGAACGCCAACAGATGGTGACGGTATAGCGGCAACCGCTTGCTCGACTGCTCTCTCGCCACCTGCCTCCAATATCGCTTTCGTCATTTCCTCAACGAACAGTGGAATGCCGTCGGTGCGCTCGATGATGTCCTGCCTGATGGTCGCCGGTAGCGCACTATTGCCGGTGACGCAGTCAATCAGCGCTGCGATTTCGCGCTCGCTGAGGCGATTGAGACTGAGGGAAGTAACGTAGGGCCGGCCGATCCACGGCGGCTCGAACTCCGGCCGATACGTAATGATCAGCAAAACCCTAAGCGTTCTCAGCCGGTCTACCGTCCGACCGAACGCCTCAAGGCTCGTCGGGTCGATCCAATGTGCGTCCTCAAAGATCATCAGCACTGGTTTGGATCGCGATAGTGCCTCCACCTGAGCGGTAAGCGCTTCCAGAGTTCTGTGACGTCGTTGCTGCGCGGCCATATCGAGCGTTGGGTAACGTCCGTCGTTCGGCAGCGACAGCATTTCGGCAAAAAGCGCGGCGTCCTGTTTGGAGGTCGATGCCAGCGCGAGCACGGCATCGAGCTTTTGAAGTTTTGTTTGCGCGCTGTCCGTATACGTAAATCCTGCGGCGCGTTCCATCCGGCTAATGATCGGATACAGGGCGCTATCCGTGTGTTGCGGTGAGCAGAAGTAGCGTAAGCGCGTGTGCGGTGAGGCGTTCCAACAGCGCAGCAGTCAATCGAGATTTGCCGATGCCCGGTTCACCGGAGAGCAGCACCACTTGGCCTTCGCTGGTCTTCGCCTTCGACCAGCGCCGCAGGAGAAGTTCGAGTTCCTCTTCGCGTCCGACGAGTTCGGTCAGTGCGCCAGCGTGCATGGCCTCAAAGCGGCTCTCCACTGAACTCGGTCGCAGTACCGCCCAGGCTCGCACAGGCTCTTCGACGCCTTTCAGGTCACGTCCCCCAAGGTCCTCAAGCTCAAACAAATTGCCGACCAGCTTCCGGGTGCTCTCCGCAATGATCACGCTGTTCGGCTCTGCAATGCCCTGCAAGCGAGCCGCAAGGTTCGGCGTCTCGCCAACGATGGCTTGCTCCTGCGAAGCGCCGGAGCCGATTAGGTCGCCAACGACCACCAGACCCGTTGCGATGCCGACACGGGTCTGCAGGGGCGCGTGGGTCTTCAGGGCACCCACTGCAGCAACCAACTCCAGCCCTGCGCGCACGGCCCGCTCTGCGTCGTCCTCGTGGGCTTGGGGATACCCAAAGTACACAAGGACGCCATCGCCCATGTACTTCGCAACGAAGCCGTCGAAGCGTTGCACGGTCTCTGCGACGCACTTCTGGTAGGCCGTAATGACCTCGCGGAGGTCTTCGGGGTCCATGCGGGCGGAGAGAGCCGTTGAGCCCACCAAGTCTGAAAACATCACTGTTACCTGACGGCGCTCCGCAGTGTCATGCGGTGCAATAGGTGCAATGTTCTCGGTGGAAGGTTTGGGCGTGCCTTCCTCGCTGCCCTTTAGTTCGGTTATCGCGCGAAGCAACTGACGACGATGACCGAGTGAAGCCACTCCGAGTTCTTTGAGGTCTTGGTCGGTCAGATCAGGCAGGACGGCAAAGTTAATGTCATTCTCGGCAAACGCTTTGGCGTATTGCCCGAGGCCAAGCCTCTGAAGCCAGTCCGCAATCTGCTGCATCGCACCACTGCTTTGTAGGCACGCGAGCTTCTGAACCGCTAATGGGCCGCGTTTGCTTACACTACCACAGCAGAGGCTTTAGAGATGTACGTTGGACGAATTTGCAGGACGGGCACAGGCTCTACCTACCGGGTGGCATCATCTGGTGGCTTTGGTTTCCTTTGAGCCGCTGTGGCATACGCCGCACGCACTTCCTCAGCTTGATCTTTCTGAACCAAAGCATAGCCTCTCTGGGCCATGCAGGTGCGCGCTGTTTCATTCGCCGATCCAGCGTCAAGATCGGCGTGGCAAAGGGCGATGTCAGTCTTGCCTTGCTGAAATAACGCCGGATCATCGGTTATTCTGCGTCCATCTGTTCTGACCCAGGCCATTTGGGTCGCAACCGTCGTTGTTACGCAACCCGGAAGCACATTGAGTATGGCGACGGTGCAAAGGACAAAAGCGTAGCGTAGTTGAGGGCGACGTCCAATTAGGTGCTTTAGCCGATGGTGCATTCTCAGCCCTTCTGCCATTGGCGCGTGCCGCTTCTAATTGGAGAGCAGTGACTTCTTATGCGCTCGTGGTGCGGTAAAGTCACTGCGGGCCTATCGAACCCGAACCGCCCACTTCCGCCAACCTCTTCGCAGTCTCTGCAAACCATGTCTATTCGCCGCTGCAGCTTCTTCTGCAGGTCGGGGATGTTCACCTTGTCCGTGGCGCGATAGGCGGTGCCGACGTGCTCCACATAGCCCTGCTTAATCAGTTCTTCCAGACGCCGCACTCCGGAACGCTTAGCGCACGTACCGTCACGCCGTCGCCAGCGTAACGTTCAAGCGTACCGCTATATTTGATGATCTTCGCCAAGGCCGCGTGGGATCCATCCTGCGCTGCGGCGAGGTTACCTTCGCAGTGAAGAGAGGCTCCACAAACACATCCGGGCGCTTATGAAGTTTGCGCGTCCGACCGTGAAGGTTGCGGCCGGATTTCATTATGTCTGCTTACGGCGCGCGGCATCGGCACTGATCGTCCGCCGAAACTGGGGAGTCCACCGCCCGAGACATTATTTGCCCATGAGCAAGCGAAGCAGACAAGAGGGTTATGGCAAATCCTAATGAGACGAGACCGGCACGCATAAAACCCTCCGTCTGATTTTGCAAAGTCACTCCGCGCGCCCGCCAGATTGACCGACATTCTTTCCGGCCACTCCCAATTCCGTGCCGCGCCCTCGTCGCGAAGTCAAGCGCTTAATCGCCATGCGGCGACCGGGCTCATCCTCGTATAGACATAGGCGAGGGCCTGCCCGTTGGCGTCGCGGATGCAGAAACTCTCTCGGGCCTCGTCCGAGCTCCCCAAAAACATGCCAGCGTCGAAATGCTAGGCTCGGTTCGGACGGCGATGGAACGTCGCGGCCGCCTCGCGCGCGGTTGTTTCCTGCCGGTTGATCCCCGCGACGACTATCTGCGCGCCATCGCCGATCAGCTCGCTGGTGTCGAGGTGCTCCAGGCTGTGACCGCGGTGATATCCTGGGCCGGCATCGCGCTGACCGGCTGAAAAACAAGCGAACGTCGGGAAGCGATCAAGCGTGGCTTGGGGCCTCATCCACAGGTTAAAACAAAACTGTGGAGAAAATCGCCTGAAACCAGTGCCTTGCCCCAAAAAAGGCAGCCTCACTACGGTTTATGCTGTCCGGATGAGAGAGACAGGGAGGTCGGGAATGTCTACTCAGAACTCGGAAGTCATCCAGTTTGCGCCCACTCCTAACAACGTTCCGGGCGACGTCGACCAGCTCGACAAAGCAGGAGAGACAATACTGCAATTGGTTCACAAGGCCGCCGGCGTTGCTGAACAAAACAACAGTCGCGCGTTGAGCATGGCTCAGAAGCTTTCCGATCAGCTGCGCGCAGCCGAAGATCGGATTGCAGAATTGGAAACTGAAAGCGTGACCTATCGAGAGAGGGCCGACCGCGCGGAGCAATGGCTGCATCGCGTCTACACTGAGATTGAAGACCGATTTCTTCGGCAGAGCGACGGCCGGCGGGGCGCGCCGCAAAGGCGCAGAGCGTAAGACATCGATCCGACTTGAACTAATAAGGAGAACCAGGAAATCTCCGTTAGCGGGAAAATGCGTGGTGGGGCTGGCAGGACTTCGAACCCCCAACCAAGCGGTTATGAAGCAAGTTGCTCTGCGAACCATCCGTGACAAGATCTCAGCCTCGAAGCGCAAGGGGCTCTGGGTTGGCGGTATTGGCGCAAAATCACTGTCAATGAGCTGAGGCGGACCGGGAACGGCCGCACTTCTGAGCCGAGGAGCAAAAAATCCCGACGGGTCTAATCACCAGCCGGGACTAGGGGTGGGACTAAGGGTGGGACTAGGCGCTATCTCAAATCGCACGCACGCACCTTCATTGCTGCAGAACATCCGTCTCGGCTCCGCTGCGGCTAACCCGTTGAGCAGGAGTCGCAATCAGCGGGCGGATGGTGACGGGTGCGTCGAGTTTGCACCTGATGCAGGAGTTGCGCACGGCTTAAGGGTGTACGGTTCGACGGCTGGAGACGGCCACTGGGCGAGGCTTAAGCGATCGCGTCCTTAAACCGTTGCACCCGTCCAACAGTGCCGGCGCCTTGTTGTGGTAGGCGATATCGGCGATGGGCCTCGGCAACGTGAAGACGACGTGGAAGTAGCCGACCGGCAACAGCTCCGCCTCACGCTCGGCGAGCCATTGCTGTGCCGCCGCGCCCTGGCATTTTGGGCAGTGCCGGTTGCGGCAGCTATTGTAGGCGATGACCGTGTGCGCGCAGTCCTCGCAGCGCGCGACGTGGCCGCCGAGCGCCGCGGTGCGGCAGCGCTCGATTGCGCTCATCACCTTCATCTGGTCGAGGCTGACGTGCCCGGCATTGGCTCTGCGCCACGCCGCCCCGTGGTCGCGGAAGATGTCCGCGACCTCCAGCCCTGGACGGGACACAGCTGTCAGCCGTTACGCCGGCAGCGGGTCTTTCCGACGCTTCCTGGGCTTGTTGCGAGGCAGCGACAGCAGATCAAGCGGGCTCGCGATGCCTGCGATCATGCCGGTGGCGACGCGCGTGTAGCGCGCCGTGGTGTCTAATTTGTCGTGACCCAGAAGCGATTGGATGATTCTGATATCGGTGCCGCGTTCAAGCAGATGGGTGGCGAAGCTGTGGCGCAACGCGTGTAGCGTCACGCTCTTCTTGATCCCGGCCGCGTCCGCCGCTTCCTGGAACAGGCGGCTCAGCTGGCGGGTGGTCATCGGCTTGCCGGGCTTGCGGCCAGGAAATAGCCAGCGTTCTTGAAGGGGCGTTGTGGCATCGTAACCCGGTGGGCGCGCCTTCCACCATTGCCGCAACAGATCGAGTGTCTCGGCCGACAGCATGACATTGCGATCCTTGCGACCCTTGGACTGCTCGATGCGAATGATCTTCTGCGCGCTGTCGATATGCTTGACCTTCAGTCGGACCACTTCGCCCGCGCGCAACCCGCAGCATAGCTGAGACTGAGCAGGATGCGCGCCTTGAGGCTGCTGGCGACGGCCAGCAGGCGCTTAGTCTCGTCCGGGCTCATCACCAGCGGAATCTTTTGCGGTTCGCGGATGTGATAAATCTCGGCGGCAAGATCCAGTCGCCGCAGCGTCACGCGGAACAAGAACCGCAGCCCGGTCATCATGCGGTTGCGATTGCAGATGCTGACTCCGGTATCGGCCAAGTGCAGCTGGAACAGGCGGATGTCCTCAAGTGTGGCCGTGTCGGGAGACCGCTTGAGATACGCTGCGAAACGCTTGCAACTGCGGATGTGACCTGTCTGCGTGGCCGCACAGAGCTTGCGGGCATTCATGTCCTCGATCATCCGCTGGCGCAGCGGGCTGATGGTATCGGTACTCATCGCTAACTCCTGTCTGAGATGAGGTTGATGACACCTCGATCTTCAAGACAGGGAGCCTCGCTCGCTATCGATGATCTCCGCCCCAGTTACCGCATTCGCAGTCGTGCCGACCGCCTCAGCGAGTTATCGCGCAGCGATTTTGTGCTTTGGCCCCGAAGCGTCGGTTCGTTGCGGTGCCGTAATAGGTCCGGAATCGGAGGAAGACCGAACTCGGTCACTGATGGCATCGATCCGTCGATCTGATGAGTACTGACAGTGAAATAGACCAAGTTAGCGGAAGGACGTTTGAAAGAAGTCGATTTGCTCTCGCAAGAAACTAGTTGACCGTCTCCCCCGTAAAGCGATCTCGGCCGTGCCAAAACTCGCAAACTGGACACCATTCGCCTTCGTAGTCGATTCCTTCTTGGTGAGGGCACCCGATTATGGTGTCGGTCATCGCGACCGATAGCACTCGATGCTTCTCGATAAATTCCAATATCTCCTGGGCGATGCCGGAGTTGGTTCGAATGTCACCACGATCAACTTTCCAATCGCGCAACTCTTCCACCTCTGCATTCTCTGATGGCACGACGCCAACGGTGACCTTCGTCGCCTGGCTCAAGTTCGGGCCGTAGAACGCAATCGTTGCAATCGGCCAACCTCGCAGTCCCTTTCGGGCTTTCTTGCGCAGGCGCTTGAGGAATCGATCTTCCATCGTCTTGCTCACTCAGCGACCGTTTCGTTCACGATCGATTATTTCGATCCGCCGGGATGTAGGGAATTAAACCCTTTGCGAATGCAATTTCTTGGACGTCGCGGGGCATGTCCCGCAAATCGACCAGCAGACCATTGACCTCTGCCATCCACACAAGCGGATTTCTTTCAACCAAGCTGGGAAGCGTCCACTGTGGATCGAACGGTCGAGTTCCGAGCATTTCTTCAATCACGCGCGCCTTCGCGTGAACGGTGCTCTCGCCGACTTCGAATGCGGTGCATAAGTCCACCGTTGTCATGTACGGAGAGAATGATTTATCGCCCAAAAAATTGACCCTTCCAAGAGCATAGACGATTCCGCACGCCCACGTGCGTGGTTGCCCAGAAGCGAGAGGGCTCGGACGCTTCCTACACAATGCTGCCGTCATCGCGCGCGCCAAGTCCCGGTATTCGGAGTTCAGGTGCTTGTCACAAACCTTATTGGTCAAGCCGACGATCTTCTCGTAGACCGGCAGCATGAGTTTTGGAACCGAATTCAGGCGCGCGCGATCAGTCATCGAAACGAAATAGCCTTGACAACGCCGATATGAATTCCCGCCTTCCAACCTCGATTGTTATCCTGACCGCTCCCCAATGGGGTCAAGCGGACTGGAATAAAGAAACGATAGCACGCCTCAGTCTAATCCGCTTTCGACACTTCACTGGCGGTTCGCTTGCGCTCGCCTCTCTCAATCTTGCCTGCCGGAATCTTGTCCCGGCTTTCCCGCAACGCTCACCACCATGGCTTTTGACCACAGCAGCTTGCGGTGGCTTGAGACCAACACCTGATTGTCGAACTCGAAGGGCCTTCCTTCATCTCTTGTACAGTTACGCAGCGCCGTGTGGACCGGCGTTACTTCGTGACACAAGACCTAAACCGGACCAAAATTGCCTTTTAGCCGCGAGGCTGAGTTGGCCTCAAACTCCGGAACTCAGTCCTGCTTCAGTGCGATACGGTCAATACTCCATGGACCGCTGCCTGGGAACACGATGTACAGGAACGCGAAGCAAAATAGCACCGCCGCGTCTCCGCCATTCATCGCAGGGAAAAAGGAGCGCGGGAAATGGGCCATGAAATAAGCTACGGCCATGTCTCCGGCGAGAATAAAGGCGACCACGCGCGTATAGGCGCCGACGAGGAGGAGGAGGAGGACGCCGCCAACGACCTCGATCACGCCTTGGACGTACAGGAGCGGCGTCATCGGCGGGCCAGCCGAAGGGAAGCCGAAATATTTCTGCAGGCCATGCTCGAGGAACAACAGGGCGACGACGATACGCAGAACACTCATAATGTAGCGCCTTCCCTTTTCGAGGTTTGCATAGAGTGATGTCATAGAAACCTCCGTCCTAGCTTCTTTAACGCGTTGCCAGCCGATAGGGTTGGCGGATGATAATCCTGCAAAGGGATGAAGCACGAGGGCGCCGGCAAATTCGCCGCTCGCAGCGAGCATGCCTCTTCCGCGGTGCATCTGATATCAAACGCTAACAGTGACATCGGAGGAAACCGATGAAAAGTATATCGGGGATAAATGCCACCAAGTACGGCCCTCACGGGTACGGAACGTTGCTATCGATTGTAGCCTGTACCTTGATGCGTCGGATGCGCGCATTCTTAACGCTGGTCGGAGGCGATTTGGAGCCACTCCATCCTATACCTAAACGAGCAATTCACGCGCCAGCCTTAGAGCATCCAACGATCGTCATTCCAGGCAGCGGCAGTCAAAGGGATGATTTGCCAATCAAAGGGCAAGACGATGAGAGAGCTGAGACTACAACAGGATGGCGAAACTGAAGTCACGGTGACATCCACTCGTACACTGGCGCCATTGGTTATGGCGAATAAACCGGGCGCGCCGGTCGCCGTTCTGTCGCCTACCAAACGAACCGCCGTGATCGAGTGTTTCAACAACAACGGCCTTCATAAGCGCAATGGCTGCTGGTGCGGAGCGCCAGAAGGCAAGCACATCTCAGGTGTCACTGTTGCAGACCTCGCTCGCGATGGCATATTTTTTGTAGTCAAAAATCTCCGACATAGTTCGGCACGATTGACCGAAAGAGGCCAATGGTTTGCACGGACGCTGATCGAAGCCGCAAACGAAGTTTAAGTGCCAGAATAATCGCCGCGCCTTTATATTAGGGCCCCGCATCAGGTTAGCGCACCGCTTGCAGGCTCGTTAGGACGCCGGCGCGCACATGGGAAAGCCGCTTTTTGCCGCTGCTTCGCGGCGACGTTGGCAAGCATCGGCAGCGCAACAGCAAAGAATTCTAGTGCCTCAGTTTGAAATTGCTCTCTGCTGACTTATCCCCGTTATCCACCGTCGATTTATGGTGAGCAATTTTATACAGATTCATCAAAGAACCGGCCTGAAAGTCACAACGGGTGCTTCCCCGGCCCTCCAGCCCCAGCGCCCCGGTTTGCGTACGCGTGCGAGACCCCGGCCATGTAGGTACGGCCGGGGTTCTTTCCTGACCGAGATTGCGCCACTCTTTCCTGACCGAGATTGCGCCACCTTTCTGGGCCTGCGGAAGCGCGTGCCAAAGTCACAGATCGAGACGCTGAAGCAGCAGATCCGGCGTCTCGAGCGTCTCAAGGTGGAGATGCTTGCCACCCCGGACCAGCAGATATCGCTGACCGATCCCGATGCCCGCTCGATGGCGACCAGCGGACGCGGCTCCGGCGTGGTCGGCTACAACGTTCAGATTGCCGTCGAGGCCAACCATCATCTGGTCGTTATGCATGAGGTAACCAACGACGGGACTGACCGATCGCAACTCTCCCATGTGGCCAACGAGACCAAGGCGGCGCTGGGCGTGGAGAAGCTCGATGCCGTCGCCGACCGCGGTTATTTCAACAGCGAAGAGATTCGGGCATGCGAGGAGGCTGGCATCACGGTTACGCTGCCAAAGCCGTTGACCTCGAACGAAAAGGCCGAAGGACGCTTCGGCAAGCAGGACTTCCGCTATGTGGCTGACGAGGACATTTACGTTTGTCCTGCCGGCGAGAAGCTCGCCTACCACTACACGACCGAGGAAAACAGATTGGTGTTGCGCCGCTACTGGACCAACGTCTGCCGGAGCTGTGCAATCAAGCCCACTTGCACCACCGGCAAGGAACGACGGATCACCCGATGGGAACATGAGCACATTCTCGAAGCCGTTCAGCGCCGGCTCGACGAGCATCCGGAGAAGATGCGCCAGCGCCGCGAGACGGTCGAACATCCCTTCGGCACCATCAAGGCCAGGATGGGAGCAACCCATTTCCTGATGAAGACGCTGCCACGAGTTGCCTCAGAGATGGCGCTACACGTGCTGGCCTACAATCTGACCCGGGTCATCAACATCATGGGCATTCGGCCGCTCATGGCCGCGATGAGGGCCTAGCCAAACCCGAAAAAAGGCTCCTCAACGCCACCCGACCAAAACTGCTACGCTTCGACACTTCCGGCAAAGCGTTTCTACACAACCAAGACCCAAAGGAGACATTGGTCACCTGCTTCTTGACTGATGTTGGCATGCAAAAGGGCTTGAACTTCCGCTCCCTTATGAGCTTGGAGTTGTTCCCTCCGCCCGCCGCTGGTCCAGATCGCTTTTGGGTTCCTGCTGGGATATAAATACGAGGTCGGCGGCTTTGATGGGCCGACGTCAGCAAAATGATCGATCCTGAAGGGTATCTACGTCCCTCAACGGTTCGACGCACTTTCGGGACGCCTTGTGGCGAATAGACCGGACCATGGCGATGATCATCACGGAGCGGACGCGCTCGATTTGCGCAGGCTTCGGTATTTCATCGCCCTTGGCGAGGAACTGCATTTTGGCCGTGCTGCCGATCGGCTGCAGATCGCTCAGCCGCCTCTATCCCGGCTTGTCGCACGCATCGAAGCCGATGTCGGCGCGAAGTTGATCGATCGAAGCCGCAGCCAAATCCGTCTAACTCAAGCCGGCGAGGTATTGCTCGCCCGCGCCCGGGAGATCGTACGTCAGGTCGACGAAGCAACGGCCGAAGTCGCGCAGCTGGGGTCAGGCAAGAGCGGTATATTGCGAATCGGTTTTGTCGGGTCTGCCACGCACGGCTTTCTGCCGTCGCTCATCAAGACATTCCGCTCACGACACCCTGATATTGAACTGACGCTTTCGGCGATGAACAACGCTGGTCTTAAGGACGCGCTCATTCGCCGTGAGATCGACGGCGCCATTGCTCGGCCGGCGATCGACGACGATGAGATCCTCACTGAGAAACTTCATGAAGAGCCACTGATCATCGCACTGCCGGACGCCTTTGAGCGCGAGTGGCAGCAGCCTCTGCCAATTGCTTCGCTACGGGATGCCACGTTCATCCTTTACCCGCAGCATCCCCGTCCGAGCTTTGCGGACCACATTCTCTCTGTCTGCAGCGCCGCCGGCTTTCGGCCACACAATCCGGTCATGGCGATGGACTATCAAACAGCGGTCAGTCTGGTGTCGGTTGGTGTTGGCGTTTGTGTCGTACCACAATCGGTCTCTGCAACGCAGCACGCGGGGGTTATCTACCGTGAATTCCTTGGGCCTAATCCTGGTACGTCGCTGTCCGTCAACTACCGCATCGACAATCGCTCGCCCCAACTCCTCGGCTTCGTTAGGGTTGCGCGAGAGTTCGCGCGTAGCCTAAATCCAACTGGGCTTCGGGCAGCTGACAGGCGTTTCGCTTAAACTGATATTTGCTCCTAAAGCAGCGCCCGCGCGTCTATGGTGCGCTGCGGCATAACTGCTGTTGCGGTGGTATCGCTCCATACCTTTCTAAAAGGGCCGCCACGGTCGCATGGTGCGCCTATCATGCAGCGTTCAACCACGAATTTCCCAAGCCTCCGCGCCTCGACATTAAAAGTCGAGGTCGTCGAAACCTTCGTTGTCGATCTGCCGATTATCCGTCCGCATCTTCTATCTGTCGCGACCATGGAGGCGCAGACCTTGATGATCGTCAAAATAGTCTGCTCTGACGGAATAACCGGGTTCGGCGAGGGCACGACCATCGGCGGCCTATCGTACGGTGCCGAAAGCCCCGAGGGCATGAAGCTCGCCATCGACCAATATATCGCACCGATCTTGAAGTCCGCCAACCCGGCCCGCGTACCAGAGACGATGATTGCGATCCGCAAGGCCATAAAAGGCAACAACTTTGCCAAGTGTGCAGTAGAGACCGCCCTCCTTGACGCATGGGGCAAACGCATTGGCCTTCCGGTGTCGCAGCTGGTCGGTGGCCGGCTGCGCGATCGGTTGCCGGTAGCCTGGACGCTTGCAAGCGGAGACACTGCGGTCGACATTGCCGAGGCGGAACAGATGCTGGAGCGCAAACGGCACAACGCGTTCAAGCTCAAAATCGGCCGGCGGTCGATCGACGAGGACGTTGCACACGTGGCGGCGGTCAAACGGGCGCTGGGCAACGCCGCCAGCGTGCGAGTTGACGTCAACATGGCATGGAGCGAGGTTGAGGCGAACAAGGGGCTTGCCGGCCTCGAAGCTGCTGGATGCGACCTCGCAGAGCAGCCCGTTGAAAATCCCGCCGCGCTCGCGCGCCTCGCAGCACGCTTCGACATTCCGATCATGGCCGACGAATCTTTGGAGGGACCCGAAACGGCTTTCGCCCTCGCGCGCGCAAGTGCCGCGGACGTCTTCGCTATTAAGATCGCACAATCTGGCGGCCTCTACCAAGCCGGTAGGGTCGCCGCAATCGCCGACGCGGCAAGCATCGGGCTCTATGGCGGGACGATGCTCGAGGGCGCGATCGGTACGATAGCCAGCGCCCACCTTTTTTCAACGTTCCCGAAACTCACATGGGGCACCGAGCTGTTCGGGCCGCTTCTCCTAGCCGAGGAGCTGGTGACTGAACCGCTCCAGTACGAGGATTTCGAGTTAGTGGTGCCAACTGGAAACGGACTCGGCGTTGAGCTTGATGACGATCGGTTGCGTTTTTTTCAGCGCGGACGCTAGCCATGCCGTTCCACGTAAGAATGGACGTTTGCGTCCCGCACGACGCCGATTCCCAACAGATCGACAAGTTGTGTTTGGATGAGAGAGCGCGCGCGCAGCAGCTGCAGCGCGATGGCACTTGGCGCCATTTATGGCGGATCGTCGGCGAGTACGCCAACATCAGCATCTTCGACGTCGAGAGCCCCAATAAATTGCATGATATCCTGACGTCGCTCCCACTTTTTCTCTTGATGCAAATCAAAGTGACGCCGCGGAGATAGCCATGGCCGCCAAGCTCACACAGACCAAAGAAATAATAAGAATTCCTCAATGTTGTCAGCGGAATGACATCGGACAGAGGAAATCCTCGAACCAAAAAGATCGTCTATCGGATTCTCACCGATCTTTTCAACACGATCGAAGATCTGGACGTGCGGCCTCACGAATTCTGGGCGGCCGTCGACTACTTTAATGATCTCGGTCAGCATATGGAAGCGGGCTTGCTGACACCGGGTCTCGGTCTCGAACATTTTTTCGATTTGCGCATGGACGCCGAGGACAAGGCAGATGGCGTCAAACAAGGCACCCCTCGAACCGTCGAAGGCCCGCTGTACGTCGCGAACGCTCCGTTGTCGAAAGGCAGCGCCCGTCTCGATGACGGCACCGACAAAGGCGAGGTGCTGTTCATGCATGGGGTCGTACGCGACTTGGACGGCAGGCCGGTCGCCAACGCCATTGTCGACGTGTGGCACGCCAATACAAAAGGGATGTACTCGTTCTTCGACAAGAGCCAGAGCAAGTACAATCTGCGACGGAGAATCCAGACGGGAGCGGACGGCCGCTACGAATTCCGTACCATCGTGCCCGCCGGCTATGGTTGTCCGCCCGGCGGACCGACGCAGCGCCTATTAAACGAGCTTGGTCGGCATGGGCAGCGGCCGGCGCACATCCATTTTTTCGTTTCGGCGCCGGGACATCGTCACCTGACGACCCAGATCAACATCGCCGGCGACAAGTACCTGTACGATGACTTCGCTTTCGCAACGCGCGAGGGGCTTATCCCGAAGATCATCCGGCACGAAGGCGCGAAGAAGATGCTTTCCTTTGACCAGACAATCTCACCCGTGGAAACCCGCTCTGAGCTTGCTCCAGATAGGCTTCGCTTCTCGTCAGTTCTCCGCTCAGTCTTACCAGTGCGTTCAGGTCCGCGTGATAGCGAATTGAACACACCGTTCTCGGAAATCGAGTTCGACTTCACCCTGACCGGTGTCACGACGAAAGATGCCGAAGACGTGGTTCGTCGCCGGCGGCCGGAGGCTGCCTAAGCGGGGCACGCGATCATCATCGGCGGCACCACGTAGCGTTCGTACGAACCATCAAGTGTGCCACGCTAACTAGCAAGGTGCCTTGTTCTGAGCCTAGGGGCGGCAATGCGACGGCGGTCCAGAGCAGGTGGCGAGCCCACTAAAGCGCAACGTCGAAAGACAGCAACGCGTAAGAGCCGCATTGCGCCAAAAGCTGTTCGCTTTCGCAACTCATCAGCTGCCCGCGAGGAAACAAAGGTCGCACGGCTCATCCGCGAGCGGGACGAGGCTCTTCAGCGGCAAAGTACCACCGCCATCGAGAATACGCGGCTGCTGAATGAATTGCGCGAATCTTCGCAGCAACAGACAGCGACTTCCGATGTCCTAAAGGTCATTAGCAGTTCGACGTTTGACCTACAGACTGTACTCGATACGCTTCTTCAGTCCGCGGCGAGGCTGTGCGAGGCGCAGCGAGGAGCTATGTTTAGGCGCGAAGGCGATTCCTATCACGGGGTTGCTTTCTACAACGCTTCTCTCGAGATGATCGATTTCGTGAGACGCCACCCTATCAAACCGGGACGTCATACCATCACGGCCAGAGTCGCGCTTGAACGACGTACGATCCACGTGGCCGACCTGCAGGCGGATCCTGAATACAAATACGTGCTACGCGACGTTGATCCCATCCGAACGGAAGTCGGGGTGCCTATGTTCCGGGGAAACGACCTCGTCGGTGTCGTCATCTTGTACAAACTCGTCGTTCAGCCTTTCACCGAAAAGCAGATCAAGCTGGTCGAGACCTTCGCTGATCAGGCGGTGATCGCGATTGAAAACGCGCGCCTGTTCGAGGCGGAGCAGGAGCGCACGCGAGAACTCACTGAATCGCTAGAGCAACAGACAGCCACGTCAGAGGTGCTTGAAGTTATCAGCAGCTCTCCCGGCGATCTGCAGCCGGTGTTTGCAATCATGCTGGAGAATGCCGTCCGGATCTGCGACGCCAAGTTTGGAAACATCTACCGCTGGGATGGAGAAGCCGTGCACCTTTTTGCGGCGCATAATACACCGCCTGCCTTCGCAGAGGCACGCCGACGTTCACCACTTCGTCCCGATCTGAAAACTCCCTTCGGTCGCATGATAGCGACCAAAACGGTGATTCACGTCGCCGATACTATGGCAGAGCGGGCCTACATCGAGCAACGCCCTGCGTTCGTCGAAGCCGTCGAACTCGGGGGTATACGGACGTATCTGGCTGTTCCAATGCTGAAGGAGAGCGAACTGATCGGTGCGTTCGCTTTGGCCCGCCAGGAAGTCCGGCCCTTTACCGACAAGCAGATCGCGCTGATCACGAGCTTCGCTAGCCAAGCCGTCATCGCCATTGAGAACGCGCGACTGCTGAGCGAACTCCGCCGGCGCACCGATGAGCTTGGCCGCTCAGTAGAGGAGCTGCGCGCGCTCGGCGAAGTATCGCAGGCGGTAAACTCGACGCTCGATCTCGAAACCGTGCTTTCCACCATCGTCGCCAAGGCGGTGCAGCTTTCTGGCACCGAGGCCGGCGCGATCTACGTGTTCGATGACTTGCAACGCGAGTTTTATCTGCGCGCCACGTACGGCATGGATCAGGAGTTAATTGAGGCTCTCATGCAGCGGCGAAGGGGCCTAGACGATCCTAACGTCGCGCAGGCCCTCGCACAGCCCGAACCAATCCAGGTTGCCGACTTACGTGAGGACGCACCTACCGCCATTAACGAGATCACCCTACGCGCTGGTTACCTCGCGCGATTGGTGGCACCGCTCAGACGTGGAGAAGATGTCGTCGGCTTTTTGGTGGTGCGCCGTCGTGCGCCTGGAGCCTTCCTACAAAATACTGTTGACCTGATCAAGACTTTCGCGGCGCAATCGGCGGTGGCAATCGAGAACGCGCGCTTATTCCAAAACGTTGAGACTTCGCTGGAAGATTTGCGGACCGCGCAGGATCGCTTGGTCCAAACGGAGAAGCTCGCCTCGCTCGGCCAACTTACCGCTGGCATTGCGCATGAGATCAAGAACCCGCTCAACTTCGTCAACAATTTCTCAGGGGTTTCTGCGGAACTGTTGGACGAGCTGCGGGAAGCCGTAGACAGAATGACGGGCGACGATAAGACGCGCGCCCAAATTACCGAACTGGCTGACACTTTGCGCGACAATCTCCACAAGATTGTCCAGCACGGCAAGCGGGCGGACGCGATTGTCAAGAACATGCTGCTGCACTCGCGCGAAGGATCGGGCGAACATCGGCCAGTCGACGTTAACGCCCTCATCGAGGAGAGCCTCAATCTCGCCTATCACGGTGCCCGCGCCGAGAAGCAGGGCTTCAAGATCAATATGGAAAGGTTCTTTGATCCGGCCGCCGGTCAAGTCGATGTATTCCCGCAGGAGATCACACGGGCTCTCCTGAACCTGATCTTGAACGGCTTCTACGCGGCGAAGCGCAAAGAGCAGGGCAATGGCGATGGCTACGAGCCTACTCTTACGGCTTCGACGAAGAACCTCGGCGATCGCGTAGAGATCAGGATTCGCGACAACGGCATCGGCATTCCTCCCGAGATAAAAGAGAAGATGTTCAATCCCTTCTTTACGACCAAACCAGCCGGAGAGGGCACTGGGCTAGGCCTTTCCATCAGTCACGACATCATCGTCAAGCAACACTCGGGGTCTATAGAGGTCGATACGCAGCCCGGCGAGTTCACTGAATTTAGAATTGTTCTGCCGCGTGCGGCGGCGTCCGCCAACAAATCTGGAGGAGGAGCATGAGCCTGCTCATACTCGTGGTTGACGATGAGCCTGATGTCGAAACGCTGTTCCGCCAGCAATTCCGGCGCGACCTCCGCAGTGGCCGGTTCACGATGGAGTTTGCGCAATCCGCTCCGGTCGCACTCCAGCGCATCACTGATGCGGCTGGAGTATCCCTTATCTTAATCCTCTCCGACATCAACATGCCGGGAATGAGCGGTCTCGACCTCTTACCCAAGGCCAAGGCACTACGACCGGACGTACCCGTTATCATGATTACCGCCTATGGCGACGCGGAGACGAAGCGGGAGGCTTTGGAGAACGGTGCTGAGGCGCTGCTGACCAAACCAATCGACTTTGGGAGGCTCCGTAGCGAAATCGATACACGCATTGAACGCACCGCATAACCTCTCCCGAATTTGCTGCAGCGCATGAGTTATGGCCCCACACGGGGCATCCATGGTGAGCTTTTACTGTGGGGCAGAATCTTCATTCGAGGGTGTGATAGGGTGTAATCCTCAGCCCCGAGGACATCCGTCGGTAGTAATGGAATATATCAGATGAGCCGATTGTATGGACCTGTCCACCGTGCATTGCAGGACCGCTTCGATACACGGCGGCTTGCCGACAATGTTGAAGCGCGCGTGGTGCTCACCGAAATCCCGCCCGAGCATAAGGGGTTCATTGAAAGCCGCGACATGTTCTTTCTGTCGACCATTGATCATCAGGGCCGCCCAACTGTGTCCTATAAGGGCGGCGATCCCGGGTTTGTTCGTGTTATCGATAGTAAGACCGTCGTCTTTCCTTGTTACGATGGCAACGGCATGTTCTATTCGATGGGTAACTTACTCGGGAATCTGCAGGTCGGCATGCTCTTTATCAACTTTGAGAAGCCGCATCGCCTGCGCTTGCAAGGCATCGCCAGTGTCGACGATAACGATCCCCTGCTGACAGAGTACGCTGAGGCACAGCTGATCGTCCGGGTGAGTGTGACAGAAATTTTTCGTAACTGCCCGCGCTATGTACACCGATATAGGAAGATACAACCGTCAGAATTTGTGCCTCGTTTGACGTGCGAAACGCCTTTGGCGCCCTGGAAGCGCGTCGATGATATACAGGCCTCCTTACCGGCGAAGGATCGTGCTCGCGTCGAACGCGAAGGCAATCTGCTATCTAGAGCAGAGTATGAAAAATACCTCAGCGACGTTGCGAGTCGCGAGACTTAAGGTGCGTGGCCGACGATACCAAACGTTGCGCGCAACTACCGACGAGGTAATCGAACAGGGTTATCTTTCCTGAACTACATGAGTCCGAAAAGGCCCATAGCGACGCTTTGCGGCAACGCAATGCGTCTGTCGCTTTCGGAGCGAAGCGGACATGAACCGGCAGGCCAGATTGGCCGCATCGGTCGAAAATGACCGTGCAGCGAAGCTAGCTGCCATTCCAGCGGGTGAGAGTCCCGCCAACAGAGGAGTCCAGTCGCTGTTGTAGTTATATCCAGCAACGTGGAGGGAGACCGATACGTTGAAAGCCTGGAAGTAAAAGTCCTCGGTGGCTGGGGAAGTACCCAGTCTGATCCGTACAGGGGGGCAAGCAACCTGGCAGGCCGTAGCGGAAGCGAACCAGTGAAGCCACGAAATCGACCGCCCGCGTGGAACGGATTGCGGGAGTGTTGGGAGTGCCGAGCCGGTGGTCATTCGGCGAAGGCCAATGTTGGCATCGAAGTTCTGGAAAATATCGATGTCAGACTTCCGGGGGTTGGAGAGGGCGGCATGCCAGGAAGGAATGTGCAGTAAAAGCTCGGAACCACTCGCGGGTCGCCTGGGCGCTCCCGCACAGCGAAGGCACCGCGTATAAGCCGCAGTGCGGTGAAATCGCGATGTGCCCACGAGTGGGACGGATGGGGCCGATTAAGTGATGACGGACCGGGACACTACAACCCGGACCTGAGCGAGGGCCCCTGGGGTAGGCGGAGCACTCCGCCTCATGGCGGTGCGCAATCGAGCCCGCAGGCCCAACTCAGAGCGGTGCCATCGATGTGGGCCACGAAGTGCACGAAGGACGGACGCAAACTGGACGATGACCAGCGTATGCCGGGAGCAGGCTTGAGCTGAGCGACGTACAGGAAGGCTCCGTCTGATAAGCCAGCCTTCCAGCCGTACTGGGGAAAACCCGCCGTACGGAATGATAGGGAGGATCGAGGAAACGTCGGCATCATTCGAAGCCCGATCCGCGCCTCGATCCCACCCGACCATTTGAGACATCGGGCCTAGTTGGCGATTGGTGCTCATGAGACGTTCGTATTCAAGGCAGGCAATCGCGAAGCCACGTGAAAGCCTTGCGGGCAAGGGGCAGCTGCAACCTCAAGTCTGTCGTGTCGTCGCTGTTCGACGTCCTACTTCGTGAGCATTGCGGATCGCGGATTGGTGGGCGCACTAGGCGAAAGCGATAGTGTTAGCCATGCATTCCAGCCGGACGGCCGGTCGTGCGCATCGAACTCCCAATACGCCTTCAGATTGACGTAGGCTTGCACCGATCCAGCTGGAATGATGAAACTCTTCCTTGCAAGCATTTTGATCATTTTGATCGGGCGTTCGGCCAACTGATACTCCTTGTGGAGCTGTAACTCATGCTGACAAATCGAACTGGCCGCGGCCCAGTGCTGCGTCAGCGCCATGCGCTTATATCGCCAAACATACCTAAATCAGTTATGCGTCGTCGGATTGTAGAGCGCTTTTTACGCTTGGACAGTAGGATTACGGAATGAGTAAGTGCTGGTATATTTCGATCTAAGTCTCCTCGCCGAGCAAACTGCGTCTAATCGACAGGCCTGCCTCAACCAGTCGGATGACGACTGATTGATTCACCTGAACTCTTGAAATCGTGTTTGGCGACACATTGTATGACCTAGCAAGAAAACGAACAGATTCTCCGCCAGCCTTTCTACTGCGGACCTCGGCAATTTGGTGGGCGCTGAGTTTCGGTTTCCGCCCCATTTTTACCCCAGCACGCTTTGCTCTTTCCCGACCTTCACCGGTTCTTATCTTGATGAGTTCGCGCTCAAATTCCGCAAGTCCTCCCAATACCGTGAGCATCAATCGACCACCGGGAGTGGTGGTGTCACACCATGGATCGGCCAAGGATTTAAAAAGACATCCCTTGTCGGCAATGGCCTTGATGATGGTCAGCAGATCGATTGTGGAACGAGCCAGTCGATCCAAGCGCGTGACGACCAAGGTGCTACCAGGCTCTAAGCCATTTAGGAGGCTGTGCAGTTGGAGTCGATCACTCCGGGCTCCGCTGACCTTCTCGCTGTAGATTTTCGCACAGCCGGCTTTCCCAAGCTCCTCAAGCTGGGATTCGAGTGTTTGTCCCTGTGTCGAGACCCGGGCATATCCGATATTCATTAAAGCAATTTGACACGGACTTTTGACACAGTCAAGTCTTTGATTTCATTATCTTTCGCGTTCGTGTCAAATTTGCCGAATTGAGACACATAGAGCTATAAAGGCTCCAGCACCCGAATAGGAGGCGGGTGGTGGCCGTTTCCCTGCTAAGGATTTGCACTGGTCATCGTCAAGAATCGACCCGACGCCTGCTGGTCCGCGAACCTTGTCCTTTGGGAGTAGTCGTGCTTCCCGTACTCACCTGCTTAGTTGAGGTGCGGCTATCAATGCACGCTTCAAAATCGCTGGGTTACCGATGACTCGGATTTCATTGCGGTTATCTGTAACTTTGCCAATCAGCTTGAGCCATTAGGCAATTTGCCGGAAGATAAAGAACACCCCATACGTTTGTGCCTGTTAACCTTCAATAATGATGCGGGCACGCTTGTCTGCCCAAAATGAAGGCACGCAAAAATATTTTCGTAGAATCGGCTTTTTGACGTGTGACGAAAGATAAATACATCGCGGGTCAAACATCCAGCATCAAACCTGTCGAGGCTGCGTTCTGCCGTGACAAGCAGCGCCGTCGGAATTCAGTTAGGGTGCAATTCGTCATCATTCCGATCCGCAGAAGCTTACGATGATCAATTGACCATTGTGGGCACGATCCAGGCAACGTTGCCTTGCGACCTGGAGACATTCCGATGTCGGCTGACTTGGCTCGGAATGTTGGCGTTGGATAAAACTGAACATAAAAGTAGATCGCCCAACCGCACTTCCCCAAACGGGTTGTTCAACGTCAGCGTGCTCGACGGGCCATTATAGGCAGAAACTCGACCACTTTTGGCCACCAAGGCCAAAAGTGCGTCTCCGACCATAACGGCAGTGACTGCTTCCGATCTAAACTGCCAATACGTTGAAAAAATTGAACCTCGCGAAGCGAAATCTCGCGCAGCGAGATTCAACAACGCTCTATTTGGAAAAATGATTTACATCTGACCAACTGCCTATGAATATCGTCGCGATGATTGCAAATGAACATTGCCACTTATTCACGTCATCAGTTCCCGAATGACGCATGATCAATCCCGCTTCGCGGGATTTGCTCGCAGTCGCTTCGCTCCTGCTTCGCACATCCATTCCTGCCATAAAAGACATTCACAAGCCGTTGCGGTTGCCGCCAATGAATTGCAAAGGTGGTCGTCACCCGATGAACATCAGTCGCGAGTTAAATCGCGAATGCGACTGTACCTCGTGACCGAATTCCGAATCAAAGGCGTGGTTACGTATCACGAAATGATAAATACCTGCGAAGGACAAAAACAATAAGCAGACACTGCAACACAGACCAAATAGTGAAGAAGGATGCTGAAAACCAATCCCGAACCACTGAAGGCGATCAATGTTGGGGTTGGACAACAATTAGGGATCGGGAATCGCCTGATGAGTTTGGATGAGCTTGCGTGAGTGGGCTGCGTCGGCCCAATTTTGGTGGCGCGGTGTATGAGCTGACAATAGCGGAGGCCGACAACGTCTCAACAAAATAGTACATTTGAGGGAGCAAAAAACCAAGAAATGGGGAGGTAATATCATTGATGGATAATCGTTGGAAAAAGACCGTCATACGTTCAACTCGGTTCAGTCCGGTTTTGATGGATATGATCAAGACCGAATGCAAATGTCGCCGAATCGATTTTAGCAACTACATCCGTCTAGCGGCTACGGCGGCCATGAAGCACAGCAAAAAGAGCGGTACTGCCGAGGCCCCAAAGGAAATATAGAAACTCACCATGGAAAAGAATATGACAGAGCACATCGTACCAAACCGACGTTTGGAGCCTTTCAAACGTTTCTTGTCTGAACGTTTTCAGAGCTCCGGGCATTGGCGAGCATTGGGGAAACCAATAAACGAAGACGCGATTGATTTGGCGATCACCGGAGCTTCGGCAATCGTGATCGATAGCGCATCAACTGATGAGGAACGCGCTGAGGCAATCAATCACTTCGCGGATGACATAGCAAATATGAGCGGCGAACGAATTGTCGCTATCGCCGTCGTCACCGACTAACCGTCAGCAAAAGTCACTTAATTTAATATGGGTGCAGAAAGTCCTTATTCCGTTCGAAAGCGCATTCTGAAAACCATTATCGACACAATGAGGGAGCATTTGGGTTCATTCAAATTCAACAAGCGAAACTATGCTGTTAAACAGCGTCAAAGTATAAATACACCTGTAAAACAGAAGAAGAAGGAGGAAATCCCAAATGTATATCGACAAGCCCGTTAAACAAAAGCGCTCACTCGGAGCGCTGCGAAAAGCAACTAAAACCAAACCCAAATCACCTGATCTCACGGGGCAGATGAAGTTGCAGAGGCATACGGCGGCTGCGATCGTAACGCAATTCGGCGACGATCGGGTCGAAGAGGTTATTTGCAACATAGCAGGATGGCGTAATCAGGACTACAACGGTTCATATCTCACCGTTGAACTTTCGCCGCGATTTGTTGCACGGATGGCGACTGACCAAGAAGATATCATCGACGCTATTATCAACAACAAGGAGGAAGACGAGCATCGAAGATAGTAGAACCATCGACAGGTTTTCGAATTTCAAAAGCGATGCTTGCGACCGTTGACTCTTTTTGTGCCAAACAGGATTTGACGCGTTCGCAATTGTTTCGACGCAGCATTATGGAATATTTAATGAGACAGAACGTTCCGACGGTTACGGACGTGAATGCAGCCGAACCACAACGCACATGGCCTGCTGAGCTTTTCGATCGCCTAGGCAGAAGTTCATCGACTAAATAAGGAGCAAAAATCATGGAGGCGAATCATACAATACCAAAGCGACGTTTGAAGCCTTTCAAACTGTTTTAGCGGAGCTTTATCGCGACCCCGGGGCAACGGCGAGTTATTGGGGTCGCCGCGATCGCGGGCGAGGCGGCTTGCTTACGCTCGGTACAATAAAGCAGGTCGAGGCCGGCGGCGCACTTGTCTTTAGCGTCTGCATCTGTCGTAACAGTCCAGGACGCGCCTAGCCTTGCCCTTTCGGACGTGTACCGGGATCGTGGAATTTTCAAGCGGTCATCGCCACATCAGCGTCATGTGCGGTAGAGTCATTCAAAGCAGCGGACCGTTACGCTATGCCATCGTTGAGGGTATGGATGTGCGCGACAGCCGCACGCACAACTATCCGCCACGGTGGAACGGCGCGCCGAGCCAAGACCTACTGGTAATCCGGCGAAGCCGATCAATGCCAAGTGCGAGACGGTGCACACTCTGTCGACCTTCCGGCATGCTTATCGCCGCCGGCGCAGCATCCTGCCGGTAGACGGATTTACGAGTGGAAGGCGATCAAAGGTCAAAAGGCGAAGCAGCCCTACGCCATTGCTATGAAGGATGGCAGGCCTTTCGGCCTCGGCGGGCTGTGGGAGAACTGGAAAGACCCGGCCTCCGGCGAATGGATACGCACTTTCGCGGTGATCACGACGGACGCCAACGAATTGGTGGGCGAAATCCACAATCGCATGCCGCTCATCCCCGCGCCTGGCGACTATGTCCGCCGATCGTCATGAATTGATGCGGCTGTTCCCGGCCGAACCGATGCGGATGTGGCCGATCTCGACGCGAGTCAAGAAGCCGGAGAACGACGATCCGTGCATCGTCGAGCCGATTGAATTGGCCACGTCCGCCGCGTAACGCCCTACGGCTTTGGCGAGGTGCGTGTCGCGACGCTAACTTTGCTCACCTTTACCGTGCTCTCGGGATTGCGCTCCAGCGGCGTTGTTATCGCCAAATTCTCGGGCCATGCAGCCACCTTCCGAAGTTCGCCGACCGTCTTTGCGGACACCCCGGTGTCGGGTTCTATCTCGACCCGCATTTTGTCAGGCAAGCTACCAAGAGCTAATTGAAGCGCGGCAATGCTTTTGGCCTTATATCGCATAAGAGCCTCCTCACTGATTGCCGGAAAACAGGCTACCACCTTTGTACGCTAACGACGACGGGGCTGAATCTCCTAATTTTCCGATAGCTCCCAATTGTGCACCGCGGCTGTGGTCGGTGACCGGTGCGCGATTACATCCCCGAAAATATTTTATTGACCGTGGCTTGACCCGTTTTTGACGCATATCAGCACGGTGAAAAGTCGTGTTCGTGAACAGATCGACACACCCTCAAAACCGCCAGAACTTGGCGTTGATGCCTTTTGACAAGGTCGTGCGACCCACCATAAGGAGCGTGCGGCGCCCTGAACGTCTGCGAATGCTGGAGGGTGTGCACAGGGCGCTCGCTGCTGATTGCAGACCGACCCTCTTCGCGGCATGCTAACGCCATGGGACGCATTCCTACCGAGCGAACGCCTAATCTATTCTCGGCTGCGGCGGTCGGAGACAGTCCAGCGCCGCCAAAGTTGCCTGGGACAGAGGCGGCGACCGAGGTCGCGTCGCAACGGCACGTCCTCCCGAAAAACCTGCGCAACGCCGTCAAACATTTGAGTGACGGCGAGTTGGACTTGATGTATGCGGCAACACTTGAAGAGATGAAGCGTCGAGGCAGGATTCCACAAGGCCTAGAGGCCGTCTCATATGCCGGTCCTGACTTAACGAAACCGGAGTCGGCGACAACCGAAAAACGACGACATGCGAACGCAGCGGAAGCCCCTTTGACTCCTGGTCAACTGAATCTTGTTCGCGCCGCATTCAAGGCGGGTGTCACGCCTTCACGGATTGCCCGAGAGTTCGGTATCTCCCAATCGAATGTGCGGAAGGCTTTGGCGTCGGATGAAACGAAGCGGTGAATTATATGACCATCAAAGCGCATCTTGCAGAACTTGAGCGGCAACATAAAGCACTCGAACTTGAGATTGCCGAGGCATTAGCGCACAGTTCGACCGATGATTTGAAAATCGCGGAATTGAAGCGTCGAAAGTTGATGCTAAAGGATGAGATCGAGCGCCTGCGACACGATCGTCCATTGTGATGACGCGGGTAGCGGCATCCAAACGCCGCCTCGCGAGGAACTAAAAAACAGAGGTGCGATATTTGGCGTCAGTCGACCTGATTGAACTCGCGAAACAGAATCCCGCTGTCGTTGAGAGATACACTATACGGCAGATTGTAGGAATTTGTGGCGATGGCGACCTGCGAGACAACTCTGAATGCTCGCGGCACTTGCGCGAATTTCTCGCTCTTCAATCGAATGATCGCCTGGCGGATTACGCCAAATTCTGCCTGGATGAAGGATTCAACAAGAGCGGGTTTGTCTTGCAGGACATTGTCAATGAAATCGGAAAGCGTCTCGGGTACGAAGTTCAGAATGGTCGCTACCAAGGTGTCATGCATCAGGCGGGTTTCGATGGTCTTTGGTTCGACGGAACCAATCACATCGTTGTAGAGGTGAAAACGACGGACACATATCGAATCAACCTCGATACGATCAGCGCATACATTGAAAAGATTAACTCATCAGTCGGCAGCGGTGATGCAAAAAATTTCTCTTCGCTGATTGTGGTTGGACGACAAGATACTGGAGACCTCGAAGCACAGGTTAGAGGCAGTCGGCACGCTTGGTCGACCAGGTTAATCAGCGTCGACGCGCTCGTCAAACTGATGTTCACGAAAGAAGAAGTCGACGATAAGTCGCTAATCGACCGGATACGCCGTATCTTGATTCCGTTTGAATATACACGCGTCGATAACATCGTTGATCTGATATTCGAGACACAACAGGAGACAGATCAGAAAGCGCAAACCGCTGCTGATTTGCAGTCAGGGGAAGGCACGGAATCAGCGAATCAAGAACCAGGCACGTGGGAATTCACTCCGCGCGACAAATTGGATGAAAAGCGATTGGAGATCGTCCAGGCATTCTTCAAATCGAAGAATGCAACCCCAGTGCAGAGAACCCGCACGAATTTCTCCGACGCCATGAATCAGATCGGCGTCACATGCGCAGTATCGAAGCGATATAAGCGCGACTACCAACCATACTGGTACGCGTTGCATCCAAAATGGTTGGAGTTCATGCGGTCAGTAAGCGAAGGATTCTTCGTACTTGGATGCACGGATCGAAATGAGGCATATGCCCTACCAATCTCGCTCATTGAGCAAAATCTTGAGGCGATGAACACGACGGAAAAAGGTGACAAGAAATACTGGCACGTTGCACTGATAATGGACAAAGGGTCCCTCGCGTTAAACCTCTCGAGCATCGGCAAAAAGTTAGACCTTACGCCATACTCGTTCAAAGTGTGATGGCTGCACATTTATGCGACGTTTCAAATCAGGTATGCCGGCAAACTTGCCTTGCAATTTTCATAGCTAGGAATATATTCTCTCAATCCTCGATCAAACCGATGGAGGATGAAATGACCGCTCTAAAAACCCTGACGTTCACGACACTTCCGACGCAAAGCGCGAACCCGATCCTTGATCGCCGCGCCAAAGTTATCGCTCGGCTCGAGGAGCAAAAACTGATCCTGAAAGACCCGAACTACACCCGCACAAATCGGAAGTGGGTGAAGAAGGACGGGGAAAGGGTCATGGTCGAACAGCAGCAGCGCGTGCCATTGTGATGGCGACAACATCCAAACGGCTCTTGTTCGTTCGGAGCGGGTTGAAACCAATCGAGTTCGAGAAAGGCAAGCCCGCCGTCGCGGAGCCATCGCTCGACAAGCTGCCGTCTGTGATCGACACCTTAATCACCGCGATCCGCAATGGCGAACTTGATCAGCAATTCGCGGAGGCAAGCGCGCAGACGAAGTCATCGAAGTCAAAAGGAAAGCGTGCGGCGTGATGGAGGTGGTGGGGGGCGGCTTTGTGCTGCTCCCCTTCCAAACGCTTCAGTTCATTTACCATGACGTCGTCAGCACTTATCTTACCCCCTCTGCATTTGACGCTTTCTAAAGGCGGTTGACGATGCTTATCCCGCCTGTTTCGATAGCACAGACCGAAGTAGCTGACAGAGCAAGGGAACGCGACAGTGTCGAAGCTTCTGGCGCTAGTATTTTTTTGCATCTTTTTTGTTGGATGGCGCGCCGATGCACTTGCTCAAGAGCGTTGCCTGGTCGCAGACCCTACGGGCACGCCGTTGAACGTACGCACTGTCCCCAACGGCAAAATTGTCAATACGCTAAGAAATGGATTTACGGTCAACATCATACAAACTGCGACGAGTAGCGGAAGAGCTTGGGTGTACGTAAGGCGGGCGGATAGTAACATTCCGCTGGGCTGGGTCTTCCGAGATTACTTGAATTGCGAGCGGGAGGCGGGCGAGAAGCAAATCGAAGGATATGCATTTGAATACCGCGACGAGCCTTCTCATACCTCATCCAGTTTAGACGATTGCATTTCGTCCTGTCGGGCGGCACCAAATTGCGGGGCGTACGTCTTCTTCATTTCTAAAAAACTCTGCAGATTGATGACCAGGAATGACGCGGTCTTGGAGCAAAACCCCGACGCTATAAGCGGCTACAATAACTCTGGAAACGCGACCCAGACGAAGGTCAGCGGCGCTCTCGTAGCGCGTGACATTTTCGCAACGAGGCGCCAAATATTCATCCGAATGGACCGATGAAAGACCAAATTAAGACAAGAATCAGCTTAAACTCATGGGATCGGGGAACGCTGCTGAGCATTCGGTCTTCGTTCAATGTCGCGGCAGCGGTTAATGGGGAGTCCCATGAAAAGCGCTTTCGCCGCTCATTGCCTACCTAATGAGCACTTTATCATCCAAATCGACGGACGAATGAAATCGCACCATCGACGTTTTGTTGATGCGTTGAGAGACGCGTTGCGTCTTCGAGATCAGTTTCCGCAACACGACGTCAAAGTCCGAGCCTTGCAGGCGAACAGCGGAAAAACAGCTGTTCACTGACGCGGTTGCGGTCATGCGGTAGCTCGAGTTCGCGCGCTTCGCCGACATGTGCAGCGCGCGGTGCGGCTGACCGTTTTAATTTGCAGTCCGCCTCAAAGTAAAAATGGCGGTGGTCGCAACTTCAAATCCACAGACATCGCAGGACCAAGAGTTGCGGACGCATCGCTCGCTCACGTACTGTGACGAAGTGGCGGCTATCATCGCATCACCGCAAATCGTACAGAGACGAAGTGGTTTGCTACCCGCGCGATCCACTTCCGACTTTTGAAATTCTTCCATTTTTGGACGTCTCCTCGCATTAAACGCTAACTGTCGAGCAAAGCTGAACCAAGTTAGTAACATTGACCTATTCGAATGCTCTGTGGAGAACTTTTTTGTTTACTCAATAATACAGACAGTTAGCTGCGACTGGCAGTGTTCGTTTATCGCGATACACGTTATCAATTTTGGGTCGGCTTAAAGACATTGGCGTCTTATTCCGCAATTGCGTAAGAGCCTCGCATTAGCGACGACGGGCGTACTTACGGAAGACATGCAGTGGTGGGGACACGATCTCTGATCAATGGATTGATGCCGCTTACAAATCCGCCACCAATGTCCGAAATCATCGAACGAAGTATTGCAGACTCATTGCTGACGATGCGAGTCACTGCCTCTTCTTCGCGGCGCGGCGAGCAGTTTCTCCTGTGGCTTGGCTAAATTGGTGCCGCGGGACGTTGATTATGGCGAAACGTCGACGTTCTTCTGGTAACGTCTCAAAATCTGCTTCGACGAAGATCTCGACCGTTTCCTCGCTCGCATAAACTTCGACGCGTACGGGCGAATCCCCGAAATCAACCTCGTGTCGGCGACCATTCTTTCCTCGGATGATGGCATGGGGCATTTCGGGGTGTCCTTCCGTAGGGTGTAGTCACGTCTACCCGCTCCCAAAACTCTGCGAGTTAATCGCCATTTCCTTGGATAGCGGGAGATTGCGGGCACAGAAGCGCTCGATCTGATCGACCGGTGTGCCCGCAGTCTTGGCAAGATTGAAGATATTGACATAGCTATTCGACGGGCATAATCGCTCGCAGCGTTGCCGGCATGATCGGCCGATGGGAAAGCGCTACGGAAGGATCCGCCAGGCGGTGTGTGCGCGGAAGTATTTCGAGTGGATTGCCAGCGAGATCGAACCGGATAGCGCGATCCGGCGTGTAATTCACAATCACCCCAATGGGGCGACCAAAGGCCGGGATCGTCTCGCTCTTGAATTCCGCAAGTTTCCGCTGAAGGCCAGCGAGTGCCTGATTGGTGTAGGTCACCGGGGCAAATGCGAGGTCGAAATCGATGCGTAACAGCCTCTCGATACCGATGAAAGCTGCAACAAGGAAGCATCCTGCCGGCAGACCGATGCTACAATCGTCCTCAGGCACCGCGAAACGAAGACAGCCGCATTCGGCATCCATGGCGCGACTGCTGGTGTGATGATCATCGCCAGCGGGCTTCTGTTGCTGGGCTAGCTCAAAAAATTTCTACGATGCATCGAATGAAGGTCGCAACGAAGGTGGAAGCCGCGCCGACTTGGCAGTGGTATTCGCCTTACTCAAAAGGCTCGGTGGCGACTCATCATGGCTGGCGTTTGACCCTTGATGGCGAGTGAATACCCCGGCGGCCAATAGGCTTGCCACTGCAGAAATCAGCCCAAGCCTGCATGATCGCTCGACGTCGATCGAAGCTGTCGGTGCGCCGATAAGCTCGCTCCACCGCAGTCCCAATCTGATGGCCCAGCGATTCTTCGAGGAGGTCGCGCGGAAACCCCGTATCTTCTCCCCACGTCCTAAATGTGGCGCGAAGTCCATGTGGTGTGATCGAGCGGCCGCTCTTCGGATCAGTCCAACGAGGCTCGCCAGATTCGTCGCAGTTCATGTCCTTCAGTAGGCTCAGCATGGCCATGTTGCTCAGCGGTTTGCCCGGCTTGAGGCCCGGGAACACAAACTCTCCTAATCTCGGGAGTGCCTTCAGGATGGCTACCACTTGGGGCGACAACGGTACCCGATGCGGCTCGGTCCGGGTTTTGCGGTCCTTGAGACGTTCGGGCGGAATAACCCAGGTTTTACGCTCCAGGTCGATTTCGGTCCATTTGGCGCCGATTACTTCGCCCGTCCGCAGCCCCGTCAGCATTGTGACTTCGAGGGCTCTGGCGGCGATGCCTTGTCGCTGGCGTATCGCGGCAAAGAACTCAGGCGCCTGCTGGTAATCTAGGGCAGCTTGCCGGCCACGCGTTAGCTTATTGATGCGTTCAAACCCACGGTCCCGCAGATCCTGCCAAGCAGCCGGGTTGCTCGGCATAACGATGCCGTGCCGGTCCCGTAGGTGAACACGGGCATAGTCGAAGACTCGGCGCAAGCGCACCAGCAGCTTGCGACCGGTTTCGGGCTTGCTCCGCCAGACAGGGCGCAGGACCTGTTCGATGTCGAGAGTAGTTATTTGGTTGATTGGCTTCTGGAGAAGGGAATTGCAGTAGCGGGGGCCGAGCAAGAGCTCCCACTGGTAGCGGACCTTGTCGTTGGTTGACCTTTCCTGAGCGTCGGCGATCACCTCAGCCGCGATCGCCTCAAATGTCGGAATTGATCCCTTATTGGACCGGTCTTGTCGGCGAGCCGTGATCGGATCGATGCCCTTCCGGATCTGGCGACGTACTTCCTCTGCGGCCTCTCTCGCCTCCTTGAGACCCATGCGGCCCAAGCCCATCTCACGTCGCTTTCCGTGAGTGTGGTAGATGAACGCCCACCGGCGAGCACCAGATTGGTCAACGACGAGGTAAAGTCCTTCACCGTCGGCGTGGTAGCCCGGCTTCCGGATCGTCTCGACCTTTCGGGCAGACAGCCGTCTCGTTGCCCTGGTCATTTCCGCCCTAAGATCTACCCTAAGGAAGGACTCGGATTATAGCGGACTACCTCGGACCAGGATAGACGAAAGGTGCAGATTAACGATTAGTTTGACGCCTAAACCTGGATCTGACTGGATGGCGCTGGACATCCCTGTAGTGCCCTCCACGGGCACCACCGCGGCGCGCTCAGGGACGATCCGAGACAGGCGCGACTTCGACCGTCAATGTGGGCGCGATCCGGTCCCAGATATGGGCGAAGATGCGCTTCCAGCTCTCGCAATAGACGCTCGGATTGTCGAACCTGCGCTCGGTGGACCAGCGCTGCGCCAGGTGGCCGCCGCCGCATGCGTCCAAGTACTCGCATTTTTGGCAGGTCTCGCACAAAGTGGTGCTGGCCTCGAACGCTTCCCGCCAGACCGGGTCGTTTTCAACATCCTTGATGGCGTGGCTGCGCACATGGGTTTTCGAAGCCGTCGAACCGTCGCCGGCAATACGGAGCACATCGAGCGGCTCGAGCGAGCCGTCGGCCATGAGCGTCACGGTCTCGATCGGGCCCAAGCCGATGGTGTCGGAGAGCGACAATTGTCCGGCCAGGCCGCGGATCATGGCGTCGAGCGTATCGATGCGCACGCCTTTTTCGGCGTATTTGTCGAACCAGACGTCGAACAGCTTGATGAAGTAGTCGGCGATCGGCGGCGGGTTGTCGGCATGTGTCGCATCGGGCGGCAGGATGTCGAATTGCTTCATGCCGAGTTCGTCGGCGACAAAGGCCAAAACACGCTCGGGATCGGTGCCCGGATTGCAGACCGAGATGAGTCCCGGCTCGAGTCCGGCCGCGCGCAGCCGCTCCAGTCCTCGCAGCGTCTGCGCCAGCGTGCCGCGGCCTTTGAAGTCGACCCGGTATTTGTCGTTGATGTCGGCCGGCCCGTCGAGGCTGACGGTGACGTCCACGTCGTGGGTCTTGAACAATTCGACCCACTCCTCATCGACCAAAATGGCGTTGGTGGTCACGCCGCGTTTGATGACGCAGCCGGTGCGTTGCTCTATGTCGCGCAGCTTTTTCTGCAGAGCGTCGAACCTGCGCTTCGGAAACAGCAGCGGCTCGCCGCCGTGAAAAACCAGCAGGAAAACCGGGAGATTGAATTCGCGAATGTGCTGCTCGAGACGAAGGCAAAACGCGTCCTCCGCTTCCGGCGTCAGCACCGGCGGCTTCTCGTAAACCTCCGCGTCGCGAAACCAGTAGCAGTAAGTGCAATTGATGTTGCAGCGCGACGCCAGCTTGACGAGGACGAACGCAAACGGACGCGGCGTTGCCTGCAATGCCGCAGGACGACGGAGCGCCGCCTCCGGTGCGACGGGAGCGATCCCGGCGTGCGTCATGACTCGGCCTTTAGGTTTGCAACTGTTCGGCCTTGGGAGATTGATATTACGCCGTCGCCGGGCGATGCCAAGATTATCGCCCGCTTCCCGCAAAAACGGCGATGCCTCGATGAGAATTGCAAGCGGATCTGATCGCGATTCGAACGCGGCCAGCACGTCCTAGCACCCGGAGATGTCCCCGTGCCTCAAGGCATCGGCAAGTGGGACATCGGCAAGTGGGACATCGGCAAGTGGGACATCGGCAAGTGGGACATCGGCAAGCTGATTGCGCCAAAGCAGCGGAACGAAAAGGTCGCGGCGTAAGCCCGCCGCGATCCTTCACGACCCGTCGCAGAAAGCGCTCAGGCGCCGCTATCGGCTTAAGCCTTCATCACCAGCGGTGATAGTAGCGGGTATAGAAGCGGCGGAAATAGCGATTGTACCAGCTCAATTGCTGGAGCGGGGCACCCACGGTCGGGGCCTGGTCGGATTGTCCGCCGTTTTGGATGATGGTGTTGACCGCGGCGTTCGTCGATTTCAGGGTGACCGTCGCTTCGGGAGCCGTCGCTTC
This sequence comes from uncultured Alphaproteobacteria bacterium, assembly GCA_963720115.1. Classification (GTDB taxonomy): domain Bacteria; phylum Pseudomonadota; class Alphaproteobacteria; order Rhizobiales; family Xanthobacteraceae; genus BOG-931. Next base: position 45,273 of record CAVREN010000031.1, read on the forward strand.
GGGAGCCGTCGACGCGTGCGCGCCCGTCAGGCCCAGCACCACGGCCGCGCCAAACCCGACGCCAAGCGCCGTCAGGCGCTCGCGAAGGCCCTGCCTCGACAGCCGGCCATCGTTCAACTGCCTGGTGATGTCACTAACTTCGCCGATATCTAATCGGCTTTTCGCGGAGTCATCGTTCATGAGTTGCCTTCCTGCTTCGAATAATCGCCCCACATCACTCACAACACGCAGGTTACTGTACGCATGTTTATCGCACTCAGATCACCGCGCGCCACGCTACACTTTCTGTGGTGACGTGCAAATGACGTTTTGGCTGTCTCAGGCCGGCGTTGCGCCTTAGCGGCGTTGAGAGAAAATTCGGCTCTTGCCGCTCAGGTTTGAGGCATAGTTTGATCGGAGGGGAATTGGCCCAGCAGGCGCCGGCTCGCTTCTGATTCTTTGACCGGCTTTTCGCCGGAAGAGTCTCCACAGGACACGGGAATTGAACCGAGACCTTTTCCGGCGGCCAGTGTCTGCCGTTCGATCGCAACTGGCTTCGATCGTAGTTGACTCCGGACGCACTTTCGCCTCGTCCGCTCATGGCCTGAGCGGACGTCGCGCGACGAGCGCGAGTCAGTTTTTGTCGGGGCAGCGCGCTCGCCGCCGCTAAAGTTGGGCCGGGCGCAATTTTAGCTGTGACAAGCCGGCAACGACGTTCAGCGCAACAGACCCTTCCAGGGAAACTGGCTGCAGGGCAACGCTGCGATTGGAGCCGCCGACAAGCACGTTCGCGCCTACACCAACTCCGACGCCGACATCGCCGGAAGCCCCGACATATTCACCTGCCAGCGCGCCGTTGGGAATTCCCGCCGCCGGACCGAACACCGCCCAAGCGAGCCGGCCGCCGTTGCTGACACCGAGGTCGAGGCCGACGGTATTGATGGCTCCCTCGTAACCTTGCGCCGGACCTGAGGCGGGTTGGAATCGGCATTCCATCGATTGATGGCCGAAGATGACAAAGCCGATGCTTGGATTGAGTCTGCAGCTAAGCACGCCAGCCTGCACCCACCCCTGCGGCGATTGCGCCACCGCCGGTGCGACCGTCAGGGTCGCCAGCGATAGAATTGCGAGCAAGAGCGATTGCCTCAAATAGTGCCTCAACATGGCGACTCCGTTTTGCATTTGACCAAGGTTTTGATGAAGGCTTGATGGCTGTGCGTGCAATCGGCCGCTTGAAACCGCCTGCGACCGGTCACCCCCACGGCCATGATATCGAGTGTCGATCACATCTAAAAGGCGCGCTCTCCGAAAGGTCAATATCGCGGGAATAAGCCTTTGAATTCAACGCGCCGTCCGACGAAGGTTCGAAATGGCGGGGTTTGATGCTTAACAACTTGTAAAGTGTGACTTGCTACCCTTCATCTATTGGTGGTGCCGGCACGAGGGAGCCGAAATGAAGCGTAAGCTACTTGGCCGGATGGCGCTGGCCGCAGCAGCCATCGCAGCATCTGCGGTGGTCGGCACCGGCCGCGCATCCGCGGAGATGCGGGTCGTCAGTAGCGATATCACCTCCCGATTCATGGCTCTCGGCGTAAGCAAATCGGTCGTGATCGAGCTTTCGACCGACGTCAAAAGCGTTGTAGTCGCCGACCGCACCATTGCCACCGCCGTCGCGCTCTCAAAGCGGCGCGTCGAGATCATTGGGGCAGGGCTTGGTCAAACCAACATCTATTTCTTTGATGAGCATGATCGGCCGATCGACGGACTTGATATCGCGGTCAAGGACACGACGCAACCTCATGGCCTGGAAGATTACCCGTATCCCGCCAGCGTCGTCATGGTCGTGTATGGCGGGGTGAGCACCTTTGCCATAGTGCCTCTGAATTGCACGCCTATCAGGTGCCTCGATGCCCGCAAGCCGGGAGCCGATCAGCCTCCCGGCACGGAGAATATCAGCATCAACAGCAACGCCCCAACCGGCGTTCTCGTGCCCGGCAGATGACCGCGTTTGTCGCGGTCGCGAAGCAGCCTTTACAAAGCTAAACCGGCCGGCAAAGTCTCGGCTTCATGAAATTCGCGCATTTCTCGCATGTCTGGGCCAAGCCCGGCATGACGCCGCATCAGCGCTACCAGCAGCTCTGGCGCGAGCTCGCGCTGTGCGATGACGTCGGCTTCGACTACGCGTTCTGCGTCGAACATCATTTTCGGCCCGACGAGAGCTGGATGTCCTCGCCGAGCCTCTACGCGGTCGGCGCCGGCGCGCGCACCAAGAGACTGCGCCTCGGGCCGATGGGCTATATCGTGCCGCTCTATCATCCGCTCCGCCTTGCCGAGGAAATCGCCGTCGTCGATCAGATGCTCGGCGGTCGGCTCGAGCTCGGACTGGTGCCGGGCATCAACCCGGATTATTTCCGCCCCTTCGGTCTCGATTATGCCGAGCGCAAATCGCCGACGCTGGAATTCGTCGGCTATTTGCGCGCGGCCTTCGGCGAGAAGCAGCCGTTCTCGTTCCACGGCGAAGCCTTTCATACCGACTCCGCCGCGCTTGCGGTGCCGCCGCTGCAACGGCCGCATCCGCCGCTTTGGATGATGAGCCGCGACCCGCAAACGCTCGAATTCTGTGCGCAGCACGCCATCAATCCGGGCTATTTCCTGGTCTATCCGCGCGCCGATGCGGCGCCGCGCTATCGCGTGTTTTTGGAGAACTGGCGCCGCGCCGGCTGGCCGCAACGACCGAACATCGCCTACAGCACCGTGTGCTACGTGGACGAGAGCGATGCCAAGGCGATCGAGGTTGCCGCGTTCCGCGCAAGCCGCGCCTACGAAGGGTTCCTCGCGCCGCCGAAACCCGGCGAAAGCTTCGCGGAACGAGTCGCCGCCTTCGCCAAGATGTTCATCGGGCGCGGCGAGCCGGGCGCCTCCGACATCATGCGCAACGTGTTCGATCCCGATTATCTGCTCAAGCACGATCTGGTCTTCATCGGCTCGCCCGCGACGGTCGCCGGCAAGCTCCGCGCCGCCGCGCAATCAGGTGTGTTCAACACCTTCATGGGCGAATTCAATTTCGCCGACCTGCCGGAAGCTGATCTGATGCGCTCAATTCGCTTGTTCGGCGAGAAAGTCATCCCGGCGCTGCGCGACTACGAGCCGTTTTGACGGCTCGTCATTCCGAGGCCGAGCAAAGCGAGGAGCCCGGAATCCATAAACCACGGATGGCGCAGGTTCTGCGTCAACGGTGGTTGTGGAATCCGGACAGCTGCTGAGCTTGTCATCGGGCCGGCCCCTTCGGGCCGGACCCGTTGGCAGCTTCCGGAATATCGCATGCTCGCTATTGCGCCTTCGCCAGTTCCGGGTGCGCCTTGAGCCGCGCCGTGTTGAGCACGTGGATGGCGAAGCAAACGATGGCGCCGGCGGCAAAGGGCAATGCCGACCACATGTAAAGCTGCTGCACCGGCATGCCGACGAACAGCGCGCCCACCAGCGGCCCGACGATCGAGCCGATGCGGCCGATACCGAGCTGCCAGCCCGAGCCGTTGGCGCGCAGCGAGGTCGGATAAAGCATGGCGCCGACCACGTTGATGCCGATCTGAATGCCGAGCACGATGAAACCGGCGAAGAAGGTCGCGGTCAGCAAGGCGGCTTGCGACGTCAGTCCGGCAAAGCCGATCGAGCCGACGACGGGGACAGCGAGCACGAACAGAAACGAGATGGCGAGAAAGCGATGCCGCTGCAGCCACCAGCACAGCGACAGCGCGCCGACCGTGCCGCCGACTTGCAGCAGCGCGGCGGCGATCGCGGCCGTCGCCGGCGGCAGCTTTGCCGCGGTCAGAAGCGTTGGCGTCCAGCCGGACAGGAAGAAATAGCCCATCAAATTGAGCGCGAACAAAAGCCAAGACAGCGGCGTGATCAGCCACAGCCCATGCCGGAACAAATAAACCGGATTCGATGACGGCGTCTGCCGTTCGTCCTCGATGACAAAGCGCGCGTCGGGCGGCACGGTGAAACCCGGCCGCAGTGCCGCGACCACTTTGGCCATTTTTGCGCGCTGGCTCTCGTGCAGCGCCATGTATTTGATGGATTCCGGCAGGTTCATGATGGCGGCGAGCGCAATGACGATCGGCGCAATGCCGCCGATCTGAAACAGGATCTGCCAGCCATACTGGGGTACCAGAAAGGCGCTGACGACACCGCCGAGCGCGCCGCCCATCGGCACGCACCCCACAGCGACGATCGGCAGCGTGGCGCGCAGATTGCGCGGCGCCGACTCGGTGCAGATCGCCACCAGGTTCGGGATGACGCCGCCGATGCCGACGCCGGCAATCAGCCGCAGCCAGAAGAGTTGCGTCAAATCGCTCGAATAAGCGGCGATGAACGTGAAGACGCCGAACAAAATGTTGGCGCCGATGAGAGCCGGCTTGCGGCCGTAGCGGTCGCCGATCCAGCCGAAAATCGCCGAGCCGAACAGGACGCCGATATTGCTGGCGCTCAGCACCGGGCCGAGCGCACTGCGCGGAATGCCCCACGAGGCGACCAGGTGCGGCGCGGCAAACGCGATGGCGGCGATGTCGTAGCCGTCGATCAGCGAGAGCAGGATCGCCCAGAACAGCAATCTGATCTGGAACGCGCCGAGTTCCCGCTCGTCGAGCAGCCGCGAAACCTGAATCTCCGGCGCGCCCGCCATCGTTTCCCCCGAAATTCCCTCGCAGCGTTATTTTTGCCGGCAGTCGCCGCCGCCAGTCGCGCGCCGGAAGCGTATGTCTGAATCGCCATGGCTGCAATCGAGCTGGAGCATGATCCGGAAAAGTGGAAACCGGTTTTCCGAAAAGATCATGCTCCACCAAAAGTTAGAGCGCCAACCGATTCACTCTGAGCCGATTGCGCTCCAAGCGGCCTGCGGCGAACGATGGCGAGAAGTAGAGCGGGCGACTTTGAGCGCAACGCGGTCTCCGACCGCCGGTTGCGCGCTGCCGCTCTAGGCGACAACCTCGATGACGCCCATCATGCCTTTGTCCTCGTGATTGACCGAGTGGCAGTGATAGACGAAGCGCCCGGCAATTACCGGATCGGTGAACGGGATGACCACTTTCAACGTACCGGGGCCCTGGTCGGTTGCCGGCGGCACCGCCGCGGTGTCGCGCAAGCTGTCGTCGTTTTGCGGCTTGCCGCCGGTCTCGGCCACCAGAAACGGCGTCTGATGGATGTGAAAGCTGTGATATTGCTGATCGGTATTGACGATCGTCCATTCCTCGGTGTCGCCGAGTTTGACCGTCTGGTCGATGCGATCTTCGTCGACGGTGCGGCCGTCGATCATGAACACCTGCCGGTCCGGCGTGCGTGAATAGACAAGTGTGCGGCGGTGCGCGATGGGCGCCGCCCGCACCTCGTCGATCCACCGGGCGCCTTCGACGCGCCGGCGCAGAATTTCGTCTTCAAGATTGGCCGTCGGCGCCGCCGCGCCGCTCGATACGATCAGCGCCAAATCGCGCACCGCTTCCGGTGGGCGCCAGGCTTCGTTCTGAAATGAAATCGTGCGCATGGCGTATTCGCCCGGCGGTGGACCGACCGCGATCGCCTCGATCCGCTCGCCCGGGCCGATGAAAAACTCGGACACCTTGCGTGGCTGCGACAGCGGATGGCCATCCGTTCCGAGGACATAAAGCGCCATGCCCTCGATGCGGAATTTGAGAAAGAGCGAAGCGCCGATATGCGCGATGCGCCAGAACTGCATCTCGCCGGGACGCATCGCGATCAGCGGATCGATCTGGCCGTTGATCGAGACGACTTCGCCGCCGTCGATCTGGGCGTGCTTGATGAGAAGAAAGCGCTCCGGCAATCCGCGCAGCAAAGGATAGAGCCGTTCGAATCCATCGACCACCAAAGCGCCGGACATGCCGCCGAGAATCTGGTCGTCGACGTAACCGTGCGCGTGCGGATGATACCAGTACAGGCCCGGTCCTTGCCGCCCGGCGGCGGGAATCCGCACCTCGTATTGGAACGTCTCGCCGGGATGCACGTGCACGAATACGTTGTCGCTGTTTCCCTGCGGCGAAACGCTCATGCCGTGATAGTGCAGATTCGATGGCTTGTTCGGCAGTTGGTTGCGGAAGGCGATCCGCAAGGTATCGCCGAGCTGTGCCCGCAAGAGCGGCGGCAGATATTCGCCGTTGTAAAGAAAGCCGGAGAATTGATTTGCGCCGAGCCGCACCGGACCGGCGGCTGCAGTGAGCGTTGTTTCCAGCACGCCGTCGCGGCTCCGAAGCTCTGGTGGTGATGCCAATGGTTCGGAGGCCGGCGTGGCCGTTCGCGATTGGGCCGCGAGCCTAAACAAGGGTGCAGCGGACAGGATGCCGCCTGCCGCGAGCAGCTTGGCGCCGCGCGCCGCGCCCGAAAGCACAGCGCGGCGGTCGAATGTCGGCTTTCCGACGTGAGGCATGAGTTTTGGTTCGAGCGTTTCGCCGCGACACACAAATAAGTTCGGCGGCCGCCGAGGCAAGTGGCGGGGCTAATGCTCGAGCAACCAGCGCAAGCTATCGAGCCAATTTGCGGCTCTCATGACGCGGCGGGGCGTCCAGATATTCACTCCGCGGCCAGCGGTGGGCGCCGGCGGCCCTTATTCTGAGGCGTTCCAGCGCCGGCGGCGCTCGGCGACTGCCGCGCTTTCATATTGGCGTACATGCGGCGCAGCGCGCTTTTCACCGTTGCCAGTTCGTCGGGCCGCACCCCGGCGATGGCGGCCGCCTCGTATTCGCGGGCCAGCGGGGCGAGCCGCGCCACCTGCGCCTTGCCCTTGGGTGTGAGCTTGACCACGACCTCGCGCGTGCTGCTGGCGGAACGGGTCCGCGACACGATGCCCATGCGAACTAGCCGGGTCACCAGCCGCGACAGCGTGGAAACTTCAATGCTGGTCAGGTCGGCGAGGTCGATCTGGCGCTGGCCGCCCTTGCTGGCCAGCACCGCCATCACCCGCCACATCGCGATGCTCAGCCGATAAGGCGCGAGCTGCTCGCCGCCCCACTGATCGGCGATGATGGTGCCGACCCGATTCACCAGATAGGGCAGGTAATTGTCGAGATCGAGCTTGGCGGAATCGTTCACGAGTCTGGCGCGTCCTGCGGGAAGAGCTTCGGTCTAATTCAATTCGCCGCAACGGTCAAAAAATGCCGTGCGAAACGCAATTTATGATCCATCAATTATTGCATTTACAACAGATGCAATGTCAACTATTATGCTTGCGTATGGTTCCGCTCGCCGGCCTTGGTTATGGTGGTGAGCGCAAAAGGTCCGTTCGAGACCAGAACATTGAGACCAGACAAAAGGGGAGGAATGCAACATGGCGACTTACGTGCTCGTCCACGGCGGCTCGTTCAAGTGCCCGGCAGCCACGAGCTTTGTTTCTCGAATCCGAAACTATTGGCGCAGGCGGTCATGGACGCCGGACGCGATTGATCCGGTAACGATGAAGACAACGCGTGCGGCCGTAGTGGCCGCACGCTGGAAGTGCAACGCGAGCTCGAGGAGAGGATGATGGATTTCGGTTACTTCACGTTGAGCGACAACCACTACGCCAACAATACGCGGTCCTCGAATCAGTTCGTGGCCGATATCACGGCGGAAGCGCTTTATGCCGACAAGCTCGGCATGCATTCGGCCTGGATCGGCGAGCATCATTTCAATTCGCTCGGCGTGCTCTCCTGCCCGGATCTGGTGCTGGCCTATGTGGCTGCCAACACCACCCGCATCCGGCTCGCGCCGGCGGTGACGGTATTGCCGCTGCATCATCCCATTCGTGTCGCCGAGCAATGGGCGACACTCGATCTTCTCTCTGGCGGCCGCGTCGATTTCGCCTGCGGCCGTGGTTACGACCAGCGCGAATATCTGCCGTTCCACGTGTCGTTCGCCGACAATCAGGGCATCTTCGAAGAAGGGCTCGAACTGGTGCGCCGGCTGTGGGCGGCCGACGACCGGATCTCGCACCATGGCAAGCATTATTCGTTCGACGATGTGCGGATCACGCCCAAGCCCGTGCAGCGGCCGCTGCCGACTTATGTGGGATCGTTCTCCAAGCCGTCGATCGAGCTTGCCGCGCGGCTCGGCTGCGGGCTGATCGTCGCGCCGTTCGCCGCCGCCATCAGCTATGGCGGCCTCAAGCAGGTCGCCGACCTTTATCACGAGACCTGCGCCAAGCACGGCACCAAGCCGGGCCGCCTGATGTGCAGCTACTTCACGCACTTCGCCGATAACAAGCCGCAGGAAGACGCGCAACGCGCCCGCCAGATTCGCTATTACAAGGAATGCGTGATCCCGGCTTTCCCCGGCGACCCGAAAACGGCGCCGCCGAGCTATCGCTATTTCATCGACATGGTCGAGCGGCTGCAGAAAGTGAAGCCGGAGGATCTGACGGAAAATTCCGTACTGCTCGGCTCGTCTGCGCGCATCACCGGGATTTTGAAAAAGGTCGAGGCTGCGGGCTTCGACGAAGTGATCCTCTACTTCAATGTCGGTCTGAAGCCGCACGGTCAGGTGAAGGAAGAAATGGCGCGCTTCATGACCGAGGTGGCGCCCGCTTTCGCCGGCGCGCGCAAGGAGCACGCGGCGTAGCCTATGATCCGTCATGGCCGGGCAACGTCCCGGCCATCCCGGCATAGTTGGTGGCATCGCGTCCGCCTGAGCGCGATCGCCGGGTCAAGCCCGGCGATGACGGCTCACAAGTCGCCTATCGTTTTCGCTGCAGCCGTCCGACGATGCCTTGCGGCAGGAAGGTCACGATCAGGATGAAGATGATCCCGAGCCACAAGAGCCAGCGGTCGGGGTGAAACAGCGCCGCCATCAGCGAGGTGCCGGACATCGAGCCGGTCGCCATTTCGAGCGTGTTCTTCAGGTAGTACTGAGCCAACACCACCAGGATGGCGCCGACGACCGAGCCGTAGAGCGTTCCCATGCCGCCGATGACGACCATCAGCAGAATATCGATCATCAAGGTGAATGATAGCGTCGCGTCGGGGCCGTTGTAACGCAGCACCAGCGCCATCAAAGCGCCGGCCACCGACGCCATGACGGCGGAAATCATGCAGATCAGCGTGCGATAGGCGACGACCCGATAGCCCATCGCTTCGACCCTGAACTCGTTCTCGCGGATCGCGCGCAACACCAGCCCGAACGGCGAATTCACGATCCGCAGCATCAGCAGAAACAGCACCAGCGTCACCGCGAACGTGATGTAGTAGGTGATCACCGGGCCGTTGATGATCACGCCGATCAATCGATCCGGTACGAGCCGGAAGCTGCGGCTGAGAACGGCCGGCACGTCGAACGTCAGACCGTCTTCGCCGCCGGTCAAAGTCCGCCATTGTTCGGCGACGATCTGCGCGAAAGCCGCGACCGCAAGCGTAATCATCGAAAAGAAGATCGCACGCACCCGAAGGCTCAACAGCCCGATCACCGCGGCGACCACCAATGAGACAACGGCGCCGATAAGCGTGCCTAGGATCACGCCGGTCCAGCCGCTCCAGCCCTTGGCGAGCATGATCGCCACGCCATAGGCGCCGATCCCGAAGAACATCGTGTGCGCAAACGAGACGATGCCGGTGAAGCCGAGCATGAGATCGTAGCTCGCGACCAGGATAATGAAGATGCAGATGCGCGCCGCGACGTCGAGCGCCTTGGAACCGGGAAACAGGAAAGGCGAAAACAAAAGCACGGCCAGGATCAAAAGCATCAGCACATTGAGGAGCAGCCCGCCCGGCGGATTGTCCGAAACGAGCCAGCCGAGCCACGATGCGCGCTGCTGCCCGGTTTTCAGCTCCGCGCCCGCGAGCGCCTCCGCCGTCCCCGCGACGGCCTCGTGCGGTGCGGCTTGCACGGCTTCGTTGGTCGGTGCCGTCATCGCCGCCTCAATGATGCTCGGCGAGCGGGAACAAGCCGCGCGGCCGCCACAACAGGATCAGGGCCATCAAGAGAATGTTGGACCCGAGCGCCAATTTCGGCGCAAGGAAGCCGACATAATTGGCGGTCAGTCCGACCAGGATCGCGCCGATGAAGCAGCCGCCGACCGAGCCGAGGCCGCCGATGATCAGAATGATGAACACCAGGATGGTCATGCTGTCGCCGATCTGGCTGTTGACCACGGCCTGATATTGCGCCCACATCATCCCGCCCACGCCGGCAAGCGCGGTCCCGGCCATGAACACGCCGATGAACACGCGGCGGATGTGATAGCCGAGCGCCTGGATCATCTCGCGATCCTCGACGCCGGCGCGCACCACAAGCCCGAGCCGGGTGCGGGTGAGAAAGAGGTGCATGGCGAGCGCTATCGCAAGCCCAACGAAGAGGGCAAACAGCCGGTAGGTCTCGATCGATGAGGATCCGACGAACACGCTGCCGCGGAGCATCGCGGGTTTCGGCAGCGGTATGGCCTGCGGCCCCCAGATGACGATGATCAATTGCTCGATCACGGTCAGCGCGCCGATGGTGATCAGGATCTGCCGCAGCGGCGCGCCATAGACCTGGCGGATGATCACGCGCTCGAACACGAAGCCGAGCGCGCCGCTCGCGATCGCGGCCGCGACCAGTGCCACCAGCAGCGCCGCGATATTGAGCGCAAGCGAGGTCTGGTTGGTCCAGCCGGCGAGCGGCCCGAGCACGGAGACGGCGATGTAGGCGCCGACGGCGACGAACGCCGCATGCGCGAAATTCAACACGTCCATCAGGCCGAAGATCAGCGTCAGCCCGGCCGCCACCATGAACAGCATGATGCCCATGGTGAGGCCGGCGACGGTGAGCGTCAGCCAGGGCCCGGGTCCGATTGCCGGCAGCGCGGCAATCACGACCAGCGGCGTGAGCGCATATGGCGCCCATTGCGGTAATCGCTTGTGCCAATCGCCGTTCATACGCTGTCCGCCATGCTCAAGCCCAGGAGGCGATGCTGCAGCCCGTGATTGGTCGCGAGCGCCGCCATCTCGCCGGTATGGATGATGCGGCCCTCGTCCATGACTGCGACGTCGTCGCCGACGGCTTCGGCGACGCGAAAATTCTGCTCGACCAGCAGGATCGTCGTGTGCTCGCGCTTGAGGCGCGAAAGCGCGGCCACGAACTGATCCACCATGGCGGGCGACAGTCCCTTGGTCGGCTCGTCGATCAGCAACAGGCGGCGCGGCTCGATGATGGCGCGGCCGATCGCCAGCATTTGCTTCTGCCCGCCGGAGAGCGAGCCGGCAGGCGAATCCCATTTCATTTTCAAAGCGGGAAAGCTTTCCAGCACGCGATCTAGATGCTCCTGCGCAAAGCCGGTGCGGCCGGTCGCAAGCAGCATGTTCTCGCGCACGGTCAGCTTGCCGAAGATTCCCATATTCTCCGGCACGTAGGCGATGCCGCGGCGCGCGATGTGCGGCGTTTCCAGCGCGGTGATCGCTTGGCCGTCGAACACGATCTTGCCGAGCCGCGCCTTCCACAAGCCCATGATGGTGCGCAGCGTCGTGGTCTTGCCGGCGCCGTTTCGTCCCAGTAGCGCGGTGACGCGTCCGCGCCGGACGGAAAAATCGACGCCATGCAGGATGCGATAGCGGCCGATATTGGTGAAAACGCCTTCGAGGCGCAGCAAGATGTCGGCGGGCTCGCTCATGGCACCGACCCGCGCCGCAATTCGCCGGCGCCGTGGACGCCGAGATAGGCCTGCTGCACTTCCGGCAGCGCGACCACGTCGGCCGGTGGGCCGTCGGCGATCAGCGTTCCATCCTGCAGCACGATGATGCGGTCGGCGAGCCGCGTGACCACGTCCATGCGGTGCTCGACCAAGAGCACGGTCTTGTGAGTCTCGCGTTTGATCTCTTCGATCAGATCGAGAATGGTCGGGATTTCGTCGAGGCTCATGCCGGCGGTCGGCTCATCGAACATCAGTACGCGCGGCTTAAGCGCCAGCAAGATGGCGACCTCGAGCTTGCGCTGGTCGCCATGCGACAGCGCCGCGACCGGAAACTCGGCGCGCGGCCCGAGCTTGACGCGGCCGAGCCAATGGCGCGCTTCGTCGCGCACCGCGGTGTTGCGCGCCGCGATGCTGAAACAATCGAAGCGGATTTGCGCCACCGACTGCACCGCCAGCCGCACATTCTCGAACACCGTCAGGCTTGGATAGAGATTGATCAGCTGGAACGCGCGGCCGAGCCCGAGCCGCGTGCGGTCGGGTGCGCCGAGCCGCGTGATGTCCTTGCCGAACAAGCTCACGCTGCCGGCTGTCGGGCGTAATTGTCCCGAGATCAGATTGAAGTAGGTCGTCTTGCCGGCGCCGTTCGGCCCGACAATCGCGGTCAGCGTGCCTTGGTGAAACGCGCAGGTCACGGCATTGACCGCGACCTGTCCGCCGAAATTGATGGTCAGATCGCGGGTCGATAGAGCAGGGACGTCGTCGTTCATTCCACGCCCTACCTCACGAACCGCGCCCCTGACGCCTCATCCTGCTCTGATCACCGCTTGTTGGCGATCGGGATCTTCATCTCATCCATGGTGATGACATGGGTCAGCTCAGGGATCGCCCAGGCCACACTCGGATCGACCTTGATCTTGAAGGCATACATCGGCTGCAGCAGCTGATGATCTTCCTTGCGGAACAGCACCGTGTCTTTCGGCGAGTCGAAAGCCATGCCCTCCATGGCGGCGATCAGCTTCTCGGGATCGGTCGAGCCGCCGGTCTTTTTCAACGCCAGCACCACCGCCTGCGCCGCGATGAAGCCGCCGCAGGTGAAGAAATCGGGCGGTGCGCCGTTGAACCGCTTCTTGTTCTCGGCGACCAGCGCGTCGTTCACCGGGTTCTTGGGAATGTCGTAATAGTAATAGGCGGCGCCTTCCAGGCCCGGAAAGTCCTTGTAGGCCACCAAGGCCGGCAGGATGTTGCCGCCGGTCGATATCTCGATGCCCTGCCGCTCGGGGCCCATGGCCTTGAGCGCCGCCAGCGGGTTGCCGCCGCCGGCCCAGTTGACGAAAATGATCTTGCGCCCCTGCTCCTTGGCGAGCGCATCGAAGATGCGCTGAATGGGCGCCGTGAAATCGGTCGTCAGCGGCGGTGCGTATTCCTCGAACACGAGCTTGGCGCCGGTCGGGGCCAGCGCCGTCTTGAAGGCGGTGACGAAGTCGCGGCCGAAGGCGTAATCTTGCGCCAGCGTTGCGATCACCGTCCCGGGCTTGCCGATGGCGAGCGCGTTGGAGGCCGCGTCCTGCGTCGAGTTGCGGCCGGTGCGGAAGATGTAGCGGTTCCATTTGTCGCCGGTGATCGAGTCGGCGACCGCCGGTTCGACGATGAAGATCTTTTTGTTGTCGAGCGCGACAGGCAGCATGGCAAGCGCCACCGCCGAGCTTGTGCCGCCGACCGCGATATCGGCGCCGTCGTCGTTATAAGCTTCGTTCAACAGATTTCGGCCGACGTCCGGCTTGGTCTGGCTGTCCTTCTCGATGACGATCAGCTTGTGGCCATCGACCATCATCGTGCCGCCGGTGGCGTAGTCGAGCCCCATGGCGAAGCCGGCCGACGTTTGTTTGGCGTAGGCTTCGAGCGGGCCGGTCTTGTCGGCAATCAGTGCGATCTTGATCGGGGTTTCGGCGGCATGCACGTGTGCCGCCGCCAGTGCGACGAGCGCGGCGCCGGCGGCCAACAACACGCCGCCACGCAGGCCGCGCGCCCGCAAGTGTTTCAGATTGCTCGCGGTTGGCCGAGTCTTCTTGTTCATTCCTACACTCCCTCTGGAAGGCCGATACAATGACGGTCCTTTAATCTCCAGCACATGCAGGAGCGTGTTTGGACCGTCACCCCGCTGCAAGCTTGGTCAAAAAAAGCCCGAGGCACAAGCCTCTCGGCCAAATCTTATGGCCAAGCCTTAATGCTCAGGTCGGTGCGGAGGTCGATGCCGGAGAAGCCGAAAAGCCGGCGATCAGGCGCTTATGGATCGAGCTCGATGTCCCAGTAGAGATAGTCGAGCCAGCTATCGTGCAGATAGTTGGGCGGGAATAGGCGCCCGTTGCGGTGCAGGTGCTGCACCGACGGCTGAAACGGCCGTTGCGACGGCCACATCTTCGAACTCGTCGGGCGTCAGACTGCCCTTCCTCAGATTGCACGGCGAGCAGGCGGCAACCACGTTGTCCCAGGTGGTGTGGCCGCCGCGCGAGCGCGGCAGGAGATGATCGAAGGTGAGATCGTCGCGCGCGCCGCAATATTGGCACGAGAAGCGGTCGCGCAGAAACACGTTGAACCGCGTGAAGGCCGGATGTGTCGACGGCTTTACGAAAGTCTTAAGCGACACCACGCTCGGCAGCTTCATCTCGAAGCTCGGGCTGCGCACCGCGCGATCGTAATTGGCGACGATGTTCACCCGCTCGAGAAACACGGCCTTGATGGCGTCCTGCCAGGACCAGAGCGACAGCGGGTAGTAGCTCAGCGGACGAAAATCCGCATTCAATACCAACGCAGGAAACCCCGATGGCGATACGTGAGCGTTCAAGACCACGTTCCTGTCGCGACTCACTTGCCGCAGTGCGGCGTCGGGACCTAGTTTATAGGGAGGCGTGACAGGATTGTGAAGCCCCCCATTAAAGGGCCAAAAACCCTTATTTTACGGGGATTTCTTATATTTTCAGCCCTGCAACAAGGTGCAACAGATTCCCAAGCGTTCCCAACGTTTCCCAGCCCGTGCAAATGACTCGACGCAACATGGACGCGACAAGCGTCCGCCCACGGCATGAACGCGACAAAGCGTTCGGCAACTTGCCATGGACGCAACATTGTGTCCTGCAATATTCACTTTGGCCGCTTCTTCTTCAATTCCAACTCGCGCCGCTGAAGCTCCCGCTCAACCGCTTCTCTGACAAAGTCCGTCCTGTCCTCGGTCGGTCCTAGCACGGCGGCGATCCGCGCGAACGTCCCCTTCGGGAATCGCGCTCCCATGTCTTCCGCCCACTTTTTCCTCGGTGCCATGGGTCTCGAAATAATCTGATTCGTTAGCCGTTGACATTATCGACTCAATTCTCGTACGATATTCGTATGAGTTTCACATTGAAATCGTACGTCAATGCGGGAGGAGGAACCCCAATGACGGAATACCGAGTTGGCAACTGCCATGACGTTTGACCAAGCATTGGAAACCTTAATCGCGATTTCCATCGCCCAGCTCGCGGCGTCTGGCAGGTCGGACAATCGCCGGCTGCAAGAGGCGCTGAGGATCGCGACGAATTATTTGGAGTTGGCGCCAACCCCGCCCGCGATTGGCTCTAGGGAGCTGGAAGTGTTGCAAGCTTGGATGGCAACCCGTCCGACCGGGAGCCAATGACCCGCTCAGCAGGCAAATAGGAGGACACTATGAACAACTTAATCCTGTGTACCGCAGTGACGTTGAATATCTTCAGTGCCCCAGCCGGAAATCAGGTGGTGGGCACCGTTCCGGCCAATAAAGAAGTCCAACTAATGGACGGCAGTCTTTTGAGCGACTGGGTGTTCGTCGGGAAGCCCGGACCCGATGGTGTTAGTCCCCGCGGTTGGGTGATCTACGCCGGCCTCGGACAGTGTCAGTGATGGCAATTGCCCCGCTTGCGAATCCGCGTATCGAAGGGGTCCAACAAGTCGGGGGCCCTAGGAATGAGTACCCCATTCGCAGTGACGGTCTTCTACCTTTTGACCGTGACTAACAACGCCGGCCAACTAGCTCCTATCACTAACGCAGAGCTACCGGCCCCATTTACATCCCCAATGTCCTGGAGCGAGGGACAGTGCATCATTATGCGGGGCAAAATGGCCCAGCCGGAGAAATACGTCTGCCAAGTTTTCAGGAGCGCCCCGTCAACTTCGTGGACGTATATCCCGCCGGGCTCCGTGATACCGCCGGAGGTGACTCCTGAGGCAGTGCCGCAGGCGGCTCCGCCAGTCCCACAGGCCAAGCCTGAAGACCGCAAGTCTGACGCGCCAGCCGGCACCTGCAAAGCCCGCCGAGATTGGAGCAAAGAACAGCCGGCGCCAGCAGCCAAAGCGCAAGGTAGCCCAGCAGGAAGTATGCAGCAGGCCATGGCAGGGGCCCGCGAAGCGATGTTGGAGGGCAACCCGTTTACCGGGTTCTTCAGTTGGTGAAGCGGGAGCCTGTTGCGCCCGGGAAGCCCTCAGAAGGACGTGGCCTCGCTGCCGGCCCCTTTCAGAATCCCTTAGGATACGGAATTGGTCCACTAAAGCCCGCTACAGGGGAGTACGGCCTCCGCTTTAGTTCATGTCTGATTTCCAGCGTCATCATTCGCGCCACCTCGCGCTCGTTAAGCTCGCCTGACTTGGTTCCAAATTTTCGTCGGAACCTCTTGCCGTTGAGCTCAATCGGCATGCCGTCCGGTTTGCACATGACGACGAAACCGTCCTCCACCCGGTAGTGGCCGATGACACTCACACCTCCGGGCTTGCTGCGCGATGGTCCTTTCATGTGGACGTGAATGGTTTTGATCTCGTCACTCATGCTACCCCCTATTGGTAAGAATCGGCATAAGTCTCTTTCAGATCGCGCGAGAAGTTTGCATTGCGCACGTAGCCAACACCACCAGGCTCTGAAAAACAGAGAGCGACGGCGTCAGCCTCGTCTGGTGATGGCGCGCCACGTTTACGCATGTCCTGTTTGCTCTCGATCAGCAATCGCCCGGCGCTGTCGTATTTGTAGGCGGGACTAATTAAATCAGCTTGCAAGCTATCGGAGTTTGGCAATTCGAAGCGGCCTTCCTCCAACGCGTTCTTCATGTTCTGCCACAGCTCTGCGCGCCTGTTAGCAGGACCACCGGCGGGATTTCCGAGTTCGTCAAGAGGCGGTGGCTCGTTCGGTTTTCCGCCAAAGTTGACGGCGTTGAGAACGCTGCGGCTTACGCCCTGCTCCCGCAGTCGGTCATAGACACCGACGCCGAGGCCACCGACATCGATGTTCACCTTTTCCGGCTTGTCTTCTCGAATAATTTTCAGAACCCAACCGGCCACCTCCATGGTGTCCATGTGCCTGCGTGACTCGACTTTCAGAATGCGGCGCCCACGCCTCCAGGCAATGCTTGTTCTATCTGGTCCCATGCCGGCGGGATCGACGCCGACGATCAGGCCCCAACCAAAATCATCTTCGATCCGCTGCTTCCGCGCTTTAACGACGAGTGCCGGTGGAATGAAGCAATCGAACGAACTGGAAATAAAAGCCTCGCTCGCAATGAGGGGAAACTCTTGGGGCAGACGCTCGCCGAGCTGTTGCTGTTTCGCACGCCGCCAAGCGATTTGTGCGTCTTCAAGTCCGTACAACTTTTTGAGTTCAACCTCCTCAACGGTGATCGTAAAATCTTCATCAGGTTGTTTTCGATACTCTGGGTCTAATGACCAGGGGAGAAATACGGGGAGCCATTCCGAGGCGCCCGTTTCGGCTAGCCTCCATAGCTTATGGAAATCGTTGTAGCCATTCGCCGTACTTTCGATAATGGCCTCTGATCCATCAACGTCAGGTACGATCTGAAACAATGAAGCAATCTGCGCTTCAAGGTCCGGCCAGAATGCTGCCTCGGAAGCGTGCAGCAACTGCGCCGTAGCTGATCGTCCGGCGCCATCTAGTGTGGCGACGCTGACGATATAGCCGGAGTCGTTGTTGAATAAGAGTGTCTCGGCGTTGAACGTGCCGGTCGCTGGCCGCACATCCTCGGGAAGGTGCTCATAGAACCTCTTCACCATCTCAAACAGATTGGTGCTTGCGCGTCTTTCGTGGCCGAGAATGAAAGTCCTCAATCCAGGTTCAAAGAGACAGCGATGAAAGAAACGCGCCGAGACATAAGTAGAAATGCCGAGCTGTCGAGCCTTCAGGATGATAACCCGAACGCGGCCGGTCTTAACTTTCTGTTCTTCAATCCGACGATGAAGCTCAAGCTGTGCAGGATTGAAAAGGAACGGAGCGAGCGAGCCAGTCTTGGGCCGGAGCTTCAAACAGTGTTCCGCAAAATACGGAAGGTCTGTCCTAATGCGCGTTGCGCGCTCGCCCTCGTTGGCAAGTAAGTCAAGCCACGATGGCATTAGTGATAGACCGGATTGGGCGGACAATACAGGCGCAGTTCTTCCTGTGCCCTTTCCACGATGCGCTTGAAGCGCTCCTCCTCGGGGATAAGATCGCAGTAGCGCCGGTGGAAACGTCAATCGCAATTGATCCGGCGATCTGGCTAGAAACGCAAACCTGGAATGTCTCCCCAGAAAACGGCGTGCTGGCGACTGTGCCGCTGCCTGCCCACGAAAGATTTTGCGTACGAATAATTCTCGATGACGGCTGTTTCTGAAAAAAGTTGCTCATTGTGTTCCTAAGCGATGACCGCCTCTTTGATGAAATCGTCACTATCGACGTTAAAGGCTCTACGAAGCAGCGCGGCGGTGTGCGGCGTTATCTGCGGGTCGGATTTAACGACCTCACGCAGGGTGCGATACTGAGCCGCTTCGGCCACAATACGTTGCAGCCTGTCGTACCTTGCAATCTGGTTCATAGAATTTTTTCCGTTATCTGTAAGCAAAAAACGACTTGCGTACCTGCTCAAGATCGAGAGTCCCAATGTTTGAAAATGGCGCGACGTCAAGTTTTGCTGTCGCCCAAATGTTGGACAGCCAATTATGCCGCGTATGTAGATGGATGAGTTGGTCACGGATGATGTCGTTAAGACGCCCGGCATCTGGGGCTATTGTGCCAAAACAGTCGTGCACGCTGACCATGTTTATGTCTTCCTTGGCGGCCGCAAGCACAACAAGCTGCAAGTGAGCAGCGTCAATTGAGTGGACAAAGTTGGCGGTTACTGAGTTCGCGGCCTTTTTCTTATTAATGCCGTCTTTATCGCCAACTGCCAGCTTTGTGCTTCGCTTTCGAGCGTTCACCACAGTGGAAAGATTCTTGATATCGGGCGGCTGATAGATGTTGATGACCGGCAATCCGAGTGGTGTTGTCCACCGCAGCGGCTTACCCTTCTCTGCAGCCAGCCCGACAAGGTCCTCTAGCCAGTCTCGCACCGCCTTCGGTCGCCGCAACATTTTCTCGATGCAGCTGAAGATGGCGTCAGCCAATTTCTTTGCGGGCCCTTTGTAACCCGCGTCGATTACCTGCTTTGTCATGCCAAACGGGTGCCACTTGTCCTTTTTGTCCTTCGCAAAGCCACCGGCCACTGCGCCGTAAAAGTAGGTCATCGCCGGCTGCTTTACGTACCTACGGTCGAACGGGTTTTTGAGCAGGCCCGGATGGTCCTGGAAAACCTGAAAAGCGACGCGCCTGTAAAAATCGTCGGCTGCTTCGCTCGGAATTAAATTCACATAGCGGGCGCCTTCTTCGTCCCGCGTCATGGCGCAGAGATGTTGAAGGCCAGAGCAAGAGGCGTCGAAGGTTAGAGGTAGCCTTGTGACAAATTCTGGATTGTCCCAAGCCTGCACAAGCTCGACACAGGCGGCGATAAATTGGATGGGCTCGTCATTTCCCTTCAGGGCCCAATCCGGCGGATCGGCGCCGTCCAACACGGCCCTGCCGATCTTCAACAACAATTCGCTGTTAGCTTCCGTCCAGGCTATACGCTCGGCGAAATTCAATTCGCTTAGTCGCGGTCCCGTGTGATCGCTCCAGGCGACACCGTCTGCGCGGGCTGCAACATGGGCCTTCAGCCATCGGAGACCCTCTTCGCCTATCGGTTTTCCGTCGGCGAACTGAAACAGCCCTCGCACCCGATCATCGCGGGTAAAGTTGAAATGCGGGATCGGGAAAATTCTGCCGCGAAAGTCGATGTTGAGCGGCACAAAGAAGCGTTCGGGCATCGCCTCGGCCGTCGTCACGATCAAATCCCAGGCAGCTCTCTCCGCCAGCGCCTCCGAATGTTTTTTCTTGGCGTGCCAATACTGCCCTGGCGTCAACTTACTTTTGTCCGGGGCCACCGGCATCGGCGGAGGATTCCAGCGCCGCAAAAAATGAAGCACCGGCAGATTGATGGTGAAGGGCACGGTTTGCAGCGCATGAATGGCATCAAGCAGCAGCTTCATTCGACCGGTGCCGATTGCCTTGCGCGCTGCGTTCTCAATCGACGGATGGTGGTCGCGGATAAGCGGGGGCTGCGCCCAGTGGCCGGCTGGTAAACCGCCCTTGCGGACCCCGGTCCAAGGCTGCGGAGGAGCTGCCGAGGGCGTCAAAAGTGGATTGGCCTTGATGGCGCGAATGAACGCATCATTCAGAAACGTGTCTAGTTGGTCTGTTAGGACTAGCTCAAGAATATCGTCAGGGCCGAGAACAAATATCGGTAGCGACAGAAGTCGGTTGATGCCCCAGACGCCGATTTTGAGCGCCAGTTCGCGGTCGCGAGTAGAGAGGAGGTTGCGGGCAATCCAGAGGGCGATATCCCTGAAGTTCTTCGTGCCATCGTCATCAGCCCCAAGGTCGCGGGCGAAGCAAACGCTGATGGCGGCGGTCAAGAGCCGCAGCGCGAGCTCGTCGATCTCAATCCCCCTCAAAGCCGCCCAAACTGGCCTCTCGCGGCGATGGGTCCCACGGTTGGCAGCGATGATGTCGGCTAGCTGGTCGTGGAATTGCCGCTCGATCGCCCGGCCCTGCTTGTTCGTGCCAAAACCGGTCAGGTGGGCGCGGGTTTCCTCGCTGCGAGCCAGGCGCTCGGCACTGCGGTCGAAATCGTTATCCATAGTGGAGTCGCTATTTCTCTAAGACGACGCAATTAGCACTATTTACCTAGTAAATTCAGTGAGATGCCAAAAGATTGCTCTTTTATTCATCAAGAACAAGGCATGAACAAGGCTAGCGGAGGCTACGATTTGATTCTGTAACCGGGCTAGATATCTTCGCCGTCCGTGGTAGCTCTGGACCACAAAAAACGAATCCACGGTCACGGCTGAGTCAGGAAGAGGCATCGTGTCAAAAGCCAAAGGCAAGTATTCAGTCGAGTTATTTAATGAGGGCGGCGAAGGCGCTGGCCAAGAGGAGATCGTTGACCGGCATGACAACCTGACGGTTGCCCGGGCGATCTACCGAGGCCGCGTTGCACAATATCCGGGCGGGCTAGTCATGCTGTCCGACCGCGCGCGTTTTGGCGAGGAGCGATAGGCCAGAGACGATGCCTTGACGGTGTTGCAAATCTGCGTCGGCTGAAGGCGATGTGAGTCGCAGTCCAGGGACGGAGTTTTGGTGCGGGGGCACCACGATTATGCCTCGCGGTGAAATGGTTAGTTCCCTTTAAGGGCCGGAACGCCTCATCGCCCTGGGGGAGATTTCGCTGCGCTGATGGAGGCTCGGATAAGACATGCCCAGCAGCGGGTGATCGAACATCAGCCCAACGATGGCCCTGTGTTGGAGCCTCGGCCACGTGGCAGGCATCCACGGCAGGTCAGGCGAGGGCCAGGAATGAGCAGTGAGCAACCACCAGGATTGACCATCCTCGGTCGCTGTGGCGGCGGCCTTCGGCTGGTGGTGGAGCAATCTGGATGAGAACGGGGGCGGCAATCAGAATTTGAAGCGGCGGCCGGTAGCGAGGGGATGATCATCTTGAGCCTGAAGTTTGGCAAGCATTTTTCTTGGGGCCGGTTCTTTGATTGTCGCTGAGCGTCAATCAGCGTTTTCCTTGATTGTCGCGCGCGTCGGCGGTCGTCCTGGACCGCGCTTGCGATCGAGTGCTGCGCGGCGTCGATAGCTCTCGACATTCATCTCAAAGATGGTTGAGTGATGGACGAGGCGATCGATGGCGGCGAGCGTCATGGCTTGGTCGGGGAAGACCTTGCCCCATTCGCCGAATGGCTGATTGGCGGTGATCAGCATTGAGCGCCGCTCGTAGCGGCTTCCGACCAGCTCGAACAGCACACTGGTTTCGGCCTGATCCTTACTGACGTAGACGATGTCATCGAGGATCAGGAGGTGATGCTTGTCGAGCTTGGCGAGCGTGCTTTCGAGAGCAAGATCGCGACGTGCGATCTGCAGGCGCTGGACGAGATCGCTGGTGCGCATGAACAGCACGCGCCATCCGTTCTCGACGAGCGCGAGCCCGATGGCGGCGGCCAAGTGGCTTTTGCCGACGCCGGGAGGTCCGAACAACAAGAGATTGGCGCCTTTCTCGAGCCAGCTATCGCCTGCGGTGAGTGCCATCACCTGCGCTTTGCTGATCATCGGCACCGCCTCGAAGTCGAAGCTGGCGAGTGTTTTGCCGACGGGCAATCTTGCTTCGGCCAGGTGACGCTCGATGCGGCGTCGACCGCGATCGGCGATCTCGTGCTCGGCGAGCGCCGCCAGGAAGCGAGCGGCCGGCCAGCCTTCCTTGTCGGATTGCTCGGCGAACTTGGCCCACATCTGTTTGATGGCGGGCAGACGCAAGTCGGAGAGCAGCAATTCGATGCGCGCGGCGTCGAGGGGATTGGTCGTTTTCATGCCACGCCTCCATCGAGCACGCGATTGGTGTTTGGTGCGCGCACGGCGGCCAGTTCGTCGTAGACAGTGAGAGGCACGAGTTCGACGGCAACATCCGGGATCGCGGCCCGGTCCGGCCTGAAGCGGCCGCGCAGGCGGCCGAGATCAGGCAGAACGCCGGCGTCAAGATCGGCATCGATCGCGTGTGCGAGTTCGGCTTCACAGGCGCGATCATGAGCAAGTGCAAGCAGGCCAACCATGGTGCGGCAGGCCTGCTTCTCGCTCTCGCTTGCCAGCAACACCTCGAAGGCGCGAGCATAAGCTGGCCGAGGGAACAGTTGGTCGCGATACACCAGATTGAGCAACGCCATCGGCTTTTTGCGCAGCGCATGGATGACGTGGTGATAATCGACGACGTGGCCGTGCTTGCCGCTGCCTTGCGGCGGCCGGCCACGCCGCAAGGTCAGCAGCTGCGTGGAGCCGAGGAAGCATTCAAGTCTGTCGTCGTAGAGGTGAACATTGAGACGGTGGCCGATCAGACGCGAAGGGACGCTGTAGAACACGCGCCGCAGCATGAAGCCTCCGCTCGACGTGACCTGGACGCGCGCCTCCTCGTAGTCAGTGGTGCGTCGGTCGGGGAGTTGTTTGAGCGCGGTGCGCTCGATCTCGATGCGCTTGCGGTTCCTGGCGTTGCGCCGCCCGACCACCTCATCAACGAAGCGGCGGTAGGCGGCAAGGTCCGCGAACCCACGCGATCCGCGCAGCAGCAGTTCGTCGTGAAGCACATTCTTGAGATGACCGTGGGCGCTCTCGATTGAGCCGTTCTCATGCGCGATGCCAGGATTGTTGCGCGAGGGCGTCATGCCGTAATGGGCACACAGCTCCTCATACCGCCGGGTGAGGTCCTCCTGGGCTTCCCGATCGAGGTTGCAGAACGCCGCCGACAGGCTGTCGCTGCGGTGTTGTTCCGGCACGCCACCCAACGCCCACAATGCGTTCTGCAGGCCTTCGGCGAGCGCCACGAAGCTTTCGCCGCCGAGCACCACATGGCCATGCTCGAAGCCCGAGAACGCCAGCCGGAAGTGATAGAGCCGGTGATCGAACGGCTCACCCGCGATCGTGACGCCGAGCCCGCCCATGTCGGTGAAGTCGGACAGGCCCATCCGCCCCGGCGGGTGCTCCTGGCGGAAAATGACATCGCGGCTGGGGCCGTTGAGAGCTCGCCATCGGGCGACGCGGCGCTCCAAGGTCCGGCGCACCCCTGAGGCAACCTCGGGATGCCGCCGACAAGTCTCCTCGAAGATCGCTACCGCGCGGATGCCCGGTGCGGCCTCCAGCATCGGCACAATCTCGCTGTCCCAGACCCCGGCGAGCGGGTCAGGACGGCGGCGGCCTCGCAGCTCCCTCTTCTGGGATGGCAACCACGGATCAGCTTCGATCCGATACGCAGTCGCGGTGGAAAACCCAGCCTTCGCGGCGGCGATGGCAGGGGCGTTGGTCTGACGGGACTTCATGTACAACCTCGTCTGGCAGTCGGTGATGTGTTGGCCAGGCAAGCGCTGATCCTTCTTGTGAGGAAGAATCAGATGCTGCGCCCAACCGCTCCAACCGCCAGACCGCGTCAGCCCCTTGGGGAAAACGCACCGCCGGGGATCGTCTGACTTCGGCTAACGTGGGCCCTCCGTCAGACGATCCCCGGCGCCATTCTCATCCTGATTGTCGCTGGATTCTCACCTTGATTGTCGCGCCGCAACACCCGGAGCTTCGAGTGGGAAAGCCTTCCCCGAAGGGAGCCTCGCAGGGCGAGGGAGCGGCTACGAGGGCTAGCGCCTTGGCGACCGAAGCTGATCGAGCATCGGAGTGAGTAGCAGCAGGACCAACAAATAGTCAGTCGCCGCGATCCAATTCAGAAACGGAGGCGTAATCGCTTCTGCCATGTGTCTCTCGCTCGGCAAGTCTTTGCCAAGCTTGTGCCATCTCAACTAGAAAGGTCTTGTGTCGCGGATCAACGGTTGTGCGTGCGTCTTGCAGACACCGCACAGCGTATCGCTGGCAATCTTTTGCGACCGACATCTTTCATCCCCTAACTAACGAATGAAGCAAGTTTTGTTCGAGGACGCCGCGTCCGGAAGATCAAGAAATGGAATTATGTTGGACAACAGCCGTGCGCCTCGGTTCGGCCTCCAAAAGGTCGGCGGCCTGAAGCCACGCTTCCGCAGTTCGTAGAAATTCCCTGCACTCTTTGACTAACGTGGAATTTCTGGCCGAGCGCATGCACTCGTCCGCGTACTCGCGGTATTCCTTTGCTGACATGACACGCTCCCCCGTTTGGCGCATCCTTCTGCGTAATTCAACAAAATGGATTTAGTTCCTTGTGAAATCGACGGCAGGCGCTTCTCGCCTTGAGTGCTGGAGCCGACCTATGCCGCTTAGGGTGCGAAAAGAATAAGCCCCGACGAGGTGTCCCCGGCGGGCACGGGCAACTTACCTGTGAGGGCAACCGGCGGCTGTGATCGGGAGCACCTAAACGCGGAGTTTTCAGAAATCTCAGCCAGATCGGGATTTTCGGTTGCGGTTTGCGACTCGGGCTGAATCACTAGACGCGGTCGTGGATCGTGATGGGCGGTCACGGCGACCGCCGTCATCCCGATCAGGATGGCCCCAACGCGTCGAAGCCGAATGGCGCGAAGCATGAGCCAATTTGGGCGGGAGGGTCGCGGTCCGTCAAACTCGCATCTGCGCCAACCTTACGCGCCGAATGGAATGCCTTGCCATGACTCAGGCGTGCCGGTGAGTTCGCCCGGTATGGCTGGCAGGTTGACGACAGGGAAGAGCCAAAACGAATCCACGGCCAATTCTGAGTCAACGCGAGGCTTTGCCGGTTCGGGGCTGGCGGAACGTGTGCTGCCAGGCGGGGGTCGACTTTTTGGTTCAAAATTCCTCGAAAGAGATCGAGAGAGTTTTTGTCTCGGGATAACGCACCGTATGCCGAGATAGGCCTGGATGGTCCCGGTGTCGACACGCCAGGGGTCGGTTTTTTTGGTCGCAAAATCGAAGTGAAAGCGTTTTCGCGAGAATTTCTCACCAGATATCCTTGAACGGCTCCGGCGACATTGCCGTGTAACGCACCGTGTTAGTGATCGAGGCGTGGCCCAGGTAGTGCTGAAGCCGCCGGGCATAGGTGCGCCACAGCTCGCCCAGCGGGAAAGCGACCTGTTCATAGCCTGTTCTGAGGCTGTGTCGCCTTAGTTCCCGTATCAGTCAGATTTGGGGCTGTCTGGACGCAGAAGGCGAACTGAGTCATCCGTCCTCATCCGCCCGCTGATTGCGACTCCTGCTCAAGGGGTTAGCCGCAGCTGAGCCGAGACGGATGTTCTGCAGCTGTCGGCAGCTGCGGGGCAGAGTTAACGCTGGACCCTCGCCGTGACCAAGATACCCCCTGGCTCGGCCAGCGCCTGCACGCGCGCCGCAGTGTCTCAGTCCACCCGCGGCGCGTGCTTTGTCGGTCTACTTCTCGAATTTGCCGCCCCGGGCGGCAGACGATGGAATCCGCGAGCTGACGGCGCGGGGCGAAGCCATCTATCAACGCGGCATGCCCGACGAGAATATTGCAGCCTGTGTCGCTTGCCACGGGCCAAACGAAGAAGGCGTTGGTGCAATTCCTCGGCTTGGGGGGCTCGATTACAATTATCTGAGACGTCGCCTGGAACAATGGGCTGAGGGGTATCACGGGGCACTGGGACACCCTATGCCGCACATTGCTACTCAGCTGTCCCGCAACCAGATCGAAGAACTGGCTTCATATCTGAGCTTTCTCAAATAAAATTACCTGTCAAAAGTCTGGCACGAACAACTGTCCGCGGACTAGCCACATCCACGGCCGAAGGGGGGAGGCATGGTGAAAACGCTCGTTTCGTTACTGTAGCCGCGCTCATCGTCTCGTCGTCGGGATGGCCGCCATTCTGGCAGTGTGCCCACTCACAGTAATTCCGACGCCAATAAGAAATCTGGGATCGTGTGGAACGAAGAGACTTTCGAGGAACACATCAAGGATCCGAAGGCAAAAAATCCCGGGCGCCAAAATGATATTTGCCGGCATCAAGAACGAACAACAAGTTCAGGACCTGTGGGCATACCTGAAGCAGTTCCATGCTCAGGGTAACAATAAGAAGTAAGTTGCGCTAATTGCGATGAATTTAGATGCGTCGATTTTCATCTCGATTTTCGTGGAATAGCGCATCGAGCGAAATCGCATTCGGACAATAGTCGCGGTAGTGGCTCGCGGCTGTGCCCCTAGCCAGATCGTGCTGGCACTGACCTTTGTGGCCACAGGTCACACAGATGCGTTGCAAGTCGCGCATCGTACTAGGATCTTCGGACGCAAGCTTTTGCGGATCCACGCCAAGCGCACGTAGAAGCTTTGGCAGTTCATCGGCAGCGCCCGGTCCTTTGGCGGTAATCGATAACAGTTCCCCAGGGCTTAGTCCCATGTCACGGGCGATAGCCGCGACCTGTTCAGGCGTGCAGTTCGCCAATTCATTTCGTAAACCGATCGCCTCCCGGTATTTTTTCACCCAATTGGCGACCGCATCGAAAACGGTGCGATGTTCATGGCTCTGGTCGATCATGACATCCTCCCTGAATTCACTGCCTTCCCAGCGGTACCCGTCGGGCGTACGCCAAGGACCTTCCCGCTCGTTGGATTGACGAAATGAAGTTTGCCACATGCAGGGCAATCTTCTCCACAATAGATCTCCCGCCTCCCTTTATTGTCGGCGTCATCGTCTTCGACGAAGCCTTGAACTTGAAGGCTGGTATTTGGACAGTGGTAAAGAAACAAGGCCATCGCATCACCGCTGGCCGCTAAGCCTGCTAGCCGACCCCGGGCAGCGCAGATCCTATTCTCAGACAAAATAAAATCGGCTGTTCTGCGAATGACTCTTTGATCTATGTCAATTGATTTAAATCGCCTATTTGAGCGTTGGCCGATAGAATCGACCATGGCGCCGACGACTCGGCCTATACAAGGTCAACGCGAAGGTTCTCGCCCTTGTGTGAAATAAAAAAACGTGTGATCGTAACGGCGACAGAAGAACGCGCAACTAGCAGCGGGAGCGCTGCGCACAACGCCTAACATGTGATCCCGATCTGCAGTTGTTAATCGAGCCGCTCTGCATCCGTTTCGGCTTCTATCTCCAAGATTTTTCGCCGTAACATATTGAATTTCTGTTCAAGACCCGGCTCGTAGAGCGGGTCCCGGCGATCGGCCAATTTCAGAGCGATATCTGCCCAGTCCTTCGGCCGCAGTGCATTAAGCGCGGCGGGAAAGAAAACGCGCTCCTCCCTTTCCATGTGCTGCCGCTCATGGTCGATAAAATCGCGAATGATTTCGTCCACGGTCTGACGAAGAAGATCCTGGTCGCCTAGCACTCGTTCGACTGTCTGAGCGACTCGTTGAAGCCGCTTGGCTTCTCCTTCATGCTCGGCGCGGAGATCTCCTATGTTCGCTGCTGCAACCGGATCACGTGACTTGAGCTTCTCGAAGATGATGTCCTCCTTTGGATGGTGGCACGAATCCGGGTAGTCTTTGAAATAGTCAATGACCCCAAGAACAACCTCGTAATTTGGGCGGTCGCCGCGATCAAACACGCTAAGTTCTTGCTCGAGTACGCGAAGCAATTTTTCGATGTTTCGATGTTCTTAAAACCTCGACAACGTATGTCATCGTTACCTCCCCGAGACGTCTGCGAACCTACGGGGAATAGAACAATATGAGGCTTTTAGGACGCATTGCGCCAAATCAAAAGGCGCCCGTTAAGTTGCGACGTAAAGTAATTAAGTAGGCCGATCTTAGCGCGCCTGAAAGATAAAATTCGTGCAGGAGGGAGAAGCTGTGATAATACGCCGCTCGCTACTAAAGGTATCCGTGCTCAACTTTAAGCTTGTTGCACTGGCATCAGGGATTTTCCTTCTTATAGCTCCAGTCGGGCATGCTGCCGAAAACGAACCCGGGTACAAGGCTGACGCCGATCATGGCCTTGATTTGGCTAAGAGATGGTGTGCCTCATGCCATCTGGTTTCGGCCGAGCAGCAGCGCGCGAGCGCCGACGTACCGCCTTTTGCCGTTATCGCGCGGTCTCCAAACTTCAATCCGGATCGGCTCGCGCGCTTCCTACTCGATCCGCACCCGAAAATGCCTGAACTACCGTTGAGCCGTACGGCAGCTGATGACATCGCTGCTTACATCGCGTCATTGAAGAAATAGAAAGTGCAGGTGGCTTGAAACACTGTGATTAGAGCCCGTAGATCGCATCTAAGGACTAGTGGTAGAGTTCTATTTTGCGGGTAGACCCATTGGTCTAACCCGAAGGCAATCAGATGAAGACGATTACCGCCATAGCGGCGAAAGGCCTTGGCAAGTTCTTAGCCAAAGACTTTCGGCAGATATTTGGCTCAGCGCATCAGGACCGCGTCGAACGACTTAGTTCTCTCGCTCAGAGTACGGATTGAATGCCTTGGGCGAAGCGATGCGCTCTATCATAACCTCGAACACACGATGCTCGTTACTATGGTTGGTCGTGACATCCTGCGGGGTAGAACGTTGACCGAGCGTATTGAGGCAACAGATTACGATCACCTCATCGTCGCCTGCTTGCTACACGACATCGGGTATGTTCGAGGCGTTCTTAAAGGTGATACGAAGACTCATTTTGTTATCGACGAAGTCGGAAGAACTGTAACCTTGCCGCGCGGCGCTTCGGATGCGGCATTGGCACCGTATCATGTGGAACGCTCCAAAATGTTTGTCTACGAGCGGTTCGGAAAATCGCCAACCCTCGATGCCGAGCGAGTGGCAAGAGCAATCGAAGCTACTCGATTTCCGCCGCCATCGGATCGTGCTGAGACTTCCGTGCAATTGGAGCCGAGTCTGGTTCAGGCGGCCGATTTGATCGGGCAGCTGGGCGATCCTCTTTATGCTAGAAAGGCAAACGCATTGTATTACGAGTTCGAGGAAATCGGACTGAATCGGCAGCTCGGATATAGGTCACCTGCTGACTTGACCGACAAGTACCCAGCCTTTTTCTGGAATAGTGTATTCAAGTATATTGGTGCGGCAATGACTTACCTCAATGCGACCGCTGCGGGGCAGCAATGGATTGCGCATCTGCATAACCACGTTTTCTGCGCCGAGCATTCTTACCGCTTAATGGGACCTCAAATTTGAAACGGCCTCTCGCTACAGGCTTATAGCCAGTCGCCGTGCATTGCCCCAGATCTCAGTCCCCAAACTCGCGTGATGTCCGAAAGGGGTCATCAGCGTCGGTTCGATGTCGGCGGCACGTCCGCTATTGCTCCGATAGCTACCAAAATGTCGCGTCGCGACGAGCGTCGAAAGGGGCCAATTCCGGAAGTCGGCAGGCCGTTGAAGGCCACTACGTTAGCTCGCCAAGCAGTGCTTTCGCTTCCTTCAGGTCGCGCGTGTCGAACCCTTCGGTGAACCAGCCGTACACCGGAGCCAGCAGTTCGCGCGCTTGCTGCGGCTTGCCCTGGTCGCGCCAGAGCCGAGCTATGCTCGTCGCGGCGCCCAGCTCCCAGGACTTGGCTTGTTGTTGGCGAGCAACGGCAGGCCGGGTTAGGCGGACTGCGCGGCTCCCGGCCCGAGTCACTCCAATCGACGACGAGATTGCTCACAACCGTTACTTCGGCGGCGGCAGTGGCACGTTGCCGAAGTGATAGACGAGCGGGCAATTGGCAGCGGTTGGCGCTGGACACTTGCTGACAGCCATCCAATGCCCTTCCAGCGGCCCCATCGGTGACTGCACTTTGTACGCGCCGCGCGAATAGACGATGTCGCCATCGCGCGTTGCATCTTCAGTTGTGACGGAATCGAACTTGACGCCGTTGGCGAAGTCTTTTTCGAAGCCAGCTTTGATCCCGGCGCGACCGTTGGCACCCCACGGCGCAAACGATACGGCCGCGTCTTCGGCGTAGCGCTTGGCCAATGCGTCGGCGTCTTTGTTGTTGAAATCAGCCATCCAACATTGGGCCAGCTTATCGACGTTGGCCTTTTCGTCGGCGGCGTGCGCGACCGGCGCGATCAGCAATGCAGCGAAAGCTATTCCAGCAAACTGCTTCGTGATCAGCTCCCGTGGTTTGATGCGCTTAAGAATTTCAACGGTTCAAGGGGATATTTCCGGGGGAAATTTACCAGGAATCCCTTCGAAACAGGGACATTTTGCGCCCGGATGGCGGCCGGTGCAAATCCCACAATTTGCGGGTTTTCGCCCGAATTTTCAGCTGGAATCGTCAAATATTGCATGTAGCAAAGTTGCGGCGAGCGCGCGCCGCGACCAGGGAGGTCGCAGTGAAAAAAGATAGTCCCCCCCGGAATTTGCTCCACCACCAGAGCGGATTGAGACACGCGTTACGCAATGCGGTTTCGCTCTCTGAGATTTCCGCCTCTTTTTACGCCTGCGGCCACACTTCGAGTGCGCACTCGAGCGCGCGGCGGACCTCCTCTAAAACTCAAAAAGCGCCCGAAACGGCAACTAGCAACTGTGGTTGCAAAACGCTGATCACGGCCGCGACCAGCAGCCTGCCCGTCGCGTGGTTGGAGGCCCACCACGGGCACTGCAGGGCTTTTGCCACAGCCAACTCCTGACCGGTGCGGCCAACAAACCGTACCGTCGAAAATCACGCACTCGCGCGCATGCGCTTTTTGTTTGCTTCTTCAACGGCACGTCTAGCATAATCGACACGAGCATAAGCTTGCGCCGGGGTCAGCCATGGGGCGCTTGCCATTTCTCTACGCACGAGTTCCTGAAAATCATCGGTCAAGCCATCAGCAGTGCTGGTGATGCGCGTCACGGGCTCAAGCGACGCAAGCGCGCCGCGACCATAGCCCGCCTGTGCTGCTGTACCCGACGTGTTGGGGAACCAGCGTGCGTCCAATTTTTGCAATCGCAGCATCATTCAACCGCCTGCAAGCTCGGTCGATGACGGGATCGCTGGCAATCAGACGGCTGAATTCCGCTTTGCCATAGTGCTCGTTACCGAGCGCGACGAATTCAGATTCAGAAATATTAGCGCCACTTTCTGCAACGTGCTTGGCGAATTTTTCAAAACCAAATTGTTTGACGATAGGCATCCGGGGCCTGGCGGTTTTCCAGCCGGATTGCCGCTTTTGCCCGGCGGCCATCGGGTAGGTTTGCCGACTTTAGCGAGATTGGAG
The DNA here is from genome assembly GCA_963720115.1 of uncultured Alphaproteobacteria bacterium. Taxonomy (GTDB): domain Bacteria; phylum Pseudomonadota; class Alphaproteobacteria; order Rhizobiales; family Xanthobacteraceae; genus BOG-931. The sequence goes on from CAVREN010000031.1 coordinate 76,860, forward strand.
TTCATACGTGTTTATGCCTGAAATTGGTTAGACGAAGGGGTGGGGCCCGAAGTCCCAAAACCAAAGTGGTGTCATGATGTGATCGCTTGCCTGACCCGCTTGATGAGTTTATCGCATAGCAAGAGTCCGGCGCTCTAACCAGTCGAGCTACATCCCGTTCGGCAGTCCGCTCTGGCTCGGTTCCGCCCTGGTTGTGATGGGCGGTTATTGCTTATGCTCAGCTCGTCCTATCGAACGAAACATCAGGAGGTTGGAAAATGCGCAAGCATGTGATTGCAGCAGCTACGGCCGTGATGTTCGGTATAGCGACCGGCGCAATCGTGGCCGGCACCGGCGAAGCGGTGGCGGCAGAGACCGGGACAAAGACATTCCCGACCAGCTCGGTAAACCCGCCGCCAACTCCTCCGCCGGTGTGGGGAGATGAGCCTCGCGGGCATTATGTGTATCCCCGGCATGTGTACTATCCCCGGCACCACCATCATCACTACTGCTACTTGCCAAGCGGCAAGTGCGGTAACAACCACCGGGTCACCAATTAACGCTGATTGGACCTTACTCCTTCGGCTTCCTCCGCCAGGACAGCGCTCGTTCGACCGACCAGCCACGGGAAAGGCGCTGGCAGACCCGTCTGGGAGATGCCGAGTTCATCGGCCCATTCGGTCATGCTCTTTGTCTGGCCGTCAAATGTTAGAAGGCGTAGTTGGGATGCGGTAAAGCACCTGGCTGCAAAACCTTTTCCATTGGATGGCCGGCCGCCCTCCGGTAGAGCGCCAGTCGAGCTGAGACACCGGCTTTCCGAGCCAGCGGGGCAAGTGCCGGCTTCCCTTTGAATAACTCTCCCTTGCCGGCGGAGAGCGCCTGTTCGAGCGGCCATCCCTTGGCAAGACGGCTCCAGAGCCCGCGCTGGCTGATACCGATCTCTTTTGCCCAAGCTCTGAGGTTTTGAGTACGGCCGCGGTAGGTTATCAGTCTCACCGCTACATCCCCGGTTTCAGCCGCCGGGATGGAAAGGCATCCCTGGATGCCCCGCGCTCGCAGGTTCCGGTGTTTCCACGTCAAGATTAATGACTACCGGCTCTTGCCCGCTTCTCACCACGACCGCCTCGCAAATCTCGTTTGGACTTCCGTTGATCTCCTGATGCGGTACGTAAGGCGGCACATAAATAAAATCTCCAGCCCTGGCTTCTTCGCTCAGTTCCAGATGATCGCCCCATCGCATTCGCACCCGGCCCATCACCACGTATAGGACCGTCTCTAATTCACCACGACGATGCGGTCCCGTCTTCGCATCCGGCTGCACGACCATCGTGCCCGCCCATAGTTTCTCTGCGCCCGTTCGCGCATGCGTAATCGCGGCCGCCCGCGTCATCCCGGACGTCTGCGGCGTGTTCATGTCCAGTTCTCCCGCATGTACGATCTTGACCCCGTGTTCCTTCCAGTCCATGTCCTATCCCCCTCATTCCTCCGGTTGACATGCTTTTTACATCCCCTGCAACAGATCGGCGGCGGCCGAGGACCTTGCGAAGATCATACTCCATCACCGTCAGGCGGACATCAGGCGTCGCCGAGGGCGTCAGCGAAATCGGAAGGAAACCCACAGGACCCGAACGCGACTTCACTAAAGCTCTTGCCCTTCCGCATTTGGTCGGTGGCGTTGCGGCCGCCGATGGCTTCCAGATACGCCAACTGTATGTTCGCTTCCGCCTCAGCCTCGCCGGGACTGGAACGCGCGATCTTTTTTCAGAATGCCAGCGTTGAATCCGGAATTGGCCGCGATCCCTCAATCAAAACCGGATGGATTCGAGCTTCCTTCGGGACATCGCGAAGCCGACGAAGGAAAAAACCATCGCCGATGCGATACGCCGTGAACGTGCCGAGCAGATCAGGCAACCAAGGACGGCCGACACGCACGGCTCGCCACTCTAACCGAAAAACAATGATGAATCATCAAACTGACGCGCAGAGCCAAATGATCGCGCAGTGCAAAATCTGAATCGTGCCCCGACCGCATGTTGTGTTACGCAAGGCGACCCATTCGACTTATTACCCAATTGCGATCAGGCTAAATCAATAGCTGGTTTCCGCGGACATCCGTCCCGCTGAAAAATAACTCGTTGATAGAACCGTCCAGCTAACCCTCGCCCGTCGGCAAGGCGTCAATGGCGGTTAGGAACTTGTCGAAATGGTCGCGGTCGGTGACTTGGTTAAAACCAGAGTGTGATAGCCTATTGTTAGCCCAAAGCAGCACTTTCAAGCTTAGTTATTGATATTGCTTTAGCGTGCATCTGACTGGCCATCAGATATCAGCTGAGCGCGCACGTATTCGAGCACTTCGCCTGGGGGCCTGGAGCTGGCATCGGGGATCGCCTGTTTCACGGCGTCTACTATATCGAGCATCAAGTTCCAGTCAGCGGGCGAGAGATTGCCCGGCAAGCTTTGTTCGACCGTCACCCGAACGTCATTCGGTAATAGCCGCGCGCAGGTAGCGAAGAACACCGCCGGTTGCTTCTCGGCTGTGTAGAGCATTGAGGCCTTGCCCTTCTCGGCCCAGACCTCGGCCAAGTCACGAGTGAACCCTGCGCTAAACGCAGACCTCGATCCGACTGGTCTTCCATTGGGGTTGCCCGAGACACCAGGCGGCCACATGCGGCCGTTCACATGTTTGGTCGGCTCAAGAGCCATTTCTTCTGTTTCCTTCTGTTAATTAGCGAGCGAGGGGACAGCACGGTTCATAAAGTCTAGCAAGCCCTCTCTGGTTAGCGGTGCGCGGTTGGCGGCCATCGGACTTCCAAGGATTGTCGCAGGAATTTAGCTATCGAAAATCCGGAGAAGAGCCCACAATGCCCGTTCAGGCTCGGAATTGGGTGTTCATCTAAACGGCGCTTATCCGTAAAGCGAACTTGACTGGTGGTGCGCGGCAAGAGCCATAGTCCTGACAAACTAAGGGCGGCCATAGGAGCGCCGCCGGTGCAAAAGAAGTGAATATGACAAAGGCTTGCTGATCATGCGCAGAACTTCCCTCATTTTCGTGGGAGCGATCGCGGGTGTTGGGCTGACACTCGTTGCGACGCATCCTCGCACGCTTTTGGGCGGATCGATCGCAACGGCCGCCTCATCAGCTGCCTACCAGCAGCTCAACCTGTTTGGCGACGTGTACGAGCGGGTGCGCGCCGATTATGTCGAGAAACCCGATGACAGCAAGCTCGTCGCGTCGGCGATCAACGGCATGCTCGCCGGCCTCGATCCGCATTCGAGCTACATGGATCCGGGTAGTCTGCGTGACCTACAGGTGCAGACCCGCGGCGAATTCGGCGGGCTCGGCATCGAGGTCACAATGGAGGACGGCCTGGTCAAGGTGGTCGCTCCGATCGACGAGACGCCTGCCGCCAAGGCCGGCGTGATGGCCAACGACATCATCATCAAACTCGACGACGAGCAGGTGCACGGCCTGACCCTCAATCAGGCGGTCGAGAAGATGCGCGGCCCAGCGAACACCAAGATCAAGCTCACCATCATGCGCAAGGGTCAGGACAAGCCGATCGATGTGACGATCGTGCGCGACGTGATCCGGGTGAAGTCGGTGCGCTTCCACAACGAAGGCGACGATGTCGGCTATATCCGCGTCACCCAATTCAACGAGCAGACCACCGAAGGCCTGAAAAAGGCGATCAGCGATCTGACCAGCCAGCTCGGCTCCGACAAGATCAAAGGCTTTGTGATCGATCTGCGCAACAATCCGGGCGGCCTGCTTGATCAAGCGATTTCGGTCTCGGACGCGTTCCTGGATAAGGGCGAGATCGTTTCCACCCGCGGCCGTAACGCCGAGGAAACCCAGCGTTTCAACGCCCACGCGGGCGATCTGACTAAGGGCAAGCCGCTGATAGTGTTGATCAATGGCGGCTCGGCTTCGGCCTCGGAAATCGTCGCCGGTGCACTGCAGGACCATAAACGCGCGACGCTCGTCGGCACGCGTTCGTTCGGCAAAGGCTCGGTGCAGACCATCATCCCGTTGGGTGCGGACAAGGGCGCATTGCGGTTGACCACCGCCCGGTACTTCACGCCATCCGGCCGTTCGATCCAAGCCAAAGGCATCGAGCCCGACATAAAGGTGCTCCAAGAAGTGACCGCCGATCTGAAGGCGCGTACCGATGTCGAGGGTGAAGCCTCGCTGCGCGGTCACCTCAAAGCCGAAGGCGCCGAAGAATCCGGCTCGCAGTCCTACGTGCCGCCGGATGAAAAGGACGACCGCGCGCTCAAGGAGGCGCTCGATCTTGTGCGCGGGGCAATCACGGATGCGGCGTTCCCGCCAAATCCAAAAGCCGCCGTTCCCTAAGAAGGTGCGGCTGCGGCGTCCGGACTTAACCGCCCTAGGGTGTTTGGATCAGTCAGCGACCTGCAAAGCCAACACGGCGCGCGATTCGCACGAAGTGCTGGGAATGGGAAACGCTCCCGCGACGTACGCGCAGCGCCAGGGATTGGCCGGGGCCGCTCCGACCGTGCAAACCGAAGCCGCGTACCAAGGGCTGAGGCCAAGCAAGGCCCTCGCACAGACCCGCCCTAGTACTTGTAATTCTCAGCAAGAAATCTCACCGCGTCTTCGGCGAGTATGTGTCGGTCTCTTTCCCCGCGCCCGGCCACTTCGAGCATATGCTTGGCAATTTCTTCGCGCGTGGCATTGGCGTAAGCCGGTCTGGCGAACTCACTACCCGACTTCTCAATCTCGTCCCAAGCATCATCGAGTGCCTGCGCAACGATTTTGATGGCCTCCGGATCAAAAACGATCGCACCGCGCGGGAATTCTAGAATTTGAGGCATGGCGACCCCCATTGCCGAACAGGCGGGAGTGCAATCAGCCATCGACCCTTGTCGATGATGTAATACTCTGCGCTTTAATACTGTAAATGCGTTTGATCTGGATCAACGAGGCCCAAGTCGATCAAAAGAAAGGCCCCAGCGTCAATGCGAAAGCGCCAGGGCCAGTGCGATGGCGGGGCTGCTGTGCTCCCCGTCGATTGCAATATTAGCACGAAGGGGAACCTTGGGACATGGCCTTATCCGCTGCTCGCGCAGCCGCGTGACCTGAGCATCGAGCCATCGGTTCTGCTCTTCGCCAACTCCGCACGCAGCCGCGAGATCGTTGAGTGGCTGACTGCGTAGCTGCGGGCTATCGCCGTCAGGCTCTCGCCCGCTTCCCTCCGTGGGAGGGATTCCTGCGGTCAGGTGTGCACGATCACTCGCCAAAAACGCCGATTCCGTGGGCGTTTCCGGCACCAGTGTATCCAGTCTGGCATAGCGCGCGAATTGAGGTTGTGCCGGTGGCTATTGGTGTTTTCAATTTGCCAAACTGATCCAAGAATGCGCGTTCTCTGCACTGTATATTGTCTTGGAATCAGCCTGCCTGAGGGCTGACAGCACGCGTTCGAACACCTGACCAGGCGGCATTTGGTCTGCTGAAGGCAATCCCTCACGAACCGCGCTCAATACCTCTTTCATGGCCTGCCAGTCCTCAACGGACAAATTGCCGGGCAAGCTCTGTTCGAGCGTGATCTTGACCTCCGGTCCAATCAGGCGAGCGCAAACAGCGAAGAGGGTGACCGGCTGGGTCTTGGCCGTGTGCAGCATCGTATCGCGACCATGCTCCTGCCAGACCTGGGCGAGGTCGCGGAGGAAGCCCTGGCTAAAGGCTGTCCGAGCCCCAACCGGTTTGCCGGGCAGACCTGACGGATTACCGCTCTGGCCCTTTTTCCAGCGCGTAGGGTGATCGACTTCAACAAGACTTATTGCGTGCTAATTCCTGCTATTTTGGTTGGGCGGGGGGTGGCGAGGGCCGAA